>CBFHQL010000012.1:0-38933 GCA_965658025.1 Flavobacteriaceae bacterium | reverse complement strand
TGCTAGTTCAGTGATTTCATCGAGAGATTTAGATTGAATCACAAGTCGTTTTTGAAGCACATCAACGCGTTTATTGGCCTCAGCAATTAAATCTGAATTTTCAAAACCATCAAATTTTTTGTAGCGATTGACGCCACCAAACCCTTGTGTACGTTGGGCATTTGGGATGGGGTTGGCTTCAAAATAGAGGCGGTATATGGAATTGTCTCGTTCTTCTATGTTTCCCAAAACATTTTCAATTTCCTCCATTTTTTGATTCAGTAGGGTGTATTGAAGTTCCATGTTTTGAAGCTCTCGGTTCAGGATTTTTTCTTTTGGGGATTCAAAATAATGACTCCCAATAAAGACCACAAAAAAACCAAAAAGAGCAGATGCAACTAAGAACCCTATGGCAAATTTTGCCTTTGTCTTTTTATCACTCGTAATCTTGCGGTACGAGAGGGTTTCAGGATCGTAATAATATTTTACGTTAGACATTGCCTAAAAAGTTCTATTTTTGTTCTGGTATTAAGGATGTGTCAAATGATACACTCCTTCAGATAACAAATATAATTTGTTTTTAGAGCAAAATCAAATTATTTCAAAAAGGTTAACACAGTACATGAAATCTCAAGATATAAGAGCCAACTTTCTAAAGTTTTTTGAAGACAAGCAACATGCTATTTTACCTTCTGCGCCAATGGTGGTCAAAGACGACCCTACATTGATGTTTGTAAATTCAGGAATGGCACCATTTAAAGAATATTTTATCGGCAATGGGCAACCCCCAAGCAAGCGCATTGCCGATACGCAAAAATGTTTGCGGGTCTCCGGAAAACACAACGATTTGGAAGAAGTGGGCTATGATACCTACCACCATACCCTTTTTGAGATGCTGGGAAATTGGAGTTTCGGGGATTATTTTAAAAAAGAAGCCATAGCTTGGGCTTGGGAATTGCTCACCGAAGTTTATAAAATTGATAAAAACATCTTGTATGTTACTGTTTTTGAGGGGGATAAGAATGATAAAACAGAAATGGACAACGAGGCGTTTTCCATTTGGAAAGAAATTGTTGCAGAGGATCGTATTCTGATGGGCAATAAAAAAGACAATTTTTGGGAAATGGGCGAACAAGGACCTTGTGGCCCTTCAAGTGAAATTCATGTCGACTTAAGAAGTGCAGAAGAAAAAGCCGAAATTCCTGGTCATGAGTTGGTCAACAAAGACCATCCGCATGTGGTGGAAATTTGGAATTTAGTTTTTATGGAATACAACAGAAAAGCCAATTGTGTTTTGGAAAGTCTTCCTCAAAAACATGTTGATACAGGGATGGGCTTCGAACGCCTGTGTATGGTACTTCAAGGGGTAAAGTCAAATTACGACACGGACGTTTTTACGCCCATTATTAGGGAAATTGAAACCATTTCAGGTATAGACTATGGACAAAATGAACAACATGATATCGCCATCCGTGTCATCGCAGATCATGTCCGTACTGTGGCCTTTTCCATTGCTGATGGTCAATTGCCATCAAATACGGGCGCAGGATATGTAATCCGACGTATTTTGAGACGTGCAGTGCGCTATGGGTTTACTTTTTTAAACAAAAAAGAACCTTTTATGCATCGCTTGGTCAATGTACTTGTCAAAAAAATGGGGGAAACATTCCCTGAACTCATTGCACAAAAGCAATTGATTCAAAATGTCATAAAGGAAGAAGAATCGTCATTTCTTAAAACCTTAGATCAAGGACTATTGTTGTTAGAGCGTATTATCAATACCACAGAAGGCGATACCGTTTCAGGTGATAAAGCTTTTGAATTATACGACACCTACGGATTTCCTGTCGATTTAACAGCACTTATTCTCCAAGAAAAAGATATGCATTTAGATCAATCTGGATTTGAAGCGCAACTTGAAAAACAAAAAAGTAGATCTCGTGCGGCAAGTGAAGTATCTACCGAAGATTGGACAATTCTTCACGAAGACGATGAACAAGAGTTTATTGGTTACGAAACGCTTCAAACAAAAGTAAAGCTTGTGCGTTACCGCAAAGAAATATCTTCTAAAAATGGGACACAGTACCAATTGGTTTTTAACCTTACACCATTTTATGCTGAAGGTGGAGGACAGGTTGGTGATAAGGGTTATTTGGAAGCAGCTAATGGTGATGTGGTTTATATTCTCGACACTAAAAAAGAAAATAATGTAGCCATACATATCACAAAAAATTTACCCAAAAATCTTACGGATTCTTTTACTGCTGTAGTCGACGCCAAGCAGCGTTTTAGGATAGAATGTAACCATACAGCAACCCATTTGTTGCATCAAGCTTTGCGCGAAATTTTGGGAACACATGTCGAGCAAAAAGGCAGTGCGGTACATTCGAAATACTTGCGTTTTGATTTTTCGCATTTTTCAAAAATGACCAATGAAGAACTTCAGGAAGTTGAAAACTTTGTCAATGCAAGAATAGAAGGACGCTTATCATTAGAGGAACAACGTGCAGTGCCTATGACACAAGCTGTTGCTGATGGTGCTATAGCATTGTTTGGCGAAAAATATGGTGATGTTGTGCGTACCGTACGCTTTGGAAATTCCATCGAGTTGTGTGGGGGTACCCACGTAAAAAACACGGCTGATATATGGCATTTCAAAATTACTTCTGAAAGCGCTGTTGCGTCTGGAATTCGGCGCATTGAGGCCATCACAAATGATGCTGTGAAAGACTATTTTGGTGAAAACAATCAACGATTTAAGCTTATAAAAAATGCACTTAATAATGCTGCAGATCCTGTAAAAGCCGTAACGGACCTCAAAGCTGAAAACAATCAGTTAAGAAAACAAATTGAACAGCTATTGAAGGAAAAAGCGAAAAATGTCAAAGCCCAATTATTGACCGAAATAAAATCAGTCAATGGGTTAAATTTTTTAGCCAAACAACTTGATTTGGATGCTGCTGGTTTAAAAGATATTTCTTTTGAGCTTGGTCAAAAATTTGACAATGCCGTTTTGGTTTTTGCATCAGAGCAAAATGGTAAAGCGTTATTGTCATGTTATGTTTCTAAAGCTACAGTTGCTTCTAGAGATTTGAATGCTGGTGCCATTGTTCGTACGCTTGGTCAATATATTCAAGGCGGTGGAGGCGGGCAACCATTTTTCGCTACTGCTGGAGGGAAAAATCCCGCAGGTATCCCTGAAGCTTTAGCGCAAGTTGAGGCCCTAATAGCTTAGATTTTTTCATTCTCTCAGATGTGTAATGTATCGGTTTTTGGTATTCAATTCTTAAAATTGGAGTATATTAGCTAATGAAAATTTAAAAGAGATGGCTCAAAATCCGTATGTAAAATATACGAAAACACAACAGGTTGGGTATATTGAATTTTATAATCCTACCCACAATGCACTACCGTTGCAAATGCTTTCGGAGTTGAGCACTACAATCACTCAAGCTGGTAAAGATGATGATGTGCACGTTTTGGTGTTGAAAAGTGGGGGGGATCGTACATTTTGTGCAGGAGCAAGTTTTGAAGATTTAGCGGCGATTTCGACCACTGCAGAAGGGGAAACTTTTTTTATGGGCTTTGCCAATGTCATTAATGCTCTGCGCAATAATCCAAAGATTATTATTGGCAGTGTTCAGGGGAAGGCCGTAGGTGGTGGTGTAGGTTTGGCCGCCGCAGTAGATATTTGTTTGGCAAGTGAATTTGCCTCCATAAAGCTCAGTGAGTTGAGTATTGGTATTGGCCCTTTCGTAATTGAGCCGGCACTAAAAAGAAAACTAGGACCTTCTGTTGTGACACAGCTAACACTTAATCCACAAACTTTTTTCTCTGCAAAATGGGCTAGAGAAAAAGGCCTTTTTGCCGCTGTTTTTGAATCCAACGATGACCTAAACACACAAGTTTCTAATTTAGCCAATCAACTGGCAAGTTGCAACCCTAAGGCATTATCAGAATTTAAAAAAATTCAATGGGAAGATACCGATCATTGGGATGAATTACTGAAACAACGTGCCAAAATTAGTGGCGAACTTGCGCTTAGTCCTTTTACCAAAATGCAACTAAAAAAATTCATTAAGCCATAAATTAAAATTAATGAGCACCCCAATACACATCGAAAAAATAAAAGAATCTAAAATCAAAGATTTAGATTTTAATGACATTCCTCTGGGAAGAACTTTTACAGACCATATGTTTGTATGTGCCTTCGAAAATGGAGCTTGGCAAGCCCCCAAAATCATTCCTATGGGGCTGATTCCTACACATCCTGCAGCCATGGCGTTGCACTATGGTCAAGCCATTTTTGAAGGAATGAAAGCAACATTAGATACCCATGGAACCCCTATGCTATTTCGTCCTGAGCAAAATGCAAAACGATTAAATTTTAGCGCACGAAGACTGGGTATGCCCGAATTTTCAGAACAACTTTTTGTCGATGCGCTTAAAACCTTGGTCGATTTAGATAAAAAATGGATACCACCACAACAAGGAAGTGCATTGTATCTTCGCCCTTTTATGTACGCTGATGAGGCCTTTATCGGAATGAGAGCAGCCACTCGATACAAATTTATCATCATGGCTTCGCCCTCCAATCCAATTTATAACAAAAGAATACGCTTGTACGCAGAAACCAACTATATACGTGCGGCTCATGGTGGTACTGGCGAGGCCAAAGCTGCGGGGAATTATGCAGCTGCAATTTTGCCTACAGAAGACGCAAAAGCAAGGGGGTACGATCAAGTTTTATGGTTAGATGCGCAACATTTTAAAACGATTCAAGAAGTAGGAACCATGAATATTTTCTTTAAAATAGGGGGTAAAATCATTACCCCAAATTTAGACGGTTCTATTTTGGCAGGGATTACAAGAATGAGTGTCATTGAGCTCTTGCGTCACAAAGGGTACGAAGTTATAGAACGATCAATCACGATTGATGAAATTATTGAGGCCTCAAACAAAGGCACGTTAGAGGAAGCTTTTGGGACGGGTACAGCCGTTGGGATTGCAATGATTCAGGATATTGGGTACAAAGACACAACTATTCATGTTTCTGATGAAAGTCCAGTTGGACAAATGGTTTTGGATACACTAAATGGCGTTCGTGCAGGAGTAGTTCCGGACGAATTGAATTGGATGATTAAGATTGAATCTTAGAAACGAAAGATTAATGTTCTAATTTTTTTCCAGCGGTACGCTCTTATAAAAGCTCCTTCATCGGCAGAAACAATAAAAGGCATTTTTTCGCGCCACGCTTTCAAATAGCCCATCAAATAATCCAAAAAAAGACGCATTTTTCTTTTTTTGTAGGCCAATTTTAAGGCCGATAAAAAGGCCAAAACAAACCCATTACGCATTTTGTAGAGCGCTATACCTTGATAGTGTTTTGCGCTTTTGTTGTAGGTTGATCCTGTGGGTTTCATATGTTTTACATGTAATGTGTCATCTGTTCGAAAAGACCATCCATTGTACAGCGCAACAAGTTCGTCTATAGTGTCCCAACCCATCGATTTTTTTAGACCACCAATGGCCTCAAAACATGCTTTTCTGTAGGCCTTCAATGGGCCTCTGATATGATCGTTTGAGGTTAAATTTTCTAAAATCCATTGCTTGTTTTTTTCAATGTAGCAGTGCCCTGCAATAAGGCCAAGTTTTGGATCGTTTCTGTAATGCTTTGCAAGTGTCTCTAAATAATTTTTTGGAAAAATTAAATCCGCATCAAATTTACAAACCACATCGTATGCCTCATCTAATTGTTCAAATCCTTTATAAAACGCAGTGATTATTTTTTCGCCAGGCAAATGCTTTTCTGAAGATTGATGGTTTACCATATCAATACATGGATAAAGGGTTTTGAGCTCATCAACAATTGTTGGGGTTTGGTCACTTGAATGATCATTAATAACAATGATTTTCTTTGGCGGTAGTGATTGTTCAGCCAATGAAATTAAGCAATCTCTAATGTATGCTTCTTCGTTGTGTGCTGGTATGATGACGTAAAACCTCATTTTCTTTCGGCGTAGATGATGTAATATCTTGGCGTAAAGTATCTAAATATTGGGCGAATTCCAATTTTTTTAGTTGGGTTAGTCCATTTTTTTCTGGCCATAATTTGCCATCCTGCTTTTTCTAATAACCAATCAAATTGCCAATCTTCAAATTCATGAAAATGACGATCTCGCGGATCTGTTTTACTTCTATAGGCACTTGAAAACCAAAGATTTAAAGGAACACTGGCGATTAATTTTTTGGCTTTGATTTCTTTTAAAATCGAAAAGGGTGAAACCAAGTGTTCTAAAATTTCAAAAGCAGCAACCACTTCTGCAGACGAATTTTGAACACATGAATAATCAAGATCAAGGTCTTCGCCATTTGTGTTGGCAACAGAAAAGCCATTTGATTTCAATAATTCTGAAAGTGGATTTTTAACACCCAAATCAAGAATTTTCTCGCTTTTACTGATATGTTGTTTTACAAAATCAAGGGTTAAATTATACCGCTTTGTTGGAAAGTTATCGTCGTACATTTAATATTTATAAACAATAGCGTTGATGTGCATACCAGCGCCTACGCTTGCAAATATAATAATATCGCCTTTATTGAGGTTGTGGTCTTGCAACTCGCCCTTTCGAATTAAATCATATAGCGTGGGTACTGTTGCTACAGAGCTATTGCCGAGCTTATGAATGGTCATGGGCATAATTCCCTCAGGTACAGGAGTTTTGTAGAGTCTATAAAAGCGTTTTACAATGGCTTCATCCATTTTTTCATTGGCTTGATGAATCAAAATTTTCTTGACATCTTGTATAGAATAGCCACTTTTGTCTAAACAAGTTTTCAATGCATTTGGAACGTTATTTAATGCAAATTCATAAATTTTACGCCCATACATTTTGATGAAGCGCACATCTTCGTCCTGGCTTTTATTGTTTGAATTTCCAAAAAATAAATGATATACTTCGTCATGGGTGAACGAAGCAGATTCGTGGGCAATAATTCCGCCTTCGTCTTCGCTGGCTTCTACAATGGTTGCGCCAGCACCATCGGCATAAATCATTGAATCTCGATCAAAGGGATCAACCACCCTTGAAAGCGTTTCGGCACCTATAACCAAACAACGCTTTGCCATCCCCGCCTTTATGAATGCTTGTGCTTGAACCACACCTTCTACCCAGCCTGGACAGCCAAAAAGAATATCATAGGCCACACATTTTGGATTTTTTATTTTTAAAAGATGTTTTATTCGTGCAGCCAAACATGGAAGAATATCGCTTTGAATGGCGTTGTGTTTGACATCACCAAAGTTGTGTGCACAAATGATATAATCCAAAGTCTCAGGGTCAATTTTTGCATCTGCAATGGCTTTTTCTCCAGCAAAAGCACCAAGGTCGGAAGCTGTAAGTTTGTGGTTGGCATAACGTCGTTCTGAAATCCCTGTGATGGCTTTAAATTTATCGACAATAACGTCTGTTGGCGTATCAATAGCTTCTCCATCAATGGTAAAAAATTCACTACGAATAAAATCGTTATTCTTTTGAACTAAATCAGGTATATAACTGCCTGTTCCTGTTATGCGAATGCTCATATTTTTTTGTTTAAACTTCGGCGTATTCATCAATTGGGGCGCATGTACATATCAAATTCCGATCGCCATAAGCGTCGTCTACACGACGTACAGAAGGCCAAAATTTATCTTCTTTTATATATGCTAAAGGGAATGCCGCAGCGGTTCTTGAATAGGGTAAATCCCATTCATCACTGCAAATCATTTCCTGTGTATGCGGAGCGTTTTTCAGGGGGTTGTTTGCTTCCGACTTACTGGCTTGGTCAATTTCTTGACGAATAGAAATCATTGCATCACAAAACCGATCCATCTCTGCTTTACTTTCACTTTCTGTGGGTTCAATCATCATGGTTCCTGCAACAGGGAAAGAGACTGTTGGCGCATGAAATCCATAATCCATCAGTCGTTTTGCGATATCTGTAACTTCAATCCCATTGGTTTTGAATGAACGACAATCAATAATCATCTCGTGTGCTGCACGGCCTTGTTCTCCTGTATAAAGCGTTGGGTAATACCCTTCAAGACGTTCTTTGATATAGTTTGCATTCAGTATGGCAATTTTTGTTGCTTTTGTTAGCCCTTCTGCTCCAAGCATTTTAATGTATCCATAGGAGATGAGGCAAGCCAAAGCAGAGCCAAAAGGAGCACCTGATATTGAGGTAATGGCTTGTGTTCCTCCAGTTTTTATAACAGGATTTCCTGGAAGAAAAGGCACAAGTTGTTCGGCCACACAAATAGGACCAACACCAGGACCTCCACCACCATGAGGAATGGCAAACGTTTTGTGTAAGTTGAGGTGACACACATCGGCTCCAATCTGACCTGGATTGGTGAGTCCAACTTGTGCATTCATGTTGGCACCATCCATATAGACTTGGCCACCATGGTCGTGAATGATTTGTGTAATTTCTTTAATGGCTGACTCATACACTCCATGAGTAGAAGGGTAGGTCACCATAAGCGCTGCTAGATGATCTTTGTGTTGCATGGCTTTTTCACGTAAATCTTCTACATCAATATTTCCGTTTTCTGAAGATTTTGTGACCACAACCTTCATACCTGCCATCACTGCACTCGCTGGATTTGTGCCGTGTGCTGATGAGGGAATGATGCAGATGTTTCTGTGGTGATCCCCACGAGATTCGTGATACGCTTTGATGGTCATCAATCCAGCAAATTCGCCTTGTGCACCAGAATTTGGCTGCAATGACGTCCCAGAAAAGCCAGTGACTTCATTAAGTTGTTTTTCTAATGTCCTCAAGACTTCGGTGTACCCTTGCACTTGATCTAAAGGGGCAAAAGGGTGGATGTTCCCCCAGTTGGACCAACTCAAAGGCAACATTTCTACTGCTGCATTAAGCTTCATGGTGCAAGATCCTAATGAAATCATCGAAAAATTTAATGCCAAGTCTTTACGTTCTAAGCGTTTGATGTAGCGCATCAATTCGGTCTCAGAATGATAGGAATTAAAAACGCTGTTGGTAAGAAAATCCGAGTTTCTAATGAGATGCTCTGGAAGCTGACCCTCGCTCATTGATTCTAGAGTTATCGTTTTGTTGAGCGCTTCTGATACTGTAGAAAGAATCTGTTCAAGGTCTTTTTTGTTGGTCGTTTCATTAATTGAAATAGATACTGTAGTTGCATCAGGATAATAAAAATTAACTTCATTGGATAAAGCAATTTCTTTGATTTTGTTGGCCACAGGAACCTTTATACGAATGGTGTCGAAAAAGGTTTCATTTTCTAAAGTCAACCCTGCATTTGTGAGAGACTTAGCTAAAAGCGCAGTATTTTGATGCACTTTATTGGCAATATATTTTAGCCCTTTTGGGCCATGATAAACAGCATACATTCCCGCCATCACGGCAAGTAAGACTTGTGCGGTACAAATATTGGACGTTGCTCGATCTCTTTTGATGTGTTGTTCTCTTGTTTGAAGTGCCATTCGGAGTGCACGCTCTCCATTCATATCTTTTGTTACGCCAATGATTCGTCCTGGAATATGGCGTTTGTATGCCTCTTTTGTGGCAAAATATGCGGCGTGCGGGCCGCCATACCCCATGGGTATCCCAAATCGTTGTGTGGTACCCACAACAACATCGGCGCCAAAATGACCAGGAGCTTCGAGGGCTACTAGACTGAGAATATCAGCTGCAACAGCAACTTTTATTTGGTTTGAATTGGCTTTTGAAATAAAATCTTTGAGGTTCAAGATTTTTCCTGATGCGCCTGGATATTGGACGAGTGCTCCAAAAAAATCAGAATTAAAATCAAAATCTTCAGTGTTACCAACCACAAGTTCAATGCCAATGGGTATTGCTCTTGTTTGAAGTACGGCTAAGGTCTGTGGGAAAATATCATCTGAAACAAAAAATTTAACCACTCCTGATTTTACAGCAGCACGATCTCTTACAGCAAACAAAAGTGCCATGGCTTCGGCTGCCGAAGTACTTTCGTCAAGCAGAGAGGCATTGGCCAATTCCATACCCGTCAAATCAGTAACCATGGTTTGAAAATTGAGTAAAGCTTCCAACCGACCCTGAGCAATTTCTGCCTGATACGGCGTGTACGCAGTGTACCATCCTGGATTTTCTAAAATATTTCTTTGAATGACTGCTGGTAAATTACTGGGATGATACCCCATGCCCACATAAGATTTGAAGACTTTATTTTTTGCTCCGAGTCTCTGAATATGTTCCAGAAATTCTTGTTCACTTAGTGGTTTTTCTAGATTTAGAGAAGTGTGTAATCTGATATTATTGGGCACAGTTTGGTCAATCAATTCATCGATTGAATCTACACCAACCACTTCTAACATTTCTTTAATCTGAACAGCATCAGGGCCAATGTGTCTATGCGAAAAAACATCTGGGTTCATATTTTATGTCTTTAGAAATCTTAGCAAAATTACGGATTTATTCATGCTTTTTTTTGTTAATAAATTAAAGTTTTTAACCGATTTTTAAGCTTATCAACAGTTTGGTTATTTTTGCAAAGTGAATTTTTTAAAACGGTTATTTAAATTTTATATCAATAGTAGTTTACATGTTGGATGTTCGGTACTTTCGCTCGCACATCTAACACTGTTGCGCTCTGGTAATTCTGTGTCTTTGCCTTTTTTTTTCGCACTCTTTTTTGCTACAGTTTTCGGTTACAACTTTATAAAGTTTTTTGGCTTGGCTAAGTTTCATTACCGCTCACTCACAACCAAACTTAAAGAAATTCAAATCCTTAGTGCTTTTTGTATTGTTGGGTTTATGGTTTGTTTTTTTAATTTAAAAAGTAATGTTCAATACAGTTTATTTTTCTTAGGGTTAATCACTTTTTTTTATGGAATGCCTTTGAAGTGGGTTGCTTCCAAAAGTTTAAGAAAAATCAGTGGGCTAAAAATTTATATTATTGCTTTTGTTTGGGCGGCTACAACAGCTTTTCTTCCACAATTACAAAGCGGTTTGGATTTGTTTCAAATCCATTATATGTGGATTTTGGAGCGCTTTGTTTTTATTTTCATATTGATGCTTCCATTCGAAATTAGAGATATGAATTTTGATGATTTGAAACTCTCTACAATTCCGCAAAGTATTGGGCTTTCAAATACCAAAAAAATAGGATATTTAGGAGTATTTATATTGTTGTCATTTTTGATTTTCGGGAATGAATTTAAAGCATCAGAATTTATTTCGACCATTTTGATGATACTTATCTTAGTAGTCTTTTTAGCAAAAAGTTCACCTAAAAGGCCATTATATTTCACAGCATTTTGGGTAGAAGCACTTCCCATTTTTTGGTGGGTTTTATGGACGGGTTTTGAACTCTTAAAGAAGTCCAGCACGTTCTAAAAGTGCTGTATTGGTTGCAGTTTTTCCTCTAAATCGTTCATACAATATATGTGGCTCTTCTGTGCCTCCTTTACTTAAAATATGTTGTTTTAAATCTTTTGAAATTTCAGAATCAAAAATCCCTTTGCGTTTAAAATAGGCAAAAGCATCAGCATCCAGAACCTCCGCCCATTTGTAGCTATAATAGCCAGACGAATATCCCCCTTGAAAAATATGTGCAAAAGCTGTAGACATACAATTTTCGGCAACATCTGGAAATAGTTGTGTGGCAGAAAATACTTTTTTTTCGTGTGCCTTGACATCTTCAATTGACGAAGGGTCTAGTGCATGCCAATTCATGTCTAAGATTCCAAAACTCAACTGACGAAGGGTTTGCATCCCTTGTTGAAATTTTCCGGCTGCTTTTAGTTTTTCAATCCATTCCATAGGGATAACTTCCCCTGTTTCGTAATGTTTTGCAAATAAGTTTAACGCTTCTTTTTCATAGCACCAATTTTCCATCAATTGACTTGGTAATTCTACAAAATCCCAAGCAACGTTCGTCCCTGAAAGACTAGGGTAGGTTGTGTTGGCCAACATGCCGTGTAATGCATGTCCAAATTCGTGAAAGAGTGTTGTCACTTCATTGAACGTGAGTAACGATGGTTTGGTTTTGGTAGGTTTCGTAAAGTTGCATACAATAGACACATGTGGTCTTTCATTTTTCCCATTCAAAACATATTGAGGCTTAAAAGAGGTCATCCAAGCGCCACTTCGTTTTCCTTGTCTAGGAAAAAAATCAGCATAAAAAATAGCCACAAGATTTGATGCTTCATCCATTACTTTATAGGTCATAACGTCGTCGTGGTACACATCAATATCCTCGTTTTTTTCAAATCTAAGATCAAAAAGTTTTTTGGCGATTTGAAATGCGCCATCAATCACATTTTCGAGCTTAAAATAGGGTTTGAGTTGGGCATCGTCAATATCAAAATTTTGTTTTTTTAGTTGTTCCGAATAGTATGTATTATCCCATTTTTGAAGTTCTTGTATGCCATCACTTTTTTGTGCAAAGGCACTTAAATCTGCAAACTCTTTTTGTGCAAATGGCCGAGCTTTGTCAAGTAAATCGGACAAAAATTGGGTGACTGTTTCGGGCGTTTTGGCCATTCGTTCTTCAAGTACATAGTGCGCATGGGTTTTGTACCCCAAAAGCTTGGCTCTTTGGTGGCGTAACTTTGTAATGTTCAAAACAAGTTTTTGGTTGTCTAACTCATCATTGTGAAAACCTTTTTGGCCAAAAGCACACGCTAGTTTTTTGCGTAAGGTTCTATTTTTGGCATATGTCATAAAGGGGATATAGCTTGGGTAGTCAAGCGTTATTATCCAACCGTCTTTTCCCTTTTTTTCCGCCAACAATTTGGCGACTTCTTTTTCATCCTCTGGCAATCCCTCTAAGTCGGATTCTTTATTTAAGTGAAGTTCAAACCTATTTGTTTCGGCGAGTAAATGTTCGCCAAAAGTGAGTTTTAAACGACTCAATGATTTATCGATTTCCCTGAGTTTATTTTTGTCGTTTTCGGGAAGTAAAGCACCATTTCTAGAAAAGCTTTTGTATTTTTTTTCAAGAAGTTGGTGTTGTTCTGGAGACAAATCTAAAGTGTCTTTGAGATCAAAAACATGTTTGATTTTTTGAAAAAGAACTTCGTTAAGGGCTACATCATTGGAAAATTCTGCCAACAATGGCGAGACTTTTTGAGCAATCTGTTGAATTTCTTGGTTGGTTTCTGCAGCATTCAAATTAAAAAAAAGACTTGAAATTCGTTCCAATTCTAAGGACGAAAACTCTAAAGCTACAATAGTATTCTCGAAAGAGGGCGTGTCATTATTTTCACAAATTTTATTTATGGTTGCTTTGGAATTGGCAATAGCTGTTTTGAAAGCAGGTAGAAAATCACTTGCTTTTATTTTTGAAAAAGGTGCAGTACCGTAGGGCGTTTCAAAGCGCTTGTTCAAAATATTCATAAGATGGTTTTCTTCTGAATTAGGGCTTAAGATTTTTTGAAGCGTTTTCGACTTTGAGTTTCAATCCTTGTTTATAAACTTGAATTTTATCTAAAACACATTGGTCAGATGCACCTATAATTTGCGCAGCCAAAATCCCGGCATTTTTGGCGCCATTTAGTGCTACGGTTGCTACAGGCACCCCGCCAGGCATTTGAAGAATCGATAGTACTGAGTCCCATCCATCAATAGAATTACTTGATTTTACAGGAACTCCAATGACGGGCAATGGGCTAATGGCTGCAATCATCCCTGGAAGATGTGCAGCACCACCAGCACCAGCGATAATGACTTTTAACCCTCTTTCATGAGCAGTCTTGCCGTATTCAAATAATTTTTCAGGTGTGCGGTGTGCCGAAACAATATCAACTTCAATGTCAATATTGAAGTTTTTAAGGATTTCTACCGCTTCTTTCATGACCGGCATATCGCTGTCGCTTCCCATAATAATTCCTACTTGTGCCATATTATTTGCTTATTACTTTGATTGTTTCTTTTACTTGTTGTGCTATAGAACGCGCTTTGTCTATTTCGGAATGAACAATGGTAACATGTCCCATTTTGCGAAATGGGCGTGTTTCCTTTTTTCCGTATATGTGTGGTGTTACACCATCTAATTTCAAAATCTTTTCAATGTTTTTATACACAACATTGCCTTGGTGTCCTTCTGCACCAACAAGATTTACCATCACACCGCTGACTTTATTTTTTGTGTCTCCAAGAGGTAAATCTAAAATAGCGCGAATGTGTTGTTCGAACTGAGAAGTGTAGCTGGCTTCAATCGTTTGGTGTCCAGAATTGTGTGGGCGAGGTGCCACTTCATTGATTAAGATTTCATCATCTTCTGTCAAAAATAATTCTACAGCCAGAAGCCCTACATGATGAAACGCTGCTGCAGTTTTTAGAGCAACGAGCTCAGCTTTTTTCGTAATATCTTTTGAAATTCTTGCTGGACAAAGTACATATTCTACTTGATTTGCCTCAGGGTGAAACTCCATTTCAACTACTTGATAGGCACGAACTTCTCCTTTGGGTGATCTTGCAATAGTAACGGCAAGTTCTTTTTTAAATGGAACTAAGGTTTCTGCGATACACTCGACATTTGGAAGTTCGTCCAAATCGGAAAGCGAACGAATAATTTTTACCCCTTTTCCATCATAGCCAAATTGTGCACTTTTCCACACAAAAGGGAGTGTTTGTACATTGTGCTCAATGGCTCTTTTAAGCTCGTCTATATATGCATATCTTGTAAATGCTGCAGTGGGCAGATCATGATCTACATAAAAAAGTTTTTGCTTTGATTTATTTTGAATTGTTGCCAACGTTTCCGCAGAAGGGAATACATTTATGCCTTCTTTTTCAAGTGCTTTTAGCGCTTCAACATTAACATTTTCAATTTCGATAGTCAGTGTATTTACTTTTTTACCAAACTCAAAAACCGTGTCGAAATCCATAAGATTACCTACAAAAAATTCATCACATGCTATTTTACAAGGCGCTTCGGGATTGGGGTCCAAAACACAGGTATGAATGTCAAATTTTCGTGTTGTATAGAGCAACATTTTCCCAAGTTGCCCACCGCCTAAAATACCGACTTTATGTTGAGAAGAGAAAACATGCATATCTGCCAAATTGCTAAAGTTTGAATTCTACCGCAAAAATACACTTAAAAATGGAATCTTACATCAAAATCCCTTGGCAAAACATTTTTTAACCTTTGTAATTAATTATCTTTGTGGCCAAATCTCATTTCTTTATTCAAAGATTATTCTTTGAATCAATATGACAACAGTTAAAAATCAGCATGAAAAACATCGTATTATTTGGCCCTCCAGGCGCTGGAAAAGGCACTCAAGCAAATTTTTTAAAAGAAACCTATAACCTGATTCACATCTCGACAGGTGATGTATTTCGGTACAATATCAAAAACCAAACCGATTTGGGTGTATTGGCCAAATCGTACATGAACAAAGGCGAACTTGTCCCCGATCAAGTCACGATTGATATGTTGCGCGATGAGGTCGCCAAAACCCCCGAGGCCAATGGATTTATTTTTGATGGTTTCCCAAGAAACACTTTTCAAGCTGAAGCGTTAGACGAAATTCTAAAGACCTATGATACCGAAGTGAATGCCATGATTGCTTTGGAGGTCGATGATGAAGTTTTGGTAAAACGCCTTTTGAAGCGTGGCGAAACGAGTGGTAGAGCAGACGATTCGTCTGAGGAAATTGTTCGTAACCGCATCAAAATATATTATGAAGAAACAGCTATTTTGAAATCTTATTATCAGAAAAAAGATAAATATTATGGCGTTGATGGTGTTGGCGATATCGATGCGATTACAGCGCGTTTGAATGCTGTAATAGACGCTCTTTAAACTAAAAAAGATGACTGAAGGTAATTTTGTCGATTATATAAAATTATATGCTTCTTCTGGAAATGGAGGGAAGGGTTCAGTTCATCTGCATCGTGAAAAATATATCACCAAAGGCGGTCCTGATGGTGGAGATGGTGGTCGTGGAGGTCATATCATCGTTCGAGGGAATGAAAATTTATGGACACTACACCATTTAAAATTCAAAAAGCATTTTAGAGCGGGACATGGCGAACACGGAAGTAAAAGTCGAAGTACAGGCGCTGATGGTGCAGATGTTTTTATAGATGTTCCCTTAGGTACAGTTGTTCGTGATACAGAAACCAATGCTGTTTTATTTGAAATTACCGAACACCATCAAGAAATTATTTTATGTGAAGGCGGCAAAGGTGGACGAGGAAATTGGCATTTTAAATCGCCCACAAATCAAACGCCGCGTTATGCACAACCCGGAATGCCTTCAGAAGAAAAATACGTCACAATAGAGTTAAAAATTCTTGCCGATGTAGGACTTGTGGGCTTTCCAAATGCAGGCAAGTCGACCTTACTCTCTGTCATTACTTCAGCCAAGCCCAAAATAGCGGATTATGAATTCACGACATTAAAGCCAAATCTTGGTATAGTTGAATACAGAGATTTTCAATCTTTTGTGATGGCCGATATTCCTGGAATTATTGAAGGTGCAGCCGAGGGGAAAGGGTTAGGACACTACTTTTTGCGTCATATTGAGCGCAACTCAATTCTTTTATTTCTTATTCCAGCTGATGCCGATAATATAAAAAACCAATATGACATTTTGTTGGATGAACTGAGACGTTACAATCCCGAAATGCTTGATAAAGAACGCATTGTAGCCATTTCTAAAAGTGATTTGTTGGATGAAGAACTTAAGGCAGAACTCAAAGAAATTCTCGACGATGAAATGCCTGTGGATTATTTATTTATTTCATCTGCTGCGCAAACAGGAATTATGCCTTTGAAAGATCTTCTTTGGAAACAACTCAATACTTAAGTTGTTTTTTTTGGCTTATTTTTAAGGGATAAAAGTACTGATATTGATCATGATGAAACCATACTATTTTTTAGTGCTCTTTTGCTTTCCTCTTTTGCTTTTTAGCCAAAATATACCAAAAGAATTTAAAGAGTTGTGGCACGATAAGGCCTATACTTCATTGGCACCCAAGCTGGAGCAGTTGGTTTCTAATGATGCAACCAACTTAGAAGCACTAGAGTTACTTGGCGATGTTTATGGGCGAATGGAAGACTGGGAACGTGCTGCTGCTTGTTATGAAAAGTTAACTTTGGCAATACCTAATGAAGCCAATTACCACTTTAAATACGGTGGTGTTCTAGGGATGATGGCCAAAAAAAGTTCTAAGTTTAAAGCTTTGGGGTTGATTAGCCAAACGAAGAAATCATTTTCCAAAGCCGCCAGACTAGATCCGTCTCATTGGGCAGTTCGTTGGGCTCAAGTAGAACTCTATGTACAATTGCCTTCCTTCTTGGGTGGAAGCTACAACAAGGCATTGGAAATTGCCGATGAATTGGAAGCAATCTCTGAGCTTAATGGGTATTTTGCCAAAGCCTATATTTATACACAAAAAAAAGACGAAATTCAGTCCAAAAAATTCATCAAAAAAGGGGTAAAGATTCGTCATCGTGCGTCATGTCTAAGCCAACAACGTCAGACAAAAGAATGCACCACACACAACAATACACTACATTATGATCTCGCCCTTGCGTGCATGACCAATGATTTGGATGTTGATGCCGCTGCGTTTTTATTCAGAAAATTTATAGCAGATTTCAATTCTGCGGATAGAGTGCCGATTGAATTAGCCCATTTTCAAATATCAAAAATATTGCTGAAACAACAACGCACAGAAGACGCTTTGGTGCATTTGAATTATGCATTGAAATTAAATCCAAATTTCGATTTAGCAAAAAATGAAAAAAAGCGCATTTTAATGCACGCTCCCAATTAAAATTTTAGCGACTCTGCGTATATTTACCCTAAAATAAGTTTTATGAATGTTCATTTTATCGCCATTGGCGGTGCAGCCATGCACAACCTTGCACTCGCTTTGCACTTAAAAGGTATGCAAGTCACCGGCAGTGACGACGTTATTTTTGAGCCCTCAAAATCTAGATTATCTGCTCATGGATTATTGCCTCAAGCTATGGGGTGGTTTCCAGAAAAAATAAATTCTTCTTTGGATGCAATTATCCTTGGAATGCATGCCAAGGCCGATAATCCAGAGTTGATTCGTGCACAAGAGTTAGGGCTTGACATTTTCTCATATCCAGAATTTATTTTTGAGCAATCAAAACATAAAACGCGAGTCGTTATTGGCGGTAGTCATGGCAAAACCACGATTACAGCGATGATTCTTCATGTTTTGAATTACCACAACAAAGAAGTTGATTACATGGTTGGTGCTCAACTTGAGGGCTTTGATGTCATGGTAAAATTGACGGATTACAACGATTTTATTGTCCTCGAAGGCGATGAGTATTTAAGTTCCCCCATTGATCTAAGACCAAAATTCCATCACTACAAACCCAATATTGCACTTTTAAGTGGAATTGCTTGGGATCATATCAATGTGTTTCCAACTTTCGAAGACTATAAAAAACAGTTTTCTGTTTTTGTAGACAGTATAGTGGATGGGGGTAGCGTCTCTTACAACACTGAGGATCAGTTTGTTAAAGAAGTTGTTGAACTCAGTGATAACCCTATTCGTAAATTTCCGTACCAAACACCAGAATACACTATTGACAATGGTACGACATATTTGGAAACTCCAGAAGGGCCCATGCCGTTGGAAATATTTGGTGCGCATAATTTAAATAATTTGGCAGGCTCCAAATGGATTTGTCAGCACATGGGTATTGATGAACTTGATTTTTATGAAGCTATTACTTCGTTTAAAGGGGCCAATAAACGTTTAGAAAAAATTGCTGAACAAAACTCTACAGTTGTATATAAAGATTTTGCCCATGCGCCCAGTAAAGTTAAAGCAACGACTATGGCTGTTAAAAATCAGTATCCACAACGGCGACTAGTAGCTTGTTTGGAACTGCATACCTATAGTAGTTTGAATGAGAATTTTCTTTCAGAATATAATCAAACCTTAGCCATGGCCGATAAAGCTGTGGTATTTTATGCGCCAAGTGCTTTGGCTATAAAAAAGTTAAAACCCATCAGTGCAGCGCAAATAGCCAATGCATTCAACCATAGTAATTTAACTGTTTATACAGATCCCATTGCCTTTCAAGATTTTCTAAATGCGCAAAATTATAAAGATACGACCTTGCTGCTTATGAGTTCTGGAAACTACGGCGGTTTGGATTTTGATACCCTTCCCGAGATGATTATTTAACCTTTCAAAATAAAAAATTTTAGACATGATGCCCCAAAATTCAATGACCATCAAAAATTGGTCGGAAGCCGATCAGCCAAGAGAAAAATTAAGAGATAATGGTGCTCGTTTTTTGAGTGATGCAGAACTCATAGCCATCATTATAGGATCTGGAACTCAAGATGTAAGCGCCGTAGATTTAGCGAAAATTATGTTATCTAGTGTTCAAAATAATTTAAATGAAGTTGGTAAACTTTCATTAGCACAACTCACTAGTTTTAAGGGAATTGGCGAAGCTAAGGCCATTAAAATTATGGCTACTATGGAACTTGGCCGTCGTTGTAAGGAGAGCAGTACAAAACATCAGCCCAAAATAACCTCTAGTACATCAGTTTTTGAACTCATGCAACCCTTGTTGGGTAGCTTAGATCATGAAGAATTTTGGGTGCTTTATTTGAACAATTCCAACAAGGTATTAACAAAAATTCAATTGAGTAAAGGAGGAATAACAGCTACAGTTGTGGATACGCGGTTGCTGTTTAAAAAAGCTTTGGAAGTCGGTGCTGTTGCACTTATTTTGGTGCACAATCATCCTTCTGGTGGATTGGAACCTAGCCGTTCTGATCGAAACCTCACAGAAAAGCTCAAAATAGCAGCTAAAACTTTAGATATTAAAGTGTTGGATCACCTTATTGTCACAGAAAAAACTTATTTTAGTTTTGCCGATGAAAATTTGCTTTAATGCTGCTCATTTATACACCAAAAATAACCAGTAGACTCAAGTTTGTATTTAAACAAATTTGCACCCGTATCTTGGGTATTCCCATAGATTTTACGACGACTATAGAAGTTTTTATTGCCCATACTGGCCCAAAGATGTCTTATGGCCCGCAACCCCTTGGTTCAGAGTTTTTCATAAAAAGTAATGGCCTTCTTTTTGATCAAGGTTTATCGGATGTGGAGATCAATGTTCAGAATTGGGGCGATACTAAGTGTTTTTTTTATGTGGGTGAAAAAAGTCATCTGCCTTTTGATATTTTTTCGGCTGCCTTTTATTTGCTGAGTCGATATGAAGAATATTTACCCCATGTAAAAGATGTGTATGGTCGATTCACTAAAGAACATAGTATTGCATTTCAAAATCAATTTTTGCACCAACCTGTTGTGGATATTTGGGCCTACAAGTTAAAATCTGCACTTAAGGAACATTTCCCTCAAACGGTCTTTGAAAACAAGCATTATCGAATTCACCCAGTTATTGATGTGCCTATGGCCTATTTTTTTAAAAACAAAGGGCTTTTACGCACTGTAGGTGGTTTTTTGTCTGATTTGGTCCAGTTTCGATTCAGGTTATTTTATGATCGCTTTGTAGTATTATTTGGGTTAAAAAAAGACCCTTACAACACGTTTAATTGGATTATAAATCGTCAGAAAAAATCAAAAGAAAAGTTTGATGTATTTTTTTTGGTGGGGGATTACTCCACCTATGACAAAAGTATCAATTTAAATAAAAAAGAATTTGTAACTCAAATAAAATCGATTAGAGATTACTGTAATGTTGGACTGAAAACATCATTTTTGGCGCTTGACGATATTGATAAATTAAAACAAGAAAAACAACGATTGGACGCTGTTATAAACGCGAACACTACAAAGGCGAGGGCCTCATTTTCCAAAGTCAATCTTCCAGCGACGTACCGGTATTATGTGGATTTAGAAATTCATTCAGATTTCTCTATGGGATATCCCGACACAATAGGATTTAGAGCGAGCACCTGTACGCCATTTTTGTTTTATGATTTAGGTTTTGAAGTCCAAACCCCTTTGATGATTCATCCTTATCAATTGATGGATTTTTCGTTATTAACACACACTTCTTTTTTAGACAAAAAAGAGACCTTAGAAAAGGCCATACAAGAAGTAAAAAATGTGAATGGTGTCTTTACACCTATATTCCATAACTATACCTTTAGTGGGTGGGATCGTTGGACTGATTTTAAGACTTTATTTAATATTATTTTAGATTCCAAAACCGATGTATCAGCATAAAAAACATTTATTTTTTGATTTAGACCACACCCTTTGGGACTTTGACAAAAACTCGGCATTGACGTTCGAAAAAATTTTTGAAATCAATAATATTGAAGTCGAATTAAATTCTTTTTTAGACGTTTATATGCCCATAAATTTGGCCTATTGGAAGCTTTATCGCGAAGAAAAAATAGACAAAACAAGTTTGCGCTTTGCACGATTAAAGGATGCTTTTGATGCGCTTAATATTGCTATAAACACACGATTGATTTATAAACTCTCTGATGATTATATCACACACCTTTCTACGTTTAACTACCTGTTTGACGGTACTGTAGCAATTTTAGATTATCTAAAACCCAAATACACTTTACACATCATCACCAATGGTTTCAAAGAAGTGCAGCATGGTAAATTGAATAAATCTGGGATTGCACATTATTTCGAAACAGTCACCAATTCTGAAATGGTAGGCGTAAAAAAACCAAATTCAAAAATATTCAAACATGCATTAGATTTGGCTAAAGCCACAACAGAGCAAAGTCTTATGATTGGCGATAATTTGGAGGCCGATATTTTGGGCGCACTAAATTTTGGTATAGATGCAGTGTGTTTTAATTACCACAAAGAAAACATCCCTAATGAAATAGAGTCCATCAACCAACTTTTGGAACTTAAACAGTATTTATAATTTTAAAAAAATGAGTATATTCAACTTAAAATTACGTTCAATGAAAAATACATTAGCCATTGTTTTTTGTTTACTTATGATGTGTCAAAACTTTGTTTTTGCACAAAATGACATCAATAATTACAAATATGTTTCCGTTCCAGAGCGTTTCGATTTTTTAAAAAATGCAGATCAATATCAAGTCAATTCGCTCACAAAATTCCTATTGAAAAAAAACGGGTTTATTGTTTTGGAACGTTCTGCAAACTACCCAAAAGACCTTTCGGAAAACCGTTGTCTGTTGTTGAATGTAGATGTTCTAAAACTCAAAGCATTTTTGAAAACTAAACTTGAAGTTCAGTTTAGGGATTGTAATAATGAACTCATTTTTAAGTCAGCAATTGGGACATCCAAAGAAAAAGAGTACAAAAAGAGCTATCACGAAGCATTGCGCGCTGCTTTTGAATCCGTAGCTGCATTGAATTATAATTATGTGGCACAAGTGCCTGAAACTTCGGGAGTATCCATACCAGTACCAACGCCTTCTGATGTTCCAGAACTACCAGTGACTACAACAGCAGTAGAAGCTGTGCCCACGCCACCTGTACCTGAAGATTTGCCAGTAGCTCCACCGGTTGTTGAGCAAGAAATTCCACAAATTCAGGTCAATGCCACGGCATATGGTTTTGAAGTAATAGATGTTAGTTCTGGAGTTGTTTTACATACACTTCATGCTACAATTTACGATGGAGTTTTTCTTATTGACAACAAAACAGGTATTGCTTACAGGCGCGGAAACCGTTGGGTGCGTGAGTATGTGGCCAATCAGAACATTGTGATTGAACCTTTATTTTAGTTTTGTGCTAATAGTTGTATTTGTCTTTCCAACGTTGTTTTAGAAAGTCTTTTTGTGCTTGTTCTCTAGCGTTATCACCAGGCGCATAAAATGTTGTATTCTCAATTCCTTTTGGTAAAAACTCTTGAGTAACAAAATTTTGATTATAGTCATGAGCGTATTTATACTCCTCACCATAGCCAAGCGTTTTCATGAGTTTTGTAGGTGCATTTCGAAGGTCTAAAGGGACACTTAGGTTCCCCGTATTTTTTACAGTATCTAAAGCATGATTGATGGCTTTATAGGCGGCATTACTTTTTGGAGAACATGCCATATAGGTTGCACATTGACTGAGGATAATTCGAGCTTCTGGCATTCCAATGGAAGCCACAGCTTGCATTGTAGAATTGGCCATCACCAGTGCAGTAGGGTTGGCATTTCCAATATCCTCACTAGCCAAAATCAACAACCGTCTTGCGATAAATTTCACATCTTCGCCACCTTCAAGCATGCGTGCTAGCCAATATACTGCTGCATTGGGATCGCTACCACGAATCGATTTTATAAAGGCCGAAACAATATCATAGTGCTGATCGCCAGTTTTGTCATACAACACCAAATTGTTCTGCACTTTTTCGGTTACAAGTTTATTTGTAAGTGTGATTTTATCCGAGGATTCAGAATTGATTATGAGTTCAAAAATATTGAGTAATTTTCGTGCATCACCACCAGAAAGACGAATAAGCGCTTCAGTTTCTTTCAATATGATTTTTTTAGATGATAGCATTTCGTCAGTGGTCATAGCACGTTGCAATAAAGCTTCTAAATCCTCTTTTCCAAACGGCTTTAAGGTGTATACTTGACAGCGCGAGAGTAGGGCAGAGATGACTTCAAAACTTGGATTTTCAGTTGTGGCACCAATGAGCGTAACCCATCCTTTTTCTACGGCTTGAAGAAGTGAGTCTTGCTGTGCTTTACTAAATCGGTGGATTTCATCAATAAAGAGAATAGGATTTTTGGTCGTAAAAAGACCACCACTTTGTTTTGCTTTTTCAATTACTTCACGGACGTTTTTTACACCAGAATTTATGGCGCTAAGCGTGTAAAAAGGGCGTTCAGATTCTTGTGCAATAATGGTTGCCAATGTTGTTTTACCAATTCCTGGGGGACCCCACAAAATCATGGAAGGGATTAGTCCTTGTTTCAATCCTTCTGTGAGTGCTCCATTTGGGCCAACCAAATGTTGCTGACTGATGTACTCAGAAAGTGTGTGTGGACGTAAACGTTCGGCAAGCGGTGTATTCATACCACAAATTAAACCTTTTTTTTAAGTAATTTCAACTTTCGTATTTTTATGTCTATGAAAACCACATCATCATTTCAATTTTCGCTGGGCGTTTTGGGTTATCCACTGTTGTTTTTGCTGCTTATTTGGATTGTTTTTTGGGCCGAATTGCGCTTCGGACTTCATCTGAAACATTTTGGGGTATATCCTCGCAAATTAGAAGGATTGATTGGGGTGGTTTGTAGCCCTTTTATTCATGGTTCTTTAACGCATTTGTACCACAACAGCATTCCTTTGTTTGTGCTCTCTATGGCTTTGTTTTATTTCTACAGACCTATTGCGTGGAAGCTTATTTTGTGGGGTATTTTGCTTTCAGGATTTTTGACTTGGTGTATTGGTAGTCCAGCGTACCACATTGGCGCTAGTGGGCTTATTTATGTTTTGATGAGTTTCTTATTATTTAAAGGATTGTTTTCAAAACATTACCGATTAATCGCCCTTTCGTTAGTTGTTGTATTTCTTTATGGAGGAATGATTTGGTATATTTTTCCTGTTAAAGAAAAAATGTCTTGGGAAGGTCATTTGTCGGGGTTTGTAGTGGGGATATTATTTTCTTTTTTATTTAAATCTTCCATCGCCAAACCCATCAAATATGCTTGGGAACAACCCGATTTTGATGCATCTAATGATCCTTTTTTACAGCAATTTGATGCAGACGGAAACTTTATAGAACCTCCAAAACAAGAGGAAGATTCAAAAATCTCAATACACTATGCTTTCAAAGAAGAGGAATGACGTTGGCGTACAACTTCATAAAGAAAAGCGCCACAAGCTACAGACACATTCAACGAGGCGATACTACCAAACATAGGCAGTTTTGCTTTACCATCAACAAGTTTGAGGACAGAAGGGGAGACCCCTTTGCCTTCAGAGCCCATAACGATGGTGGTTCCCGATTTAAAATCTACATCATAAAGTGTGTGTTCTGTTTTTTCTGTGGCGGCAATTACGTTAATTTCAGAAGCTTGGAAGTAAAAAATAGCGTCTTTGATATGATCCACTTTACAAATTGGAATATTAAACACCGCTCCAGCACTTGTTTTTATGGTATCGCCATTGATTGGGGCACTTCCACTTTTTTGGATAATGATGCCATCGACACCGGTACATTCTGCAGTGCGAATAATGGCGCCAAAGTTTCGTACATCGCTTAATTGATCTAAAATCAAAAACAGTGGATGTTCTTTTGTTTCTTTCACCGCAGTCACCAATGCATCCAATTCATAAAACGTAATGGGGGCAATGTGTGCCACAGCACCTTGATGGTTGTTTGGTGTGAGTCTGTTGAGTTTTTCTACAGGGACGTAGCTGAAATTGATCCCCTTTTTTCTAATGCTGTGTTCTAATTGAGAAAACAACTCACCTCTAAGCCCTTTTTGTAAAAATACTTTATCAATAGATTTGTTGGCTTCAATGGCTTCTAAAACGGCACGTAATCCGTACAAACTTGTTTCTTTTTGCATGTTGTAAAAATACAATTTAATTTAGTGGCCTTGTATAAAAAAAGCGGGCATTGCCCGCTTTTTTTAATTTAATCAGTAGTTTATTTAAGCACTACTTTTTTCTGTACAAACGTATTACCTTGATTTATTTTTAAAATATAAACCCCTTTAGCGAAGCTTGACGTATCGATTTGACCTCTAATGGTTCCACTGCCCTTAGAAATGATATCTTGGTAAACTACTCTTCCTCTTATATCGTAGAGCATTAGTTGTGTAGCTTTTTCCGAAGCGGGAAATTTAAAATTAATTTCTGTTAGCGCTGGATTTGGCCATACATGAACCGTAGAAATTTCTATATCAGCTGTTCCAAGAGTCAAATTTGAACCAGTGACTACAAGCGAAAAATCTTGCGCGCCGTTGGTAAGAGTTCCTTTATGTGATACCGTCAGTGTATAGATACCCGATGTTGGGTTTTCAATATCAATTTTTTCAACAGTATCCACTAAGTTGTCTCCTGTAACTGCAGAACCAGAAATGTTATTTAGATCTAATTTCCATGGCAAATAAGTTGTACTTCCATTAGGTCCTATTAATCTTAAATCTAAATCGTTGACTAGAGCAGGTATGGGACTATTTAATTGCCCGTCTCGTGGTGTTCCTGCAGGATCGGTCCAACATAAAGTTGCACTCAAGGGTTCACCTGACGTCACCTCTATTGTTGTTGAAAAACTTCCGCCATCTGAAAGTACACGCTCAGAAATATGTGCATTTCCGTTTGAAGCGTTTAATATTGTTTCAGCAGCAAATTTTGAATTTAAAAGTCCCCAGCCAAAAATTGGATCGGGTCCAATTCTAGTGCCATCATCAGTTGCAGTGTGACAAACAAGTCCTTTAAGCGTCGCTGATTTCATAAATTGACTATTTAGTACATTGTAATATTGCTGCAGAAGCAACAACGATCCAGCCACATTTGGCGCAGCCATGGATGTACCTGTTTTTTGTCCATAAGCTAAATCATTTCCACTCTCAGCAGAATATACATCGGTTCCGTCTCCAGTGATATCTGGTTTTATTCTACCGTCATCTGCAGGTCCTTGGCTACTACTTGTATTAATTGCAAGACTAATAATAGAACCAGAATTTAATGCAAATGGATTATTTGCGTTGGCGACCACCAAATTATTTTTTCCGTTTTTTTCAGCTGTTAATTTGTCAAAACCAGCCGATATCCCTCCAGAATAAGTCGATTCTCCATCATTTCCTGCCGATAATACTTGAAGATAATATGGCGCATCATAGGCAAGGTCATCCCAATCTGCGGAGTCGTCATTGTAACAACCCATCACCCAACTTGAAATTTGTGCGTTGGTATCAGGGTCTCTTACGGGAATGCCATACGATTGATTTGAAATCAGCAAAGCTCCAAATCTTGCTTGGTTTAGTATTTCTAAATAATCGTTATTCCAGTCATATGAAACTAAGTTTGCTTGAGGAGCCATTCCTTTAGCACTGTTTTGATAACCTCTGCCAACCATAGTACCCGCAACATGTGTTCCATGGCTATTGTAATTTGTTCCAGTTTGATCTGGAGTAGTTACTCTTGACGTGGTTGAGGAAGCACTTTCTCTAAATTCAAAATGTGAAACTCGAGCAACGCCTTCATCCCATATACCTATGGTCATATTTTGCCCCTCAAGGTTTAAACCTAATGCGCCGCCGCTGTGAAGAAAGTTTGTTCTTGTAGCTTTCGCACTATCAACATTGTCAGTTGTGATATATATTGGTTTGCCATCGATGATTCTGTCAAGGTAGTAATTTTTATTGCCAGAACGCATCACTCTTTTTGCGTCTTTATTGCTGTTTAAAAAAGCATCAATTTCTTCTTGAATTTTCTTGTTTTTATTTTTTATTCTATTTTCTAGCTGTTTAATGGCCTCAATGTCATAGTTTTTGATGATTTCCATTTGCTCTTCTTTGGTTTGAGCTATTGCAAAACAACAGTGAAAGGCAATAAATAAAAGAGTAATTTTTTTCATATTGGGATCTATTTAAATAGTTAGGGCTGTCTATAAAACAGCCCCAACTTTATTATTTGATTTGATATCTTATAACGGAGTATAAATTGATGTAGCATATTCACCATAGCCAGTACAATAGAAGGATATAGTGATGACACCAGTATCTGGGTTTACATTATTTGGCCCATTGTCTCCAAGAGTTTCTGATTGCATCAAAACATCACCATATAGTTCAGATTGACCAGACCACATGACTTCACCACAGACTTCACTAAATACAAGAGGAATATTACCTCCATTAGGATATGGTCCATACGCATCATTATACGCACCTGGCCACAAACCACCAGAGAAATCAGGAATAGAAAAAGTTCCATCACCAACTGCAGTGATTTCAACTTCAGCTATAGTAAATGTATCTCCAACTGTTGACACAAAGTCATGGAATCCATAGGTTGTTGTTGCGCTGTATGTTCCTGCTAAATCTAACAAGTCACACGTTTTGATAGTCACTCTGTACGTTGATGAAAAGTCGGGAGCAATACCCATTCCAACATTTCTATTGTTGGACTGCATAACGACATCAAACACATAAGTATTTGAAATGTTTTCTTCCAAACTCACTAAATCAATGTTTAGTGTTATCGTACCATCCAAGGTATTTGCAGCAATTGTTGAACTTCCAGAATCACTAACAAGGATATCACTGGAATTACCTTCAACGTCTGCCGTTGAATAATCTAAAACAATTTCTGATTTGTTTATTGGTGCAGTGTATCGAAAAGGAATATTTATGGATGATACACCATCAGTCAATAAATCATTACTAAGATAAGTTACCGATGGATCTGTTCCATCAAATTGTAACCATCCGCTTTCTGGGTTTTCCTCTCCTAAACCATTATTGCTATCATTGTCACATGCAACAAGAATAGTTAGTGATAAGAAAAACACTAAATATTTATTAAATTTTCTCATAGCGTTAAATTTTAATTTTTAGTAAATGTGTATGA
This sequence comes from Flavobacteriaceae bacterium, assembly GCA_965658025.1. Lineage (GTDB taxonomy): Bacteria > Bacteroidota > Bacteroidia > Flavobacteriales > Flavobacteriaceae > UBA3537. Next base: position 10,418 of record CBFHQL010000012.1, on the reverse strand, counting down.
TGTAGTTCCTTCAGCTCCGCAAGAGACTCCACCTACATCTTCGTTGAATATCAACGTAAATGTTGAATCATCTTGTGCGTCAAAAGTTCCAGTGCTTGAAACAGATTGTAGTGATATACCACCTGCAGCACTACAAGCAACTCCAGTTGATGTGTTATTAATTTCTCCATTCAACGAAGCTATTCCGCATACTAACTCAAAAGAATAGTCAGTCTCTGGCTGTCCAAATCCAAAAGAAGGATAGCAAAGTACAGTAAATATTCTTTCAGAGTTTGAAGATCCTTGTGCGATTTCAACAACTGTCCCATCGCCCCAAACTGGAGCATTTCCAGCTGCAGCTATACCACCACCATTGAAGGTAAGTGTGTATTCACCCACAGCAAAATCGTCAGGTAGTGGATTTTCGTTTTTAGTCATTCCTACAGAGTGCGCTGAAGTACTTACAACACCACCATCACTGACAGAGTCAATTTTCAGCAAAACACTTGCAGTCGTACATAGCGTAAGTTCGTCTGTAATGGCAGTCACGTTTGATGTTCCAAAATATTCATTTGCCGGAATTGTAACTTCCAAATCAACATCATATGATCCTACAGTTGCAGTACTCAAATCTTCATCAACAGACAAGGTAACGGTTCTATCTTGACTTGATAAGGTGCTTACACCAACAGTAATTTGCTCTGATAAAGGAGCATCTCCTAAATATACTTCCATTGTTGTTGATGTTGTTGAAAAAAACGCGAATGTAGTACTTGTATTTGGGTCATAAATAACGTCTTCATGTTCACCACAAGAAAATGCTACTATAGACAATAATAATAAACTTAGTTTTTTCATAATATTGTGTTTTATATTAATTACCATATCCTGGGTTTTGAACAATTGAAGGGTTCGCATTTAACTCAACCTGTGGGATTGGCAAAGTGAGCCTGTGATCGCTAGGAAGCATTACACAGTTTCCACCTGAAGCACAGTCTAAGGCATCTCTATTAATCCCTGAATTGAGTCTGTCTTTGAATCTTTTGATATCTAAATATCTGTGGCCTTCAAAAGCAAGTTCTAATCTTCTTTCTTTTAATACCGCATCATATGCATCAGTTTGAGATGTGTAAGAATCAAGAGCTGTACTCGATCCGAAACGTGCGTCTCTTAGTTCTTTCAGTGTTGCTGCAGCACCACTTAGGTTATTCGCATTAACTTGAGCTTCAGCTTTAATTAAATACATTTCAGAAACTCTAATAGACTTAATATCACTTAAGAAAGGAGATGCATTTCCAGGGTATTTGTGGATAAGATGAATGTTGTTTTCTGGTTCACTTGGCCCGCCATTAACGTTTGAAAAGTTGATGTTAACATACAATCTAATATCAGCTGGATCATGTGCATCGTGAAGACTGTTAGAAGCTTCAATGAATGGACCTGCTGAATTAGTGAAATACCAAAGTCCTCCAACTAGTCCTGATGTTCTAGCCGCTTTAAAAATCACCTCTGTATTGTCTGTATCTAAGAACATTGATGTGTATTGAAGTGGAGTTGCAAGCGGATATTTATCGATTAGTTCCTGAGCATAAGTGGCCGCACTTGCATCATTTTGCAATAATGCCAATCTTGCTTTAAGTCCAGTAACTAAATCCTGAGAAACATATTTATTGTCAGTCTGATTGTCTGAAAGTAAAGTACTTGCCGTCATCAAATCATTTTCAATAAAAGCGTAAACCTGTGCGTTTGTATTTCTTGGAAGTGTTTCTGTGACTTCAGGAACACGGTCAGAAATAATAATAGACAATGCATCGTCATCTAAGTAATCTGTAGTGAAATACGAAGCTAAGGTTAAATGGCCTAATGCTCTAAGAGCGTATAATTGTCCTTTAAGGTTATCAAGTTCATCTTGCTCAGAAGCACTTACGGGAACATTTGCCGATGCTTCTAGAACTCTATTACACTGGTTTATCATACTGTAATTACCATTCCACAATGCAGTGGTATTACCGTCACCAGCTGTTAGTGCCCAGTTGTAAAAGTTGATTTCTTGTCCACCGTTGTCATAACCGGGTTTACAGTTGTCTGTAAAAACTGAATTGATGAGTATATCATTTTCAGGACTGTACCTTGCGTATGCTCCGTTTAAACCTAACTGTAGATCTTCAAGAGTCTCGAAAGTTACATCACTTGTTAAATTTCCTTCTGGAAATATGTCTGTGGCGTCTTCACATGAATAACCAGCGAAGATTAAACCACATACCAGTATTAAATTATTTATTTTTTTCATCTTCATTTTTTTAAAAATTAACATCAAGACCTACAGTGAATATTTTTGAAGTTGGATAATCGAAGAAATCACTTGATCTAAAGCTAGATTCTGGATCCCAACCTCTCCATTTACTCCACGTAATTAGGTTTTCTGCTTGTACAAATATTTTTATTTTACTTATTGGTGAATTTTCATTGAGAAGATTTTCGAAATTGTAACCAAGAGTAATATTTCTTAATCTTAAAAATGAGGCATCTTCAATATAGCGATCAGTCAATCTATTTCTTATAGACTCTGTAGATAGTGCAGGAATATGGGTTACATCTCCTGGCTGTTGCCAAGCTTCAAGAAGACTTGTAGATGAATTAGAAAGACCTGTCAGTGTAGGATCTTCAATAACTCCTAAACTACCATTGTTTCTGTAAATGTCAGCTACAAATGAAAATTGAGTATCTAAAGAAAAGTTTTTCCAGCTACTATTAAATCCAAAACCTCCTTGGTATGTAGGATAAATAGCTTTATCAATAAAGACTCTGTCATCTTCTGAATAAACGTCAGTTACATTACCATCAATATCGTAATAAAGGTTTTGACCGTTGGCAGGGTTTACACCGGCCCATCTAACCGCAAAAAACGATCCGATAGGTTGACCTTCTGATAAAATAGTTCTACCACCATTGTCAACATTTTCTCCATTAGGTAGCTTCGTGATTTCGTTTTTGTTGTAAGAACCGTTAGCAAATACTGATAACGAAAAATCCCCACTGTTTATGGCTTGCCAATTCAATGAAACTTCGGCTCCTTTGTTGTTCATTGAACCTATGTTTGCTTGAATTGCATTCGTCCCATTAATACTTGATATTGGGAAAGACTGAAATAAATCTTCTGTATTTTTGTCATAAACATCAATACTACCGCTTAATTTACGGTTAAGGATTGAGAAGTCTAAACCAATATTAAACTGATTTGAGGTTTCCCATTTCAAATCAGCATTAGCAATCGAAGAGGCATAGTATGCTACCGTGTTGTTGTAACCAGAACCTTGTCCGTAAAGGTCATAAGTTTGTGTGGTTCCTCCGTAGTAAGATCCTGTAATTCGGTCGTTTCCTGAAGTACCATAAGACACTCTCAACTTAAGGTTATCAAAGAAGGTGTTATTTTGCATAAAATCTTCTTTGTGGATATTCCATCGACCAGAGACAGAATAAAACGTTGCCCATTTGTTAGATTGAGTAAACCTTGAAGATGCATCTCGTCTCCATGATGCTTGTAAACCGTATCGTCCATCGTAGTCATACTTTAGAACTCCAAAATAGGAGAACAATCCGACTTCAACTTCGCTTGAAGCTACTGAAGGAATGTATGGAAATTCTGCAGCGCCATCGATTACACCATCTTCATTTAAATCTTCATAGGTATCCCCTGGAATAAACGCAGCTCCGTTTCCTACAAGCTTGGGGTTTAGACCAAATTGATCCATAGAAAATGAATTGGAGTGCGACTTACTAAATTCTAAATATCCTGTTAAGTCTAATGTGTGCTTGTCATCAAATACTTTATTGTAATTTAAACTCACAATATTGTTGAATCGAACATCTCTAAAAAATGACTCATAATGATTTCCTTGAAATTCTGCATCTCCTGAAGCTACAGCTCCCTGTCCGTAAATACTTTGAGGATCTTCTATGAATTTACTAGTTATTTGAGTGTAGTCTACACCAAAAGAAATTCCTGCAGTGAGGTTGGTAGCAAATTCATAATTGGCTCTAACGTTTCCAATAAACTTCACTTCCTCTTGAAGATTCGTATTAAGGATTGTATTGTTTAAAGATGTGTATGGTGTATTTGCAAAGCTGTCTTCACCAGAACCAACAGTATTTAATGTTCCATCTGGGTTGTACTGAGAGTAATAAGGCAAAGCAACATAAGGAACCAAGAAAGGGTTTGATAAATTACCAGTACCTTCATTTTGAATAAAATCACTTGTGCTGTAATTGGCTGTGATTGATGATGAGTAGTTAAACTTCTCATCTTCACTTTTACCATTGAAATTATTTCTAAAAGAGAATCTTTGTAGGCTACTTCTTCGCGTAACACCTTCTTGCTCAAAATAGTTAAATGATGAATAAGAATTAGTTTTATCAGATCCTGAAGAAATGCTTATGTTGTGAGAATTGGTAGTACCATTTCTAAAAAATACGTCTGACCAGTCGGTATTGGTTTGGTTTGCCAAAGCATTTAGAGCTTGATCAGAGAGTCCATTTCCTACCCCTTGACCAAGAGAACGATCAAGTTCTAGTTTTTGACGGGAATTCATGATGTCAAAGTTTGCAGTTGGAAGTTGAGAAAAACCATATTGAGATTTATAATTCACTTCTAAACTTGCACCGTATCTTCCTTTTTTAGTTGTTATGATAATCGCACCATTTGCTCCTCTACTTCCATACAATGAAGAAGCAGAAGCATCCTTAAGAATAGAAATCGTAGCGACGTCAGCGTTGTTGATACTTCTAAAGTTATCTTCATCCACTGGAACACCATCAACAATAAAAAGTGGTTCGATGTTACCATTGATAGAACCAACACCCCTTAGGATAATCAAACTATTAGCTCCTGGCTGACCAGAACCTGTACCGATATTCAAACCAGGTACTTGACCTTGAAGCATCTGAACTACAGAAGCATTAGGTCTTGATTCCACAGACTCAGCAGAGAGTGTTGTAATCGCCGATACTGATTTTTCTTTACTGATGGCATTGTTTGAATACGCCTCAATAATAACTTCCTCTAATGCATTGTCTTGCGCCAAAGAAACATTAATTATGTCACTTGCTCCAACTGTTTGCGACTGATTGGCATATCCTACATAGCTAAAGACAAGCACGTCGCCTACGCTAGCAGAAATAGAATAGTTACCATCAAAATCGGTTGAAACTCCAGTTGATGTTCCGTCAATTACGACTGTTGCACCTGGTAGAGGCAACCCATCATCGTCCGAAACAGTTCCTGAAACATTTTTGTTTTGTGCAAAAGAAATTTGCACTGCCAACACTAACAATAGCATTAGCATTACACTAAACTTTGTTTTCATTTTTGTTAATTATTTGAATTAGTCCCCACAAATGTGATGATAAAAACTCAAAAAACCAATTTTTTGTTTCAAAAAAAGGCCAAATAATTAAACATTTAACACTATATAATAAGTGTTTCAAGGCGTATTGTTAATGAATACTTATATTAGATTAAACATTATGGAATGAGCACAAATACATAACCTCCAGTCTTTATGCACTAAAAATCAACAACTTAGTGTTTGTAACAACAAAAATGACTACAAAAAAAAACCACCCAAGTGGGTGGTTTTTGTATTATAATGATTTTTTATGATTTAATTAATACCCTGCATTTTGAACCATATTTGAATTGGCATCCATTTCAGCGATATCAATTGGATAGGCAAACTTGTCATTTGGGTATGCCAAAGTTTCAATAACATTCTGATTTGAACCTAAAACTACAACGTCTTTACCTGTTCTCATCATATCATCAAACCTAAAGCCCTCAAACATAAGTTCTTTTCTGCGCTCAAGTAAGATATTATCCTTGGTTGCTGCTGCATACGCACTAGCCCCTCGGTTTGATGTGATTAAATTCAAATTTGTCAAGGCCATTGGGTCTGCATTATTTAGTTCAAACAACGCTTCAGCATAATTCAAGACCACTTCCTCATAACGAATTAAAGGAATATTATCGGTTCCCGTTGCGGTATCAGGATATTTCCCCATGTTTCTTAAACGAGTCCCTGAGTCTTGGTAGCCCAAAATATCCTTTCTTACATCTGTGGCTTCAAATAGGTTAATAACACTTGATTCAACTTCTACATCTCCATATCCAGCAGGTGCATCACCTGGAAATCTGTAAATATATTGTAGGGAATTACTACCAAGCGCATCATCGCTAGCAAACGCTAACTCAAAGATTGAGTTGTCGTTTTGTTTAGTGGTCCAACTGGACACAAACGAGGCGCTAGATACGATGCTGTATCCTCCATTATCAATTACTTCTTTGGCGGCATCTCGTGCTCTTTCCCAATCCCCAAAGTAGAGGGCAACCCTAGATTCTAGTGCTTTAGCCGAGAATTTTGACACAAGGACTTTTGAAGTGTCAAATGACTCATTCATCATCGCAAAAGCATCTTCTAAGTCTTCATAGATCGCGTTTTTGACTTCAGTAATGGTGTTTCTTGCTGGAAACTCTTCGCCTTTGAATTGTTTTACGATTGGTACTCCGAGGTTTCCACTGGTTGCAGCATGTTGTTGTCCAAATGTCCGTAAAAGGTCATAATGTCCAAGTGCTCTTAGTATAAGCGCTTGCCCTTGGATGTGTTTCCCATAATCTTGATTGCCAGAAAGTGTACCCAAATCCGTATTGATAATAATATTCACATTGGCTATCAAATAGTAAGCATTGTTCCAAATAAAGTCCGTCGTATTGTTGTATTTGAATTCTGCTTGGGTTGAAAAACGCCCAGAGTTTCCATTGGAAAAGCAATTGTCACTGCGTACTTCGTTGGTGGCAATAACAGCTCGACCATAATATCCAGCGGCCGTCAGTACATTGTGAGCGCCTTTAATTAAACCATAAAGGTTATTCACAGAAGTGATGCTGCCTTCTACACTCTTTTTTTGTGCTAAGGTGGGCTCAAGATCATCCGTTGAGCAACCACTTAAAATAATTAGCCCTGCTAAAACCAAGACTGTTTTTATGTTTTGTTTTATTTTCTTCATGATTTTAAAAATTTAATGTTAAACCAAATGAGACTGACTTTGATGGTGGGGTTTCAAGACCAGTTTCACCACCTAAATCAACCTCTGGGTCATAATGAAGGTTTTTGTCTTTTACCCAAGTCCATAAATTATTCCCTCTAAAAAACACTCTAAGGTTGGTGATCCCAAGGTGCTCAAACTTGTCTTTAAAGTCGTAGCCCAATTGAGCGGTTCGTAATCTTAGGAAATCACCATCGTAAAGGTACTTGGAGTGTCGTTCCCAAGGTGTAAATCCAGAAGTGTATTTACCATTTCTAGCAATATCACCTGGTTTTTGCCAACGGTCCAAAAGTGATGACAATCCTTGAAATGCAAATGTAAACCCATTGGGTTGGTTGGTATAACGGTGCCAACCTTCGTATACTTTGTGACCACCTGCGTAATAAGTTGATGCATCCAAAAAGAACCCTTTAAAGTCAACATGAAAATTTAATCCAGCAGTGACCTTTGGTATGGCATTTCCGCCTTGATATACGCGCTCTGCATCGTTAAAGTTTGTGGTTTTGGCTCCGTCAACGCCATTTATATACCATTCTTCTTCACCAGTCTGAGGATTAACCCCTGCCCATGTAGGCATAAACCATTCTCTGATGGGGTGACCAGACTCAATTTTTGTTCTGGTCGTTGTGATGGTTCTTTCAGTACCGTCTGGTTTTAATGCAAGCTTAGTAACTTCATTTTGGATAGAACTTACATTACCGCCAATGGATAAATTTAAATCATCACTTTGAATGATGTTAGCGGTTAGTTCTGCTTCAATTCCTTTGTTGTTTACCGCGCCTACATTTCGAGTTTGGCTGGAAAAGCCTGATGTTAACGACAATGGAACATTCAACAATAGGTCTGATGTGTCTCTGTTAAAATAGCCAATACTTCCCGTAAATAAATTGTCTAAAAGGACAAAGTCAACACCTAAATCTAGAGTTGTATTTTTTTCCCATGATAAATCCTCGTTGCCAAAAGTATCAACGTCTTGTGCGCCTTCTCCTGCGTAAGCACCATCAAATGCAAATAGGGCTTGAAATTGGTTTTGGCTAATTTGCGAGTTTCCTGTTGTTCCATAAGATGCTCTAAGTTTTAGGGTATTTATTACATTAGAATCTGCCAAAAAGGGCTCTCGGTCTAAATTCCAAGCCCCTCCAACAGACCAAAAATCACCCCATCGGTTCTTTTTACTAAATAGTGAACTTCCTTCTCTTCGGTAAGATAAGTTGAGTACATAGCGGCTGTCAAATAGTTTATAGCTGAGTAATCCTAAATAAGAAGCTTGATAAAAATCATTTACAGAAGAATTAGCGGAAACGATTTTTCCTAAATTATCTAAATTAAATAATCCATCATCTGGGAAATTTTGGCCAAAAGCTCCGAGATAATAATATCTGTTGGATTGGTATTCATGTAATAAGGTAAAATCAAAAACATGATCAGGATTGATTTCGAAATTATATTCCAAGAAATTTTGAAATACATAGTAGACATTGTTGCGCATGTATTGGCTAGCATCCCCTTCAGTTTCAGCTCCATAGCCATAATTTCTATTGGAATATTCTCTAGAATTGTAAATTTGATAATCTACATTAAATCTTGTGCCCAAAGTTAATTTGTCATTTATGTCCCAGCGTAAAGTGTTGTTAGACATTAATCTGGTGTATCTGTTGTCGTTTATATTTTCTTTTGTGATGTAGAGTGCGTTTGGCAAGGAACCACCAAATTCATTAATGGAACGATCTGTGTTGTACGGTTGCCTCAAAGGACTTTGGAAGAAAATAGAACTTCTTGCGCCTTCAAAATATGCACTTCTTTCGAGAAAAGCATCTTGATAGGAATAAGATGCTGAGTTTTTGGTTGAAAATTCAATTTTGTCAGTGATCCTCTTGGTAAAGTTAATGGCACCAGATATTCTTTCAAATGAAGAACCTATCACTGTTCCTTCTTGTTCCATATACCCCAGTGAGGTGTAAAATGTGTGTCCTTCGTTTCCACCACTCGCAGAAAAGTTAGCTTGATATATTGGTGCATCAGGATTTCTAACAATTTCTTTCCAGTTAGCTTCTGGTCTTCCATCTTCATCCCAGCTCTTGTATGTTGAGGTGTTGAGCAAATAAGCTGTAGCATCTTCCGTTGTTGGGAAATAACCGTCATTAAAGTAAGCTTCAGCATGTAGCTCAAGGCGTTGTGCTGCTGTTAAGGGTACTGGTCCCTTTACAGCGTCATTTTGTACCCCATAAGAACTTGTAAACGAAAATCTGGTTTTTCCTTGTTGTCCATCTTTAGTTGTAATCAAAATGACCCCATTGGCACCACGAGCACCATATTGAGATGTAGATGATGCGTCCTTGAGTACAGTAACAGACTTGATGTTGTTGCTGTCCAAACCTGCAATTGAAGACAAGAATGACGTGGCACTTGAGTCAGAAACATTGTCATTGTTTACTGGAACACCGTCAATAACATAAAGCGGTTCGTTTCCAGCAGTTATTGAGCTGATTCCACGTATTCTAATCTGAGATGTAGACCCTGGTGTTCCAGAGTTAGCAGTAATGGCTAGACCAGATATTTTCCCTTGTAAAGCTTGGTCAACGGTTGCAGTGACTAAGGACTGAATTTCTTCTTCACCTACACTCACAATTGACCCAGTAACATCTGACCTTTTTTGGCTCGTATATCCTGTAACGACCACTTCATCGAGCGTGTTGTCTGTCTGAAGTTGTGCATCATAGGTATTGGATGCTCCTACCGTTACCGATTGCGTGGCATAGCCCACATAACTAATTTCTAGAACATCGCCAACGTTGGCTGATAATTGGTACTTTCCGTCAAAATCGGTTGAGGTTCCAGAACTTGTTCCTGCACGAATGACTGTTGCACCCGGCAGGGGCAATCCATTTTCGTCCGATACGGTTCCTGAAACTGTTTTTTGTTGTGCAAACACCATTTGCACGCTTAATGCCAAAAGCATTAAGATCATCGTAAATTTGGGTTTCATATAATTTGAGTTTTTAATTAGTTTGGACTAAATTCTTAAATAAAAGTTAATTCAATCCCTAAAAACACTGTTTTTTAACATATCTTTAACAGTTGTTTAACCTTTTTGAGTGTTTGAATTAAAAAGTAGTGGTTAAGCTTAAATGAATTTTGGAATTCGAAAAGTTAAAAGTTTGGTATTTGGGTTTGCCATTGGCATAATTAAAACGCAAAAGCCCAGCATTGGTTCGAAGGCCAAAACCAAAGCCAAAACCATAAAGTTGTTCATCGTTGCTTTCAGCATCTTGCATGTAGCCAGCGTCTATGATGCTGTGCACGAATAGGGAAGGACTAAGCCGGTAACGGTATTCGCTACA
>CBFHQL010000011.1:11450-50618 GCA_965658025.1 Flavobacteriaceae bacterium | reverse complement strand
TGAAGACCTTGTGGACCTGCTGGACCCTGAGCACCATCTACACCATCTGCCCCTGCTAATCCTTGAAGACCTTGTGGGCCTTGTGGACCTGTTTCCCCTTGTACTCCTTGTGGACCTGCTGGACCTTGTGGACCTTGTGGACCAGACATCCCAACACTTGTCCACTGTGTTCCATTATAGAAATAAAAACCTGATATTTCATCTGTTTGATAAATCATTAACCCTGAAGCGGGTGATACAATTGCATCTCGCTGTGTTTCTGTTAATCTTGGAATGAGAATTCCTCCTGTACTGGACTCAATATCTAATGCCGATGATGCATCGGGCGTATTGGTATTAATACCAACCTGAGCGTAACTCAACGCTGTAAACAGCATGAGGGTGATTAAAGTAATTTTTCTCATCTTATTTTTTTATGATTTTAAACGTTGAAATTTGGTTTTGTGTATTTTGTAAATTCAGTAAATAAACACCAGTAGGCAAGTCTGTAACATCTAGTTCTAAGGAGTTTGACTCTAATATTTTTTGACCTGCTGTATTGAACAATGTGGAGTGTTGTGGAAAATTAGAAACTATAATTATCTTATCGGTTGTTGGATTTGGATATACCCTTACTATATCATTTAGGGTTTCTGTTTTTATGGTGAGTGTTGCTGATGAAGCACTTGCAGTAACTTTTTTAAAACCAACAAGTTCAGTAAAATCATAACTCAATATGTTATTCACATCATCAATGATTGGCACAACATTGTTCCAAACATCATTGGCATCCATTACCTCTAAAACTAAATCCGATTCAGCAATACCATTAAGCTCAGAGTCTAAATAACGAAAAGAAATTACTCCTGAGTAAGCAGTTAACTCGTTTGATAATTCATAAACTCTTTCAATACTGGAGTTGTCGCCAACAACTATAGGTGTTGTTGATCTAGTAATAGAGTTAGGTCCAGATATGGTATGAGATACGTTAGGAGATAATTCTAATCCATCTACTGAAATAGAAGTATTAGGATTGATGCTAATAAAGCTACCTGATTCTATACTAAGGGTTTGACTAAAACAAAAGGAAGTCGCTAATAATAAAGCGAAATATAATTTATACATGGTTAATTTTTAAAATAAAAAATCCAAAATAAGAAAATTATAAATTAATATTGATACATAGTTGATACATAAAAAATAATTATTTAAAAATTAATTCAATGATTTGAAATTTCTGGTTATGTTAAATTCTAATCTTCAACGGAAAAGTTGAACAATGTTAGAGTTAAGTAAATGGATTGATGTGAATAACAAAGTGCCTAAAATTCAAAAAAATAAATCATAGTATTTAAAACTCAGCACTATTATCCCAAAACACAGTTTGCTGTTTTTGGGAATATTTTTTGTTTAAATTTTACTTATTTTGGATTGACGAAAAAATAGCCGAAATTTACATTTCTAACTTGCATAGACATTACTTTAACTAATGAGATATTTATTTTTCTTTCTTTTCATAGGATTACTTTCAAATGCACAAAACATAAGAATTAATGAAGTGGTTTCGTCCAACTCTGTTTATTTCGATGAAGATGGTGACACACCAGATTGGATAGAGCTTTATAATTATGGAACTCAAGACATCAACCTCGAAAATTGGAGCATTTCTGATGATTTAAATGATTTATCGAAGTGGAACTTCCCCAATGTTACCATACCTGCCAATGATTACTTACTGTTATGGGCTTCAGATAAAGACCGTGCTCAAATCACTACAGCAAGAACACTAATCAATCAAGGGGATTTATTTAAATATCTAATTCCAAGTGCAGAACCAAGTTCAAATTGGAACAGTTCAAGTTTTGATGATTCTAATTGGAGTAATGGTGCTTCTGGTTTTGGCTATGCCGATGGCGACGATGCTACTCTAATTCCTAATGGAACCTTGTCAGTTTACCTTCGAAAAAGTTTTAACCTAACAAACGTTGCAGACATTATTTCTTTAATCCTAGATATTGACTACGATGATGCTTTTGTGGCATACATCAATGGCGTTGAAATTGCACGTGCTAATATTGATGGGGTACCACCACCCTACAATGCTTCCACAAATCAAGAACATGAAGCACAAATGTACAATGGAGGGGGGCCAGATCGGTTTTTAATCTCAGATTTTAGTTCTATTTTAGTTGAAGGAACCAATGTTTTAGCGATTCAAGCGCATAATGTAAGTTCATTTTCCTCTGACTTTACCATAATTCCCTTTCTGTCGGCTATTTATTCAACAGCCAACAGTTCTGGCGTCAACACACCCGAAATATTAAACTTGAGTGACAATTACACGCTTCATACAAACTTTAAAATTTCTACAACCTCTGAAACTCTATCGCTTTCAGATCAAAATGGAACATTAGTAGATCAACTTCTTGTTGAAGGATTACCTCCAAATACTTCTACAGGAGTTTCCAATTTTTCAAACACTATTGTAAGCTATGTGGTTACAACTCCTGGCGCTCAAAATGCTGATGAAGAATTTACAGGGGCCATTCAAAATGAAGTTGTTTTTTCAGAAAATGGAGGGCTAAAAACCCAATCCATAAGTCTTAGTCTTTCTGGCAATCAGATAGGACAAGTCATTCGGTATACCACCGATGGAAGTACTCCAAATGAACAATCACCCGTTTACAGCGGTACAATCAATATATCCGAAAACACCAGTGTGCGCGCACGGATTTTTGCTTCAAATTACTTACCCTCAAAAACAGGTACAGAATCCTATATTATTGGAGCAAATCACGGTATTGATCTTATGCTGCTTAGCGTAAATCCTGATGATTTCTTTGATGATGATTATGGAATTTATGTTTTTGGACCCGAAGGCACTTATTCAACAGATATGCCCTATTTTGGTGCGAATTTTTGGGAAGATTGGGAACGTCCCATACACTTTTCGTTTTATGAACATGACGGAAGTGCATCAGTTCAGTTTAATGCTGGTGTAAAAATTTTTGGAGGATGGAGCAGAGGCCAAAACGGGCAACGTTCATTATCCTTTTTTGCAAGAGGCCAATACGGCGATTCAAAATTTGAACACTCATTTTTTGACAATATAACCTACAATGAATTCGAAGCATTTACACTTAGAAATTCTGGTCAAGATTGGTTAAGATCTAGTATGAAGGATATCATGATTACAAGTTTAATGCGGGGTACAGAATTGGATTTTCAAGATTATAATCCTGTTGCCACATACCTCAATGGAGAATACTGGGGGATGTACAATATGCGAGAAAAAATAAATGAGCACATGTTGGCTTCAAAGCACAATTTAAACGCTGATGAAATCACATTACTCACAAATAATGCACAAATTATTGAAGGAAGTAATGAAGAATACAACCAACTCATAGATTACATCAATACATACGATTTGTCTAATGATGCTAATTTTGAATTTGTCCGCAATAGAATCGATTTGAAGCACTATGCACTTTACCAAGCTTCAAATATATATATCAACAACACAGACTGGCCAGGGAATAATATCAAATTTTGGAAACACCCAAACACAAAATGGCGTTGGATTATGTATGATACAGATTTTGGTTTTGGTCCATTTTGGAACATTTCTAACTACGACGAAGACACACTTAGTTTCGCACTTGAACCAAACGGTCCAGGGTGGCCGAACCCAGCGTGGTCTACTTTATTATTTAGAAAGTTAACCACAAATATTGGTTTTAGAAATCAATTCATAAATCGTTATGCAGATGAATTAAATACCAGATTTTTACCAAACAATGTGATTAACCACATCGATGAAACTTATGCCATTATAGAACCTGAAGTGCTGGCGCATTACAACCGATGGAAGGACGACCCTTCTGTATATGATGAAATATGGGACATCACTGGATATGTTGGTTATTATGTTGATAATATGAAAAGTTTTGCCATCAACAGACATCCTATTGTAAAAGAACATATAAAGCAACAATTTGGTCTTCCAAACCATCACCCTGTTACCATTACAAACCTCAACACCAATGAAGGTTTTGTAGAGGTTAATGAAAACTTGACTATACAGGAAAATGCATGGACGGGAGATTATTTTGAAACTGTACCCATCAAACTCACTGCAATTGCTGAATTTGGTTACGAATTTTCGCACTGGAGTGGAGATTTGTTTTCTACTGAAGAAACCATACAATTGTCGCTAACAGGTTCTTTTGAAGTCACTCCTAACTTTACACCTACACAAACAACTATTCCAATTGTGATCAATGAAATAAACTACAGATCTAGTGTTGATTTTAACTCCGATGATTGGATTGAGCTATACAATCCAAATTCGGCTTCTGTTGATCTTTCGAATTGGCAAATCAAGGACGATGATGATACTCATATTTTTATCATTGCCGAAGGGACACAAATTCAGAGCAATGGCTATCTCGTTATAGTTAAAGATGCTTCTGATTTTATAAGTGTCTTTCCAGATATAAATTATATCGGGGAACTAGGTTTTGGATTTGGTGGTTCAGATGCTGTGCGCCTATATAATGTGTCAGGAACCTTACAAGATGAAGTGGCTTACCAATCTGTTGCGCCATGGCCTATTTGCGCAGACGAAACTGGAAATACTTTAGAGTTGATTGATCCTGAATTAGACAATGCATTACCAGAGAGTTGGAATTGCATCAATGAAAACGGTAGTCCTAATGCCATAAATAACAGTAATCTTACTGTAGAAGATTTTAAAATTGATAGCATTAAAGTGTATCCAAATCCTGTCCAAAATGTATTATATATTGGACGAAGTAATGAACAATTTGATGTTGAAGTGTATTCCATTTTAGGACAAAAAGTAGGTTCAGCTTTAGCTACTAATCAATTAGATTTAAGCACATTTGATACAGGCGTTTATTTTATAAAAATTAAAGCCAATAATCAGACCGTCATAAAAAAGATTATTAAGAATTAATTTTTAAGTCTACTTCAACTGAAAAGCAGATAAATAGTTTCATGAAAAAAATTACCTTTTGATGATAATTTTTTGAGTAACGTCGTTGTTTATTTTTAAGAAATAAATTCCTTCTTTATACTGACTAACATCTAGGTTCGTTTCACTAAGATTATCAATTTCAACATCTACAATCTTTTGACCTAAAACATTAAATAATTGTACTTTTTCGATGGGGTTGTTTTTGACTGTGATAATAACTTTTTCACGTGCAGGATTTGGGTATACCGTTAGTTCTTTTTTATTGAAAATAGAGTCATCCACACTAAGTGTTCCCGATTTTCTAACAATAAAAAGACCTCTGTTTATATCACTAATAATGATATTACCACTATCAAAATAGGGGTAAACACTCCATGCGCCATTAAAGTTTGTATTGTTGTTTTCGGGATGGGTGTCAAAATATCCAACTTCGGTGATGTTATTGATATCAGAAATATCTAAAATACGTAATCCAGACGTATAATTGGCCTGAAAAACCAAATCGCCCTTAACATATAAATTATGATCTATTGCTGCACTTCCTCCTGTATATTGTGAATGGTACACTGGATTATCTAAATCTAAGAAATCAAAAATAATTGTTCTGGTATTGACCCCAAAACTAATTTCATCGTCTTCATCACCAACCAAAAAATACCGCATATCTGATGAAAACCACCCTTGATGTGTATAGGAGACATTGCTGTATGAAATTTCTGAAATTTTTATTGGAGCAGTTGGTAAAGTCACATCCACAATAACCACTTTGTCTTCATTACTTGCAATTAAAATTTCTTTTCCTGTATATGCTGCATCAGGACCTGCATAGGTTACCACCTGTGCATCATGGGTATAACCATCTGTGGTATATTGGCCAACGGCTACAGGATTGGCAGGGTCACTAATATCAATAAACATGGGGCCACCACCGTTTGCGCTATTGCAACCAACGAGATAAGCCATTCCAACAGATTCATTGATTACAATATTATGGCAACTCCCTATTGTAGAGCCATTCCATCCACTGGTAAGCACAGTATCTGCTGTAAAGTTTTCTGGAGGGCTAGCGACATTCCTTAGTCGTGTCAAATCAAAGACTTGCATGCCATGTGCACCAACATTATCGGCTACAATGAAGGCATGATTTTGATGGACTTTTACATCACGCCAAAAGTTGACACCGGCATTGGAATTTAAAAACCCTAAATAGGTTGGGTTTGTGGAATCCGATATATTCAGAAAACAGGTTTTATCTTCAAACGTAATGATGGCATATTCGTTGTTATTTGATGGATCAGTCCATCCCCATATATCGCTGCCATCCACATTACTCAATGTGGATTTATTAAAATGGTCCATTAAATCATAATCATCGCATGGGAATCCGCCAGAATTGTTCCCAACACAAGGTGTTTGGGCGAAGTTTAGCCACGAAAGGGAGAACATAAGTATAAAAATGTAGGCTTTTTTCATGATATTAGGATTTTGATAAGAATTATAGAGCAAATATAATTAATTAAACATTCTTGCTTGTTTTAATTAAAAAAACACCTCAAACATTTCGGTAAGAGGTGTTTATATATTGTTCGAATACAATTATAAAGCAGAACATTAAAACTTAATAAACCGTTTTGTGACTGTTGTTGTTTCAGAATTAATTTTTATCAAGTAAACGCCATGACTTAATGAGTCTACATTGATTTCATTGGTATTGGAAGCGGTCATTAGTCGCTTGCCAAGTAATGAATATACTTCAATGTTGTACGCTGATGAATTTCCTGAGATATAGAGTATATTTTTTACAGGATTTGGATACAATGCTATCGAATTAGAATCGACATCTTCAATTGAAAGTCCAGTACTATTGACAGCATTTGGACTTCCATTTTCATTGATACAATCCCAACTTTCGGGACGTGAATTGTCTAAATCTGGTGTTATCAATTCTAAAGTATTTCCAGTTTCATCAGCACAAGTAGGCCAAGGAAATTCTGATTCATAATACACCTCGTCCAAAAGTTTGCTTTCGGAGTTGAACAATCTAACAGCATCAGACCCTCCAAATCCAAAATCCAATTCTCCTATGAAAGGAATATTTGGAAATACACTACTGAATGCTGCTGCATCTTTAACAATTACCAAAAATCCATTTCCAGCTATTTGAGTACCTTCTGGAAGTACAAAAATATGGGTGCTATTGTCATCTTTGATTTGCCAATTTGAAATGTCTATAGTTACTGCTTTAGGGTTGTATAATTCAATCCAATCTCCTGGATCGAATGCAGCACTGGAGCGATAATTAATTTCGTTTATAACTAAGCCCTCGACTCCAATGGGTACATCTGCTTCGTACGTACAAATGTTGTTACCATCTTTTACAACAATATTGTAGTCCCCTACAGCTAAATTGTAAAACTCATTATTATTAACGAAGTTTTGACCGCCATCTATACTGTATTGGTAAGGACCAACTCCAGAAGTCGGTGTAATGACAATGGATCCATTTGTTGATACTACAGATGAAACTAAAGTCGCTTCAATATCAACTGTAGTAAAATTACAGGATTCAACGGAAACACTCTCCTGGTACGTACAAGACCCCGTGGCACCTACAACAACTACATCATAATCCCCCGCAGGTAGATTATTAAAGACGTTAGAGTCTGTTAATGTTTGTCCTCCATCTATACTATACTGAAATGGACTTATTCCTGAAGTTGTGCTGATGGTAATAATACCATCGCTTACAGAAGAAGAAGTTGCATGCGATACGTTTATATCTGCTGTTATTTGACATTCAGAATCATCAAGACAAAATACTTCCTCCGCAAAATTGCCAAAGTCTCCGTCGTTTATAAGAATTATGTTGCCTGACGCATCTAGGACCTGAAAGTTTCCTTCTCCATAGCTACAACATATACCATCGCCGTAGGAATCGTAAACATAAAGTGAAAAACAAGAACTGTAATCAATGCATATGTCTTCGGTATAAAACTCAGTATTGTTGTTTAAGGAACCTGTAGATACAATTTCATTGAATTCGTTTACGAGCTTCCAAGAAGTTTCTTGAGGATAATTATCCGCATTGATAACCAGTGTAATGACATCATAATCCGATTCAAGATTTGTAGTTGCAGTAGCCGAATTGTTGGTTGAATCTCCATCCGTTTGTGGGGATACATTCAACAAGTTTAATGTGATATTATTGTTTTGTTGTAGGTTGCTATCAACAGAAATGGTTATTGTTTCTTGTTCTTGAAAAGGAATGTCTACGCTCGCGTTGATAATTTCTACAACTGAACCATTAACTACGACCTCAATTTGTACATCCGTAATGGTAGTATCACCTTGGTTGGTTACAACGGCAGAGACTTCAACCACGTCATTACAAACAACGGATAAATCTTCAATGTAAAGTGCCGCATCTACCTCATGAGTCTTGCTAATCACAGCATTTAAAGTGTTGTTGTTTTCGTATTCATCATCTTCATGACTCACCATTGCTGAGACACTATAATCGCCTACTACAGAAAAATCTTGAGGTACTGAAAATTGAAAATTTGCTTCACTAAAAGGTTCAATGGTATGGGGAATTGTAATTGTTTCCATTGATTGATCATCCACCACCAGTTCAAGATCAAAATTACTCATCGCATTTAACCCTTCATTGGCCACAGTTACAGTTACAAGCTCATTATTACCAAGAGTGGAAGAAGATTGAGGCGCCACAATTGCCGTTATACCCAAATCATAATCCCCATTGATATCCGCCCAAAATGAAACCCAAGGTCTTGCCTGTTTTATTATTAATTGATCTTGCGCTGTAACTTTGTATTCGATGTCCATTCCAAAACCATCTGCGCCAACAACATCATAAAGTATTGCAAATTCATCATGAATAACAGTTAGAAAATCTCTCATTTGATCGAGATATTGTTGGTCCATAACCAACTCGCCTGGATTCACTAAGTTGGACAACCTTAAAACAAGGTATCCTCCTCCTTGTGTAGGGTCTTCGTACAATAAAATCTCTTCAGGTACCGAGTTTGGATCTGGGTTTGTAATTAGCGATTCTCCTACTTGAGTGTTCAGATAAAAAGTGTCTTCTGTTTCATAAATAGGATCTATACTAATCCCAACCCCATTGGATTGTTCCCCTTGAAAATTGGTATGACAAAGGATGCCCATTGCAGCCATAAAATGATCTACACGATAAAAATCTCGCTCTTCATAAGCTCTAAAATTCCACATACTCGCATACACCTGTTTGATGGATTTGGATATGTGTCCTTCATCTGGGTATTGGGTTTTTGAAGTATATAAACCAGCCCCACTAAACCCAGGTAAATCTTCATTATTCGTGCTGGAGCGACATCGAACAGGTGTGCCCTCAGGAAAATCATCATGCATGGCTTGAAGGTCATCCAACATCCATTGAGGCATTGGAGCGTCTTTAATGGCTCTTCTAAAATCTCTTAAACGATCAATTCTAAAGTTGATGTCTGTCTGAAAAGTAGGATTATCGATCATGACTTGTGCCTCTTCATAAAAATTATTGAACTGCATAAATTCATCGTAGTAGTAAAATGGAATTCCAAAACCATCGGGGATTGTACCTGAGGGGAGATCAAAAGACCTCATGGTGGCAAGATTAGAACATTTTGCGCCAAAGGCTGTAGACATTTCAAAGCCAATATTATCTAAAGGCATGATTTGTGTAATGCTCAAATCACGAATTGGGATTTGTGGCTCTGTTGGCCTCAATTCTTCATACCAAGCATTAACTTCATTTAAAGTTGCTTCTCGAATTTCATAGCGGTCGTTTTCTACTTTATAATAAATGTAACCACCAAGTAAACTAGAAATTGCATCATTCGATAAAGGATTGGCGATGTATGCATTAGGGACATTGTCTTGAATTGCCCTCAAATTTACATGCGACAATGGGGTTTGTATCACAGAGGTTATGATTCCTCCTACTCTCGGCAATGAATTTGGTAATGCATCATATAGAACAATATCTCTACTCCCTGGGGTTTCATTAAGATCTGTCATATGCTTAAAAAACCCATAACCTTCGGCTTCATGAAACGGAATGTAATTTACTTCAGCAAATACATCGGTTTCTAAAACTACATCTATTCTTGAATCTTCAAAGTCTTCAGCATAATTGTTGATGTGGTTATCTTCATCGGCTTGTCCAATAAAATGATTCATGTTGTTTTGAAGAAAAGGCATACTGGCTACCAGTAATTCGTAGGTGCGTTGCGTGTCCTCAAAATCATAAGCATCGCCGAAAGAGAAATTGAAAGAATAACTTCCTATAACCCCATTTGGCAGAATATCATTGGGATTAAAAACAATTTCTCCAGAACTATCATCCCCAGTGACAGAAGCTCCAATTCCACTCCAGAAACTTGCGTGAATTACATAGGTATTACTGTTGATGAAATACACCTGAGGTTCGGAAGTATCACGATTTAGTATACCAAATTTCACATACAACTGATCATCTAAAAATGGAGCCCAACCTACATTATTTACAGTGGCTAATTCCAAAAAAGTATCATGATCCGGAATTGAGGTTGATCCGTCTATTAAATCAATGGGAGATGCAAAATTGAACGGTGAATCTGTAGGCATGTTATAAAATTCAGTGATGTCATCTATACCATCTCCGTCGTAATCATCTGGCGCTAAGATATCATGTTCTGTTATGGTATAATTCGCTAACGGATAAGCACCAGCTGGTTCGGAAATTACCATTGTTCCATTGACACCAATTGTCAGTGAGGTAGCCCAATTAAACGTAGAGCTATGCTGTGCGTGAAGAATATAATATTTGCCTGCTTGGGCTTGAATCGATAGTTGTACTTGACCAAGACCATTTACAGAATAATTATCGATTGTTACATTTTGAGCAACACAAAAATTAAAAAAAGATATTGAGCAAAGAATTAATGAAATTATTCTTTTAATCATTAAAAAAGTGACGTTAAACTGGTTTCTAAGACACTAATATACAAATGTTTAGCTTCTAAATAAAGTTTTTTAGAATAAGTTAAAAGAAACTTGGCTTAAACATCATTTAACGGCTCATTGATTACAATCTACAGAAACATGCAACAAGTGAAGTCGGCCTTTATTCTTGTAAACAACCACTTGATAAATACGATCATAAATATCCAAATCAAATGCACCCCTATTTTCCCCAACCAAAAGACCCGCCAAAACTCCAGTTGTATTGCTGTGCCCAACAACAAGTGCGTCTTGCTGACGATCAATCAATAATTGTGAGAAATCTTTGAGTTCTTGAGCATCGTACTGCTCAATTTCTAACCCTTTTGCGTTTGCTGTAGGACGTGCTGTGCTTTTGGTACGCACATAGTCGGTGCTGTAAATAACATCCAAATTAACGTCTTTAAGGAAACCACTCAAGTTTTCAGACCTTTGTTCTCCACAAAGAGATAATGGAGGGTCTGAGGGGTTATTGGCGGATAAATCCTTTTCGGAATGCCTAACCAAGTATATCGTAAATATATCCTTCTGGTTTTGAGCATTGGCATCTTCGCTGCCTGAACAAGCAAAAATTAAAAAAACAAAAAGAAAAATGAGGTTTTTCATTGGTTACGTTTTAGTACTTAATGTTCTTTTTTTTAGAGATATTAAATATAGACTAATTTGCTTTATAAAGCAAACCAAAATACAATCATGGCAATTTGAACAAGTCCTCAACAGAGCAATTGATGGTTTTTGCAATTTTGAGTGCCAAAACTGTCGAAGGAATATACACTCCATTCTCAACGGCATTGATGCTTTTTCTAGAGACTTCTGCTGCAATTGAAAGTTCTTGCTGGGTTAACCCTGCAGATTTTCGAAGTTCCTCAAGATTATTCAATAACTTTTTATGATTCTTTCCCAAAGATTATTTTTTTTCAAACTCTTCAACAGCGTTGGTGAGCTCTTTTCCTGTGTTTGGGTACAAATATCCAGCAATCAAAGTACCAACACCAATAAAACCAACTAAAATACCTGCGCCCTCGAAAAATGAGCCCATAGACCAATACCCAAAAAACCAAATGCCTACACCAACAAAAATGGTAATAACTCCTCCTCTACGGTAGTCGATTGGTTCTTTTTTGCGCTCTTCAAAAATAGCCAATAACTCCTCTAGCTTAGAAGAATCATCTAAGTGCTTAGCTATTTCGAGAACGGTTTCTCTTTTACCTTTATTTTCATGATACAACCATACAAAAACCGCGACTGGTATGATAATTCCTGTTAACATTCCGATGACTGGGATAATAATACTTTGATCCATAATTCTAAATTTTTATTTAATAATGTAACGCAAACTTAACATATTTTAATATGAGAAGCAAACGTTACATTGAAAAATTTAATTTTTTACGATAAAAACATTATTTAAGTGATAAATAAACTGGGCTGTAACAGGAAAGATATTCATCCGCAAATAGTGAGTTCTTTGAACTCACTAAATGGGATGGACTAAAACAAACTACAGTGACATAGAAAAGAACATGCCTTATTTAGTATATAATTTAGAATCTATTACAAACTTAAGCTATTTATTAGTTATATTTGATACATATATGATACATATATGATAGATATTCTTAAAAAACAAATTGAACAAAAAATTGGAACAGAAATAACAAGTCGAGGGGATTGTGAGATGATTTCGAATGCGATTTTGCAAACACTTGATGTCAGTATAAGTTATAACACCATAAGACGATTATTTGGTTTGGCGAGTCATACAAAACCTAACAAAAAAACTTTAGATATTCTGTCTCAGTTTGTTGGATATAAAAATTATTTTCACTTTTCACAAAATGCCCCTTTTAAAGAAAAAACTGAATTACAAAGAGATATTTATAAAATTCTGTACCAAGAGGACAAAGAAGCGCTTATAGAATTAATAAATAACAAAAAAGCAAATCAACAGAACTACGCAAGCTTTATAGCCCAATTTTCCAGAGAATTATTACACACTAAAAGTTACGACAATCTAAATGAACTTTATAGACATCGAGGTCTAAACTACAAAACATTTACTTATTCTGAATTATTGTACATCGGAAATTCTATTGGGCTAATCATTAGAAAGCAAGAACTCTATAATGAAAAATTGTTTTTCAACACCAATTTTTTACATTGTGTTTATTTGACCTTTGTAGATTACTCGAGCTTAAATGGCTATTATGGTGCGTGGGCAAAAAAAATTCTACAAAAAAAAACCTCGAAAGAAATTAAAATTTTTACATCTGCAGTTTTAGAGTTTAGAAAATTTTTGAACAACAAAAGCATAAACCCAAACGAGGGTAATTTGCTTTACACTAATGATTTAAACCCCATTTTATGCAGTCGTCTACTGGCACTAAAACTAATTAAAGCCAATGAAACGGAAACAGCTGAAATTTTAAATAGATACTATACCATTCATTCAAAAAAAGAAAATTTAACAGACTATTCTTTTGAATTATTAACAACTTCAATTCTTACAAAAAATCTTCATGTAATGAAATTTCTAATCCAAAAAATTAGCTTGACAGCGAAATTTTATTACCAAAAATCACATTTAAACTCTTATTACCTAATGTGTGTATTTTATTATAAAATCATTGGTGACAAAAAACATGAGGCAAAATACAGCACCCTTTTTAGTTTAGATGAATGCCGCTATAGTTACGAAGAATTTATTTCATTATTGTACCAAATTTATCTTTACAGTAGTGCTAAAAATCCTTCGCGCAAGACAAAAATCAAAAAAAAATATATTCAGCTGAGTGAAAAATTAAAATACCCTTATTTTTCAGAAAATTATTTAATGGATTATTTCAAATAAGAATGATAACCTAACTATTTTCAGCACTACTCCATCTATTTATTCTATTTTTTTCTATCTTAGCCAAGAATATTCTGAGTATGAAAAACGTCCAAAATACAGCAAAAAAAACAGCATCCACTTTGTTGCTGGCTCTTTTGTTGTTTCCAATGGCGTTTAACTTTTTTCACCATTTTACTGATCATCAACACATTGAATGCTCTGAAAACAAATTGCATATTCATCAATCTGTATCTGATTGTGATATATGTGATTTTAATCTCTTATCATTTAACTACAACATCACACATTACTCTGATTTAAAACAATCAGAAATTTCTGTAGAACTCAATATTGCATTTGAACCTCTACAGTTGCACTCATTTACCATAACCAACACTCAGCTACGCGCACCTCCATTTTTTTCTTAACACAAAATACCCCAAGTTTTAATGTTAAAGAAGAATATTTATGCGCAAATATGCTCTAGTTTTGTTGCTATTAAGCCCATTAATAGTACAATCTCAAAATTGTTATTATACCCTTTCAGGTAAGGTCATAGACTTACATGACGGCTCTCTTTTGTCTGGAGCCACCCTTGTGGTATCTGAAACTGGAGTGGCAACACAAACTACATTAGATGGTTTTTACACAATTTCAAATTTGTGCAACAACACGAACTACACCATCAAAGTAGTACATCCCTCCTGTCAAACAAAGACCATTTCAGTCAAAGTTTCTGGACATGTAAAAAGAGATTTTAAACTAGAACATCATTTAGAAGAACTCAATGAAATTATTTTAGAAGGCAAGGCCTACGAAAATTCAACCAAAACTGTATTGGAAAACAGTGTTTCTAAAGAAACGCTAGAACGTTACAGTACTGGGTCTATGGGTGATGCGCTCAATAGCTTAAGTGGTGTATCTTCATTAAACAAAGGCAACGGGATTGTAAAACCCATCATCAATGGCCTGCATAGCAGTAGGGTTGCAATCATCAACAATGGTGTGCGCATGCAAGACCAAGAATGGGGTGTAGAACACGCACCAAACATTGATATCAATTCGATAGGGCGACTAACTTTAGTGAAAAGTGCTGGTGCACTGCAATACGGAGGCGATGCCGTGGGTGGAGTTATTATTGCTGAAGGACAAAAAGTTCCAGTGAAAGATAGTCTTTATGGGAAAACCCTAGTTTCTGCAGCTTCTAATGGTCGTGGGGGCGTTATGTCCTCGCAACTCACAAAAAGTTACGATAATGGTTGGTATGCTGCAGCACAGGGAACATTGAAACGCTTTGGTGATTTTGAAGCAGCTGAGTACAATTTGAGTAATACCGGTTTGATAGAAAAGAATGCATCGTTACGGTTAGGGTTCAATCGCTTTAATTACGGTCTAGAGGCCTACTATTCATTTTTTGATAATGAAATAGGTATTCTACGTGCTTCACACTTACATGGCGCATCAGATCAAGTGCGAGCACTCAGTAGTACTACCCCACTAATTGTCAACGATTTTGATTATCAAATAGAGGTGCCAAAGCAAAAGGTATCCCATCTTTTAGCCAGAATTAAAGGATTTAAAACCTTTGAAAATTTTGGGAAGTTGAGTCTTCAGTACGACTATCAACAAAACAATCGATTGGAATTTGATATTAGAAGAGGAGATGATAGAGACAAAGCTGCGTTGGATCTCAAACTAGATACCCATACGCTGCTTTTAGATTTTGATGGAATTACAAGCAATTCAATACATCTAAAATCTGGTCTGATGGCTAGATATCAAAACAATTTTGCCAATCCAAATACTGGGGTAAGACGCCTAATTCCTGATTATGACAAATATGATTTGGGATTGTATCTTATTGGTGACTACAAAGTAAGTGACCAATGGCAATTGGAAGCAGGAGCACGTTTTGATTACACCCATATGGATATCTATAAATTTTACCGAACATCCTTTTGGGAGGAACGTAATTATGATGAATTGTATCCCGAAATCGTAATCGATGACTTGGGCACGCAGGTATTGACTAATCCAAATTTAAAATTCAATAATGGCTCGGCTACGCTTGGGGCAAAGTATAGCTTTAATGAACATTATCATTTGTTTTTAAACTATGCCATAGCTTCTCGTGCGCCAAACCCTTCTGAATTATTCAGCGAAGGACTACACCACGCTGGTGCGCGGATAGAGTTGGGCGATTTGAGTTTTAAATCTGAAGTAGCACACAAAATAGCGGTTACGCTTCAACGCGATCACGAGCATTTTAGTTTTTCTGTGAATCCGTACATTAATACGATTTCTAATTTTGTCGTCCTTGAACCGACATCAGTTCGAGAAACCATACGTGGAAATTTTCAAGTTTGGGAATACCGTCAAACACCAGCACAATTGTTTGGTGTTGATATTGATGCGGCCTACAAATTCACTGAACATATAAGCTCGACGCATCAATTGTCGATTGTAAAAGGATACGATCGTAAATTGGATTTACCTCTTATTCATATGCCTCCCGTACGGACGAGAAACGAGCTTACATTCGTTTATCCAAGTCTTCATAATTTAAAAATGGGATTGGAAAGCACCTATGTTTTTGCTCAAAATGAATACCCGGATAATAATTTTGAAGTATACGTTCCAGTAACAGAAACAACAGAACTTGTAGATATAAGCACTCCACCCAGTGCCTATCATTTACTCAATTTCAATTCGAGTATCGAATTTGAAATCGCAAAAAAATCGCTCCTAACGGTAGGATTAGGAATTACGAATATAACCAATACCTCCTACCGAAATTACTTGAATCTTCAGCGCTTTTATGCTGACGATTTAGGTAGAAATTTTTTATTAAATCTTAAACTCAATTATTAATTATTTAAACACAAAAACAATGAAAAAATCAATTTTTTTAATTCCGCTTTTAATCTTAGCAATTGTCTTTACAGGATGTTCTGATGATGATCCACCAGCACCTGTAAACGAAGAAGAAGTTATTACAACTATGACGATAACATTGACGCCTTCTAGTGGCGCAGATATCATCCTAAAAACTGTTGATATGGACGGTGAAGGTGGTAACGATCCGATAATTACAGTTGATGGTGTAGAAACAAGCCAAGTTACTCTAGCGACCGGAACAACGTACACAGGTTCTATTGAACTATTGAATGAGTCAGATCCTGATGATGTAGAAGATATTACTGAAGAGGTTGCCGATGAAGAAGCTGATGAACATCAGTTTTTCTACGTCATCGGTAGTGGACTTGACGTAACGACAACTTACGAAGATGAAGACGGCGATGGCAAACCAGTTGGTGTTGAATTTACATTAACTGCAAATTCTGTAAGCTCAGGCGACCTTACATTCATACTTCTTCACGAGCCAAACAAAACGGCTAGTGGTGTTGAAGATGGTGATATAGAAAACGCTGGGGGTGAAACAGATATCGAAGAAACTTTTTCTATTTCAGTAGAATAGTTCTTTTAATTAGTCAACAAAAAGCCCAACGTATTGCGCGTTGGGCTTTTTAATTATATACTGTTCTTAAATTTTATTTCACGATTAACTTTTTGGTGACTTCTTTGGTTTTGGTATTCACTTTTACAAAATACAACCCTTGGGAAGAATCAAATTGTATTCGTGGGTTTAAATTTAAATCTCTATTCTTTTCATAGAAAACAAGTTTTCCCAAAACATCAAAAACTTTAATGGTTACCAATTCATTGGTGTTCCATTTGATGCTAAATGCTCCTTTCGTAGGATTCGGAAAAAGAGCAAAATTATCAGCCACAACATCAGCTGTTCCTGCAGTTGATGGGTTATACAAATTCACACGCCAAAGTCCACGTCCATATGTTCCGGCATAAAGCTTATCGTCGGCAGTATTCACTTCGAGTTCATTGATGATTACATTGGGTAAAGCTGTGCTATACGACGCCCAAGTTGTTACATTTTCTAATAAATAGTAGACCCCATAATTCATACCCAAATACAAAACGTCCTCACCAAAAGTAGTATCCCATGCCAATGCTAATGCATCAAAATTAGGTAAGTCATATTTTGAAGCGGTCCAAGTTGTCCCTCCATCTGTAGAAACATAAACCTTTTCGGATGAAGTTGTCGCAATGGCAATTTTATTTGAATTTGTAGGATGAAGCGCAATAGAATTTACACGCCCAGAAAAATTGCTCAACTGTGTCCAATCTGTAAACCCTCCATTGGTTGTGCGGTAGAGCTGAGTACCATAAGCGGCATACATTATTTGATTGTTTGAGGGGGCAATTTTTAAGTGGTCTAGATTTGAACCAAAATCTTGCGAAATAGAATTCCAATTATTTCCACCATCTGTGGATTTATAAACCTGATCATAGCCCGTATAAATTGTATTGAGTGCAGTAGGGTCTTGCTCGAAAGGTGTAACCCAATTACCATCAGGATTTCCATCGCCATCAAAATCGCCAAAATTTATATCTTGCCTCGAATTCCCTTGGTTTATTGATTTATATAAACTGCCAAATTGTGAGGTGCCGTATAAAATATTCGAATTAGAATGGTCTACAAAGGTTTCCATCCCATCGGCTCCTAACCAATCATACCATTGTGCGTCGGCTCTATACACCGATGTTCCATTGTCTTGAGATCCTCCAGAAACAATAACTGGATTTGTTTGACTAATGCCAATTTTATAAAACTGACGAATACCCAAACCTGAAGATAAATCCGTATAATAGGTACTGCTCACATTTAAGGGGTCATTGGCGACAAAAATACCACCATCACTGCCTACAAAAATCTTATTGTTTCTATAAATCATAATATCGATATCGGCATGGCAGTACCCAATATTTTCATTAGCCGCATTTTGTGGCACCCATTGAGAAGTAATATTAAAATTTACACCTCCATCTGTAGAACGCCAAGACAAAATTCCAGCGATGTGCACATCATCGGCATCATTTGGATTTACAATAACGTCCATATCTCTGGGGGCTTGTCCCCTATCGTCACTGGCCGTAGAACTATACCCAAAATAGTTTTTCCCTGTATGATCCAGTTTAGTGAAATTGTCTCCACCATCAGTAGATTTATAAAATCCGCCAAATCTTCCAGAAGATTCTTCAACAACATAAACTACATTTGAATCATCTGCTGAAACACCAATCATTTTGGCGCCTGTGCCAAAATTATTTACATTCGGACCCTGATCAAAATTGTCAGAAAAAACTACTCCTAAGGCAAAATCCTCTACAGAGACATCGTCTAGGGTTAAACCTCTAGCATAATTAGACTTTCCCTCAAATGCAACATAATAATCTGCTGTTGGATTAGGTAAACTAATGTCAACATCTTGCCAAGAAACGGATTCAGTAGTATAATGCACAAGTTCTATCCAGCTTTCATTGATTCCCGTTTTGTAAAATATTTTAAGTTCATCTATGTCTCCCTCCCAATTCACATTTGTGTACGAAAATTTTAGCTTAGGTGCAACACTACCACTAAGATCTAATCGCGGTGAAATTAATTTTGTAATAGGACCCGAAAAACCTGCATGATAAAAAATGGCTAAATAACTACCACTTTGAGCAGAAACCGAATTATTTTGATTTGAAGTGGCTTTAACCCAATCCGTATTTCCTGAAACATAATCTTGTGTCCATAACGTTAAAGAATTATCGTATTGTATTATTTCAAAAACATTTCCACCATCTGTAGATTTGAAAAACGAATTACCACTCGCATAAATAGTATTGTAATCTCCTGGTTTGAATTCGACATCAAATCCAGTATTTGCATCGGGGTGAATTCTTGACCAATTCACTCCAGTATCAGTAGATTTAAAAATTCCTCCATTTTGAGCAGTACAGTACATTTTACTGGTGTTTGAGGGGTCAATTAGAATTTTATTGACGGTTCCGTTTCCAATATCAGCAAGTTGGTTCCAAGTTGCACCAGCATCGGTTGACTTAAAGATAATACCTGACGAGGTTCCCCAATAATAAATGTTTGCGTTTGTTGGATCTATGGCCAATGAATAAACAACAATATTGGACAAATTATCGGTAAGTACAGACCACGTTGTACCGCCATTAGTAGATTTCCAAACGCCGCCCGTTTGCGAACCCACGATGATGTGGTTTTCATTATTTTCTTCTATAGCTATGCTTGTGATTCGCCCAACACCTGGGTTCCATCCGCTGGTTTGATACCAATTGGTAGGGCCTAAATCTTCCCAACTCGCCACCATACTCGTTCTCCCAAACTGACCTAATTGGTTTCTATATGCATTATAATTTTCCAGAGTGTTATAATAGTAATCCGGACTTTTCAAAAATCCATTTTCATCTTGCATTCGAAGGGCGTTATATTCCCAACGTTTGTAACTTTTATAGCCCGTTCCTCGCCCTTTGCCAACAGTATCAAAATAGGCCTCAGCCACGAGTTGAATTTCAGAAACCGTGTGTGTTCCTAAATCAATCATTTTTTTGTATTCTTGGGCAGAGCCCAGAAAAAAAGATAAAAAAGCTAGTGCTAAAATTGTAGGTTTCATAAGTTTTAGATTTAAAGATGAAATCAAAGTTAATAAAAAAAAATGGACTGGGGTATCCATTTTTAATTTTCACCCAATCCTGTGGCTTGCATGATTTTATGAAAAATATCTGTATTGTCATAAACACCTGAAAAATGTTCTGCACCTGGGCCATATGCAAAAACTGGGATCAAGGTTGCGGAGTGCCCTCCTGTTGAGAATTTTGGCTCAAGTTTTGAGTAACTACTGTACACTTTGCCTTCTTCAGTGGTATAATTTTCTCCAGCCAAGGTAAAACCTCCCGTTTCATGATCAGAGGTGACGACTACTAAGGTTTCTCCATCTTGTTCGGCAAAATCTAATACGCGGCCAATGGTTTCATCAAAATCAATAAGTTCTGAGATGAGATAATCCGTATCATTGTCATGACCAGCCCAATCGATTTGCGAACCCTCAGACATCATAAAGAAAGGCGTATCATCTTGGTGCAAAAATGCTATCCCTAACATAGTTGCATCGGGTAAAAAATCCCCTCGCCCCTCGCTCATTTTTGGCATACCATCTTCACTCAATAAAAACCCTTGCTTTTTGTTTGATTTGATGGTTTCAATAGGTTTTAAAGACTGTGTGTCTATTGCAAATCCATTGGTTTCGAGACGATCAATAAGGTTTAGTGCATCTGTTCTTTGCTTAAAAAACTGTGTACCTCCACCTGCAAAATAATCGATTTCTGAATGGGT
Source organism: Flavobacteriaceae bacterium (assembly GCA_965658025.1). GTDB lineage: Bacteria > Bacteroidota > Bacteroidia > Flavobacteriales > Flavobacteriaceae > UBA3537. Next base: position 29,519 of record CBFHQL010000011.1, on the reverse strand, counting down.
TAGTTGAAGTGCAATTTTTTCTTCAAAACCCCTTTTGGTTACATGTGCATAAAAACTTGCTGGTGTAGCATGGGTAATGGACGATGTAGCAACAAGCCCTGTTTTTACGCCTTTTTGGGAGGCGATTTCGACAATGTTTTTTAGTTGGGTTGAATCTTCTAAAACACCAATAGCTCCGTTGTAGGTTTTTTCTCCACTAGAAAATGCCGTACCACTTGCCGCAGAGTCGGTAATGTCTTCTTTTGAAGAACTAGTGGTAATAAGTCCAATATGCTTGAAACGAGAGTAATGAACCTCCGAATTTTTATAAAAATAGGCAGAGGATATTTGCGCTAATCCGGTACCATCGCTTATAAGTAAAATCACATTTTTTGGCGTATTAGTATTGGACTCTTTTTCTGTACAACCAAAAAATAAAAGGAGCATTAATAATGATAGTAGTTTAGATTTCATTAGCCAGATTATAAGTATACGCTAAAGTATGAATTGTAAATTTTATTTTTAGCCTAATAATTTAAAAAAATAAAATTAAAATATTAAATTCGTACAACCAACTAATTTAACTAACATGCGTTCTTATATTTTACTGTTGCTTTTTGCATCATTTTATGCATCTGCACAAACAACTCCTTGTTTTACATTTGATCAAAATGAATTTTCAATTTCTGGAAATGCTGTTGTCATCAACGATGATACGGTTAGACTAACTGAGGCAGTAGGTAATCAGTCAGGGTTTGTTTGGTCACAAAATCTAGTTAATTTTGAACAAGATTTTAATTTAGAGGCGGAGCTTTACTTAGGAACTCAGGATGCTAGTGGTGCTGACGGTATAGCATTTGTAGTTCAACCCATATCAAATGATGAAGGAACGCTTGGAGGTGGTATCGGATATGCAGGAATCTCACCATCATTAGCTATTGAATTTGACACATGGTGGAACTCTGGTAATGACCCTATTCAAGATGATCACGTTGCACTAGTAGCAGATGGTGAACCTTGGGTCATGTCTGCTCATAGCGCCTACATTCCTTATGTAGGTGTGGATAATTTAGAGGATGGACAATGGCATCCTATTTCAATTGGTTGGGATGGAACTGATAATATATTTAGTTTATCTCTTGATGGTGATTTAATTTTTTCTACAGTTCTAGATATTCCTAATCTGTTTTTTGATGGAGATCCAAATCTGTATTGGGGATTCACAGCTGCTACTGGTGGTGCAAATAATTTGCAACAAGTACGAATTTTAGAGTTTTGCTCCATAGATAGTAGTTGCAATACTCCTCCACCATCGGCAGATACTCCTCAAACTTTTTGTGCCTCAACCACTCTTGATCAGTTACAAATTAATGGAACATCTATTCGATTCTATGCAGAGGATACTGGAGATACATTATTGAATAGTACCACACTGATAACGGAAAATACTACGGTTTACATTACACAGACCATTGATGATTGCGAAAGTCAAGATTTAGTAGCTGTTGAAATTTCTATACAAGAACCAACAATTTTATCAGACCCCTTTGAACTTTTATATTGCCAAAATAATAATCCAACAGCAAATTTGTTCGAAGCCTCTAATTTGTTTTTAAGTGAAGAATTCTCTGGTTTTTTCAATTCTCAAGCTGATGCACAAAACTTAGTGAATATAATAAATAGCCCTGAGGATTTTACAGTTAACACTCCAAATCAGCTTGTCTTTGCACGTGTAGAGGAAAGTATCTGCTACGTAGTTTATCCTATTATTTTAATTGCTGAAACCCCTGTAATTTATACCGATCCTTTCGAAATTGAGTATTGCCAAGGCAATACTTCAATCAATTTATACGATGCTTCAGATTTGTTTTTAGATGCTGATTTTTCTGGGTTTTTTAACACGCAACTCGATGCAGAAAATTTGACGGATATCGTCGATAATCCAACTGATTTTGAGCCCACAACCGAAAATCAAATGTTGCATGCACGAATAGAAGGGAATTTATGCTATGAGGTTTACCCAATATTATTGATGTCAAAAAATTGTGATATCATTATTCCTCAAGCCATCTCACCAAATAACGATGGGTTTAATGATGTGCTTGAAATTCAGAATCTATACGATGTTCATTTGAATCATAAGCTTAAAATTTACAACCGCTATGGGAAGTGTATATTTGAAGGAGATAACAACAAAAAATGGGCCGGTAAATCAGATGATGGCAAACTTGTTTCTGTAGGCACATACTTTTATGCACTTCACCTCAACAATGAAAACAATGAAGTGTTTACTGGTTGGGTGTATTGTAATTATTAACGAAGAAAAAATTAGAGATTAACGGCGACGCATTCGGTTATTCCTAAACTCTGCCATTTTCTTTTGAATGATGTCTTGGTATTCGCTTTTGGTCACCACTGTTCCTTTTTTTGGCGCTTCAATCGCTACGGTTTCATCTGGATTAAGCACAAGTTTTGAGCACAACATCGTGGTATCACCAGCACTGACTTCTAAAATCAAACCAGGTAATCCCCAATATTCCGATGGGCCATGACGCACAGGAATTTGTGGCGTATACCATGCCTCTACTTGAGTCACCTCAACAGCTGTTTGCTCCTTAGTATTGGACTCCTCTTGTGTTGTATCATTTGAGCGCATTCGCCCCCACGAAAAAGAATACCACAACAAGTCATCTGTAGCAATAAAAGTGGTGGCCTTGAAACAGGTGTAGTTTCCTATTTTTTTGGTTTCTTTTCCCAAAGTCCATTCCATAGACTGCAATTGGTCTTTGACCAAGAACTTTTTGCCGTAAAACTCTTGTTGTTGAATTTGAGCGTCCGTTTTTACATTTTTATAATTTTCTCCAGCAGCAAAGTTTTTCCCCCAAGAATCCGTAGCCCCTGAAATTGCATCCAATTGCTCCTCCTCATTGAACAATGATTCTTCTTTGTTGAATACAAGAGTAAATTCTTTTTCTAATCGATTTTTTAAACGTGCAGCAATTTGCTTTTTTTGGGCCTCACTCATACGAGCACCCCAACGCCCTAGATCCATTTTAGATTTTGAAATGTAAGTAGCTTTCCCTTGAAAATCATTGTTTTGCTTTTGTTCTCCATCAATAGTAAAGAATGGAAGAATCAAAAAACCTAATATTTTGATGAATTGTGACGGCATATTTGTTTGATTTTATTTTGATTTAATTAAACAAAACTAATACAACGCAAACGAAAGTGGTTTTGATTTATAAAAATATTAACAGATTTGAAGTTTAAAAACCAAATTCTTGTGCCAACCAATTCATTCGGGTAGAAAGCCATTGCTTCAGGTGATTTACCTCCTCGCTATAGGTATCAAACCAAACAGGGTTTGGCCAAACATACATACCCAAACTTTGCCAAATATCGTCGTTGAAAGCTTGAGAGCGCTCTAAGTACGTACTGGTTTCATCGATATATGTATTGAAATATCCTAAATTGTTGTAATAATAAGAAAACCTATTTTCAACAAGTGTTACAAAATAAGGATCTTCGAACATTCTACTGATCCAAGGGTTATCTTTTATCCAAAAACCTTCAGGGTATTCAGGGTCAGCATAATCGACATTGCCATAGGACAAATCAAAATCCCACAATGGACCCATTTTTATTTTTTCTCCAGGGATATAAGTAAAATGGATGCTTGAATACCATTGAGCGTCTACAGTTTTTGAAATTTCATTGATTAAATACCAGTCGACAAAACTATCAATATCTACATAGGCACGATATCCGATATCGGGATCTGTAAAATCTGGGCCAAAAAGAACAGATTCAAAATCATTGACGTGATTTTCGATAAGATCAAATTCAGCAGAACCATAGCTAATATTTGGCGCTTTAATATTAAAGACATTGGAGGTGTATTGTTGGGTGAAAAGGGTTGGCCTAAAAAAGATATCTTCTGCATCAACTCTATAGTCTTGATCGATCTCTATCAAATACCCCTCATCACCAATTTGAACACGATTGTTTGATTCCTCAACTTTTTGTGCCAAGAGATAAGTCCCCAAATGAACATCATTCAGAACAAGTTCTACATACTCTCCATTTGGTGTATAATCCAAACTACTCATAGCACCCATCTCGTAGGTGAGTTTGTTTCTTAGCATGGTCTTGTCAGAATACTCAGCCAGTAGAACCCATTTTCTATCTTTTGGAAGTCCAAGAATATTAGTCTTTGTTTCAAATTTAATCTGATATGGCTTTTTAGGATGAAGAAACCAAGTGGAATTTCCTCGACCTCTAATTCTTACGCTTGATGTTTCTATATGTTCAAAGTTCAATCCTCCAAACACATTTATTGTTCCATCGGTATATATTTCTCTAGAGTCTACAGGAACACCATCAGTATCGATACTAAGGATGGGTAGCCCAGTAAAATAGGTCAAACGAACAGTGTAATTCCAAGAATTGGACTGATCTGAGTTAAACAGCTCTACGGCAACTTCTCTTCCAAAGTCATGTGCTGTCACTTCATTTTGAAATAGAGTTCCATCCAATTGAATGCTACCGCCCTCTGGCGACGTCGTTACACTAGCAACCAAACTTTGAATTGAAACACCATAAGGGATATACCCAGTGAATGTTTGGACACCATCAAAATCTAATACAATTTCATCAGTAATCGTGGTGTTAAAATCTGGTTTAAAACTAATTTGTGTAATTTCAAATGGAGCATTATCAACCTGCGCGACGGTTCCAACTTCTTCGTCACGACACCCAAGCACCAGTAGAAAAGCGGTTAAAAAGATGATTTTTTTCATAAAAATTACATGAATTTTTAAACAAAATTAATTTATAAATTTAAGGAAAAATATTTTGTAGTTTTGTGATAGAATATGAAACGTTTAATTAATTGTAATTATTGCTGAATGCCCTCTGAATTTTAATTTATCACCCCGCCAATCCCCCACATTTACTATGCTATACTTGAACAATTATGTTAGTCACCAAACTCAAAAAAAAACTATCTGAAAGAGAAAAAAACAAGACTCTTCGTAAGCTTATTAACACCTCTGGCTTAGTCGATTTTTGTTCCAATGACTACTTAGGGTTTGCTAAAAAGCATACACCGAGTCAACTAGAAATGGGTGGTACGGGAAGCCGTTTGATAAGTGGTAATAGTCCAATACATCTTCAAGTGGAAAAGGAAATAGCACACTTTCATAATTCGGAAGCGGCATTAATTTTCAACTCTGGCTATGACGCTAATCTTGGCTTTTTTTCCTGTATCCCTCAAAAAGGAGATACAGTAATATACGATCAACTCTGTCATGCCTCTATAAGAGATGGTATAAGGTTAGGGTTAGCACGAAGTTTTGCTTTCAAGCATAACGACACCAAGCATTTAGAAGAAAAATTAAATCATGCTCGTGGGCAAACTTTTGTTGTTGTAGAAAGTGTTTATTCTATGGATGGCGATTTTTCACCCCTAAAAGCCATTGCTTCATTATGTGGTAAATATGATGCTAAACTGATTGTCGATGAAGCGCATGCCTTTGGACTGTTTGGTCCTGAAGGCAGTGGCTTGTGTTATGAAATAAATTCTTTTGCTAGAATATACACATTTGGCAAAGCATTGGGAAGCCATGGTGCTGTGATCGTTAGCAGTCAAGTAGTTATTGATTATTTGATCAATTTTTCAAGACCTTTTATCTATACAACAGCCCTACCTCCCCATGCTATTGAACGTATACATTGGGCTTATAAAAACATTAAAAACACCAAAAAAAGAAAAATTCTGCACGAAAAAATTGCTTACTTCAAGTCACATTGTAAGCATCAAAATCTTATCGAAAGTCAATCTGCTATTCAATGTATAGTTATAGGTGGTAATAGTCCAACTAAAAACGCAGCCCAACTCTTATCGAATGAGTATTTTGATGTTAGGCCAATTTTACACCCGACAGTAGAAAAAGGAAAAGAACGCCTTCGAATTTGTCTTCATGTTTTTAACACAAACGAAGAAATTTTTGAGCTTTGTCAACTAATAAATAGCATCAAATGAAGATATTTATATCAGGGATAGGTACTGAAATAGGCAAAACGATAACCTCTGCCATATTAGTTGAAGCCTTGGAAGCAGATTATTGGAAGCCTATTCAAGCGGGAGAGTTAGAATACAGCGATACTGACAAAGTCAAAACGCTCATTTCCAATTCTAATAGTCAGTTTCACTCAGAAACATATCGCTTAAAAGAAGCTATGTCACCTCATGCTGCAGCTGAAAGAGAAGGTATCGAAATCTTGATTCACAATTGCAATACACCCCAAACCAATAACCACTTAATCATTGAAGGAGCTGGTGGTTTACTCGTTCCACTTAACAATACAGATTGTATCATTGATTTAATTCAATACAGCAAGGCAGAAGTTATCCTCGTCAGTCAGCATTATTTAGGCAGTATAAATCACACTTTGTTGAGTGTAAAAGCCCTAGAGAGGAGAGAAATACCAATAAGAGGGATTATTTTTAATGGTGATAAAAATAAGGATACAGAACAGATTATTTTATCCAAAACAGGACTCCCTTTTTTGGGTCGAATACCGACAATGAATCCGATTAACAAAGAAAGTGTCAAGTCGATAGCTCAACAGTTTAAACATCTAATTAAATGAGTATTTCTACAAACGATAAAAAATACATTTGGCATCCTTTCACACAAATGAAAACAGCTAGAGACCCTATACCTATCATCAAAGGCAAAGGCACTTTATTAATTGATGAAAATGGCAAATCTTATATCGATGCAATTTCTTCTTGGTGGGTCAATTTACATGGTCATGTAAACCCTTATATTACCCAAAAAGTAAACGAACAAATGGAAACCTTGGAACATGTTATGTTTGCAGGTTTTACTCACAAATCAGCCATAACACTATGCGCTAAACTCAGCGCTCACCTGCCTCAAAACCAAAAGAAGTTTTTCTTTTCTGGTGATGGCTCATCAGCAGTAGAAATTGCATTGAAAATGAGTATTCAATTTTGGAGAAATAAAGGTCAACATAGGCAACGTATTTTAGCACTTGAAGGAGGATATCACGGAGAAACCTTTGGCGCAATGTCAGTAGGGGCTAAAAGTATATTTTCTGCGCATTTTGAACATTACCTTTTTGAAGTAGAACACCTTCCATTCCCAATTAACGAAGAAAAGAGTCTTTCTACTCTAAAAAAACAATTGGAACGTGGAGAAGTAGCTTGTTTTATTTATGAACCTTTGGTTCAAGGTGCTTCAGGAATGCGGATGTATGACGGGCAAATACTGAATGAAATGATCGCGCTTTGCAAGCAATACGGTGTGCTCTGTATTGCTGATGAAGTTATGACTGGATTCGGAAGAACAGGTACATATTTTGCATCTAATCAACTCCATACAGAACCTGATATCATCTGTCTTTCCAAAAGTTTGTCAGGAGGTACATTGCCTTTATCATTAACAACCTGTAGTCAACAAATTTATGATTCTTTTTTGGGTGACGACCTTAGTACTGCCTTCCTTCATGGACATTCATTTACTGGTAATCCTATTGGTTGTGCTGCTGCCATTGCTAGTTTGGAATTATTGGAAAAAGAAGAATGTCAAAAACAAATCAAAAACATTACCCAAAAACACCGAGAATTTTCAAATCAAATATCTACATATTCAAATGTCAAAAATGTGAGGCAATGTGGTACCATATTGGCCATGGATATTAAAAGTAAACAAAAGGGCTATTCAAGCAACATCAAGGATGTACTTTATCAGCATTTTATTGCTGATGGCGTATTACTTCGACCTCTTGGAAATGTCTTATATATTCTACCACCATATTGTATAAGCGATAAAGAGCTCAATACCGTTTACAATAGCATTTTTGATGCCCTAAAAAAATATAAATAGTAAAATTTGACCCCATGCAAGATATCTTAATCGTTTCAAAATCATCCATTTCTGCACTAGGGCATAATGAAAAAGATATTTGGTCTCAATACCAAAGTCAGGAAACTGCTATAACGACTTGCTGCTTTAATAATAGAGCTACTCCAACAGCTAGATTAAAATATGAAACTGAGGAAAGGTTACAAAAATTAAGACAAGAGAATACTCATTATCGCCGTTTAGATAAAACCGTCTTACAAGGTATATTGACAGGACGACAAGCATTGTTAAAAAGCCATTGGAACTCTTTGGAAGGCGTTGGCATCAATATGGGGTCATCAAGGGGAGCTACTCAACTGTTTGAAAAATATCATCGTCACTTTATAGAATCGCCATCTGGAAAAATGACGCCTATTGTTTCACCTACAACAACATTGGGCAACATAGCATCATGGCTATCTTTTGATTTGGGTACAAAAGCAGTTACTCTTTCACACTCCATAACCTGTAGTACTGCTTTACACTCCATTCTTAATGCTTGTGTTTGGATAAAAAGTAAAATGGCAGAACGATTTATAGCGGGTGCTAGCGAAGCACCACTCACCGACTTTACTATTGCTCAAATGCGCGCCCTTGGTATTTATACTACACAAACTTCGAAATGGCCTTGTTCGCCACTAAAAAAAAACAATACCACCAATACAATGGTACTAGGTGAAGGTGCATCTGTCTTTTGTTTAGAAAATAATAAAGGGCAAAAAGCACTAGCAAAAATAGTAGGGATTGGTTATGCTACTGAACGAATAAAACACCCCACATCCATTTCAGTTGATGCTCAATGTCTGCAAAAAAGCATGCAAATGGCTCTAAAGGATAGCGAACTAATGACTGTTGATGCTATAGTTATGCATGCTCCTGGCACTTTACAAGGCGACAAAGCCGAGCTAAAAGCAATAGAATATACCTTTAAGGAAACACCACACCTCATCAGTACAAAACACCAAAGCGGACATACTTTTGGTGCATCTGGCGGTATAAGTTTGGATTTAGCAATAGACATGCTCAACAAAGGCCGTTTAATTTCTTTTCCTTACAAGACGGAAGTTAATCAAGAAAAAAAAGCCCCTAAAAATATTTTAATAAATGCTGTTGGTTTTGGGGGGAATGCAGTAAGTATTATTATACAAAAGACATATTAAATCCTAAATTAATGAACAAAATAAACGATTATGAATAAGAATTGGAAACTACAAGATGTTTTGGGTATTCACAATACACCCTTGATGGAGCTCATCTATAAAGCTGCTCAAACACATCGACAAAACCATAACCCTCTAGAAGTACAAATTAGTACTTTGTTGTCCATAAAAACAGGTGGCTGTCCCGAGGATTGTGGGTATTGCCCACAAGCAGCTCGTTATTATACAGACATTGAAACTAACGATTTAATGAGTGTTTCTCAGGTAAAAGCTCAAGCACTTAGAGCAAAAGCTAATGGTTCCTCTCGATTGTGTATGGGTGCTGCATGGCGAAATATCAAAAATAATGAAGAATTTGACCAAGTTTTGGAAATGGTAAAAACCGTCAACAGCTTAGAAATGGAAGTGTGTTGTACTCTGGGTATGATGACTGAACAACAGGCACAGAGACTTGCTGATGCAGGACTCTATGCTTATAATCATAATTTGGATACTTCTGAGGATCACTACAAAGAAATTATTTCTACAAGACAATACCAAGATCGAATCAAAACAATTGAAAATGCTTCAAATGCAGGAATCAGCATCTGTTCTGGGGGTATCATTGGTATGGGTGAATCCATTGATGATCGATGTAGTATGTTGGTGACTTTAGCCAATATGAATCCTCAACCAAAGTCGGTTCCTATCAACGCATTAGTAGCTGTAGAGGGAACGCCACTGGAAGAGCAAGAAAGTATATCGATTTGGGAAATGGTGCGCATGGTAGCTACGACACGTATTGTAATGCCCAAAGCTGTAGTCCGCCTATCTGCTGGAAGAACAGAGATGAGTGATGAAAGACAAGCACTTTGCTTTATGTCAGGGGCTTCTTCCATCTTTGCTGGCGATAAGCTGCTGACTACACCAAACCCAGATATTAATCAAGACATGAAACTCTTTGATATTCTTGGGATTAAACCCAAAGCACCATTCGAAGACGGTGAACAACCAAAAACTAATGAAAATTATAAGAAATGTCTTTCAACTAAAGGAAATATAAAGTGGAACAGACCATCTCACACTATTGAAAGAAACGAAAAAGCTAAAAAAGCTAAAAAAAGCTAAATTAAACTAAACGCTAAACTCTTGGTAAGTCATTGTCGTCTTTAAGCGGTAAGTCCGAAGACCCCATCAAAAATGCATCCATATGGTGTGCCGCTTGGCGACCTTCTGAAATAGCCCAAACAATAAGCGATTGGCCTCTTCTGATATCCCCCGCAGCAAAAACTCCAGAAATATTGGTTTTGTAGTCTTTAGTTGTTGCCTTAATATTTGTTCTAAAATCAGTTTCTAAACCTAATTGATCGACAAGATTAGAACCAGGTCCAGTAAAACCAAGGGCCAATAAAACCATGTCACATGGCCATGTTTTTTCGGTATTAGGAAGTTCTCTCAACTGAGGACGCTCTCCTTCTTTAAAAATCCACTCTACTTCACAAGTAACCAAGGCGGTAAGATTTCCATTTTCATCCCCAATAAATTCTTTAGTGGATACACTCCAATGACGTTCTACACCTTCTTGGTGAGATGAACTTGTCTTCATTTTCATGGGCCAAAAAGGCCATGGTTGGTGTGCTGGACGACCTTCAGAAGGTTTATCCAAAATTTCAAAATTTGTAACAGATTTTGCACCGTGTCGATTTGAAGTTCCTATACAATCAGAACCTGTATCACCACCACCAATGACGATTACATTTTTGCCTTTAGCCGATATAATTTCATCAAATGTCTTGAGCCCATCGACATATTCATTATTGAGTTTCAAAAAATCCATAGCTTGATGAACTCCATTCAAATTGGCACCATCGATAGGTAAAACTCGGCGAGCGGTAGCACCGCCACAAAGCAGGAGCGCATCAAAGTCAGATTTTAGTGTTTCAATGCTTACATCTACCCCAACATTTGTATTCGGTTTAAATATAATCCCCTCTTCTTTCAACACATCAATACGTCGGTCAATAATCGATTTTTCCAGTTTAAAATCTGGAATTCCATAACGCAACAACCCTCCTATTTTTTCATCACGTTCAAAAACAGTGACAAGATGACCTGCACGGTTCAATTGTTGTGCCGCTGCCAATCCTGATGGACCAGAACCAACTATAGCTACTGTTTTTCCAGTTCTATTTTCAGGAATTTGAGCTTTAATCCATCCTTTTTCGAAAGCTGTTTCGACAATATTTTTTTCAATATTTTCAATACTTACAGGATCTTCATTGATTCCCAATACACAAGCTTGTTCGCAAGGAGCTGGACACAGACGCCCTGTAAATTCTGGGAAATTATTGGTAGAATGCAGAATTTTTGCTGCTTTTTCCCAATTTCCGCGATAGACATTGTCATTGAAGTCTGGAATTAAATTACCCAGTGGGCAGCCGCTATGGCAAAATGGAATTCCACAATCCATGCAACGTGCACCTTGGTTCTGTAATTCTTTTTTGTCTAAAGGAACTGTAAATTCTTTATAATGCTTAACGCGTTCTTTTACCGCATCATACGATTCGTCAACGCGTTTGTATTCCATAAAACCTGTGATCTTTCCCATAGTATTATTTTTTTACGAGGTTTTCGTTTTTTAATCTTATTAATGCTTGTTTGTATTCTTCTGGAAAAACACGAACAAAATGTTTCAACTCTGTTTCCCATTGTTCCAAAATACGTTGCGCTAATGGACTCAGAGTGTTGTTGTAATGATTTTCGATGAGTGTTTTTAATTCTAAAACATGTGCACTCTCTTTGAGTGGATCTAAATTCAGCCCTTCTTGATTACACTTATTTTTGAACGTATTATTAGGGTCATAAACATAAGCAATTCCACCACTCATACCTGCACCAAAATTACGTCCAACTTCACCTAAAATGACGGCAATACCACCAGTCATGTATTCACAACCATGGTCGCCAATCCCTTCAACTACTGCTTTTGCACCAGAATTTCGAACACAAAAACGCTCACCAGCTTTTCCATTGATGTAAACCTCTCCAGAGGTTGCTCCATAAAGTGCTACATTTCCAATGATAATGTTTTCTTCAGGGATAATAGTCGATTCATCAGGAACGCGTACTGTGATTTTTGCGCCAGAAAGTCCTTTACCCAAATAATCATTGGTATTTCCTATGACATTGAGAGTCAGCCCTTTGGTAGCAAAAGCACCAAAACTTTGACCAGCAGACCCTTTGAAGTTGATTTTGAGTGTATTGTCTGGCAAGCCTTGAGCACCGTATATTTTTGATATTTCATTACTTAATATGGCACCTACTGCTCTATTTTCATTGTTAATTTTTAAGTCTAAAACCGTAGGTTCTTTTCGGAACAATGCAGGATGTGCTTTATCTATAATTTCAAAATCTAAAGCACGCTCCAATTGGTGATCTTGTTTGTCTGTGTTGAGAATATCAACGTCTTTATTCACTTCAACTTTATGAAGAATTGGAGACAAGTCGATCCCTTTAGATTTATAATGTTCAATGGCTGTGTTACGGTCTAGTTTATCAACTTGACCAACCATTTCATCTACTGTTCTAAAACCAAGTTTGGCCATAATTTCACGTAATTCTTGTGCAATGAAATACATAAAGTTTACGACGTGCTCTGGTTTTCCTTTGAATTTTTTGCGTAGCTCAGGGTTTTGTGTTGCAATTCCAACTGGACATGTATTAAGGTGACAAGCACGCATCATCACACACCCAGATGCTACGAGCGGTGCGGTGGCGAATCCAAATTCTTCTGCACCTAGAAGACAAGCAACGGCAACATCACGTCCTGTTTTTAACTGACCATCACATTCTACCACAATTCGACTTCTCAAATCGTTCATGACAAGCGTTTGTTGTGCTTCGGCCAATCCTAACTCCCAAGGGAGTCCTGCATGTTTTAGCGAAGTCAGTGGCGAAGCCCCTGTTCCACCATCATAACCAGAAATTAAAACGACATCGGCTTTTGCTTTGGCTACACCTGCAGCAACAGTACCTACACCAACTTCTGAAACGAGTTTGACGTTGATACGTGCTTGACGGTTTGCAGATTTTAAATCGTAAATCAACTGCGATAAATCTTCGATAGAGTAAATATCGTGATGCGGAGGCGGTGAAATAAGTCCAACGTAAGGGGTTGAATTTCGCGTTTTGGCAATATCAGGATTTACTTTTGGCCCTGGAAGTTGTCCTCCTTCTCCTGGCTTGGCGCCTTGTGCCATTTTTATTTGAATTTCCTGTGCATTGGAAAGGTAATTAGATGTTACTCCAAAGCGGCCAGATGCAACTTGCTTGATGGCACTGTTTTTCCAATCACCATTAGCATTTTTATAAAAACGCTCTTGATCTTCTCCACCCTCACCAGAATTACTTTTTCCACCAATTCTGTTCATGGCTATAGCTAAATTTTCATGCGCCTCTTTACTAATCGAACCGTAGGACATTGCCCCAGTTTTAAAGCGCTTTACAATGTTGGTCCACGGCTCAACTTCTTCCAATGGAATTGGATCATAGTTTGTAAATTCGAATAGCCCACGAATGGTCATCAATTGCTTCGACTGATTGTTTATCATCTCAGCGTATTCTTTGTATTTCTGTGGCTTGTTGGTTCGCACCGAATCTTGGAGTTTTGCAATTGAAAGTGGATTAAATAAATGATGCTCTCCATTTCTTCTCCAACGGTACTGACCCCCCATTTCTAAATCTAATGCCGCATCAATTGATTTTTTGACGTATGCAGAAGCATAACGCTTGGAAATCTCTTTCTCTAACTGATGTAAATCAACCCCTTGAATTCTTGTTGCAGTATTTGGGAAATATTTGTCGACTACACTTGTATTGATACCAATACACTCAAACAATTGTGACCCTCTGTAGGAATTGAGTGTAGAAATCCCAATTTTGTTCATCACCTTCAAAATCCCTTTACCAACAGCTTTATTGTAATTGGCAATGGCTTTTTCGGTGTCTGCTTTTGGGTCAAGATTTAAAACTTCATTCTCAATAATTTCATTTACCATATATGGATTGATGGCACTTGCTCCATACCCAAACAACAAGGCAAAATGATGTACCTCACGTGGTTCTGCGGACTCAATGATGATGCTTATTTTCGAGCGCTTTCCTAATTTTTGTAACCCACTATTGATGAATGAACAGGCTAAAAGTGCTGGAATAGGAGCCTTATCTTTAGATACGTTTCGATCTGATAGAATCAAAATATTGGTACCGTTATCAACATGTGCAGAAACTTCTTCTAACAAATGGTCCAATGCATCTTCCAATCCATTATGCCCTTTGCTAATGTCATATAAAATAGGTACAGAAGTGATGCTGAAATTCGGATTTTTGTAGCTTTTTATCTTATCCAAATCTTGCTTTGAAATTACAGGATTTTGAATTTTTAATTTTTTACAATGCGCTTCATTAATCTCAAAAATATTGTGATCACTTCCCAAGGTCAAACTAATATCTGTGATCAACTCTTCGCGAATTCCGTCTAGTGGTGGATTCGTAACTTGAGCAAATAATTGCTTGAAATAATTATAAATCAGTTGGGGTTTTTCTGATAAAAGTGCGAGTGGTGTGTCGCTTCCCATCGATCCAATAGGTTCTTTAGCCATATTGGCCATTGGTAGGATAATGGTTTTAATATCTTCTTGTGTATATCCAAAAAGAACTTTCCTTTTATCGAGAGGTTCTTGATCAAGAAAAACAGGACAATCGTTGTAAGGAATTTGCTTTAAATAAACCAAATTATCCTCTAACCAATTACTGTAAGGTTGTTTTGCCGCGATGGCTTCTTTTATTTCTTCATCATTTACGATGCGGCCTTCATTCATGTCTACCAAAAACATTTTTCCAGGTTCCAAACGTCCGTGATGTGCAACATTTTCTGGTGCCAATTCTATAACGCCAATCTCTGATGACATGATGACATAACCGTCTTTAGTTACCGAATATCTGGAAGGTCTTAATCCGTTTCTATCCAAAACGGCACCTATGTAATCGCCGTCAGTAAATGGAATAGATGCTGGTCCATCCCAAGGTTCCATTAAACATGAATTATATTCGTAAAATGCTTTTTTGGTCGGTGACATTTCGTCGTTTTTCTCCCACGCTTCAGGAATAAGCATCATCATGACTTCAGGCAATGAACGGCCGGTCATCAAAAGTAATTCTACAGCCATATCCATAGACGCAGAATCAGATTTTTTAGGAAGAATTACTGGAAGTATGGATTTTATGTCTTCGCCAAACCAATCGCTTTTCAGTAATGCCTCACGAGAGAGCATTCTAGATATATTGCCACGTAAGGTATTGATTTCTCCATTGTGACACATGTATCTAAAAGGTTGCGCCAAATCCCATGTTGGAAAAGTATTGGTTGAAAATCGCTGATGTACCAATGCAAGACGGGTTACAAACAAAGGGTTTTCTAAATCTTTGTAGTACAACTTGATGTCTTCAGGAATGAGTAGTCCTTTATATATAATGATTTTTGTAGAAAGACTTGGAAGGTAGAAAAAGTTGCTTTCTGAAAGTTTTGAATTGTAAATTTCATGTTCCGCTTTTTTACGGGCAATGAACAGTTTCAATTTAAACTCAAAATCGTCTTGTTTATCATTGCTTTTGGTTATGAAAATTTGTTTAACAACAGGTTCTGTTTGTTCTGCGATAGTTCCCAAAACCGAAGGGTCGATAGGAACTTCTCTCCATCCTTGAACGTTAAGCCCTTGTGCTTTGATGAATTTCTCAAAGACAGAAATACAGTAGTTACGCTGATTTTCTTTTTTAGGTAAAAATACATTTCCTGTAGCATATTGACCAAAATCAGGTAAATCAAAAGCACAATCGTTAACAAAGAGTTCGTGAGGAATATCCGTAAGAATTCCAGCACCGTCACCAGTTTTACCATCTGAACTCACAGCACCCCTGTGTTCTAGACGCTCTAGAATTTGAAGCGCTTTGTGAATAATGTCATTTGACTTGTTCCCTTCCAGACTACAAATAAATCCAGCACCACAGTTGTCGTGCTCAAATTCTGGCAAATACATCCCTTGCTTTTTCAACATAACCATTTTTTTAAACGTTAATTTTAAACAAATTAAAGATGAAAGATAAGGACAAAAAGAGGACTATCAATCATACTATACACATTATTATGATTTTAATAATTTATTGGCCTTAAAATGTATTTTAGATATTTTGACCCTATGGTTTTTGATGAATTATCAACCTATTTTTCATGTTTTTTTCACCAGCGACAAACTATTCAATTAAAATTTTAATGTAATAAATGTGTATTAAAAAAAGATGAAATTTCATATTTGGGCCAAAAACAACAATGTTAATTTCATAAATAATTAAATAATTATAAGCATACCCCTAAAATTTATAGGGTTATTTTTATCAACTACATAAAAATGACTTAATATACCTTATTTTTTTGGGGGTTATTGTTTTTATGCACTATGTTTGAGCCATTAATCACTAAAAATTAACTAATTATTATGAAAAAGATTTTTACACTATTAACAATTGCAACGTCTTTTGCTGTATTTGCACAGGATGAAGCGCCAAAACTTTCTATTTCTGGAACAGTTGACGCTTATTACCAGACTAACTTATCTGCTACTGACACTGAATTGCAATCATTCGGAACTTCATTTGCAGATGAAACTGGATTTGCTTTAGGTATGGCCAACGCTATTTTTGCTTACGAAGGTGAAAAAACAGGTGTTGTTGCTGATGTTGTTTTCGGACCAAGAGGTGATGCAGCTATTGGTGGGTATAACCTTAACCAATTGTATGCCTACTGGAATGTATCTGAGACGACTACTCTTACAATGGGACGTTTTAATACTTATTTAGGTTACGAAGTAATTTCTCCTGCAGGGAACTTTAACTACAGTACATCTTACCTATTTTCTAATGGACCTTTCTCTCATGTTGGTTTGAAAGCTGACTTTGATTTAGGTGACTTTAGCTTAATGCTTGCCTTGATGAACCCAACTGATGTAAACAACAATACTGTTGGCGGATATGCTTTGGGTGCTCAGTTAGGGTATGCAGGACAGTTCTTGAATTTGTACTATGACGACGAAGAAGTTCTTGGTTTTGAAATCGACTACACAGGTGGTTTTGATTTATCAGAAGATTTCTTCTTAGGGATCAATGGAGCTTACCAAGTAAGTGATGACGCTGGATTCTATGGTGTTGCACTTTACCCACAGTTGGCTACTTCTGAGACATTTACAATCGGACTTAGAGGAGAGCTTTTCGGTCTACATGATGATGAAGCTGATGATCTTCCAAGCGTATTTGCAACTACACTTACAGGAAGCTACACGGTTGAAAACTTAACAATCAAGCCAGAAGTTAGATTAGATTCATGGAGCAACACTGAGCCATATGTTGACAATGATGGCCTTGCAACTGATTCACTTTCAGCATTCACTATCGCTGCAATCTACAGCTTCTAAGAGATATTAAAAACATTTTTTTGTTTGTGATTAAAAAGTCCTTAGGTATTCGTACCTAGGGGCTTTTTTCGTTGATCACAGTGTACAGCAAAGTAAAATAAGACTATACAAATTTCCTAAGACGCTTTTTAAAAACATCAATTTGTTTCTTATTTAGTATGTATTTGGAAAGAAAAAACCCTAAAGTTAAGCTTTAGGGTTTTGATTTTATTAGGCAGAGTTTCTACTCGCATTGATGATGCCATACAGCGTACGCGTCACTATCTTTTCAAAAACATCAATTTGTTCCTTGTCAACAGTTTTTTGTTTCTGTAAATGCTGAATCTTTCGCAGCGCATATTGTTGTATAGTTATCAAGGGCAATACAATGGATTCACGTACATCGATAGAAGCTTTTCCACTTGGTTCATTTTCCATCAACTCTTTGTAGCCCGTTATTTTTAACAACAAGCGTAAAGTAAGCTGATACTCATCGTAAATAATGTTCCAAAATGG
>CBFHQL010000011.1:0-11351 GCA_965658025.1 Flavobacteriaceae bacterium | reverse complement strand
GCCAAACTCTTCATCTTCAGCCATGTATTTTGTGAGTGCAAAAAACGATTTACTCAAAGACATCATACTGTTTTCTAAAAGAGTTTTAAAGAAACTAGAATTGTTGTATAAAGCAATGACTTTGTCCAATTCTCCACGCTCTTCAAAAGAATGAATTGCTGTTCCAACACCAAAAAATCCAGGAACATTTTGTTTCAATTGACTCCAAGAGCCCACAAAAGGAATCGCTCTTAAGTCCGAGAAAATCAAACGGTCAGATTTGGATCTTTTTGATGGACGACTACCAATATTTGCTTTTGCATAGTATTTCAACGTACTGATACGCTCTAAATACGGAATGAATTTTGGATGTCCTTTAAAGTCTTGATAAGTTTCGTAACTCAAAGTTGCCAATTCATCCATAGTTTGACGGTCTTGATCAGAAAATCCTTTATTTTCAGAACCTAAGCTGTTGGACAAACCAGAGCTAATTAATTGTTCTAAATTGTACTTCGATGATTCTGGCGTACCAAAATTAGAACTAATGGTTTGCCCTTGAATTGTGAGTTGAACTTCTTTGTCTTCTATGGTTGGCCCAAGCGATGCATAAAACTGGTGGGTTTTTCCTCCACCACGTGCTGGTGGTCCACCTCGACCATCAAAAAAGACAACATCAATATTGTACTGCTTTGAAATCTGAGTCAAAGCTTCTTTTGCTCTAAATATCGCCCAATTGGCCATAAAATATCCGCCATCTTTTGTGCCATCAGAAAACCCTAACATAATGGTTTGTTTCTGACCACGAGACCTCAAATGGGCTTTGTATGCCTTGTTGGTATACAATTGTTCCATCACTTTAGGCGCATTCTCCAAATCCGTAACGGTTTCAAAAAGCGGCACAATGTCTATAGATAGACGGTCGTTGAAAGCAACTAACTTTAGCATGGCATACAATTGCATCACATTCAATGCCGTTTGGTTGTTGCTGATGATGTAACGGTGTGCCCCTTTTTCGCCATTGGTATTTTGAATTTCTTTGACGACTTTAATCGTCTCAAGAGTGTTTTTCACCAATTCATCTTCAAAAATGGAGGTGTCAAGAACTGCATCAACCTTAGAAAGGACCTCTATTTGCTCATCTTGAGACAAAGTATCATAATTTTCAGGAAATATAGCGTTATTCGCCGCTATAGATTTTTCAACAATTTTTGAAAATACTTTGTGGTGAATTCTACTGTCTTGACGGATATCTAGAGCAGCAAAATGATGCCCAAAAAGTTGTGTTTTATTGATTAAACTTGTAATCTCATTCAAATATAGAGCGTGATGATCTCGACTGACAATTTTACGCACCTCTTTCAACTCCAATACAAAAGTATCTAAAGCGAAAGCACCTGGGTTGGTGATACCTTTATATGCATCGTCAATCAATTTTTCTATACGATTTTCAACGCCACGAAAAGTTAACTTTCGTTTTAATTTTTTTAAATCCCTGGCATAATTTTTCAGAATTGATTTTTTCAGCAGTCCAGCAACTTTCAATGTTGTATCTGGAAGTACAAATGGGTTTCCATCACGATCACCTCCGGGCCAAAATCCAATGTTTATGATTTCATTTTTAATGACTTTGTGATCATAAATATTTTGTTGAATGTAATCGAAAATAGCTCCAAAAGAATCATAAAATACATTTTCTAAATACCAAATAAGATTTACAGCTTCGTCGAAAGGTGTGGGTTTTGTATGCTTAAAAAATGGTGTTTTACCTAATTGCGCCAACAAACTATTGATGCGACTCAAGTCGTTGTCCTTGATGGCTTCGGTCAAATCGGTGATGATACCCAAAACAGAACCAGGGTAAAACTGTGTAGGATGTGCTGTAAGGACAATACGAACTTTAAATTCGTCCAAATATGCCTTAAGCTCATCGATTTTATTTTCAGAAAATGCTTTCTCTTTTAGACTTCGTAAGGTTCCAATACCATCCATATTGTTGATGACTGGAAAAGCAGCATCTTCAATCGCATCAAATAAAACAACCTGACGTTCTATATATTGAATGAATCGAAACAAGAGCTTGATTTGACTTTTTTTGGTACGTCTTGCTTGATATTTCTGAAAAAATGTATCGACAATAGTGCTTGGATCATCTCCTGCAGCATAACCTTTTTCGCAAGTTTCATGAAATAAAGGCAAGAGCACCCCAGTTTTGGTAATTTGATCAAAAGGAAGCGTCATGAATATACTGTTGTATATCTGAAATTTTGAAAGTACATTCTTTCTGAAACGTTCTAATTTTGGTTGAACTGCCATAGGATTCTATTAAATTGACTGTAAAGATAATAAAGCTAACTTCTTTATACATACAGGGTAAAACGAATTGCCGAATTGATATTTATAACAGTTTAAATTATCAATTATTCAATAAAATATGTGTTTTTTTGTGGTATTCTTTATGATTAAAAACAACACGCAAATGATCAATTAGAAAAAACTTCAGTGGGGTACTGCCAAATTTATCACAAAAGCTAAACCGATATTCATTAAATTAGTATATTTAAGAAACTAAAATAATGAGTGAAATAAAATTTGAAAACACACTGTCTTTACCTGTAATTGCAGCACCAATGTTTTTAATTTCTGGACCAAAATTAGTCATCGAATGTTGTAAAAACGGTATTGTTGGTACTTTTCCAGCTCTCAATCAACGTACAACAGAGGGTTTTGAAGAGTGGATCATTGAAATCAAAACTGCACTTGATACTTTTGAAAAAGAAACGGGGAAAAAACCAGCACCTTTTGGGGTAAATCTAATTGTGCACCACACCAATCCAAGAGTTCAAGCAGACCTGGCTATTTGTATCAAACATCAAGTCCCAATCATCATCACTTCGCTAGGTGCTGTACCACAACTTGTGGGCGCAATACATAGCTATGGTGGACTTGTATTTCATGATGTCATCAAGAAACGCCATGCCGAAAAAGCTGCCGAAGCTGGTGTTGATGGTTTAATCTTAGTATCCGCAGGAGCAGGTGGTCACGCAGGCACACTTAATCCAATGCCTTTTGTGGCAGAAATAAAGAAATTCTTCAAGAAAACAATCATTCTATCAGGCTGTATTTCAAATGGTAGAGATGTCGCTTCAGCCCTTCAAATGGGTGCTGATTTGGCCTATATGGGGACACGATTTATCAACACCAAAGAAAGTAAAGCCCCTGAAGATTACAGATTCATGATTATTGACTCTGGAGCGAGCGATATTGTCTATACCGCCGCTATTTCTGGCGTTTCGGCCAACTTTCTTCGTCCAAGTTTGGAAGCTATGGGCATCACTGAAGAAATGCTTACCAGAACTAAAAAAATTGACTTTGGAAACGAACTCAATGCCATGGAAAAAGAAGCCAAAGCATGGAGCACTATATGGTCTGCTGGGCAGGGTGTTACAAATATCCATGACAATCCTTCTGTTAAAGAACTTGTAGATAAAATGAAGAATGAATTTATTAGTGCAATCAAAGCACAAAATGAGGTTTTAAAAATTTACGAATAATAATAATAAAATCTGAATTTTATTTTACCCTCTTAAAATCAGCACTGCAATTCCAATAAAAAAACCAACCTGCAAACGCTTTAAGAGTTTTATTTTTTTTGGTGAGTTCAAAAATAATTTTGAAAAAAATCCTGACAATACCACAAAAGATGAAAACACTACAAAAGACGTTATAACGAAAAGAAAACCTAGTACATAAAACTGCTTAAAAAGAGAAATAGTATCACTAAAGATAAAAGCAGGAAAAAAGGCTAAAAAGAAAATTGAAACCTTTGGGTTCAGAACATTCATTATAAAACCTTGCTTAAATAATTGAATGAATTTTTTTTGCGAAACTTCAGTAGTTAATATGGTTAAATTTTGTTTTGATTTGTAAACTTTAAAAGCCAGAAATAGTAGATATGCTGCGCCAAAAACTTTTAGAATCCAATATAATTTTTCATTAGCCTGAATAAAAGCAGATAAACCAAAAGCCACCAATGAGGTGTGAATCAAACAACCCGTCATTAATCCACCCACCACAGCCATTCCAGACTTTTTACCATAGGTTGCACTCTGAATTAAAACAAATATATTATCGGGGCCTGGAGAAAAGGCCAACGTTGCTGTTGCAATAATAAATGATATGAGAACCTCAATATTCAATATTATATGACCCTTGCTCTTTGTATAAGCGCCTTATTAATGCGTTTAATCAATGCAGGGCCTTCATATACAAATCCTGTATAAATCTGAACCAAATCCGCTCCGGCATCAATTTTTTCAAGAGCGTCTTCGGCAGAATGAATCCCTCCTACACCAATGATTGGAAAAGCTTTATTGCTTTGCTCAGAAAGATAACGAATCACTTCAGTGCTTTTGGCTTTGATGGGCTGACCACTCAAACCACCATTGCCAATTTTGTCTAATCGCTGTTGGGGTGTACTAAGTCCTTCTCTAGAAATGGACGTATTGGAGGCAATTACCCCAGCTATTTTTGTTTTTGAAATCAACTCAATGATTTCGTCCAATTGTGTGTTGTTTAAATCGGGGGCAATTTTAAGTAAAATAGGTTTTTGAACTGCAAAGGTAGTGTTCAAACGCTTCATTTCCGTTATGAGTTCTTCCAAATAATCTTTGTCTGTAAGTTTTGCATGACTGCCTACGTTTGGACAACTCACATTAAGCACAAAATAGTCCACATAAGAATGCAAGGCCTTAAAACAAGTTGCATAATCTTCGGTATACTTTTCTGGACTGGTCGCTGTATTTTTTCCGATATTTCCCCCGATGATGAGGCGCTTTTTGTTCGGTTTCAACTGTTTTATGACTGCTTCAAGTCCAGCATTATTAAACCCCATTCTATTAATCAAGCCCTGATCGTCTTTGAGGCGAAAAAGACGTTTTTTGGGGTTTCCCGCTTGGGCTTTTGGAGTAACCGTTCCAATTTCTATAAAACCAAATCCAAAATTGGACAACTCATTATACAACACAGCATTTTTATCAAAACCAGCCGCAAGGCCAACAGGATTTTCAAAGGTTAGGCCAAATAATTCACGTTGCAAAACAGGGTGTTTTACCTTAAACATGCGCCGTAGCAAAGAAGGAATCAATGGGATTTTAGAAATTAATTTTATAAAATCGAAGGTAAAATAATGAACCGCTTCGGGGTCGAATTTAAAGAGAATAGAACGAATGACGGCCTTGTACATGCTAAGTATTTGACTGCAAAAATACATTAATTTAAGAAGACTAAAAAAGACCCAAACAAAAGAAGCAGAAGATTTGCCTTGTTTGTTTAGGTTAATTATTTTTGAACAAATCCTATTTCAAATGTTAGACCGCAAAAAAATCTTAGATCGTTTTTTGACTTATGTAAAAATGGACACGCAAAGCGATCCCCATTCTAAAACTACACCCAGTACAGAAAAACAATGGGCTTTGGCCAAGCACCTTGCTCATGAGCTCAAAACCATTGGTTTAGAAGATGTTACGATTGATGAACATGCCTATGTGATGGGTACCTTACCTTCTAATGTAGACCACGATGTTCCGGCTATTGGTTTTATTTCTCATTTTGATACTTCTCCCGATTTTACGGCCACAAATGTTTCGCCTCAAATTGTTGAAGAGTACGACGGAAAAGACATTGTTTTGAATGCTAAAGAAAACATCATTTTATCTCCCAATGACTTTGAAGATTTGTTGTTGTACACAGGACAAACCCTCATCACAACAGATGGTACCACCCTATTGGGTGCTGATGATAAAGCGGGGGTTTGCGAAATTGTAAGCGCTATGGAATACCTTGTTCAACACCCCGAAATCAAACATGGCCCCATCAAAGTGGGCTTTACCCCTGACGAAGAAATAGGCCGTGGGGCTCATAAATTTGATGTTCAAAAATTTGGTGCCCAATGGGGCTACACCATGGACGGGAGTCAGGTGGGGGAACTGGAATATGAAAATTTTAATGCCGCCAGTGCCGAAATTACCATCTACGGAAGAATTGTTCATCCGGGCTCTGCCAAAGGAAAAATGGTCAATTCGATGTATTATGCCCAAAAATTTATTGACCGTTTGCCTGAAAAAGAAACCCCAGAACACACCGAAGGGTATGAGGGGTTTTATCACTTACACCATATGGAAGGAAAGGTTGAAAAAACCGTCTTAAAATACATCATCCGCGACCACGATTTTGATCTTTTTGAAGCCCGAAAAACCACTGTAAAACAACTGGTTGAGGCCTTTAAACGAAAATATGAGGAGATTACTATAGAAGCCGAAATTAAAGACCAATATTACAACATGAAAGACAAGATAACCCCAGTGATGCATATTGTAGCTATAGCCGAGGAGGCCATGACGTCTTTGGGCATTACCCCACTGATTAAACCCATCCGTGGCGGGACCGATGGTTCTCAACTCAGTTATATGGGACTACCTTGCCCCAATATTTTTGCAGGAGGACATCACTTTCATGGACGCTATGAATATGTCCCCTTAGAGAGTATCCTTAAAGCCACAAAAGTGATTTGTACAATTGCTGAATTGACGCAAAAGAAATATGCATAAAAAAAAGCTGCCATATGGCAGCTTTTTTTAAGTTAAATCAACTTACTTCGTTTTGGAAGTGTTTAGTTTTTGGGTCATTTCCATAGAAATGGCAGAACGGTCAAATTTTATTTTACCCGCTTGAGTTTCAATAACACAAGAAGCATCTTTATCGTTAAGTTCTGCAACTTTGCCATGCATCCCCGATTTGGTAATCACACGATCCCCTTTTTTGAGCGCTGCGGCAAATCGTTTTTCTTTTTTGGCACGCTTCATTTGTGGTGCGATCATGAAAAAATACACAATCACAAACATTAAAATAAAGGGCATATAATTACTCAAACCTTCCATATGTGTGTTTATTGATTAGTTGTTGGTTTTACCATTGGTGCTGCATTCGGATCTGGCTTGACAAAGGCCGAAATACGTACTTGCTCTTTTCCTTTTTCAGTGTTGGTCGTGAGCGTGATGGTTTTCGAGACCTTATTGGCACCTTTACCATTAAACTTTACTGTAAACTGAGACGATGCCCCTGGTGCTAGAGGTTCTCTACTCCATCCTTGAGGTACAGTACAACCGCAAGTACTTTTGATGTCAGTGACTACCAAAGGAGACTTTCCAGAGTTGGTGTAAGTAAATACCGTCTCGACAGGTGTTCCATTTTGAATTTCACCAAAGTCGTGTGTTAATTTATCAAAAGTAACGGCAGGATATACAATGGTTTGCGCATCGCGTTCTGCTGCTTTTTCTACATTTTCTTGGTTTATTTTATCGGTTGCTTTTTCTTTACAAGAAGTGAAAGAAACAAGTGCTGTTGCAATAAAGCATAAAAACAGTTTTTTCATGAGTAAATTAGTATTGATTAAAAATTAATTTTTTTTGCGGGTTAAATTTAATAAAAATTACATTAATCCACGGCCTTTCTTGTTTAAGGTTTTATTCTCAGTGTATTCGCGCACAATTTTATCTAAAACTCCATTAATAAAAACGTTGCTTTTTGGGGTAGAATATTCTTTGGCCAGTTCGATGTACTCGTTTATGGTCACTTTGGTAGGAATGGTTGGAAATTCTTGGAACTCACACAGTGCCATTTGAAGCAATACAAAATCAATGGTAGCAATACGGTCTTTGTCCCAATTTTTAGTATTGAGGATAATTTCTTCATTAAACTTTTCTGCGTTGTTCAATGTTTTGGTCATCAGCAATACCCCAAACCCCTGATCATCTTTGTCTTTGAAAAGTAGAGGTGTGAAATACGTTTCTGGGGAATTCTCTTTAAGTTTGTTGAATAGTTTCACCAAAGCTGTATTCACGACAGGTAAATCGTCGATCCAAGTGAGGTTTTTGTCTTCCAAATAGTCGTATAGCTTTTCATTTGGAGCTATAATCTCTTTGAATAAATCAACAACAAAGGCAGTGTCCTTTTTAAATGAAGTTTGGGAAGCATTCATATAAGATCGGTACAAATTACTTTGCATCATCTCTTGAAACAACAACTCTACATACTCGCCATCATGTTCCCAAAAATCGATGTTATATTGTTTAAGTTTAGATGCTAAAGATGTGCTTTGGGCTAGATGAACCAAAAGTCCATTTTGAACAAAACGCATATTAGGGTTTTCATCTTCATGCGAAGGGCGAAATTTCTGTTTGGCTTTTTGTTGATGATCTTCGGCACGTTCGCGGAGTTTTAGCAACAAGGACAACAAGAGCAGGTAAAGGGAATACATATGCTCGAAATTTTGTTGCAATTGAGAAGATAGAGTCGCTTCCGAACTATTGCTTGTTTGTGCATAGAGGATTTGCATCACTTTTGCACGAATATGTCTCCTGTTTAACATGATCTAAAGAACTTATGAATAATTCAATTATTAAGGTGCAAATATTTGGTATTTGCCTTGCAAAAATAATGTTATTTTGGTCTTAAAAAATTGAAAATTAGTTTTTTTATAATATATCTTCTAAAATCTAAGAAGTATCTTTGCATGGATTCTGATTATGAAAGAGCTACGTTACCTCAATAAATATTTTATCAAATACAAGTACAGAGTTGTTCTTGGGGTTATTATTGTGGCCTGTGCAAAGATTTTTTCATTATTTACGCCGCGGCTCATTGGCGATGTCATTACCTTAGTTACCGAGCAACTTTCAGCACCCATAGATGAAGCTCAGTTCAAAAAAGCTATTGGGCTGAAAATCCTTTTGATTTTAGGTGCAGCAATCGCGACTGGGTTTTTTACGTTTTTGATGCGACAAACCCTCATCAATGTATCAAGATACATCGAATATGATTTGAAAAACGAAATTTACGCGCACTATCAACGGTTGTGCCTTCCTTTTTACAAACAAAACAGAACGGGAGACCTCATCAATCGTATTTCAGAAGATGTTGGAAAAGTACGTATGTATGTGGGGCCAGCACTCATGTATACCATAAACATGATTACACTATTTGTTGTAGCTCTTGCATATATGTACAGTAAAGCACCAACACTCACACTGTACACCATCATCCCCTTGCCTGTTCTTTCCTTATCAATCTATTTTTTAAGCAAGTTTATCCACACTCGGAGTACCATTGTACAAGAGCAACTTTCTGTATTGACTTCTACTACACAAGAAATTTTCAGTGGAATCAAGGTTACAAAAGCATATGCTTTGGAAGATGAAACAGAAGATAATTTTGCAGATTTATCCAACGATCAGCGCAAAAAGCGTTTGAATTTAACGAAAACTCAGGCCTTCTTTTTTCCACTAATGCTTTTGTTAATTGGTACCAGCAATCTATTGGTCATTTATGTCGGTGGACAACAATACATCAGTGGTGAAATAAAAGAACTAGGGACAATTGCAGAGTTTATTATCTATGTCAATATGCTTACATGGCCCGTAGCGTCCGTTGGTTGGGTTACATCGTTGGTTCAACAAGCTGAAGCTTCTCAAAAACGTATCAATGCGTTTTTAAAACAAAAACCAACAGTTTATAACACACAAAAACAACCCACCGAGATAAAAGGTAAAATCGTATTTGAAAATGTGTATTTCACATATCAAGACACTAATATTGAGGCCTTAAAGGGCGTGAGTTTTACCATCGCGCAAGGCAAAACATTGGCCATTATTGGAAAAACGGGCTGTGGAAAAACCACTATTTTGGAACTCATTGGAAGGATGTATAACAGCAGTAGCGGGCAAATAAAAATTGATGACACCCTAATTGAAGATGTAAATCTTCACAGTTTGCGCAGCAGTATCGGATACGTTCCACAAGATCCCTTTTTGTTTTCTGATACTCTCAACAACAACATTAAGTTTGGGAAAAATGATGCCAGCACGCAAGAGGTGATTAAAGCAGCAAAACATGCGGTTGTCCATGAAAATATCATTAATTTTTCGGAGGGCTATGAAACGATTTTAGGAGAACGTGGTATCACACTTTCGGGGGGACAAAAACAACGTGTTTCTATAGCACGAGCATTTATAAAATCTCCTCAAATATTGCTTTTAGACGATTGTCTTTCGGCCGTTGATACCGAAACTGAGGAACAAATTTTAAATAATTTGGAAAAAATCACTAAAAATAGAACCACAATTATTGTAAGCCACAGAATTTCTTCGGCCAAAAATGCCGACCACATCATCGTATTGGAAGCGGGCAAAATTGTACAGGAAGGTACACATAATCAACTCATTAGCAAAAATGGGTATTATAAAGCGCTGTATGAAAAACAACTTCAAGAGGCAACACACTAACTTTTCTTGAATAAAATACTTCAAATAATCGTTTAAAAAAGTTGGCGAGGTCATATATTTTTTAGACTTTTGGTTAAGTTTAAATTGTGTAAAACACCTTTCATTATGAGCGAAAGAGAACAAGATATATTTTCTAAAGCACTACGTGCAGGACGAAGAACCTATTTTTTTGATGTTAAGTCTACCAAAGCAGGAGACTACTACCTTACCATCACAGAGAGCAAAAAATTCACAAACGACGATGGTTCATTTCATTTCAAAAAACACAAAATCTACCTTTATAAAGAAGATTTCAATGAATTTAAATCTATTCTGGAAGAAACTACAAACTTTATTATAGGCGAAAAAGGAGAAGAAATCATTAGTGATTACACCCCTAACCAACCCACTTCAGATGCTGAAAATCAAGAAGTTGAAAGCACATCAGAAGGTGGATTTACCGATGTAAATTTTGATGATATTTAAATCTTAAACACATACAACACTACAAACCGCCTTAGTAAAGGCGGTTTTTTTTTATATTTATAGTAAATTTTTTATGATGAAATTACGCCTTCTTTTACTATGGATACCAATATTCATTGGTGCACAATCTATACCTAATTTGGAATACTATTTACCAAACAGCGCTCAATACAATGCTGAAATCCCCACACCAAAGTCGATTATTGGTCATCAAGTTGGGCAGTGGCACATCACCCACGACAAATTGCTGTATTATATGCAAACATTGGCCAAAACATCTGATCGGATAAAACTCGAAAACAGAGGGACAACTTTTGAGGGGCGTCCACTAATATTATTGACCATCACTAGTCCAGAAAATCATCAACAATTAGAGGTAATTAAGAAAGCTCATGTACAAGCTACTGATGGAAACGATCGATTGGGTATAGAAAATAGACCTGTAGTTGTATATCAAGGGTTTTCAATTCATGGCAATGAGGCCAGTGGTTCCAATGCAGCGTTATTACTTGCTTATCACTTGGCCGCTTCAGAATCAGAGGAAGTCAAAAATTTACTAAAAAATACTGT
>CBFHQL010000010.1:0-52103 GCA_965658025.1 Flavobacteriaceae bacterium | reverse complement strand
AGCATATAAGCGCGAAACCTACCACAAGATGAGATTTCTTTAAAGGATCGTGGGAGATGACCACGTTGATAGGCTACAGGTGTAAAGGCAGTAATGTCATAGCCGAGTAGTACTAATCATCCATAGGCTTATTGTACGGCTGTTTTTTTTAATGAAGTACACAACTCATGTATATTTTTTCAATATGTTATAATATTAGCAGCAATGCTGCGCTGTAAGTTAGAAGCTGAAAGCTGAAAGCTGTAAGCTATAAGCACTAAGCTGTAAGCTTTAAGCCTAAAGCCTAGAGCCTAAAGTCTAGAGCCTAAAGTCTAGAGCCTAAAGCCTAGAGCCTAGAGCTTAAACTTACAGCAACCATTTAAGGTGGTTATTGCAATGGGGCTCACCTCTTACCATCCCGAACAGAGCAGTTAAGCCCATTAGCGCCGATGGTACTACACTTGTGGAAGAGTAGGTCACCGCCTTTTTTAATTAAACCCTCACAATACTGTGAGGGTTTTTTTATGGATTTTTTTGCGGTGGAAATTTTCCACTGAAAAGCTTGTAATACGTTGATATACAGTATGTTATTTTAAAGCATGAGTAAGTGGCTGGTGCTAGTGGGGGGAGTTAAAAAACATTAGTAGTCTATAAAGGTTTTGTAAAGAATATAGACCACTACAAATCCCCAAAAAATAATTTCAAATATAGACATCATAGTACATTGAGTTTTGTTTAGTTCTTTCTAGCACGAGCATGATGCGCGCACTAGCGGGGTACGCTAATATTGCGCTAATAAATACTTGATTAAATCGGTGGTGGTCACAATTCCCAAAATTCTATCTTTTTTATCCACAACGGGAAGAGCATGAAATTCGGCATGTAAAAAAATGTTGGCCACCTCTTTAATCGTGGCTGAAATAGGGATACACGTAGGGTTACGCACCATAATTTGCTCTAGGGTAAACAAAGAATACACCGAAGTGTCTACCGTAAAATTTTTGGGGTCATAACTGTCCACAAAACTGATGCGGGCCAAATCGGTAACGCTCAAAATGCCCACTATTTTCTCCCCTGAAACCACAGGAAGGTGGCGGACACGGTGGGTTTTAAAAAGTTGTTCGGCTTTACTTAAGCCATCGTTTAGGTGTAAAACAATGGGCTCTGTAGCCATAATGTGTTGAACAGATTCGCGTTTTTTCATGATGTTTGGTTTTATTGTTGTAATTAATGAATCTAACCCCAAAAAAATCAAGAAAAAAACGTAGGCGTCGTGGTCTAAAGATTTTAGATTTGGGGTCTAAAAATTCGTATCTCATAAAGGTACAAAAAATTGCATTGTGTTCAAATTTAGTTACTTTATTGAATATCAACAGGATATAAGAAGAGTGTATTCATCAAATTTATTTATTCGTGCTGTTCTTTATTCTATAGCGCGTTTTAAGCGGTGCGGTATTATAATTTCGCAAAACCCATCGTCCAAAAATGGATAGGGATTTCTCTTTGGATTTTTGTAGAGTCAATAGCACCATCAAATCTTTTATCACCCTAAACGTACGCCCTAGACCATATTTAGAAACCCCCAATGTTCTGGCGTTATGGTGTACTTCCACTTGCGTGATACGAGCGCCATTGAGGTGTGCTAAGAGTAGAATAAAGCGGTGCATACCGCCATATAACTTCAAGTTTTTGGCCGTAGTTTTAGTAAAGACTTTTAGAGCACAACCAAGATCTTTTACGTCTAGCTTTGTGCTTTTTCGGATAATAAAGTTTGCAATTTTAGATGGCATAATTTTTAGTATGGGGTCTTTTCTATGGGTACGAATTCCAGCCACAACGTCCCACTGTTCATTTTTGGCTTTTTGTAGCATCATGGGAATATCGTTGGGATCGTTTTGCAAATCACCATCCAAAGTGATGATGTACTCGCCTTGTGCATGGTCTATCCCAGCGGCCAACGCCACACTTTGCCCATAGTTTCTATCGAGTTGAATTAGAATACAATTGGGGTGGGGTAATTGGTGTAGTTCTTTGTAAGTATCATCAGTTGAACCATCATCGACCAAAATAAGTTCGTAATCGAATCCATTTAGTGCATGGTCTATAGCCGCCACAAGTGGGGGCACATTTTGTGCTTCATTATACAAAGGAATTACCAGTGAAAGTAGACCAAAATCTGAAGACCATGTACGCATTGAAGTAATCATTTATGCGCACAAAATTAAGTTAAATTTTTTGGACGAATTAGTCTTTTAGAACGGCTCTAGAAATTACAATTTTCTGAATTTCAGAAGTCCCTTCATAAATTTGTGTGATTTTGGCATCGCGCATCAAACGTTCTACATGATAATCTTTTACAAAACCATTTCCACCATGAATTTGAACGGCCTCAACCGTATGTTGCATGGCTACTTTGGAGGCGTACAATTTTGCCATAGCACTAGAAGTGTCGTAATTATTGCCTTGGTCTTTGTCCAATGCCGATTTGTAGACTAAAAGCCGTGCAGCTTCAATGTCGGTGGCCATTTCGGCCAATTTAAAGGCAATAGCTTGATGGTTGCTGATTTCTGTGCCAAATGCTTTTCGTTCTTTAGAATATTTTAAAGACAATTCATAGGCGCCAGCGGCTATACCGAGTGCTTGAGCAGCAATACCTATACGTCCTCCGGATAATGTTTTCATCGCAAATTTGAACCCAAATCCATCCGCACCAATACGGTTTTCTTTTGGAATTTTGACATCATTAAATTGCAGTGTATGGGTGTCACTTCCGCGAATACCAAGTTTATTTTCTTTTGGGCCAATTTCAAATCCGGGGGTGTCGCGTTCTACAATAAATGCATTAATCCCTTTATGGCCTTTGGTGCGGTCTGTTTGCGCAATCACCAAATACACTTGTGCTCGTCCTCCGTTGGTAATCCAGTTTTTGGTGCCGTTTAGCAAATAGTGATCCCCTTTGTCAATGGCGGTGGTGCTTTGCGAAGTCGCATCGCTACCCGCTTCAGGTTCACTTAAACAAAATGCACCAATCCATTCACCTGTAGCCAATTTGGGCAAGTATTTTTCTTTTTGCTCTTGGGTGCCGTAGGCCTCTATACCATAGCAAACAAGAGAATTATTGACTGAAACCATCACACTTGCCGATGCATCAATTTTGGATAGTTCCTCCATAATGAGGACATAGGAAATGGTGTCCATACCACTACCGCCATATTCTGGACTTACCATGATGCCCATAAACCCCAATGCTCCCATTTTTTTCACTAAATTGTCTGGAAATTGTTGCAACTCGTCACGTTCAATAACGCCAGAGAGGAGTTCGGTTTGGGCAAATTCGCGTGCTGCATCGCGCACCATGATTTGTTCTTCGGAAAGCTTAAAATGCATTCAATTAAAAATTAAATTATTCGTAAATATGTCCTACAAATATAGTTTATTATTAGAATATTCTCAATAGGAAACCTTTTTTTTAATAATATGATAAAAAACACATATAATATTGTTGGTGTAATGTCCGGAACTTCTTTGGATGGGATCGATTTTTGTTGGGTAAGGTTTACTAAAAAAGCGCATTGGGAATTTAAAATTTTGGCCGCAGAAACGGTAGCTTATTCTCCCGAAATGTATGCCAAATTAAAATCTGCAATAACCCTCAGCCCAAATCAATTGAATCATCTCAATAGCGAATATACACATTATTTGGGCAGTCGTATCAATGCCTTTATTCAAAAGCATCAGATTTCAAATTTAGATGCCGTGAGTAGTCATGGGCATACGGTTTTTCATCAACCTGAAAAAGGGATAACCTTGCAAATAGGTAATTTACCTGAATTGACTCAACAGCTTCAACAAACAGTGGTTTGCGATTTTCGCGTGCAAGATGTGGCTATGGGTGGGCAGGGTGCCCCATTGGTCCCCATTGGTGATGCGCTTTTGTTTGCGCAATACGACTTTTGTTTAAATTTGGGTGGCTTTGCCAATATCTCTTTTCAGCACAACAATCAACGTTTGGCTTTTGATGTTTGCCCTGCCAATATTACTTTAAATCATTATGTACAAACACTGGGTTTACCCTTTGATAAAGGAGGCGCATTGGCCAAAAAGGGAACTTTGCATTTGCCGCTTTTGGAAGCACTCAACACACTTGATTTTTACCAGAGGCGACCACCAAAATCTCTTGGCTTGGAGTGGGTACAAAATACAATCTTTCCCCTCATAGCGTCTTTTGATTTAGACACCAATTCAGTACTAAGAACCCTTGTGGAACATACAGCTATACAAATTGTTGATGTCCTGTATCATAACAATTTGAGTTATGGACTTTTCACTGGTGGTGGTGCACTCAACACTTTTTTGATGATGCGTATTGAAGAGCTTTTGGGGTCTGAAATAAAGAATGCTGACTCTGATTTGATTCATTTTAAAGAGGCCTTAATTTTTGCATTTCTCGGCGTTTTAAAATTGCGTAATGAGGTGAATTGTTTGCAGAGTGTAACAGGAGCAGAGCAAGACCACAGCAGTGGTAAAATTTATTTTCCGTCTATCGTTTAAATGCCTAAAATGTTTTATTATATTTGTGAGCATCAACAAAAAAACCACTTTAATTTAGTTAAGATATTTCTCTAATTTAATTCTATGGAAAACATCATCATTCTTGTATTTATTGCTGGTTATTTAGCTATCACCCTAGAGCATAGCTTAAAAATTGATAAACTTGTTCCAGCACTCGTGATGATGGCCATCAGTTGGGCTTTAATTTCACTCGGTATTGACGATTTTAATACGTGGTTTGATTCCGCAAAACATGCCCTATTGGATAATTTTGAAATCCTTTCACATGATGATAAAATGCATCTTCTCGAAGAAACCTTGCTTCATCATTTGGGTAAAACTGCGGAAATTCTGGTCTTTTTATTGGGTGCGATGACCATTGTCGAAATCATTGCCTATTTCAATGGTTTTGCAACGATTAAAAGCTTTATAAAAACAAAAAAGAAAACACAATTGCTATGGATTTTTTGTGTTCTTGCTTTTGTTTTATCTGCAATTATTGACAACCTTACCGCAACCATTGTGTTGATTTCTTTGCTTCAGAAGTTGGTCAAAGACCGAAACATTCGCCTTTGGTTTGCAGGGCTTATTGTGATTGCGGCCAATGCCGGTGGTGCTTTTTCGCCCATTGGTGACGTAACCACAACGATGCTTTGGATTGCCGATAAAGTATCGACAATACATCTGTTTGGGTATTTGCTTTTACCATCGTTGGCGTGTATGTTGGTGCCAACATTTTTGGCTTCACGACTCTCTGTTTTCAAAGGCAGTTTGGAAGTTGATGATAGCCATGAGGAACCCGTAGGTCGTTTTAGCAGACTCATGCTTTATCTAGGTCTAGCAGCAATTATTTTTGTTCCTATATTCAAAATGGTGACGCATTTACCGCCTTATGTCGGAATGATGTTTGCGTTGGGCGTAGTGGCTATTTTTGCGGAAATTTACAGTTCTTCAAAATTTAGTTTGGGTGCTTTAGACAAAGAAGGGCATACCAGTCCTGTACACCACTCATTAACTAAAATAGAATTGCCGAGCATCTTATTTTTCTTGGGGATATTAATGGCCGTAGCAGCCCTTGAATCTCTTGGAGTTTTGTTTGGTTTTGCCGAATGGCTCAAAGAAGCTACACCACATATTGGTACCGAAGTCGCTGGTACTCAAGTTTCTGATTTAGTAGTTTTACTTCTTGGGGTTGGATCAGCAGTCATTGATAATGTCCCCTTAGTCGCTGCTTCACTCGGAATGTTTTCTGAACCCACCGACAATATTTTGTGGCACTTTATCGCCTATTCTGCGGGTACTGGTGGTAGTATGCTCATTATTGGGTCTGCAGCAGGTGTGGTGGCCATGGGTATGGAAAAAATTAATTTTTTCTGGTATTTGAAAAAAATCACATGGCTCGCTTTTGCTGGATTTATTGCTGGTGCATTGGTCTTTTTCTTTACAAGAACTTTATTCTAGATATACGTTTTCTTGATGGATGACGTTTAACTTAATATATTAACATACAAACAGTTATGAATTTGAGTATAATTCAAACACAGTCCATTCCAATCACGGAACCCGAATCAGTAGAAAAAACATTATCGATAATTGAATTGATTAAAAGCGGTGGTACGGCTGGACAATTGATTATTGCATTGCTTTTTGTGCTTTTGCTTATAGCACTCTACATCTATTTTGAGCGTCTTTTTACCATCAAATCGGCCTCTAAAGTCGATCCTAATTTTATGAATGAAATTAAAGACCATGTAAGCAGTGGCAAAATTGAAGCCGCAAAGCTTTTATGTGCACAGGAAAACTCACCAGTTTCTCGTTTGATTCAAAAAGGAATTTCACGCATCGGACGTCCCCTAGCAGACATCAATTCAGCTATTGAAAATGCGGGAAAACTAGAAGTCTATACGCTGGAAAAAAATGTAAGCATTTTGGCAACGATATCTGGTGCTGCGCCTATGATTGGTTTTTTGGGGACAGTCATTGGAATGATCCTTTCTATCTTTGAAATTGCCAACTCTGGAGGGCAAATAGACATTAAGCTTTTAGCCGACGGACTTTATACGGCTATGACAACCACCGTTGCTGGACTTCTTGTGGGTATTGTGGCCTATATTGCCTTCAATCACTTGGTGAGCCGTACCAATAAAGTCGTATACAAAATGGAAGCTAATTCTGTCGAATTTTTAGATTTACTAAACGAACCAGCGCTGTAAATGAATATTCGCGGAAGAAATAAGGTCACACCAGAATTCAACATGTCTTCCATGACAGATATTGTCTTTTTGTTGCTGATTTTCTTTATGCTCGCATCAACTTTGGTGACCACCAATGCTATTGATATTTTATTGCCAAAAGCTAGTGGAAAAACCGAAAATAAAAAATCTGTTGCTGTAAGTATAAAAGAAGATTTGACATATTACATCGATCAAAAACAAATCAATACCCCTGAATTAGAATCAGAACTCATCAACTTACTTCAAGAAGAAGAATCTCCAACAATTGTTTTGCGTGCCGAAAAATCGGTGCCTGTAGACAATGTTGTTCAAGTGATGGACATCGCTAATCGTAATAAATTCAAAGTCATTTTGGCGGTCAAACCCAATTAAGATGAAATACTTTAGAACCAAACAAGAACGTCTTGCTGCTCGGCTTACGGCGCTGATTGCCCTTCTTTTGATTCTATTGCTTTTTGTTGTAGGGCCACCCTATATGGATCCCCCCCAAGAGTATGGTGTAGCAGTCAATTTTGGGACAACAGATTTTGGTAGTGGAAACAATCAACCTAAAACGCCTACAACCACAAATATTGAAGATATTCCTGAACCCACTAAAACTGAAACCCCAGCAGTTTCAGAGCCCAAATCGAGCAATACGGAAGAAGTTTTAACAGCCGATGATGAAGCTGCAATCGCTTTAAAGAAAGCCCAACAAGAGGCCGCCAAAAAACAAGCAGAACAAGAAGCAAAAGCAAAGGTAGAGGCCGAACGTATCCGAAAAGAAAATGAAGCCAAAGAGCGCAAGAAAAAAGCACTGGATGAGTTGATGGGAGGCATTGGAGCCGATAATGGAACCACATCTGGATCAGAAGGTAACGATGATGTTGTTGGCGATAAAGGTCAGCTCAATGGCGATCCCTATGCACCAAGCTATTTTGGTAGTCCAGGCAATGGGAATGGTGGTGTAGGTTATGGTTTGAATGGCCGTGGAA
Organism: Flavobacteriaceae bacterium; assembly: GCA_965658025.1. Classification (GTDB taxonomy): domain Bacteria; phylum Bacteroidota; class Bacteroidia; order Flavobacteriales; family Flavobacteriaceae; genus UBA3537. The sequence goes on along the minus strand of CBFHQL010000010.1, from coordinate 44,365 downwards.
CGCCCACAAAATCTACATTTATCCCCGATTGTGATGAAGAAGGGCGTGTGGTGGTCGAGATTCACGTCAATCAAAGTGGAGTGGTCACCAACGCAATTGCTGGAAAACGTGGCACTACAGGAGATATTTGCCTTTACGAAGCAGCCAAAAAAACAGCCTTAACGCATAAATGGCCTGCTGATCCCAAAGCCCCTTTTAAGCAAATCGGTTTTGTAATTGTAGAGTTTAGTGTCCGTCAATAAAATGAAATACGAAGAAGTTACAGCGTGGATGTTTTCCAGATTACCCATGTACCAACAACAGGGTGGAGTAGCTTACAAAAAAGATTTGAGCCGCACAGAACTATTTGCAACGCATTTGGGGCACCCCGAAACCAAATTCAAATCCATACATGTTGGCGGAACCAACGGCAAGGGGTCTACAGCACATATGTTGGCCGCAGTACTTCAAGAAGCTGGATATAAAGTTGGGTTATATACTTCGCCACATTTAAAAGATTTTCGTGAACGCATTAAAATTAATGGCGCAAAGATTCCTGAAAATTTTGTGATTGATTTTATACACGAGCAAAAATCATTTTTAGAACGTCATCAACTTTCATTTTTTGAAATGACCGTTGGTATGGCTTTTAGCTATTTTGATAAAGAAAACGTAGACATCGCTATTGTCGAAGTAGGGCTTGGTGGTCGATTAGATTCTACAAATATCATCACGCCAGAGGTGTCAGTCATTACTAATATTGGCTTGGATCACACCCAATTTTTGGGGGAAACTCTTAAAGAAATTGCAACTGAAAAAGCAGGAATCATCAAAGAAAATGTTCCAGTAATTATTGGTGAGACTCAAGATGAAATTCAATCTGTTTTCATAGATAAAGCAAAGACCGTAAATGCCGATTTATGTTTTGCGGATGCCGCTGAACATCAAGTATTTCCATGCAATTTGTTGGGAGAATATCAACAGAAAAATATAAAAACAGCAGTACAAACTCTATCGGTTCTAAAATCAAAAGGATTTATTATTGATGAACACCAGATTAAAAAAGGATTGATGCAGGTTCAAAAACATACTGGACTCCGTGGGCGTTGGGAAATACGCTCCGAACACCCAAAAACAATTTGCGATGTTGCACACAACAAAGAAGGATTGAGTTTAGTTTTAAAACAACTTCAAAAAGAGTCCTATAAAACCTTACACATTGTCTTGGGCATGGTTCGTGACAAAGCTGTTGAGGACTTGGTAGATTTGTTTCCAAAGCATGCTATCTATTATTTTTGTTCTCCTGCTCTGGAACGTGGGATGAAGGTCGATAAATTGATGCAAATCTTCAATGCAAAAGGCTATCAAGGGCAAACATATTCTTCTGTAAATGAGGCCTTTAATAGCGCAAAACAACACGCGACACTACAAGATTTGATTTTTGTGGGAGGGAGTACTTTTGTGGTCGCAGAGGTGCTATAAATTTTACTAAAAAACCTTTTGAGAAAAGAAAAACTAATCTATATTTGCAATCCGATTAATCGGGCGCGTAGCTCAGTTGGTTCAGAGCACCTGGTTTACACCCAGGGGGTCAGGGGTTCGAATCCCTTCGCGCCCACAAAAAAAACCCACTACAGTAAGTGGGTTTTTTTGTTTTTGGAGTTAATTTTAATTATCTCTAATGACGTGCATCACGCCTGTAATGGAATGTAAACCTCCACTGTTATCTTCATAATCCCCACTAAAGTTGATGTCGATATAGTCGCCAACTCCACTACCAAAATTACTTAAGTTGAAAATGATATTGTTTTGAAAGGGATTGATGTCTAAACATTCAAAAAAGCCAAAACTTGGAGAGGTCTCTTGCCATCCACTAGAGTATTCATATGGGCCTTCATAATTAGGATAGGTTTCATTTAAGATACCACTAAAGTAGATACAATTGTTTTGGTTACTAGCAGAGATTTGTAAACCTGCCATAACGCCTTGGGTACTTTCATCAAAATAATTCACAAAAATATCCGATACAAATAGAACCTCTTCGCTGCCAACATCGATTGTGTATTGAATAAACTCAGTAACGGCATCACAAGCTGAAAGCGTTCCGATATTGGTTTCAGGGCTGGTTAGGGTATAATTTATCTCTCCTGTGGTTTGCAGGGCGTCATAATCATATCCTGCAATACTAATACCCGCATTTTCATTACAACTTAATACATGTATCTCAAATACTCCATCAGTAACCAAGCTGTAAAACGAACCGCCGTCCTCAACATGTCCTTCTACATACCCGTTAACTACTGCATTTCCATCGCAGGTATTAAAAACGCCTGTAATGGTTTCAGAATATTCTATTATTTCTGGATTATCAAGAATAATATCAATTGTGGTATCTTCGTAAAATGGGCCAATACTTTCAGAAGAATTAGGTATTTCTTGGTTATTACAGAAGTTATGGAAGAAATACTTCAAATCTAGAATTTGACTAGCGGGTACGATTCCACAAACCTCTCCATCTTCATTTGTATATCCACTCCGACTCCCATTTAATTCACTTTCAATATTAACTCTAATACTGCTCAATGGAGTGTTGTTGGAGTTGGTTATGTTCATGCATATATTGATATATTCAGCAGGAATGTCACAATTCCAAAAAGAGAAATGACTGACCGTTCCAACATATTTTGTGCCCTGAAGTGTGGCGCTGCCTTCTTCAATCCAATAGCCGTTGTCCTCATCAAAATACCAAAGCGGAATTTCATTAGGTGCTCCTGCTAAAGTTTCTGGGTCTAATGGTACGGATATGGTCGCGGTAGTTCCTTGAGAAAGGTTTAATTCTTCTCCAGTTTCGCCACGTAGTTCTACGGCTAGCATTCCAAGCGTTTCGAGCATTCTTGCTTCATTTTGCAAATTTTCTGCTAATAGCATTCCTGGCATTTGTTGTTGCATATTGTCATCAGTAGGGTTTAACAAATGGAGTGTCACTTGCACATCACCCGAGTAATCGCTTCCATCTACATTACTATATGCTCCAGAGAGGTCAACGGCTGCACCATTGCTTAGACTCACTGTGGCAGCAGTTCCAGAGCTAACGGTTTGAGTCACGGTTTGAGGCAGTAACATGATCTGAACCTGATTAATACCAGCGGTAGGTACTACAGACCTTGAACCGTGTAGGAATCCTACTTTTTCGACCTTAATAAATGCAAACTTTTCATAGACTTGTGCATTTTTTATAATAAAAATACCATTCATATCAGTGTCAGTTGTGCTGTTTCCAATTTGAACTGTAGCTCCGCTCACAGGGTTGTTTTGCAAATCTACTACACGTCCCATAAAATCGCTGTTTGACGCACTTCCAAAGCTTTCTGCTAGGGTCAAAGATGGAGTTGGCGTACTCGTGTCATTTATGCCACCAGTTGGTTCATCATTACAACTTGCTAGTCCTATCACAGACATAATTAAAATTAACTTTTTGAGTAGATTAATTTTTTTAGAGAACTTCATCTTGTTTAAATTTTATATTTAATAGTTAAACAATATACAAAATCAATTTGATATGGTTTTTTAAAATATAAAAACTTGTTTTTTGCAACTAAAACTTTTGTATATTCAACCTTATTAAAATCAAATAAATAATTATGAAAAAAATAATGTTACTAATGTTAGCGTTCACTATGAGTTGTGCTAATAATGAAACAAAGGCAACAGAAGCCGAAGCTACAAATGTGAAAAACCAAGAAATCTTTTTAAAAAATGTAGAAACGTTTAAAACTTTTCCAAAAGGAATTGCTGGTCGTGATTTAGATCTAGTTATGGGTGTTTTTGCGGATTCATTAAAGTGGTATGGGCCAGATCAAAAAACATCTGATTTATATGCTTCAAAAGCTGATTTACGCACTGCTCTTGAGGGCTATTTAAGTGTTTACAATGAATCATCTTTTGAAAATGATGTTTACTATGGAGGTAATTTATACTCAACCAATGATGATGTTAGCTCGAGTCCAAATGGAATAAGAATATATGGCGATTGGCACCACACACACATGGAAAGTGGTGTAAAGGTTAGCCATAAATGGATGTCGATTGTAATTTTGAACGAGGACGGAAAAATTCACGAATTTATTGATTATTTCGATGTAGGTGGCTTTTTAGCGCAACATCAGCAATAGTAAATTCAAAAAAAACTCACTTTCTTAAGTGGGTTTTTTTTGTTTCAATTTTCCCCAAATAGTTTAGAACAAAAACCATTATTCCACAAAGGAATTGAATCAAGGCAAATGGCTTAAATTCTTCAAAAGGGAACATATTTACAAATCCACTAATCGCAAAAAGTAATCCATAAAAATACCAAAAGACTTTACGGTATTTCCACTTTTTTTCTTCAGCTAACCGTACCATTCGGAGTGAAATAAAATGAATGATTGCGATGACCGTAAGTACAATAAAGAAAATAAGGAGTCCTTTGGGCATAGATTTTAAATTTGATTAGTCTAAATTACAAAAAAAACCCATTCGTTGGAATGGGCTTTTTTAAAAGTTTGTAAAATTTTAAACCAACATGGTTACAGGATTTTCAATAAACCCTTTTAGGGTCTGAAGAAATGCTGCACCAGTAGCGCCATCAACGGTTCTGTGGTCGCAAGCCAAAGTGAGTTTCATGGTATTGCCTACGACTATTTGTCCATTTTTCACAACTGGTTTTTGAACAATTGATCCAACAGATAAAATAGCTGAGTTTGGTTGATTGATGATGGAGGTAAAACTTTCTATACCAAACATCCCTAAGTTAGAAATGGTAAAGGTACTGCCTTCCATTTCTTGTGGCGTTAGTTTCTTGTTTCGTGCACGTCCTGCAAAATCTCTAACAGCCGATCCAATTTGTGGTAGTGTCTGCTCGTTGGCAAACTTTACAACAGGGACTACAAGGCCATCTTCTACAGCTACAGCCACCCCAATGTGTACATGGTTGTTGAGCTTCATTCGGTCATCAAACCATTGTGAATTCACTTGTGGATGCTGGCGAAGTGCCAAAGCACAGGCCTTAACAACGATGTCATTGAATGATATTTTTGTATCTGGAATAGAATTGAATTGTTGGCGGAATGCAATAGCATTGTCCATATCAAATTCTACTGCCAAATAATAGTGTGGTGCTGAAAATTTGGATTCTCCCAAACGTTTTGCGATCACTTTACGCATTTGAGAGTGATTGATTTCATCAAAATCTTCTTGGCCAGTGGCTACAAATTTCGCAATTGGTGCTGTAGTAGTTGAAGCAGATGGGGTATAAAACTCTACATCGCGTTTGATGATACGACCATTTTCACCACTACCTTGAATTTGGTGTAGTGGAATATTTTTTTCCTCCGCAATTTTACGTGCCAAAGGAGAGATGTATATCCTGCCGTTGTTTGTTGTTGGAGCAGGTACTGTTGATTCTACTTTTGGAGCTTCAACTGTTTTTTCAACAGTTGGAGTAGGTTTTGGTGTTTCTACAGCTTGTTCAACCGTTTTTTCTTCTTCTTCAGTTTTTGGCGAAACAGCAACAAAGTTTTCAGCTACTCCACTTACGTCTGTACCTTCTGGGCCAATAATAGCAAGTAGATCATCTACTTTGGCTGTATCGCCAACGCCAAGCCCTGTGTAGAGTAGCGTACCTTCATTAAAAGATTCAAACTCCATGGTGGCTTTGTCGGTTTCTATTTCAGCCAAAATATCACCTTCTTCAACAAAATCGCCTACATTTTTCAACCAGCTTGCGACCGTTCCTTCTTCCATAGTATCGCTCAATCGAGGCATGGTTACCACGATAACCCCTTCAGGAAGTTCGGTGGCAGGTGCATCAGTGGATGATTCTTTTTCTTCAACTTGTTCTTCAGCAATTTCTGTAGTTTCTTCTTCAGTTAGTTCTGGTGCAGATGTTCCGTTTAATAGTTCGGAAATGTCCTCACCTTCTTCGCCAATAATAGCCAGTAGCTCATCAACTTTTGTTGTTTCTCCTTCTTGAACACCAATATGAAGCAGTGTTCCTTCGTTGAAGGATTCAAATTCCATAGTGGCTTTGTCTGTTTCTATTTCGGCTAAAATATCACCTTCTTCGACTCGGTCGCCTACATTTTTTAGCCAGCTTGCTACAGTACCTTCTTCCATGGTATCGCTCAGCCGTGGCATGTTTACTACTATTGCCATAATTTATACTTTATGTTCTAAAAATGGGTAATCTTCTTGTTCATATACGGCATCGTACATCAAACTTTTATCTGGGAAAGGGGATTCTTCGGCAAATTTTTCGCATTCGGCTACCAATCCTTTTACACGCTTATCGATTTCTTTAATATCTTCTTCTGTAGCGTAGTTTTTTTCCAAAATGACGTCTTTTACTTGTGTGATGGGGTCAATTTTTTGGTATTCTTTAACCTCATCTTTGGTTCTGTAATGCTGTGCATCACTCATAGAATGTCCTCTGTAGCGGTAGGTTTTCATTTCCAAAAATGTTGGTCCATCACCACGTCTTGCTCGTTGAATTGCCTCATCAAAAGCTTCAGCAACTTTAATCGGGTTCATTCCATCTACAGGGCCACATGGCATTTCATATCCGAGTCCAAGTTTCCAGATGTCTGTATGGTTTGCGGTACGTTCTACAGAAGTTCCCATAGCGTATCCATTATTTTCACAAACAAAGACAACGGGGAGTTTCCAGTTCATCGCCATGTTGAATGTTTCGTGGAGAGATCCTTGTCGCGCAGCACCATCACCAAAGAAGCAAAGGGTTACGCCACCAGTTTCGTTGTATTTATCACCAAAAGCCATTCCTGCTCCTAGTGGAATTTGCCCACCAACAATACCGTGTCCGCCATAAAAGCCATGTTCTTTTGAAAAAATATGCATTGAGCCCCCTAAACCTTGAGAGGTACCTGTTGCTTTTCCATAAAGTTCTGCCATGACACGGCGAGGATCAACGCCCATCCCAATAGGTTGAACATGGTTCCTGTAGGCCGTAATCATTTTGTCTTTGGAAAGATCCATTGCATGAAGTGCGCCTGCCAAAACAGCTTCTTGACCATTGTAGAGGTGTAAAAAACCTCTAACTTTTTGTTGGATATAGACTGCTGCGAGTTTGTCTTCAAACTTTCGCCAAAAGAACATATTTTCGTACCAGTCGAGGTAGGTTTCTTTGGTTATTTCTTGCATGAGATTACAGTGATGTTAGTATCATTTCTGCAAAAGTAATACATTGCTACTTAACCTAAAAAAGGAAGGCGTAAATTTTTTATTAATTTTTACAGTGCTTTTTTGTCAAAAACCCAAGGAAGTATGTTTTCTATGGATTTTGAATGGGCAATCTCACCTTTTGTCCCCATAAAATAAAGTTCAATAGACTTGCCTTGTATTTGTTCGTATTCTACTAAAGCTTGACGGCAACCGCCACATGGTGGTATGGGCGTAGTGGCTTCTTTATTTTTTGATCCTGCTGTAATGGCCATGCGTATAATATCTTCTTTCGGAAATTGTGCATGTGCGTAAAATATAGCGGTACGTTCTGCACACAACCCTGATGGATAGGCCGCATTTTCTTGATTATTTCCTGTAATAATCTCGCCATTACTAAGTTCAAGGGCTGCACCAACCAAAAAATTTGAATAGGGTGCATGGGCTTTCGAACGTGCTTGTTGTGCCCTTTGCATAAGGGATTGAACATTTTTGGGCAATTCATCGAATGTCTCAAAAACATTGATGTTACACGCTATTTGAAGTTTTTTCATGCCTAGTATTCTACATATTCGCCATCGCCAAAATTGAAGGCCAACGAAAAACGTAAAGTATTTTCTAAAGGGCTTTGCACTTTAGCTGCTGAAAACAAGTAAGAAAGGTCTATATCAATTGTAGAATATTTAAATCCAGCGCCTATAGAAAAGAATTTTCGTGCGCCTTTTAGTTCATTTTCGTTAAAATATCCAGCGCGTAGCGCAAATGAATCTTGATACAAATATTCTGCACTTAAGGCCCAAGTAAATTCGTCTAATTCTTCGCTAAACCCTCCTGGCGCATCTCCAAAAGATTGGAAAAGGCCCTTTCCAAAACTAATTTCATCGTAAACATCACCGTCGCTATTGACAGGTATTCCTGTTCCATTTCCTTCCCCAGGATCAGCTACTCCATTATCGTTAGCATCTGTCCATGATTCATATTTTTTTCCAGCTGGAGTTGGTACTAAAAGTTTTGTTACTTCTGCTGTGACACTAACTTTGTTGTAAGAATCGAAAATAAAGTCAAATCCACCACCAAGTCTGAGGTTTGTAGGTAAAAAGTTTTCGCGTCCTGCATCGTCGTATTTGAGTTTTGGACCAAGGTTTTGAAGGGCAAAACCAGCGCGCCAACGGCCATTAAAATCACTGTAGGCGACTTCTTCGCTCTGGTAATATCCTGCAATATCCACAGCAAAAGTGTTGGCTGCTTTGGCATTGGGAACTATCTCTTGAATCTTTAAGTCTGAACGGATATAGCGCAAAGCAACAGCCATAGAAAATTGATCAGAAAGACGTAAGGAGTATGACGCATCAAGTGCTAGTTCGTTGGGTTTTTCTATCCTAGGTTCTGAAAATTCGTCTTCGCGTAATTCAATTTCTCCAAGAGAAAAGTATTTTAATCCGAACGCAAAAGCACTACGTTCGCTAATTCGATTAAAATAATTTACACTACTTATTGAGATATCATTGACCAATTTGCTGAGGTATGGTGTATAGCTAATGGCTATCCCTGATTTTGCTTCAGAAAAGGCGTATTTGGAAGGGTTCCATTGTTGTGCATGGGCATCAACCGAAGTGGCTACCCCCATATCTCCTAATCCTGCTGCTCGTGCATCGGAGGCAATAAGTAAAAATGGCACCCCTGTTGTAATAACTCGACGTGCATCTTCAATAATGACAGGCTCATTATATGTTGTTGGCGTTTGCCCAAAAACCGAACTCGAAATGATTAGGCTAATTAATGCACTAAAAATCCGTATATTTTTTGCTGTTGGTGTAATGAATTCTAACATTTTTATTTTTGGTTTAATCACAAATATAAGTTTTTCTTAAAGGATAACAAGTTTTTCAATTTTTTCGGCAGCTCGTCCAGTAGCTGTTGCTTTTACATTTAGTTTGTAGACATAAACGCCTTTACCTATTTTATTGCCAAAATCGTCGGTGCCGTCCCAAGTGATATCTCTCGACAATGAACTGACGCCACTTCCTGTATTGGTTTGTGTATTTATGGTTTTAATCAATTTTCCTGAAACCGTAAAGATTTGTATAGAAACGTTCAATATATCGGAACTATTGTGGTTGAACCAAAATTCTGTATAATTAATAAATGGATTGGGGTAGTTGAGCACATTTTTTAGCTCTAAACTTTGGTTTTGATCGAACACCACAAATTGAATTTCTTTAGTGGATGCATTGTTGTAAACATCCCAAGCTTTGAGCTTAAGGGTGTGTAGTCCTGGGCTTAAATCTCTGAAAGGATAACTCAGACTACCACTTTTGTATGTATCTGGATCTGTCACGTAATAATCATTCAAAATGAAAGGGTTGGTTTCATCGCCATCAAGCGTGGCAACAATATCGTGGCCAACACCACTGGCGGTGTTAATACCATTTTCGTCGAATAATTTCACCAAAAGTGTTGGGCTTTCATTAGTAATTCCACCCGAAACAAAACTTTCATCGTTCATAAAGAGCTGAATATTTGGCCCTGTATTGTCTTCGGGGGCGTTGAGGTTTACACCACCTATTTTGACATCAAAATTATAGCCGCGTTGGTCGGTCAATGGGTTTTCTGTTTTAGAATATAAACTGATTTTTCCATTTCCAACAGGGATAGAAATGTCTTTGGGGACTATAAAATTAATTTCAAAAACACCATTTTCTACAGATGCTTGCCCCCTAAAAATAACTTCACCCATGGATTCAAAGTTCATTATGATTAACTGCCCATTTTCTGAAATCCCATCATTTCCAAGCGTAGACCTTTGGATGTTTTTGTCAAAAATAGTAGCGGTAAGTGTTCCGGAGTAGTTGCTCAAGACATTACCTTGATCGTCAGCTACATACCCCTCAATTTTTGCAGCACTTAGTGCTTGAAGTTCTTGTGTAGTGGTTGCAATGTTTTCGTCATTGAGTTTTGTAACGATAATATCTGGTGCAGCGAGTGGCAATTTCATAGCAGGATCGCCAATAAAGAATACTAGTCTACGTTGCGTGTTATTGGTAACTCCAGGATTGTTTTTTGTAAGCCGCAACGCTTCTGCCATACTTATGTTTTGTGTGTTGTTATAATCGAATAAATATTGACTTAAAGTGGTGGTAAATTGAACTCCAACAGAGATGAAAATCTGCCGTGTGGTTGAAATTAGACTAATAGCACCTCCATTTTTGTTCCAATACAGGAATTCACCAGCTGTATCTCGTAGGGGGTTATCAAATTTTGTATACTCGCAGGTTAGCGTTACAAAACAGTTTAGCTTATTTGGATTTTTGAGTTCTTGTGCGTTAATTTTATCAAAAATTCGCTCAAGTGCCAAGCCATCCTCACCACCATGGCCGAAGTAATTGACTGCAACAGCACCTACTTCTAAGGCGTCAAAAATAGCATCGTTTACTTGCGGATATCGATCTCCACCAGATGAGGTTTCCTGCTGATATGCATCAGTATGAATTTTTTTTACATTCAAAAAGGGTTTGGCCTGTCGTACATCATCTGCGACAAAGTCTGTGGTTTCTTGCAACGTTTTGTCACTCAATTTGTCGATGTCATCAGAAATCAACAAAAAATTATTGCGCCAGTTTCCATAGGCCTCCTTGCTGTAATAGGATTTGATTTTGTTCACTATATCTTGAGCACGCTGAGGAGTTTCTACCAAGATTCTTCCAACGGCAATATCCAATTTATCGGAATTATTCATCGTCCCTTCGTTGTCGTCCATCATCCCATAAAAATCATCTGAAATGAATGAGTTGGTCAAACTAAAACTGTTGATTGAATACCAAGAAGGCGCGATATTTGTGTTGTTGGGAATTCTGTTTTTGTAATCAAAAGAGGCATCGCCAAACATACAAAGATACCTTAAGCGCTTATTTGGATCGCTAGCGTTGTCGTACACATATTTAACAAAATTCCTCACCCCTGAAATGTCTTGCATTCCTGAGCTAAATTCTTGATAAATGGATTCCAAAGTCACCACTTTTACATTGAGGTTGTTTTTTTCTCTGTTGATTGCAGCCAGTTGTTCGGCCTGATTTTGTAAAAAACTCGGGGTAATGATGAGGTAGTCAATATCTTCAAATTGCTGTTGTTGATTTAAGAAAATAGTGCCTTTCAAGTCTTGATTCGAAACAAATTTATTAGCCACAATTGTGGGGGTATAAAGGTCAGCAGATTCTACAGTATGAAAAATCTTTTCTGTACCTAAAGTTGTTTTAAAACTAAAGTCTACAGTAGCACCGGTGTTTTTGTAGTATTGGGGATTGTAAGGGTCTGAGACATCCCAAATTTCAGCTATGCCAGCGGCATTAGAAATCACAAATTCTCCAATTCCACTCAATGTGGGCATATCATTGTGTTTGAATTGAAATTGCTGCCCCAATGATTTAAGTGCACGTTCGGCTTCAATTGAAATATAATCCAAATATCCTATTGCTGACGGATTACCATTGTTGTTGTAGTTCAAATCGATGGTTACCACATCGGAACTGCTGTTAATATTGCCATTGAAAAAATCCTCTGTTGCCAAAATTCCATTGTCTATAGCATTGAATGAAAAATTATCAATCACAGTTCCATTGGCTTTGACTTCAAGGTTTGTATTGGATTCAGCAACTGCAGCGGCTAAAATTTTTAATTTTAAAGGGTTTTGTGTTACAAGGTTTGGGAAATCGAAAGTAAATGTTCTTGCATTCTCAAAATAGAAACGGTGGCCGAACCAACGCCGTCCCATTTGCCCTATATTATAGGTGTCGCTTTCAACAAATTTATAGTCATGGAAGGTCGAAAATATTGCATCTGCAGTTCCCGTTGGGGCATTGGCTGCATTCATGCGCAAACCATTTCCGTTGCTGATTTGAACATAATAGTACGCTTTATCACTATATGGATTGATGTGCGAATTATTTTCTTGATTGAAAGATTTTGGGCCGATAGCGTAGAACAGCAAATAATCACTATTATTGAAAACACCATCTCCCTCACCAACAAATTGAACCGCATTTTCAATTAAATCATAAGCAACGGTTTGATTGTTAGCCAAGGGTAAAGATTTCCCTCCATGCCCAAAAATTTTGATGTTTTTCGGATTGACTGTATTGGTGTTTACACCAAGTGCATTGAAGAAGCTTTTGTTGAGTTTGTAAACACCCGTTGTATCGATTTGAAAACGATACCATTGCCCCGATTTTAACACCGAGTTTTGCACTTGAGCTTGTGAAGACATGGTTCTTTGAAACAGCGCTTTTTTATAGACAACAGTAAATCGTTTTACTTTTTTTATGACGCCATTATCTTTAAAGATTGCACTGATTTCAACAGTATTGATCAATTCGCCTCGGTTTTTGCTGTTAGAGACTTCAAATTGTAAACCTTCTGGAATAGATGAAAGTTTGAGGTCTTTCAGCTCAGAAAGCGGTATTGCTTCGGTTTCTAAGGCAGTTATGGATATGTTTTCAGTATTGATTTCAAATCCTGCTTTCCATTGTGCAGTATAGGTGATGCCATTTTCGTTTGAGAAATTGTAATTTTTCGCATCAAAATGAGGTAATTCAATTTGAGTATTTCCCATCGAAAACACTTTTGATGAACTCCAATTGAGCTCAAACCGCTGAGACTGAGCATTGCATAGGAATACTCCAAAAAGCGTAATCAACCACAACGAAATATTTTTCATATACACCAAACGACTGAAGTTCTTAAATATTATGATTCTCTAACTCCAAATTCAAAATTACAATAATAAACCATTAAAAAAGTCGTTATACTTAAAAAACTAAAGCGTTTAACACATAAAAAAATTAGAGAAACGCCCTAAAAAATTATTGCAAACCAATTCATAATTATTATATTGCAAATCCAAAATTTTATGACCCCTTTTTAATTTAAATTGAGTATGAATTATATTAAGATATCAAGATTGTTTTTTATTGTTGCTGTGTCAATATCATTGACAGCATGTAATAAATCTTCTAAATACGGAAACTCTTCTCGAGGGACAGGTTGGAAAATTAACGCCAAAGAAGGTGGTTTTCAGTACAATACTAAATATAAAGAGCAGGAAACCGCACCGGGCTTGGTGTTTATTGAAGGCGGTACGTTTACTATGGGTAAAGTACAGGACGATGTGATGCACGACTGGAACAACAGTCCAAATCAGCAACATGTACAATCCTTCTACATGGATGAAACCGAAGTCACAAATATGATGTATTTGGAATATTTAGACTGGATAAAGCGTGTTTATCCACCAGATAATCCTAAATTCAAAGCGATATATTATGGTGCACTTCCAGACACTTTAGTTTGGAGAAACCGTCTTGGATACAGTGAAATTTATGTTGAAAACTATCTGCGTCATCCTGCATATGGAAATTACCCTGTAGTGGGCGTAAGTTGGCTACAAGCCAATGAATATGCCAAATGGCGTTCGGATCGTGTGGCAGAAATGGGGCTTCAAAAAGAAGGTTATTTAGAGAAGGGATCGCATGTTCCTGGAGAATCCGTAACTGCGACCAATAATTTTAACATCAACACCTATGTCAATGCACCCACTGAAACGTACAAAGATACTTTGGGTGTTCACCTTGGAGGCAGAGGGAACAGAAGGAATGACTCCCTAGTCAGCTATGCGACTCGCGAAACTGGAGCTATTCAAATAAGCTACAGACTTCCAACAGAGGCCGAATGGGAGTATGCTGCACTTGGTCTTACGGAATTAAGAGAATACAATACTTACCGAGGGCGTAAAAAATACCCATGGGATGGCCAGTACACACGTACAGGAGAGCGTAAAATTAAAGGCGATCAATTGGCCAACTTTAAACAAGGAAAGGGTGACTATGGCGGAATTGCTGGATGGTCAGATGATGGTGCCGATATTACCAACGAAGTGATGTCTTATGATCCAAACGACTTTGGTATTTACGACATGGCTGGTAATGTTGCCGAATGGGTAGCTGATGTATATCGACCAATAGTTGATGACGAGTTTAGCGATTTTGCCTACTACAGAGGTAACGTTTATACCAAAAATGCTATTTCAGAAGACGGAAGTGTCAAAGTAATAGGGATAGATGACATTGAATTTGACACTCTCTCTAATGGAAAAGTTATAGCCAAAACTCTTCCTGGTCAATTGGCGCAAGTTGCAGTTGATGAAAATGAAACCTATCTAAGGACAAACTTTGATACCAGCGACAACAGAAACTTTAGAGATGGTGACAAGCAATCTTCAAGATATTTTGATGATTTTGAAGAAGGTGAAGAAGCTGCTTCAGAAGAGATTACTCGAAAAATGTATAACTCGCCAAAACATTTGGTTGAAACAAATGAAGACGGTAGCTTGAACAGAGAGTACGATAAATCCAACACCAGAACATCACTAATTAATGACAAAGTACGTGTATACAAAGGGGGGTCATGGAAAGATCGCGAATATTGGCTAGATCCAGCACAACGCCGATTCTACCCAGAAGATATGGCGACAGACTTTATTGGATTTAGATGTGCAATGTCTCGAGTAGGTTCTAAGTCCAAAAGAAAAAAGACAAAAAATTAATTTAAAATTTTTTGATTCAAACAAAGTCCTAATCATTCTGTTGGGACTTTTTTTGTATTTTTAAGTTATGAATATTGAAGCACTTCATCAGTTATTTTTAAAAGCAAAAAACGTATCTACGGACACCCGTACCTTAGAAAAAGGCACGCTTTTTTTTGCCCTCAAAGGTGAAAATTTTAACGGTAATACATTTGCTAAAAAAGCTCTTGACTTGGGTGCTTCCCATTGTATCATTGATGAGGTTCAAGAACCCGACAATGAGCGTTTTATTTTGGTCGATGATGTATTGCAAACACTTCAAAAATTAGCAAATTACCATCGAAATTACCTAAATATACCCATTGTTGCCCTCACCGGGAGCAATGGTAAAACCACAACAAAAGAGCTTATCTATTCAGTTTTAAAGCAACGCTACAAAACACAAGCTACTTTGGGTAATTTGAACAACCACATTGGTGTGCCTTTGACTTTGTTGCGGATGGACGATTCTACCGAAATTGGAATTGTAGAAATGGGCGCAAATCATATCGGCGAAATTGCACTGCTTTGTACAATTGCTAACCCTAACTTTGGTTATATTACTAATTTTGGCAAAGCACATTTGGAGGGCTTCGGTAGTGAAGAAGGTGTTATAAGAGGGAAGAGTGAATTATATGATTATTTAAAACAAAAAAAAGGGATAATTTTTCTAAATGCTGATGATGAAAAGCAAGTCAAACAAGTGGGTGATTATCAAAATGCAATAACTTTCTCTGAAAGAGATTCATCAGATTTTACCATTGCACTCCAAAAAGAATCTCCATTTTTGAGTATTGAAATAAACAAAACACTCATACATACCCAACTTTTGGGACGGTATAATTTTACAAATACAGCTGCGGCAATTACAATAGGATTACACTTTGATGTCGATCTCAAATCAATAAAAAAAGGTATTGAATCTTATATCCCCAAAAACAACAGATCTCAAATCATAAAGCAAAATTCCAACACCATTATTTTAGATGCCTACAATGCCAATCCAAGCAGTGTAGAAGCTGCTTTGAAGAACTTTAAGACCATGGAAGGGGATCAAAAAATTGTAATTTTAGGCGATATGTTTGAATTGGGAAAACAAAGCTATGCCGAACATCAATTCGTTATAGAGTTGGCCAAAAGTTTAGATTTTACACAACTTTATTTGGTAGGGAATCATTTTTTTGAGCACCATCAAAATTATTCCAATGTTCTGTTTTTTAAAGACTTTGAACACTTAAAAATTCATCTTGGAGATTATCCCATAAAACAAAGTATGGTTTTGGTCAAAGGATCTAGAGGAATGGCACTAGAGCGCCTTTTGGATTTGGTGTAAAAAAAATTTGTTTTTCAGTATATTAAAGCTATTTTAGTTTTTTAATTTATAACCATGAAAAGATATTTTTACTTTATAATTTTTATTTCCTTGATTACATGTCAAGATGAACCTGCCGAAGCATCTGAATCTACTGAAACTTCTCAAAACACCGCTGAAGAAGATCAAGTTGTTGTTGAAAACGGTATCGACACACTAATGGATTGTTTACAAGCATTAGAAACTGGCGATTTTTCTGATTTACTTATAAATATTTATGACAATGTAGATGATGATGAAAATGATTTTCATGAAATTATGATTGAAGCAATAGAAGACATTCCAAATTATCAACCGCTCATCGATTCTGAATATCCAGAAGAGCCGTTCAATATTCAAAATTATTTCGGAACCTATTCCTACAATAGCCAGACTCAAAGTTGGTCGACTTCTGGATCGAATTCGGAGATGAAGATGGTCTTTCCTCTTTTTACAAATTCAACAACAAATGATACATCAATTACACTTTCTGGAGTTACTGAAGAGTTGGTAGATACAGAAGATCCAATTTATATTCCGACATCATTGGCATTAGACATGTCACACAACAACGAAACGATGTTTGCCATTAATGTGCTTAATGTAGATTACAGCATGTCTGGCGAGATACCAGTTCCAAATGATGTAGATTTTAATATTTACATGAACCCATTTACACATGAGTTTTCAATCAATAAATTGGCAGATGACAATTTCAGCTTGGGTTATGCACTCAGCAATGGTTCTGGTTGCGTTACTCAATTTCAAGGGACGGTCAAATTGTTATCAACAGATTATGAAAATTTAGAGGATACCGATATTGATTACATTAGTGCAAGTCTCACAACAAACAGCATGAACGTAGAAATTGATATTGATGCAGAATACTTATTTGCCATTGATGACCCTACGGTGGTTCAACTCAATAACTTTATTGACGTTGAAGTGTTCAATGATAATACTTTGCTAGGCGAAATTGAAATTCAAGAGGATGCTGACGAAGAGTATTATTTGAACATGGTTTTTATTGATGGGACAGTTGTCAATGTTGAACAATTTTCAGGGATTGGTGAAGACGGTGAAGTATTTATACAAACCTTGGAAGGAATTTTTGCTCGATTTATTGATCGCTTAGAGGATGAATAAGATTTGTATTTACATTCTGTTGTTTAGCACTTTTCTCAATGCTCAAAATCAGAAAAATCAAATTTCTTTAAACGCAGATGACATTATTCCAGCGCTATTTTCTTCAAATGCTAGTGCTTATAACCTAGGTTATCGTAGGCAAATAAAAGAAAATAAGCACTTGCGTATGGGCTTAAAATATTTTCAGGAAAGTGAAAATGAGTTTACTTTAGGGCTCAAACCTGGACTTGATATTGCATTCAATACTTCAAAAAAATGGATTTTCTATTACGGTGTAGATTTAGCCCTAAGCTATACAGATAACCTTCAATCAGAGCGAACATATTACGAAGCAGCCCTGATGCCCTTTTTTAGGGCTGAGTATGTCATCAGTGATCACTTTTCGATTTCAACAGAGCCGGGTCTCTTTTTAAAATTATTAACCATAAAGGACAATGATAATAGTCCAATTGATAACAGTAATTCAATAGTAAGCTCTGGGATAGGTGATTTAGGGATCATCAACATCAATTTCTCTTTTTAGCATAAAAAAACGGAACAAATATCAAAAGGTTGAATTTATTCCGTTTACGTGGGTCATACTGGATTCGAACCAGTGACTTCTACCCTGTCAAGGTAACACTCTGAACCAACTGAGTTAATGACCCGTTTTGGAATTACAAAAATAATAATATCTTTGGACTAGTCACTTATATTTTCAATTTTATAAGGAACGCCATAAATTAACCAAAACCAACATCAATTGACACATATTTTCAACGTAAAATATCCCAATTACATCATACAATTCATGTCTGATGAATGGGTGCGGAACAACCTTACAGCACTTACGCTTATACTGGCTGTTCTTGTTGTGGGTCGTTTTTTAAATAAAAAACAAAACACTTACGTTTTGTATTTTATGGGTGCTGTTTTGGTGTTTTCTTCTTTCTACAACCCGTTGAGGTCTTACCTCACAGGCGATTGGAATACTGCAACTGATTTGCCACTTCATCTTTGTGGTATTTCTGGAATTATATGTGCTGTATTGCCATTTTTAAAGCGTAAACAAGCGCTTTTCGATTTTGTATTTTATACTGGAATTATTGGAGGAGTTATGTCTATGCTTACCCCTCAAATGAATAGCTATGACGGAAGTCAATTTGTTTATATAGAGTATTATGTGCGTCATTCCATCATTTTGGTGATGCCTATTTATTTGTTACAGAACTATGGCATGGAGCTTTCCAAAAAATCAATGGTAAATACGTTTATAAATCTAAATATTCTATTGGCCATAATTATGCCTTTTAATTTTTATGTTGGTGGTAATTATATGTACCTCGCAGAGCCACCACAAGTAAAAAATCCTTTAGTTATTGGGCAATGGCCTTATTATGTGCTTTGGTTCGAAGTCTTCATAGTACTCTTGTTAGTTCTTTTGTATTATTTATCTAAAATACGTCTAAATCAAATTTTTAAACCTACTGTTTAATTGTAGTTTAGTATCTTCGTTATCATTAATATATTTGCGTTATGAAACCCACAAAAACAGTCATCATCACCGGAACAAGTCGTGGTATTGGTTTTGAACTTGTACACCTCTTTTCCAAGGCGGGTTATGCTGTTTTGGCACTTTCACGAAATGCAAAACCAGTATCCAACTTGAATTATGAAAACATTACTGCGCTTTCTTTCGATTTAAACAATCCAGAGGATTACAGTCGTGTAGAAGCATTTATCGAAAAAGAATGGACTCATGTAGACATCCTCATCAACAATGCGGGTTCGATCATCAACAAGCCCTTTGCTGAAACCACCTTTGAAGAATTTCAAAACGTTTATGGCACCAATGTTTTTGGGGTTGCCGAACTGACAAGACGAGTTTTGCCTTTTATCCCTTCCAATGGGCATGTAGTCACCATCAGTTCTATGGGCGGTGTGCAGGGCTCAATGAAATTTGCAGGATTATCGGCCTACAGTTCAAGTAAAGGCGCTGTAATCACACTCACCGAACTCTTGGCTGAAGAATACAAAGAAACAGGCCCCTCATTCAATGTTCTAGCACTTGGTGCTGTGCAAACAGAGATGTTGGCCGAAGCATTTCCAGGCTATAAAGCCCCCACAACACCCATCGAAATGGCCACCTATATTTTCGAATTTTCAAAAACAGGCCAAAAGTTTTACAACGGAAAGTTACTTCAAGTTTCAAGTTCTACGCCTTAATCAATTTTATAAAAACGCTGAATTTTATTCACGGTTTAACATCTTATTAAGCCAAAAAAAATAAAATAATTCGCTACTTTTGTAGCTTAAATTTTATGCCCAATGTTTAATAGTTTAAGTGAAAAATTAGATAAAGCGCTCCACGTACTCAAAGGCCACGGTAGCATTACCGAAATCAATGTTGCAGAAACCCTTAAAGAAGTTCGCCGTGCATTGTTGGACGCTGATGTCAATTATAAAATCGCTAAAGAATTCACCAATAGTGTCAAGGAAAAAGCACTTGGACAAAACGTACTCACGACTTTGCAACCAGGCCAATTGATGGTCAAAATTGTAAAAGATGAACTTACAGAACTTATGGGTGGCGATGCAGAAGGTATCAATCTTTCGGCAAAACCATCAGTGATTTTGATGTCTGGGTTACAAGGATCTGGAAAAACCACTTTTTCGGGGAAATTAGCTCAATTTTTAAAGACCAAAAAATCCAAAAAACCCATGTTGGTGGCATGTGATGTATATCGCCCTGCGGCCATAGATCAATTGCATATTGTTGGCGAACAAGTAGGTGCAGAGGTATACAGTGACCCTGGGAACAATGACCCCGTTGCAATAGCCAAAGCAGGTATTGCAGAGGCCAAATCCAATGGCTGTGATGTTGTTATTGTAGATACTGCAGGACGTTTGGCAGTCGATCAGGAAATGATGACCGAAATTGCCAACATCCATAAAGCTGTTAGTCCACAAGAGACTTTGTTTGTAGTGGATGCCATGACGGGACAAGACGCAGTCAATACAGCCAAAGCCTTCAATGATATTCTAAATTTTGACGGTGTTATCTTAACAAAATTAGATGGTGACACACGAGGTGGTGCCGCTATTTCCATAAAATCTGTGGTCAACAAACCCATAAAATTTATCGGGACAGGCGAAAAAATGGAAGCCATCGATGTATTTTATCCAGCGCGTATGGCCGATCGAATTTTGGGCATGGGTGATGTAGTGTCTTTGGTTGAACGTGCTCAAGAACAATTTGACGAACAAGAAGCGCGAAAGATTCAGAAAAAAATTGCTAAAAATCAATTTGGGTTCGATGATTTTCTTAAGCAAATTCAACAAATTAAGAAAATGGGGAACATGAAAGACCTCATGGGCATGATACCAGGCATGGGAAAAATGATGAAAGATGTCGATATTGATGATGATGCATTCAAACACATAGAAGCCATTATCCATTCCATGACCCCAAAAGAACGTTCGAACCCCTCAATCATCAATGCGAGCCGTAAAAAACGTATTGGTTCTGGCTCAGGTACTTCGGTGCAAGAAGTCAATAAACTCATGAAACAATTCAATCAAATGAGTAAGATGATGAAAATGATGCAAGGTGGAAAGGGCAGAAACATGATGCAAATGATGAAAAATATGCCTCGATAAGGCAACACACAATTCAATATGATATTACTTGACGGAAAACAAACAAGCGCCAAAATCAAGGAAGAAATAGCAATTCAAGTTTCAGCAATGAAACAACAAAACAAGCGCACACCACATTTGGCTGCTGTTTTAGTTGGAACTAATGGTGCTAGTATGACCTACGTCGGTGCCAAAGTAAAAGCTTGCCAATTGGTTGGATTTGAATCCACACTCATCGAACTACCAGAAGAAACAACCGAAGATGAGTTGCTGAATCAGATAAATAACTTAAACTCCAATCCTGAAATAGATGGATTTATTGTGCAATTGCCCTTACCTAAACATATTGACGAACAAAAAGTATTGATGGCTGTTGATCCCGACAAAGATGTCGATGGATTTCACCCTATGAATGTGGGGCGTCTCACTTTGGACTTACCAACGTTTATATCGGCTACTCCTTATGGAATCATGGAGCTATTGGAACGCTATGAAATTCCAACCTCAGGCAAACACGTTGTTGTGATTGGAAGAAGTCATATTGTAGGGCGACCTATGAGTATTTTGATGAGTCAAAAACGTCCTGCGGGGAACGCCACTGTTACTATTGCGCATAGCCGAACCACCAATTTAGCAGCGCTTACAAAAGAAGCCGATATTGTTATTGCTGCGCTCGGTATTCCTGAGTTTTTAACCGCCGATATGGTCAAAAAAGATGCGGTTGTGATTGATGTTGGGATCACACGTGTTCCAGATGAATCGAAAAAACGTGGATACAGAATTGCTGGTGATGTAGATTTTGAAAGTGTTTCAAAAAAAGCCAGTCATATTACTCCTGTACCAGGTGGAGTTGGGCCAATGACCATCGCCATGTTGCTTAAAAATACCCTACTTGCCCGCGAGCGAAGCAGTTCTTAAAATTGAGAATTATTTAGCGAAAAGTTGTTTTGGGTCTTTGAATGCTTTGAATTCTAAAGCATTTCCAGATGGATCTAAAAAAAACAAGGTGGCTTGTTCGCCAACCTCACCTTCAAACCGGATATAGGGTTCAATGACAAATTGCACGCCCTTCGCTCGAAGATGTTTTGAAAATTCATGAAATTTTTCCCAAGCTAATACCACACCAAAATGAGGGACTGGAACTTGTTTTCCGTCTACTTCATTCGCATGATTTTGTTCCGAGGTTTTTGGTTTGTAATGCAAAACAAGTTGGTGTCCAAATAAATCAAAATCGGTCCAATGTGTACTGCTTCGACCTTCTTCGCAACCAAGAACGTCTTTATAAAAATGCCTGCACTCATCAAGATTCCAAACGGGAATCGCCAAATGAAAAGGTGATATTTCGTTTTGTTTTACCATGTTTTTTTGGAAAATTTTAAGGCCTCATTTAGCGTATTCAATTCTTCAGCGGTCAAATTGCGGTAGCGCCCCACAGCACTTTTCAAATGAATATTCATGATGCGTACCCGTTGCAGCGATTCTACCTCGTAACCAAGGTATTCACACATCCGTCTAATTTGTCTGTTAAGCCCTTGTGTCAATATAATTTTAAAGCTATTTCGACTGAGTTTTTGGACTTTACAAGGCTTTGTTGTCGTGTCCAAAATGGGTACTCCTTTAGACATGCGCTCAATAAATGTTTGAGAAATGGGCTTGTCTACAGTGACAATATATTCTTTTTCGTGATTGTTGCTTGAGCGTAATATTTTATTGACAATATCTCCATCATCCGTCAACAGAATGAGTCCTTCGCTGTCTTTATCTAACCGTCCGATTGGAAAAATTCTTGAAGGATAATTAATAAAATCAATAATATTATTTTTTTCAACACGCGTATCTGTTGTGCAAACAATACCTGTAGGTTTATTAAACGCAATATAAACATGCGCTTTTTTACGTTTTGAAATGATTGTTCCGTCAACAGCAATTTCATCAGAGGGGCTGACTTTTGTTCCTATTTCAGGATGTTTTCCATTGACGGTTACTCGCCCTTCTTCTATGAGTTTGTCTGCAGCACGACGCGAACAATAACCGGCTTCACTTAAGAATTTATTCAGTCTGGTGAGGGTTGATTCCATGCTGTAAAGGTACAAAACTTTAATCCTCTAAAAAGTCAAGAATATGTTGGATGACAAGCTTTCCTTTTAGCCCATGGCCTAGGCCATTTGTTGTGATGAGTGTACTGTTTTTATAAGCAGTTTGAATTTCTACAGCATCTGTGTAAGGAATCACTGGATCATTTTCATCATGTATAATGAGTCCTTTGCAGTCAATTTTGCTCATAAATTGAGCCGTATTGAAATAAGAAGAAGGTTGCCCAAATTTGCGCACAACTCTTTCTTCAATTCCACGTCTGACTCTACTGTTGAACCCCATGAGATCCGTATAATTTTTAAAAATTCCAGGAAAACCAGCCGGTGCACCCAAAAATATGAGCTTACTTGCCAAGTGGTATCCGCTATTTCTCAAAAAAAAGGAAATCGCCATGCCCCCCACTGAATGGCCTATTAAAACAGAGGGCTTAAATTTTTTGCAGACCACCTCAATAAATTTTGAATACAAAACAGCATTAAAACTGGTGCTTCCAGAAGCCCCATGTGCTGGTGCGTCCAAAGCAATTACCCCATAATTAGATTTTAGTAAATTTTTTATGGTATTGTTCCATCTTCCAGCATTGCTCTCCCAACCGTGCGCCAATAAAACAGTTTCTTTCTCTCCGTACCATCTATAGGTAGCTATAGGCAATTCTTCAAAATATATGACTTCCTTATCTGCAGTTTCAAGAGTAGTGTGTTTTATTTTATAGCGTCCTTTTAGTGGTTTAGAAAATAAATCCAAAGCCCATTTTGAAGCTAATTTCAAATTCAAATACCCTATGATATTAAGAAAAAATCCAATAAATTTTGGAAGAAAATTTTGCATGCTAATTGGCTTAAATCAATACCATTGAATAAAGAAGTCTTTGATTTTTGCTGTAGGAGGAATTGAAATGACTTCAATTTTTTTATTCATATCGTAGCGTAAATCTTCTGGTAATTCATTTTTATCGATTGTAAAGTAAGCATTGATCTCATCGACCGAAACAATTAAGTTTCTGAGTGTGTTTTGAACACTTGAAATGTTGTAATTAGCTGATAAGCAACTGAAATCGCAAAGCTTATCAAGACTTTTTTTTGTTTTGTATCGATTGTCAATGATTCGAATAGTTTGTATTGTAGATAAAGAGTCCAGAGCTTCTTTTGGGGTAAGTTCCAAAAGTAGCTTTTGTGTCCCTTTTTCAAATACTTTAATGATGTTGGTGTTTCCTGTAAATTCATCTCCACCAATAAATTGACTCAATGAATCGGTTTCAAAAACACGTTTCAAATCCTTAACTTGTGTAGAGTCATTTAGTTTGCCAACAGAGTGTTTGGTAATTAAAAAAGGATCTGGAGTCGTGTTGCAAGATACTGATAATAATACAGCTGCAAGAATCAATATTAGTGTGTGTTTCATGGTTAATTTTTAGTGAGTACAATACTAAATGACTTTTTTTAGAATTCCAAATACAGCGCGAATAAAAGTGGCGCTTGTCAGTATCTTTACTACAGGGTTTTGGCGTTGCGATTTTCGTTTGTAAGGTGTTTGTTTTGTTTTTTGTTTTGGAGTGGCGGCGTTTATTTTCTTGATTTTTGCACCTAATATTTCATATGCACTTTCTCGATCTATTGTTTTATTGTATTTTTCTGAAAGTTGAGAGGTCTCCATAAGATTTGATAGCTCTTGTGGACTTAAAACATCCATTCTGCTTTTTGGTGCACGCATCAATGTAGCAGTCAGTGGAGTAGGTCGGCCTTTTTCGTCCAAAGCGGTTACCAATGCTTCACCAATACCCATTGAAGTAAGTGCGGTTTCTGTATCAAAAAAGGAGGTCTCAGGATAATTTTGTGCTGTTAATTTTATAGTTTTTCGGTCTTTTGCTGTAAAAGCGCGTAATGCATGTTGAATTTTTAAACCCAATTGTCCTAAAACTTGTTCTGGAACATCTGTTGGGTTTTGGGTAACAAAATAAATGCCAATACCTTTACTTCGAATAAGTTTGATGGTGTATTCGATTTGATGCAGAAGTTCTTTAGATGCTTCACTGAAAATCAAGTGCGCTTCTTCTATGAATAATACTAATTTTGGTTTATCCAAATCACCTTCTTCAGGAAAAGTTTCGAACAACTCGGCCAACAAACAAAGCATGAATGTAGAGAACAATTTTGGTCGATTTTGCACGTCATCCAATCGTATGATATTAATATAGCCCTGTCCATCAGTAGTTGTCCGAATAAAATCGTTAACTTCAAAACTTTCTTCACCAAAAAACAAATCTGCTCCTTGTTGTTCAAGCGCCACAACACGCCTTAAAATGGCACCCGTAGAGGTTTTTGAAATACGACCATATTCGTCTTGAACGCTTTCTTTGCCCTCGTTGGTCGCAAAGTTCAGCATGGCTTTGAAATCTTTTAAATCTAGCAAGGGGAGTTGATGGTCATCACAATACTTAAAAATAACCGCCACAATTCCAGATTGGGTTTCAGTCAAATTTAGGATACGAGAAATAAGTACAGGGCCAAACTCACTGATTGTCGCTCTAAGGCGAACCCCATTTTGTTCAGAAATAGAAAACAATTCAACAGGGAATTTTTTTGGTTCAAATGGCAGTCCAATGGCTTTGTGGCGTTCATCAATTTTTGGATGCCCAGGACTAGGTTTGGCCAATCCGCTCAAATCACCTTTGATATCCATAAGGACTACTGGCACCCCATTTTCACTCAATTGTTCCGCCAAAACCTGAAGTGTTTTTGTTTTTCCAGTACCCGTTGCACCTGCAATAAGGCCATGTCTATTCATGGTTTTAAGGGGGACTTTTACAAAAGCATTTGTTAGGGTTTTTTGATTAAGAGTAGCTGCGCCTAAAGAGATGGATTCGCCTTTAAACGTATTCCCTTGAACAAAATAATCGAAGAATTCTTTTTTTGATGTCATAACTAAGTAGGTTTAGGTAAAATAAATGAAGTTTTCTTATTTAAACAAAAATCTGTAAACTATTTTTGCATTATATGTTAAAACCAGAAATTCAAAATCTTGTCGATGCTGGAAAAATGCTTCCGCTAATGGAAGCGTTTTACACCATACAGGGTGAGGGTTACCACAAAGGAACTGCTGCATATTTTATTCGTATTGGGGGTTGCGATGTTGGTTGTCATTGGTGTGATGTCAAAGAAAGTTGGGATGCAAAGTTGCACCCACCTAGTTCGATAGAAACAATTGCTGAACAAGCCGCAGAGTTCAGTGATACTATTGTGGTAACTGGAGGCGAGCCCCTCATGTGGGACATGAATCCTCTTACTTCACTATTAAAACAAAAAACGTTAAAAACCCATATTGAGACTTCAGGTGCTTATCCATTAACTGGAGATTGGGATTGGATATGTCTGTCACCAAAGAAACGCAAACTTCCTATTTCTGAAGTATATTCAAAAGCAAATGAATTAAAAGTAATTGTATACAACAAAGACGATTTTAAATTTGCAGAAGAACAAGCTGCTAAAGTCCCTCAAGACTGTATTCTTTATCTTCAGCCAGAATGGAGTGTTCGTGAAAAAGTAACGCCTTCTATAGTAGAATACGTCATGAAGCACCCAAAATGGAAAATTTCTTTACAAACGCATAAATATTTAAACATTCCTTAATTTTATTTAGCTTTTTGCTTACATAGTGAAAGCTACGTTTGTATTTTTTATGTATTTCATGTCATTATTGTATTTATCTTATTTTTTTAATTATAATATGAAACTATTTCAATTAAAAGTGTTTACAATATGAAACTTTATTTCAATATTTGCCCTCTAATTTAAAATAAAATACCATGTGTGGAATTGTTTGTGCTTTCGATTTGAAACAAAAAAGTGAAGTTTTAAGACCTCAAATTCTAGAAATGTCAAAAAAAATAAGACATCGAGGTCCAGATTGGAGTGGAATTTTTGATAATAACAAAGCCATCATGGCACATGAACGCTTGGCGATTGTCGATCCAGCATCTGGAAAACAACCCTTGTTTAGTCCAGACAAACAACTGGTATTAGCAGCCAATGGCGAGATATACAACCACAGAGATTTAAGATCTTCCTTAGAATCAGAATATGAATTCCAAACACAAAGTGATTGCGAAATTATTTTAGCACTCTACAAAGAAAAAGGCGTAGATTTTGTGGATGACCTCAATGGAATTTTTGGATTTGCTATCTATGATGTAGCGCAAGATTCTTATTTCATTGCTCGTGATCATATGGGGATTATTCCGTTGTATATTGGATGGGATCAAAATGGAACTTTTTATGTTGCTTCAGAGCTTAAAGCATTGGAGTCTACTTGTACAAAAATTGAATTATTTCCCCCAGGGCACTATTTACACAGTAAAAATGGAGAATTTGTACGTTGGTACAACCGAGATTGGAAGGATTATGATGCTGTAAAAGATAATGAAACAAGCATTCAAAAAATCAAGGAAGCATTGGAAGACGCTGTACACAGACAACTCATGAGTGATGTTCCTTATGGGGTATTACTGTCTGGCGGTTTAGACTCTTCAGTTACTTCAGCCATTGCCAAAAAATATGCTCAAAAAAGAGTGGAATCTGGCGATACTACAGATGCTTGGTGGCCACAATTGCATTCTTTTTCGGTTGGGTTGGAAGGGTCTCCTGATTTGGCCGCTGCCCAAAAAGTTGCCGACCACATAGGGACAGTTCATCACGAAATAAAATTTACCATTCAAGAAGGATTAGACGCCATCAAAGACGTAGTTTATAACTTAGAAACTTACGACACCACTACCATTCGAGCCAGTACACCAATGTACCTTATGGCAAGAGTAATCAAATCTATGGGCATCAAAATGGTGCTTTCTGGAGAAGGTGCTGATGAGCTTTTCGGTGGTTATTTATATTTTCATAAAGCACCAAATGACAAAGAATTTCATCAAGAAACTGTTCGTAAATTGGATAAATTGCATATGTACGATTGCTTACGTGCCAACAAAAGTTTAGCGGCATGGGGTATTGAGGGTCGTGTGCCTTTTCTTGATAAAGAATTTATGGATGTCGCCATGAGCATCAATCCCAAAGACAAAATGATTAATGGGGAACGCATGGAAAAATGGGTGGTGCGTAAGGCATTTGAAGATATGTTGCCAGAAAGTGTAGCATGGCGTCAGAAAGAGCAATTTAGCGATGGTGTTGGTTACAGTTGGATTGATACCCTTAAAGATTTAGTGGAGCAAGAAATTTCTGATGAACAAATGGAAAATGCTCACTTCAGATTTCCTATCCAAACACCGCTAAGTAAAGAGGAGTTTTATTATCGTTCTATTTTTGAATCTCATTTTCCAAGTGAAGCCGCAGCACTTTGTGTACCCCAAGAACCTAGTGTGGCGTGCAGCACAAAAATTGCATTAGAATGGGACGAAGCCTTCAAAAATATGAATGATCCAAGCGGAAGAGCAGTCGCAAAAGTGCATGACCAGGCCTATGATTAAAAATGATTAATCCAAATAAAAGCGTTTAAGCCATTGTTTTATTTTTTTTGGTTTCAATAAAAATTTTAAAACGGCTAAATTTAATTTAAACCCTTTTTTCGCTCATTTTAGCGCATTTCAGTCAAATGCGGTAATTGTTAATAATTTTAAGCAAATTCTCTAAAAACCACTTCTAATTCGTTTTGTTAATATTTATATTTGTTTGGCAGTAAAATTTGCAGACAAAAAAATTAAACAAACAAAATGAGTGAAGATATAAACAAAAACCAATATTCAGCAGATAGTATTCAGGCCCTTGAGGGTATGGAACACGTGCGTATGCGTCCGTCCATGTATATTGGAGATGTGGGGGTTCGCGGACTACACCACTTGGTCTATGAAGTTATTGATAATTCTATTGACGAAGCTCTTGCAGGGCATTGCGACAAAATTACGGTAACCATCAATGAAGACAATTCCATTACCACCGAAGATAACGGTCGTGGTATCCCTGTTGGATTGCACAAAAAGGAAGGTGTTTCGGCCCTTGAAGTCGTGATGACTAAAATTGGTGCTGGTGGAAAATTTGATAAAGATTCGTACAAAGTTTCTGGTGGGTTGCACGGAGTAGGGGTAAGTTGTGTAAATGCACTGTCTTCAAATTTAAAAGCCACCGTTCACAGAGAAGGGAAAATTTGGGAACAAGAATATGAGCGTGGCAAAGCCATGTATCCCGTAAAATCTACCGGAACTACAGACAAACGAGGAACAATAGTTACGTTCAAACCAGACCCACAAATTTTTACACAAACTTTAGAATACAACTACGAAACACTTTCTAGTCGTATGCGTGAGTTGGCCTATTTGAACAAAGGCATTACAGTTATCATCGTAGATAAAAGAGAAAAAGATGAAAAAGGAGAATACATCTCCGAAACATTCTTTTCTGAAGAAGGACTCTCAGAATTCATCAAATATTTGGACGAAACTCGTGAGCCCATCATGAAATCTGTCATTGCTTTTGAAGGTGAAAAAAATGGCATACCTGTAGAGGTTGCTATGATTTACAACACTTCATATGCAGAGAATTTGCATTCATATGTCAACAACATCAATACGCACGAAGGCGGAACGCACCTTACAGGTTTTAGAAGAGGATTAACCCATACCTTAAAAAAGTATGCAGATGAATCTGGAATGCTCGAAAAGTTGAAATTTGATATCGCTGGAGATGATTTTAGAGAAGGATTGACCGCCATTATTTCAGTAAAAGTTGCTGAGCCACAATTTGAAGGTCAAACCAAAACAAAACTAGGAAATAGAGAAGTTTCTTCGTCTGTTAGTCAAGCAGTTTCAGAAATGTTAACCGATTATCTTGAGGAACATCCTGATGATGCCAAAACCATTGTTCAAAAAGTAATTTTAGCAGCACAGGCCCGCCATGCAGCGCAAAAAGCTAGAGAAATGGTGCAGCGCAAAACCGTTATGAGTATAGGCGGTTTGCCAGGAAAACTGAGTGACTGCTCGGAACAAGATCCTGCAAAATGTGAGGTGTTTTTGGTTGAGGGAGATTCTGCGGGCGGAACAGCCAAACAAGGCCGTGATCGTGCGTTTCAAGCCATTTTGCCACTACGTGGTAAAATTCTCAACGTTGAAAAGGCCATGCAACACAAGGTGTTTGAAAATGAAGAAATCAAAAATATATTTACAGCACTTGGGGTTACCATTGGGACTGAAGAAGATTCCAAAGCATTAAATCTGACCAAACTACGGTACCACAAAATTGTTATTATGTGTGATGCCGATATTGATGGGAGCCACATTGCGACATTGATTTTAACCTTCTTTTTCCGTTACATGAAAGAATTGATTGAAAGCGGTCATGTATACATTGCTACTCCACCTTTATATTTGGTTAAAAAAGGTCAGAAAAAGCAATATGCTTGGAATGATCAAGAGCGAGACGATATTGCAGACCAATTTGGTGGTGCAGTCAATGTACAACGTTATAAAGGTCTAGGAGAAATGAACGCAAGTCAGTTGTGGGATACCACCATGAATCCAGAATTTAGAACCTTACGTCAAGTTCAAATTGATAATGGCACAGAAGCCGATCGAATTTTCTCTATGCTCATGGGGGACGATGTACCACCACGTAGAGAATTCATCGAAAAAAATGCAATCTATGCGAATATTGATGCATAAATTTTAATACCAAAAATTAAAAACCTTCATGATCAATTGTTTAGTTTGAAGTGAAGGTTTTTTTAGTTTAACCTAAAAACCTAATCCTATGAGAATTCCCCAACTTATTATCTCACTTTTATTGTGCGTAATGAGCAGAAGCAACGCACAACAAAACATCAATGAATTACTCGCAGCCGGAGTCGCTGACACCCAACGTTTTGCAGAACATTATATTGCACCTGCATCCGATGGTCTTGTCTATGGCATTTCTAACGGTTGGTTCAATAATGCTAAATCTCCACGAAGATTTGGTTTCGAAATTTCGATTATCGGAAATACGAGTTTTATAAAAGACGAAAAGAAAAGCTTCAATATGGTAGCTTCTGATTTTGAAAATATCCGTTTTCAGGACAACAGTCCTAGTAAAGTTGTTCCTACTGTATTTGGTGGCTCATCTAGTGAAACCGTAGTTTTGACTTATGACGATCCAATTTTTGGGAATCAAGAAGTTTCTGTAGCACTTCCAGGTGGAATTGGTTCTTCGGAATATAGCTTTATTCCAACGGCATTTTTACAAGCAAGTTTTTCGCCGCTAAAAGGCACACAACTAAAAGTAAGAGTAGCCCCGAAATTGGCTTATCAAGATGCTCAACTCAATGCTTTCGGTGTTGGAATTCAACAAGACCTTTTGTCGTGGCTTCCTGCCAAAAAAGCATTGCCTATTGCTGCTTCTGGTGTAATTGCTTACACAAATTTGAAAAGCGAGTACGATTTTTCAGCTACAGAAGTGGTAGAAGGCAAAAACCAACAAATGACGCTTGATGCAAACTCAATGATTTATCAATTGGTAGTAGGGACAAAATTGAAAATTATTAATTTTTACGGCTCTTTAGGATATATTACAGGAGTTACAAAAACAAAATTATTGGGAACATACAAAATCGTAAACGGTGCTGTAAGTTCCGATGAGATTGTAAATCCAATTTCTATAAAAAATAAGATTTCAGGAATGCGTACAACTTTGGGTGCCAATTTGAAACTCGGATTTTTTGGCATCAATGCGGATTATACCATTGCGGAATATGATAGCGCATCTTTGGGAATTAATTTTGGTTTTTAAGCATAAGAAACGACAATTATCTGTACATTTGTCATACCCTAAATAGTTAAACATACAGACTAAAAATCTTAATAATTCAATCATCAAAAAATAAATAAAAAATGAAAGTTACTGTTGTAGGCGCAGGTGCCGTTGGTGCAAGTTGTGCCGAATATATCGCCATCAAAAATTTTGCTTCCGAAGTTGTTTTATTAGACATCAAGGAGGGCTATGCCGAAGGCAAGGCCATGGACCTTATGCAATGTGCATCACTTAACGGATTTGATACCAAAATAACAGGTACGACTAATGATTATGCAAAAACTGCGGGTAGCAATATTTGTGTTATTACTTCAGGAATACCAAGAAAACCAGGGATGACACGTGAAGAACTCATTGGAATCAACGCAGGAATTGTAAAAACAGTTTCGGAAAATTTAGTAAAACATTCTCCGGAGACAGTTCTTATTGTTGTGAGTAACCCAATGGATACGATGACCTATCTGGCACATCAAGTCACAGGACTTCCAAAGCACAAAATCATTGGAATGGGTGGGGCGTTAGACTCCGCTCGTTTTAAATACCGATTGGCCGAAGCACTTGAAGCACCCATTAGCGATGTAGATGGAATGGTGATTGGTGGGCACAGCGATGTTGGTATGGTGCCATTAACTTCCCATGCTACGCGCAACAGCATCAAAGTGTCTGAATTTATTTCGCAGGAACGTTTAGAGCAAGTCAAAGAAGATACTAAAGTAGGTGGCGCTACATTAACAAAATTGTTAGGCACATCGGCATGGTATGCACCTGGGGCAGCGGTAAGTGGTTTGGTACAAGCTATTGCCTGTGATCAGAAGAAAATATTCCCATGTTCTACATTGTTGAATGGAGAATATGGCCTTAAAGATTTGTGTATTGGTGTTCCAGTAGTTTTGGGAGCTAATGGAATCGAACGCATTGTTGAAATAGAATTAAGCACCGCTGAAAAAGAACATCTTCAACGCAGTGCAGAGGGTGTTCAAAAGACCAATGGGCTTCTAAATTTATAGCCGATCAATAAGCACAAAGCATTTAAAAATTAAAGCACTACTATTTTTGTGGTGCTTTTTTTATTAAAACCAAAAATCTATTGGCAAATTACTTCGTAAATCATATATTTGCTCGTTTACAAATTAAAGCAGACCAAAATAATTCAAAATGCAAAATAAAGGATTAGTAAAGTTATTCGCCCTCTTGTTTGGATTGGTAAGTATATATCAATTATCATTCACATTCAAGGCAAATCAAATTGAAGAAGAAGCACAACAATTTTCCATCAATAAAATTACTGACACAGAGTCAGATTACGATTCAAAACGTTCTGTAGAACGTCTAAACTATTTAGATTCTCTTAAAGCGCAAGAAGTATTCAACATAGGAATTGCGTCTTACAATTACGATGAAGTCAAAGAAAAAGCCATGAACCTTGGTCTTGACCTCAAAGGGGGAATCAACGTGATTCTGCAAATATCCGTTAAAGATATTCTTGTAGGATTGGCCAATGAAAGTAAAGACCCTGTGTTTAGAAAAGCGTTAAACGACGCCGAAGAACTACAAAAAGACAGTCAAAATACTTACTTGGAAGACTTTTTTGTGGCATTTGAAGCTATAGACGAAAATGCTAAATTGGCATCTCCAGATATTTTTGCCAACAGAACTTTAAGCGACGAAATCACGTTCAATATGAGCAATGATGAGGTAAAACCTATCTTGTCTGCAAAAATTGACGAATCTATTATTTCTGCTTTCGAAGTCCTGAGAAAGCGTATTGATAAGTTTGGCGTTACACAACCAAACATACAACGTATTGGAACTTCTGGACGTATTTTGGTAGAATTGCCAGGAGCCAAAGAAGTAGAGCGTGTCAAAGGATTACTTCAGAGTACAGCACAGCTTGAGTTTTGGGATGCTTACAAAGGAGAAGAATTTGGAAATTTCTTATTCCAAGCCAATGAAGTGCTCAAAGAAGTTGTAGACAATCCAACAGATGAGGTTGATGCTGAAACAGAAGATGATGCCATTTCAGATATCATTGGCGATACAGATGCAGAAACTGGCGAAGATGGAACCGTTAATCCATTGATTGATTTGATCCGTGCTCCAGGATACACAGGTGGTCCTGTGCTTGCTTCTTTTGAGGCCAAAGACCAACAAAAAGTTTCTGAGTATTTGAATAACCCTAAAGTTAGAGCATTACTTACACCTGAACAACGCTACGTTAAGTTTGTTTGGGGTATTCCTCAAATTCAACAAACTAATGAAGAAGACACACAAAGTATTGAGCTTGTAGAACTTTATGCTCTAAAAGGGAATAGAGAAAATAAACCACAACTGAGTGGTGCTGTGATTACCGATGCACGTCAATCATATCAACAAAATGGAAACCCTAGTGTATCTATGCAGATGAACCTTAAGGGTGCAAAAATCTGGGAAGAAATGACTGGAAATGCCTTTAATACTGGAGGGCAGATTGCTATTGTTTTAGATGATATTGTATACTCTGCGCCAGGGGTGACTTCGGGACCCATTGCTGGCGGTAATTCTGAAATCTCGGGATCTTTTACGCTCAATGAAGCAGTAGATTTAGCAAATGTTTTGCGTGCGGGTAAATTACCAGCTTCAGCAGATATCGTTCAAGCTGAAGAAGTAGGGCCGTCTCTTGGTCAAGAAGCTATAGATAGTGGAATGAAATCATTCCTAATTGCATTAGCATTTGTATTGCTTTGGATGATATTTTACTACGGTAAAGCAGGCATATATTCTAATGTGGCCTTGTTGCTCAACATTCTCCTAATCTTTGGAATTTTATCAGGATTAGGTGCTGTACTGACCCTTCCGGGGATTGCGGGTATCGTCCTCACTATAGGTATAGCAGTGGATGCCAATGTACTTATTTATGAGCGTATCCGAGAAGAACTTTACAAAGGTAAGGGACAAAAAGAAGCGGTTCGTGATGGTTTTTCTAATGCATTATCTTCCATTTTAGATGCAAACATCACCACAGGCCTAACAGCTCTAATTCTTTATACTTTTGGAACAGGCCCAATTAAAGGTTTTGCAACAACCCTTCTTATTGGTATTTTAACGTCATTATTTACAGCTATTTTCATTTCAAGATTACTCATCGATTGGCATTTGAATCGCGGAGGAAAACTCGATTTTTCAACGAAAATCACCAAAGGATTATTTCAATCCATCAAGATTGAATTCCTTAAAAAGAGAAAAATGGCTTATGTTATTTCAGGTGCCATCATCACCGCTGGATTGATTTCATTGTTTACTACTGGATTAGATCAAGGCATAGATTTTGTTGGTGGACGTACTTACACCGTACGTTTTGCCCAAGACATGAACACTGAAGAAGTAAAAGCTGCTGTAAATGACGTGTTCAACAGTGCTGAGGTAAAAACCATAGGAAGTGCAAATCAATTAAAAATTTCTACGAAATATAAAGTCAATGAAAACTCTGCTGAAGTTGATGCTGAAGTGCAGGAGAAACTCTACGGCGCATTAGTTCCATTCTTACCAGATGGTACGACGTATAAGCAATTCATTGATGCTGAAAACAACGTTGGAAAAATGTATTCTGGTAAAGTGAGCCCTACCATTGCAGATGACATCAAAAGGTCTTCAGTGTGGGCAATTTTGGGGTCACTTATTGTAGTGTTCTTATATATATTGTTACGTTTCAAAAAATGGCAATTCTCACTGGGTGCTGTTGCCGCAGTATTCCATGATGTGCTTATTGTACTAGGAATATTTTCTATCGCATGGAAGTTTTTACCGTTCAGTATGGAAATAGACCAAGCATTTATTGCGGCCATCCTTACGGTGATTGGATACTCATTGAATGATACCGTGGTTGTATTTGATAGAATTCGAGAATACATCAATGAACATTCAAGTTGGGATTTTGAAAAGATTGTAAATGGTGCCTTGAACAGTACTTTGAGCAGAACATTGAATACCTCGCTTACAACTTTGGTTGTATTGTTGGCGATGTTTGTGTTTGGTGCAGATTCACTTCGCGGGTTACTGTTTGCGTTGATTGTAGGTGTACTCGTAGGAACCTACTCATCGGTATTCATTGCAACACCAATAATGCATGACACGCTAAAACGTTTGGATAAAAAATCTAAATAATTATAATTTTTATAATACAAAAAAAAGCCACTTCCTTGGAAGTGGCTTTTTTGATGTACTAAAG
The DNA here is from genome assembly GCA_965658025.1 of Flavobacteriaceae bacterium. GTDB lineage: Bacteria > Bacteroidota > Bacteroidia > Flavobacteriales > Flavobacteriaceae > UBA3537. Next base: position 8,372 of record CBFHQL010000010.1, on the reverse strand, counting down.
TATCAAGCTGTTTTGGATTGATGAAAAAACATAAAATATAGTCCAACAAGAATAAAAGGAATACTAAGCACTTGTCCGGTATTTAACCCCAAAATCCAATCTTCTCTACCATTGACTTGAGCAATTTTAAATTGTTCTACAAAGACTCTTACCGCCATGAGCATCAATAAAAATAATCCAAAAAGAAACCCTTCTTGTTGTCCTTTTTTGGTCTTCCAATACAATACATATAAAATCAGAAATACAAACACATAGCCAAAAGCTTCATACAATTGCCCCGGATGGCGCGGAATACTATCCATGTCCTTAAAAACAACTGCCCAAGGCAAGCCCTCATCAGCAGGTTTTCCAATCATTTCAGAATTGAAAAAATTACCAATTCTGATGAAAATGGCGCCCAATGCACAAGGGATTACAATACGGTCTAAAATCCATAAAACAGATTTTTTTAGTACTTTCTTGTTATAAATATACATGGAAATGATCATACCAATGGCAGCCCCATGACTTGCCAGTCCGCGAAATCCTGTAAATTCAAAACCACCACTAAACTTAAAAGGTAAAAAGACGCTTAGAAAATCTTCTCTAAACAATTCGGCTTGATAAAAAATCACATGCCCCAAACGTGCCCCAATCATAATTCCCAATACCGAATACATAAACAAACTATCGAGTTTTTGTTCAGACTCATTTTCGTTTTTGTAGATTTTTTTCATGATATAAAACCCAAAAATGAATGCTACCATCCACATTAAACTGTAGTAGTGAATTTTGAAATTCCCAAAAAGGTGAATTCCATCAGAAGCAGGTTCCCAAACGATTTGTAAAAAAGTCATAGTATATTGTTTTGTCTGTAAATATACAGAATTGAGAAGGAACACTAATGATAAAATTTTTACCTTATCTCTTCCTTTTCTGGAACAGGGTCATAGCCCGAGCCACCCCAAGGGTGGCAGCTAAAAATTCGCTTTAATCCTAAAAACCCTCCACGAAAAAAACCATGTTTTTGTAATGCTTCCACACAATAGTGTGAACATGTGGGTTGATAGCGGCACTTGGCTGGAAATAATGGAGAGATCCATTTTTGATACCCCCTAATGAGTAATATAATTGGTTTAGTTAAAACTTTTTTCATGGATTTATTCAACAGAGAATGTTGTTCCATCTTTACTGTCTTTCAAATGGATACCAATTTCGTTTAATTGGTCTCTAATCTGATCTGAAAGCGCAAAGTTTTTTTGTGCACGAGCCTCATTTCTTAAGGTAATAAGAAGTTGAACAGTGTCTGTAAGTTTATCATCAGAAGATGCTGCACTCGTTTCTTGAAGTCCTAAAACATCAAACACAAAAGCGTAAAGCGTGGTTTTTAGAAGTTCTAAGTTGATTGTATCAATAGTGTTGGTGCCATCATTTATTTGATTGATGTATTTTACAGCGCTAAAAAGTTCTGCAATCAAAATTGGGGTATTGAAGTCGTCGTTCATGGCATCATAACAACTTTGTTTCCATGCCTGAACATCAAAATCAGCTGATGCTTTTGTAACTGAAAGTAGAGGAAGTACATTAAGGGCTTCCATGAGTTTTTGGAATCCTTTTTCGGAAGCCAAAAGCGCGTCATTGCTGAAATCCAGGATACTTCTGTAGTGCGCTTGCATCATAAAAAAGCGTACAACGGAAGGCGAGAACCCTTTAGAAAGCTTATCGTTGTCACCACTTAAAATTTCTGCTGGAAGTATATTATTGCCTGTCGATTTTGCCATTTTTTGGCCGTTTAAGGTCAGCATATTGGCATGCATCCAAAAATTGACTGGATTGTGGTTGTGCCATGCTTTGGCTTGAGCAATTTCACATTCGTGATGTGGGAATTTTAAGTCCATTCCACCTCCATGAATATCAAACTGTTCTCCTAAGTATTTGGTGCTCATGGCTGTACACTCTAGATGCCAGCCTGGAAACCCAATACTCCAAGGCGAAGGCCAACGCATAATGTGTTGAGGTTCGGCTTTTTTCCATAATGCAAAATCTTGTGGATTTTTCTTATCGGATTGTCCGTCAAGAGCACGTGTATTGTGCATTAAATCTTCAATTTTTCTACCGCTTAAAATACCATAATCATTAGATTCATTATATTTCAAAACATCGAAATATATTGATCCATTTGCTTCATAAGCAAATCCGTTATCCATGATTTTTTTTATGATTTCTATTTGCTCTATTATGTGTCCAGTAGCAGTAGGTTCAATACTTGGTGGGAGAAAGTTGAAAGCATTTAAGGTGTTGTGAAAGTCTACGGTATACATCTGAACAACCTCCATCGGTTCCAATTGTTCGAGTCGTGCTTTTTTAGCGATTCGGTCTTCGCCTTGATCGGCGTCATTTTCTAAATGACCGGCATCAGTAATGTTTCGAACATAGCGCACCTTGTAACCCAAATGTTTGAAGTAGCGAAAGACCATATCAAACGACATGAATGTTCTGATGTTTCCCAAATGAACATTGCTATATACGGTTGGACCACAGACATATAGCCCAATGTGTCCCTCGTTTATGGGAACGAAATGTTCTTTTTTACCAGTAATGGAATTGTAAATGACTGTTTTTTGTTGCTCGAACAAATTCATTGGATAGCAGTATGTTTAGAATTTTGTTTCTAAGCGAATATAGTCTAAAAACTCTCTACGCGTTTCTTTATTTTTGAATTGACCACCAAATTCACTGGTTACAGTACTACTTTCAATATCTTTTATTCCTCTAGAATTAACACATAAATGTTTGGCATCGATGACGCATGCAACATCTTTTGTGTTCAGTACTTTTTGAAGTTCTTCTACAATTTGAATGGTAAGACGTTCTTGTACTTGAGGTCTTTTGGCAAAATAATCTACAATTCTATTCATTTTTGAAAGCCCAACAACAGTCCCATTGGAGATGTATGCGATATGGGCTCTACCCACTATTGGAAGCAAATGATGTTCGCAAGTGGAGTAAAGTGTGATGTTTTTTTCAACAAGCATTTCGCCGTAGTTGTATTTGTTTTGAAATGTTGAAGCTTTGGGCTTCTTTTTTGGGTCTAATCCACCAAAAATTTCATTGACAAACATTTTGGCTACTCTGTTTGGGGTACCTTTAAGGCTGTCGTCACTAAGGTCAAGCCCCAAAGTTTCCATGATGTGCTTTACATCATCTCGAATGATTTCAATTTTTTCGTCATTATTCAAAATAAAAGCATCCTCGCGAATTGGCGTATCTGAAGAAGTTCCAATATGATTGTCCCCTATGTGGTCTGTTTCATTTGAGTTAATATGTAGTCCCATTAAATATTGTAATTAAAACATCCTAAATTGTATCTACAAAGATAGTTATTTTCTCTCTTTAGAACTCTAATTTTTCATTATTAACACAATTTTTTAAAATTATTGAAAATAAATAATTAATTTTATGGGCACTCACTACTTTGTTTAGGGTGTGCAATTAAACCAATTTTACAACACATACTGAAGTGCTGACTTTGTCCAGTTTTTCAGTTTTGTGAACCAATTTAACTTTTTATGAAAGCATTATTTTACAATATTGTCCTTTCTATATTTTTGTCTATCTCTTGTTTTGGGCAAAATTTTAAGGCCAAAAAACCCACTTCACAAGTCATTGCTTTCAATAGCAATACAAAAGCACCATTTACAAGCGCAGAATTAGATAAACTTCAAGAAGTTTATGGCGATGCTTTAACTTCTGAAGTACTAAGTCGTCCTACCCGGATTTTATCTACCAAAGAAATCTTAAGAAACAGAGTGGTCATCAAAAAGGTTTCAGAACCTGCTGCTCAAAAACTATGCCCTCTACTGTCCGAAGTCCCACTTTTTGATGCTTTTGTATCTAATCTTACAAGGGATAAATTTTTCGATCCAAAAACCTTCAATCCTTTGAAATACAATTTCCCATTTTCTCGACGTGGGAATCAACTGTTTCGTGTAGACCAAACAGATTACTTCATTTTGATCAAACCTCAACATTACAACAATTAACCATGAAAAAGGAAGTATTACTAGTGTTACTTATGATTTTCTGTATTCATGTTTCAGCGCAACGCAGTTGTGGAACAGAGGAATATATGAACGAGATGATGAAAGATTCTGTCTATGCTAAGCAATGGGCTAAAAATCAAGAAAAACTACAAAATGAGTTAACCGCAAGAGCAAACTTGGGACGCAGTTCATCTGCAATGAACGAAATTGTAATTCCTGTAGCAGTTCACTTTCCTGAAGGATCTGAAGCAGACCGTGCTTGTCTCGAGGCCTTAGCACAAGACCAAATAGATATCCTTAACGGAGATTTTACAGCAACTAACCCAGATGCAAATCTTTGGACGGCTGCGAGTGCCTTCTATCCTGACGTTGTCCATGGTGCAGCGAACATAAAATTCTGTATTGCGACTTCCAACCATCCTGCAAATACAGACAATGATTTAGTTGAAGGTGGACCTGCTGTTTCTATTGGATATGACTTTGGAGGAGGAAGTTCAGCCGATCCTCTTTGGGGGGGATATTTAAATTTTGTAGTAAAATCCTTGGGCTTTGGCACATTAGGATTTTCTCCACTCGGCGGAAGTATTGCTGATGGACAAGCAGTCACATTGAATTTGGATGCATTTGCTTCAGGTGCTGGTTGCGCTGGTTCAAATGTTGTCCCAGGCGCACCTTATAACCTTGGAAGAACAACAACCCATGAACTTGGACATTTTTTTGGATTAAGACATGTTTGGGGTGATGGAGGTTGCGGTGTGGACGATGGAATTGCCGATACTCCTGAAGCTGATAGCGAAAATGGTGGGTGTCCAAACCCAGGAGATTTCCCGGGTTGTGTTGCAGGAGAGTTTGAGTTGTCCATGAATTATATGGACTACACCAATGATGCCTGTATGTATATGTTTTCTCAAGGTCAAATAGACGTCGTCGATGCTTATGTAGCGGGTGTTTTAGAAGCACAATTTAAACCAAATACGGTTCCAGTTTGTGTAGATACGCCTGAGTATACCATGACTGATGGACTTATTAATACATGTAATGGGATTTTCTATGATTCTGGTGGTGCGGCTAGTGGTTATGCAAATAATGAAACGTTTACATATACTATTTGTCCTGAAAACCCAGGTCAAATCATTCAATTGGACTTTACTAGCTTTAGCACACAGGCAGGTGTGGATATCCTGAGTATTTACAATGCGGATAATGCAGATGACCCAACAACACTTCTAGGAGATTACTCAGGGACAGATCCTGCAGATAGCCCTGCTACAATAGCGGCTACCACAACAAACACATCTGGGTGTTTGACTTTTGTGTTTACAAGTAATGCATTTGGTTCAGAAGATGGGTGGCAAGCCAATATATCTTGTCAGGATCCACCTACTGAATGCCAAACCGTTTTAGCACAATTAGACTCAGCTTTTCCAGAGCCCAATGCTGATGGTTACATTCTTGTCTGCCCTGGTGAAGAAATTACGCTTTCAGGAAGCGGTATTTTTTCAGAACCCGGTGGAGGAGATGGAGCAACATATCAATGGGAAACTGGAGACGGAACAGTTATAGACGGCCAAACAGCAACTTTTTCTTTTGACGAACCAGGAGTGTATGTGGCCAATTTAAACATTTGGGATACCAATACCACTATTCTCCCTGAGGGCTGTAAAAATACAAATTTGATTAATCAAATTATTAAAGTAGGCACTGAACCAGACTTTACAGGAACTTTTGCAACAGTAGATCCACTTTGCTTTGGTGATACCACCACCATCACACCTGTTGTCATACCAACAGCCTACATTAACGAATGTACACCTCCAGAAAGTGAGGTTACTTTTTTGCCTGACGGAGATGGAGTTTCTTATGAAACTTCGATAATCGTTGATTGCTTTGAGTCTGACCAAACTCTTGATGATGTCAACCAACTGATTGAGGTTTGTCTAGTTCTTGAGCACTCATATCTTGGAGACCTAAATATTGAATTAATCTCACCTTCCAATCAAATTGTAACATTACACGAATATCCATCTGGTTCTTCAGCAAATCTTGGAATTCCGTGGGCTACCGGTTCAGTAGATAGCTCATCATCACCTGATACCCCAGGTATTGGTTATCAGTATTGTTTTGTCCCAGACAGTTCCTTTCCAACCCTTTTTGAAGGTATTCAAACTAACGGAACTTTCACCTCAGGAGACGGTCCTGGAACCTATTCAGACGAGTATGTGCCAGAAGGAATTTATTCTTCAGAAGAGTCCATGAACAGTCTAGTTGGCTCTTTCCTTAATGGAAGTTGGACTATTAGAATTACTGATAATATTAACCTTGACAATGGCTATATTTTTTCTTGGACACTAAATTTTGATTCTGCCATACAACCTCCAAATCTTTCTTTTACACCAGAAATCGTTTCAGGGTCATGGGCAGATGATCCCACCATTACCGAAACCAATGCCGATGTCATTACTATAGCCCCTCCAAACGAAGGCCAATACTGTTATACCTACACGGTAGTCGATAATTTTGGTTGCGAATATGCTCACGAGGTATGTGTTGATGTTTTGCCAGAAATTATTTTTGATGCACCAAAAAATCTTTTGATATGCGATCCTGCAGCACCACCATACATCTTTGATTTATCTGAAAATGAAGCTACAATGCTTGCGCCCAATCCAAACCCAGCGGATTATGTGGTTACATTTCACAATACCATAGCCGATGCAGAAAACGACACTGGAGCCATTACGGATACCACAGCATACTCTGGTACAGATAACGAAGAAATTTTTGTTCGCTTCGAGTATTTAAATTCAAATTGTTTCGAGATAGAAACATTTCAACTAAAACTAATCGATTTACCTCAAATTTTTGCGGCACAAGACATAGTGAAATGTGATGATTTGTCTAATGATGGTGTTGAAGCGTTTGATTTAGAACAGCGAACATTATCAGTCTTAGGAACACAATCAGCAACAGATTATGAAGTAACCTATCATGTAGATTTAGCATCTGCTGAAGCGGGGACAGGTAATCTGGCAAGTCCATATCTTAGTACTTCTAATGCGCAAGGAATATATGTACGTGTTCAACCTGTGGGAGGTGGAGGGTGCTATATTGTCAGCCCTAATCCATTATTCAATTTGATAGTGACCAACAAAGCTACCGCTACAATTCCAGATCCTATGATGGTTTGTGATGATGGTTCAGGAGGTTATTTTAGTTTTAATATAGAGAATCAGACCGCTACAATTTTAGGGGCTCAGGATCCTTCAACCTTTGCTGTCACCTATCATGCCACACAGTCTGATGCGGACAACAATACTGCTGCCTTGAGCAGTCCCTTTACCAACACAGTGGCCTATGGGCAACCTATCTACGTACGCGTAGAGGAAGCAGGTCTTCCCAATTGTTATGAAACCACGGAATTTGACCTCATAGTCGAACCACTTCCCACCACGACAACGATGACACCATTACCAGAGTGTGATGACGATGCTGATGGTATTACGGCGTTTACATTAACGGACAAGGACACAGAGGCTTTGGGTGGTCAGACAGGGGTTACGGTGAGTTATCATGCGACTCAGTCCGATGCAGATAATAACACTGCTGCATTAAGCAGTCCATATACCAACACTACAGCAGGTACCCAGCAGATATTTATCCGCTTGACAAGTGCCACGAATTGTTACAGTACGATGCCATTGGATTTGGTGGTTGAACCATTGCCTGTACCAGAGGTGGGTGATTTTTTACCTTCTCAGTGTGATGATGATACGGATGGCTTACAGACTTTTGATATGAGTGGAGTAGCGGCTGATGTGATAGGTACACAAACGGACATGGTGGTAAGCTACCACCTCACACTAGCTGATGCTGAGGACAATACTGGTGCATTGGGCAACAGCATTACAACGACCACCCCCGATGTACAGACGATTTACATACGTTTAGAGAACACCTTAACGAACTGTTATACGACCAGCACGATAGATTTGGTGGTTGATCCTTTGCCGACCATAGCCACGCTAGTGCCCTATGTATTGTGTGACTACACTGCATCTGGTGATTTGCAGGAGGAGTTTGATTTATCTACAAAAGATTTAGACGTAATTAATGGTCAAGATGCCGTAGTGAGTTATCATGCTACAGTGGCAGATGCAGAGAATAATACGGCACCTTTACCCACATTATACACAAGTGGAACCCAGACGATTTTTGTTGGGTTAGAGGACAACACTACTGGCTGTCGTTCAGTTGCCGAGTTAGACCTCATAGTCGAACCACTTCCCACCACGACAACGATGACACCATTACCGGAGTGTGATGACGATGCTGATGGTATTACGGCGTTTA
>CBFHQL010000009.1:0-63920 GCA_965658025.1 Flavobacteriaceae bacterium | reverse complement strand
CTGTTTTCTTCAAATCCACGAATGGAGTTGATGCCCCCAAAACGGATAAGTTCATTAAACAGGTATTGCTTGGAGTCCAAGTCTTCCACATGAAGTTTTAGAAAAATACTGTTCTTCGAGTTTAGTTGTAGAATGTGATGGGCTTTAAGCTGGAGGTGGCGCTGCTCAATCGTTTCGGTGGTTGATCGTTGCCCAAAACCAGCAGTAAAGTCGAGTTGACTTTTAATTGGAAATAAGACATCGTTTTTTTGACGTTTAATATATTGGTAATTGAGTCCATAAAACTGACTGTCAAAGTCTTCGGCCAAAACAGCGGGATTTTCGACCACCACATTGGACTGTTGGTTGCGGTATTCTACTCCTATTTGTTGTTTGTCTCCAAGCGGGTAAAATAGTTTTATACGCTGTTGGGTTGTCGTAAAGGTACTGTCTTTTTTAAAAATGTTGAGGTTTAGGGTACTGCCTATTGGACTCCCAAACAAGTAGGGGAGGTCTAAGGCAACATCAAATGTTTTTTGTTCGTTTTCGTCGCTTTTGTAATTGAGTTGAAAAGACTCGCCATAGTTGAGGTTATTGGTTAGGGTCAAATCTAAATAGCCATCAAATTCAATGGCTCCGGTGTCCTCGTTGGAGCCAAACCCCAAAAATCCATCAAAGCGGTTGCTTTTTATTTTTTCTAAATAAAGATATACCGTGGTTGTATCGGGTGTAAAAAGCACTTCTGCAGGTCGTTTTTGACGTACAAAAGCGAGTTGATCCAAGAGTTCCATTTTAGATTTTATCCGCTCAAGACTAAAAGGTTTTTGGGTTTTGATGCCCAAAAAATGTTTGATAAAACTTTTTGAAAATTTCGTATACCCCAAAACGTTTACGCCTTGAATACTGCGTTTATTTCCTTTATTAATGATTAAATCGGCCCGCAAGGTTTTGTCTCCACTCGGCTTGATGTCGCTTAGGCGAACCGTAGCAAAGGTGTAACTTTCATCAGCCAATAGTTTGGAAAATTGTTCCAATGTATGGGTTAAGCGTTCCATAGGAACACGGACAAAAGACAAATTGGTGTTTGGATCTATTTGCGGACTAAAGCCCAATGTTTTAAAGGTGTCAGTAGCTTCAAAAATGTCTACAAAACTGTATTTGGGTCCAAGGGCCAATTTTGCTGTATGATGAAGCTGGTCTTTTGTTAATTTGATAAGGCGAAGTTCGACATAACCTAGGGCATACAATTGTTTTTTGATGCGTTCAACCTCTGCTTCAAGTGTGGCCATCTCATCAAAAACATTGGCATAGCCCAAATTGTCAACTACCGCTTGATTGTCCTCTATTTGGGTGTTGATTTTTAATGCTAATTCTTGTGCATGGACTTGCACAAATAAAATTTGGCCTACCAAAGCAAGAAGAAAAGAAAATCGTTTGCTGCTCAAGAATATAAAGTTTAGTGTAAAACTAACGCAAAAAAGCGTCAAATAATATGGAGATAAAAAAAAAGCGATAATATCATAAAAATATAGGTGTAGTATTTGAATAATTGATTTTAATGCTTACCTTTGCAGCCCTCTAAGAAGAGGATTGAAAAAATTATAGTTATAATTTATGCCAACAATATCACAATTAGTAAGAAAAGGAAGAGCCAAATTAACTAAGAAGAGTAAATCGGCTGCTTTGGATTCTTGTCCACAACGACGTGGTGTATGTACGCGTGTTTACACAACAACGCCGAAAAAACCAAACTCAGCAATGCGTAAAGTTGCAAGGGTAAGGTTGACCAACGGCAATGAAGTAAACGCCTACATCCCCGGTGAAGGACATAACCTCCAGGAGCACTCGATAGTATTAGTTAGAGGTGGAAGGGTAAAAGATTTGCCAGGAGTTAGATACCACATTGTACGAGGCGCACTCGACACCGCAGGTGTAGAAGGCCGAACACAACGTCGTTCTAAGTATGGTGCAAAACGCCCAAAGAAGTAATTTAATCACTTTATTAAAGAGAAGACATGAGAAAAAGACAGGCGAAAAAAAGACCGCTTTTACCAGATCCAAAATTTAATGATCAGCTTGTAACACGTTTCGTGAACATGATGATGTGGGACGGTAAAAAATCTGTAGCATTCAAAGTATTTTATGATGCCATTGACATCGTAGAAGAAAAAAATACTGACGAAGAAAAAACTGCTTTACAAATATGGAAAGATGCATTATCAAACGTAATGCCACACGTTGAAGTACGTAGCCGCCGAGTAGGAGGTGCTACATTCCAAATTCCAATGCAAATTCGTCCCGATAGAAAAATTTCTACAGCCATGAAATGGTTGATTAACTTTTCTAGAAAAAGAAACGAAAAATCGATGGCCCAAAAGCTTGCTGCAGAAATTTTGGCAGCTTCCAAAGAAGAAGGTGCTGCCGTTAAAAAACGTGTAGACACCCACAAAATGGCCGAAGCAAACAAAGCATTCTCACACTTTAGATTCTAATCAGAAATGGCAAGAGATTTAAAATTCACAAGAAACATTGGGATTGCTGCACATATTGATGCAGGAAAAACCACAACAACTGAGCGTATTCTATACTATACAGGAGTTTCGCACAAAATTGGTGAGGTGCACGATGGTGCGGCCACAATGGACTGGATGGAACAAGAACAAGAGCGTGGAATTACCATTACTTCTGCGGCAACAACTTGTACTTGGAACTTCCCAACAGAAAATGGCAAACCCACAAACGAAACTAAAGGATACCATTTTAATATTATTGACACACCTGGTCACGTAGATTTTACGGTTGAAGTAAACCGATCTTTACGTGTATTGGATGGACTTGTATTCCTATTTAGTGCAGTAGATGGTGTAGAACCACAATCAGAAACAAACTGGAGATTGGCAGACAACTACAAAGTTCCACGTATTGGTTTTGTCAATAAAATGGACCGTCAAGGATCAAACTTCCTTGGAGTGTGTCAGCAAGTTAAAGATATGTTGAAGTCTAACGCCGTGCCAATCGTTCTTAATATTGGTGATGAAGCAGACTTTAAAGGGGTAATTGACCTTGTAAAAAACCGTGCAATTGTTTGGCATGATGAAACACAAGGGTCTACATTCGATATTATCGATATCCCTGAAGACATGAAAGAAGAAGCGCGTAAGTACCGTGCACTCCTTATTGAGGAAGTGGCGACGTACGACGAAAATCTTCTTGAAAAATTTATGGAAGATGAAGATTCTATTACTGAAGATGAAGTGCATGCTGCACTTAGAGCTGCTGTAATGGATATGGCCATCATTCCTATGGTATGTGGATCTGCATTCAAAAACAAAGGTGTACAATTCCTTTTAGATGCAGTATGTCGATACTTACCTTCTCCTACAGACAAAGAAGGAATTACAGGAATCAACCCAGATACAAACCAAGAAGAATTACGTAAACCAGACGTAAAAGAGCCGTTTGCCGCTTTAGCATTTAAAATTGCAACCGATCCTTTCGTAGGGCGTTTGGCCTTCTTTAGAGCGTACTCTGGTCGATTGGATGCTGGATCCTATATCTTGAATAACCGTTCAGGAAAAAAAGAACGTATTTCTCGTATCTACCAAATGCATTCCAACAAACAAAATGCGATTGAGTTTATCGAAGCAGGAGATATTGGAGCAGCAGTTGGATTTAAAGACATCAAGACAGGGGATACCATGACGGATGAAAAGCACCCAATTGTTTTGGAATCCATGGATTTTCCAGATCCAGTAATTGGTATTGCTGTTGAGCCAAAAACAAAAGCTGACGTTGATAAATTGGGTATGGCGCTTGGAAAACTTGCAGAAGAAGATCCAACCTTTACTGTACGTACCGATGAAGCTTCTGGCCAAACCATTATTTCTGGTATGGGTGAGTTGCACTTAGATATCATTGTTGACCGATTGAGACGTGAATTTAAAGTTGAAGTTAGTCAAGGACAACCACAAGTAGAGTACAAAGAAGCCATTACACAACGTGCAGAACACAGAGAAGTTTACAAGAAACAATCTGGTGGACGTGGTAAATTTGCGGATATTGTCTTTACATTGGAGCCAGCAGAAGAAGGAAAAGAAGGATTAGAATTCGTTTCTGAAATCAAAGGGGGTAACGTACCAAAAGAATTTATTCCATCTGTCGAAAAAGGATTCAAAATGGCCATGCAAAATGGACCATTGGCAGGATATGAAGTCGATGCGATGAAAGTAACCCTAACGGACGGATCTTATCACGATGTGGATTCCGATCAGCTTTCTTTTGAATTAGCGGCTAAGCTTGGATTTAAAAATTCAGCAAAAGCGGCCAAAGCAGTCATCATGGAACCTATCATGAAACTTGAGGTCATCACACCTGAAGAAAACATGGGGGACATTGTTGGTGACTTGAACCGTCGTCGTGGACAAGTAAGTGACATGGGCGATAGAGCGGGCGCAAAAACTGTAAAAGCTACAGTACCGCTTTCTGAAATGTTTGGTTATGTGACGACTTTAAGAACATTATCTTCAGGTCGAGCAACCTCTACAATGGAATTTTCGCACTATGCCGAAACACCATCTAACATCTCAGAAGAAGTCATCAAAGAAGCAAAAGGAGTCCAATCTTAAAAGTTTAGAACATGAGTCAAAAAATTAGAATAAAATTAAAGTCTTACGATCATAACTTAGTAGACAAATCTGCTGATAAGATTGTGAAAACCGTAAAAAGTACAGGTGCTGTAGTAACTGGACCAATTCCATTACCAACACACAAAAAACTATTCACTGTGTTGCGTTCTCCACACGTTAATAAAAAGTCGAGAGAGCAATTTCAGTTGAGTTCCTACAAAAGACTGTTAGACATCTACAGTTCATCATCAAAAACCATTGATGCTTTGATGAAACTAGAGTTGCCCAGCGGTGTAGAAGTAGAAATCAAAGTATAATTCCCTTATAGAGGAGTTGATATTTAAAAGCCAAACGAAAGTTTGGTTTTTTTTATATATATTTGTTCTATTGTTAAATCAGTTTTCCCCAAAAAAACTAAAAAACTTAACCTGTTATGAAGCCATACTTATCCTCCCTTTTTCTCCTTGCATTTTACAGTCTACAAGCCCAATTGGGCAGCAATTGCGGTATCCCTTCTTGGAATAACACAAGAGGATACCAAGCGAATTCATATGTACTACACAATGCAACCGTATATACCAATACCAATTGGTCTCAAAACGAGGAACCGAATGCAACACATACCAATTGGGTAAATCTCGGCGATTGCGATGAACAACTCATTATAGACAATCCTAATTTGGCCTATACAGCATGCCAAAACTTAAATGCGTGGGACAGTACTGTCGGGAATTATTTTGAGAATGATAAACTAACCTACAACAATGGTGTGTATAGAGCCAAATATTGGGTCGCTGGATCAGAACAACCCGATGTGTCTGATGCCTATGAGTTTTTGGGTATTTGTATTATTCCTATAGAAATTACGCCCAATTTTTCAGATCAAGAGGTCATTGTTCAAAACACACTACAACCTTTAAATATTGAAGCGACCATTAACACCAATGGATTTACAGCACTAGAACATAAAATTAGAATTAAAAAAACAACGGCACAAAATTTTGATGAGTTTGACATGAGTTTGTCTAACAACACCCTAAGTTACAACTGGACGCCTTCGGCATATGATGATTACGATTTGCAGTATTATGCCAAGAACTCCGCAGGGATTGAAACAACAGTGGATAGAATTATAAAAATTGCCATCTCAACGCCTCCCAATTTGGTGTTAAGTTCACCAAATTCGGGTCAATCTTTTATTCAACTAAATTTTTCCCCAATAAGTATCTCATTCAGTGCAAGTCCAACAGACAACGCTATTTCTACGATTGTTTTACAAGACCTTACAGCAAATACTTCAAATAATATTTCCGTAGCATCGTCAACAAGCTACAGTGTTGATTGGACACCAACCAGCTATGGCGAAAATAATTTAAAACTAACGGTGACCGACACACAAGGGACTTCTTCCAGTATCGATTTGAACTATACTATTGTAGATCCAACCACTGAAAATTTATCATTTGATCAATTGCCCTTTCAATTAAAAGCTGTGCATAGCATTGATAAAGATTTTATTTTTGATAAAGCAATTACCGAGATTAAATCCAGAGATCCATCGCTAGCAAGTTTATCTTTCAACAGCAATACACTCACTGTCAGTTCAAACCGCTCTGGCCGAACGGGCTTAGAAATTACTACAAATGATGGAAAAAAACATTATTTAGGACTGAGAATAGACAATCCCGATGGGAGTGTACCAAGATTCCCTTCACACATTTCAATAGGATCCGTCTCGGAGGACATCACTGATGATGTGGATTTTTTCAATAATGGCATCAACAACACAAACCTTATGCTCAACAACCGTATGGATGTTCGCTACACATACATTAATGGTGGGCCACTAATTGGGTGGAACACTTGGCAGCCCGATAGAGCCATTAAATTTGCTAGAAATAGCTTAAAAATGGGCCTTATTCCATTTTTTATATTTTATAATATTCCAGATGGCGGTGAGTCATATACGACAAATTTGGAACACATTCGAGACCCAAACTATATGACGGCCTATTTTGATAACTTAGAATTGTTCCTCAATCAAGTTAGAGATGTAGTTGATGATGAATTTTTTGGAGTCATATTCGAACCAGACTTTTTGGGCTACATGCAACAAAACAATGAACCACCAACCCTAACTACGTCAGTTAGCGCGACAACAATTGCTCAAGGTGCGGGAACGCTCAAAACTTTAGTCGAACGGATCAATCATGAAATTGATAGTAAACGTCAAAATGAAAATTTAAATCTAGAATTTGGTTGGCAATTAAATTTATGGGCAAAACCCAATGTGGCAGGTATTAGAGGAATCATAAGAGAAACAGATAATGCCACTAACGCTCAAGAATTTCAAACTGAACTTCAAAAAATAAGACAAACAGCCATCGATATTTATCAGTACGGAAACACTATGGGCATCATGAGTTCTAATGCAGATTTTATTTCTATAGATAAATATGGTTTAGATGCGCTTGGCTATAGTAATGCTAGTGATCCTGCAGACCCTTCATCCTACACGTGGTTTTGGAATAATGATCATTGGCTGAATTATTACGAGTTTGTGGATGCATTGCATGAAGAATCTGGCAAACAAGTCATATTATGGCAAATCCCTGTGGGGCATATCAATGGTTCAACCACCACAAACCAATATACCAATACAGATTTTGAACTGTTAAACAATACGTCCAAGCATTATGAAGATTCGGCATCAACCTTCTTTTTTGGAGATACAGTAGACTTTACAGGCGACACAGCGCGGTTAAATTATTTTTCGCAAAACCAACACAACGATCCGGAACTTGTCGTAAATGGCAACCAAATCACCTTTGGGAACCATATGGCTGAACTCAACGACGTAGGTGTACGGTTAGTGTTGATGGGGGCTGGAGTAGGGGACAGTACAGACGGCATTGGAGATCCACAAGAACCTGGAGCAACACTTACAGACGACCATTTTTGGATACAAAAAGTACAGGACTATTATTTAAATCATTTGACCCAAAGCGTACTGTCTACCCAAAATCTAATTATAGATACCGACAAATCGCAGTACATTGTATTTTTTAAAAATAATCAGCTATTCATTAATAACACCACCAAAACATCAAGTGCGTTAAAAGTATTTTTGTTTGATTTGCTTGGAAGAAACATTATTCAGGGGGAAAATGCACTGGTCGAAAAGAATCAGTCCATACATATAGAAACATACAAAAATCTATCAAAAGGGGTGTATGTTTGTGTCTTGGTTAATGAATCTAACAACCTATTTTCGTACAAAATAGTCAAAGAGTAAAAAGTAAACATCTATTTCATTTTGTTTTTAATCTAAGTTATGTCTTTGTCGGTGCTTGATTCCCATTGAGTCATAAAAAACACCCATACTGGATTCAGGCAACACTTCATAGTTTACAACAATTTAGAGGTAAAAAATTATCAAAACGAGATATTTTATTTTTACCTCTTTTTTTTAGGTGTTACTGTTAAAATTACCTACATTTGCACCTCCTAAAAGTGAGGCTTATCCTGCTTTAAGGTATAAATTGCTGTAAATCAGCAAGTT
This sequence comes from Flavobacteriaceae bacterium, assembly GCA_965658025.1. Taxonomy (GTDB): domain Bacteria; phylum Bacteroidota; class Bacteroidia; order Flavobacteriales; family Flavobacteriaceae; genus UBA3537. The sequence continues at coordinate 55,754 of CBFHQL010000009.1, read as the reverse complement.
ACATGTCCAGAGCTGCGTGCAAAGGAAAAACGGAAAAAATACATTTCAAGGGTTGAAGCGTGTTTTGACCCTTAATTTTTGAAATAAAAATAAATTAAAGTTAAATAATAAATTAATAATTATGTCTGGGTTAATAGGAAAGAAAATCGGAATGACCAGCATTTTTGACGAAAATGGTAAAAACATGCCATGTACCGTCATTCAAGCTGGACCATGCGTTGTTACCCAAGTCAGAACTGAAGAAAAGGACGGCTATGAAGCGGTTCAATTAGGTTTCGATGACAAGACAGAAAAGAGTGCCACAAAAGCCGAACTTGGTCATGCCAAAAAAGCGGGTACTACTGTTAAGAGAAAAGTCGCGGAATTTCAAGGTTTTGAGGAGGAGTACAAATTAGGTGATACCATCACTGTAGAGCACTTTGAAGCAGGTGAATTCGTAGACGTCACTGGAACAAGTAAAGGAAAAGGATTTCAAGGGGTTGTAAAACGCCATGGATTTGGAGGCGTTGGTCAAGCAACACACGGCCAGCACAATCGTCTAAGAGCACCAGGATCTATTGGTGCAGCATCTTACCCTGCACGCGTTTTTAAAGGCATGAGAATGGCTGGACGCATGGGTACTGATACAGTCAAAGTTCAAAATTTAAGAGTTTTAAAAGTAGTAGCGGATCAAAACCTAATTGTGGTTAAAGGATGCGTTCCTGGTCATAAAAACGCTTACGTAAAGATCGAGAAATAATGAAAGTAGCAGTTTTAGACATCAACGGAAAAGACACAGGGAGAAAGGCAGACCTTTCTAACAAAGTGTTTGCTATAGAACCAAACAACCACGCGGTCTATTTGGACGTAAAACAGTACTTGGCCAATCAGCGTCAAGGAACACACAAAGCCAAAGAGCGTGGAGAAATTGTTGGAAGTACACGAAAAATCAAAAAACAAAAAGGAACAGGTACTGCCAGAGCTGGTAGCATCAAATCTGGAGTTTTTAAAGGTGGTGGACGTATTTTTGGCCCACGACCAAGAAACTATGGCTTTAAATTGAACAAAAATGTAAAGCGATTGGCTAGAAAATCGGCATTAACGATTAAAGCTAACGAGAAAGCCATTACCGTTTTGGAAGACTTCAATTTCGAAGCACCAAAAACGAAGGCCTTCACAGCGGTTTTAAAAGCACTCAACCTCGAAAGTAAAAAGTCATTGTTTGTCTTGGGAGCGCCAAATAATAATGTATATTTGTCGTCGCGCAATTTAAAGGGTTCTGAGGTCATAACTAACTCAGAATTAAGCACTTATAAAATTCTAAACGCCAACCAAGTTGTGCTTTTAGAAAGTGCAGTAGAAGGAATTGAATCGAATTTAAGTAAATAAGAACACCATGAGTATCTTAATTAAACCCATCATCACAGAAAAAGCCACACTAGACAGTGAGTTAAGAAACTGTTTTAGCTTTTTGGTGAACACAAAGGCGAACAAGGTAGAAATCAAAAAAGCAGTAGAAACTGCTTACGGTGTTTCTGTAGCCAAAGTTCGAACAATAAATGTCCGTCCAGATCGAAAAACCAAATACACAAAAACGGGGATTCAACATGGTAAAACAAATGCCACGAAAAAGGCAATTGTACAACTGGAGGAAGGTGAAACAATTGATTTATACGCTAATATCTAATTAGAAATGTCAGTAAGAAAATTAAAACCGATCACACCGGGTCAGCGATTTAGAGTAGTTAATGGATTTGACGCCATTACTACTGACAAGCCGGAAAAAAGCTTATTAGCTCCGAAAAAACGCTCAGGTGGTAGAAACAGTCAAGGAAAAATGACCATGCGTTACAAAGGTGGTGGTCACAAAAAAAGGTACCGTATCATTGACTTCAAAAGAAACAAAACTGGAATTCCAGCAGAAGTGAAGTCTATTGAGTACGATCCAAACAGAACTGCATTCATTGCACTTCTTAACTATCAAGATGGCGAAAAGCGCTACATCATTGCCCAGAACGGCCTTAAGGTTGGTCAAAAACTAGTTTCTGGAACTGAAAATGTAGCTCCTGAAGTAGGGAACGCCATGCCATTGAGCCAAATTCCATTAGGAACAATCATTTCTTGTATCGAACTCCGTCCAGGACAAGGTGCAGTGATTGCTCGAAGTGCTGGTGCATTTGCTCAATTGATGGCAAGAGACGGGAAATTTGCTTCCGTAAAACTACCATCAGGAGAAACACGTTTGTTGTTGTTGGATTGTTACGCCACTATTGGTGTTGTTTCCAATTCCGATCATCAGCTATTGGTATCTGGTAAAGCAGGTCGTAGCCGTTGGTTAGGAAGACGTCCAAGAACAAGACCAGTAGTGATGAATCCAGTCGATCACCCAATGGGTGGTGGTGAAGGGAAGTCATCAGGTGGACACCCAAGATCAAGAAATGGTATTCCTGCTAAAGGATATAGAACACGTTCTAAAACCAAAGCGAGTAACAAGTATATTGTAGAACGTAGAAAGAAATAATAAGACATGGCAAGATCATTAAAAAAAGGACCTTACGTTCATTATAAATTAGAAAAGAAAGTAGCTGCAAATGTTGAGGCGAACAAAAAAACGGTAATTAAAACTTGGTCAAGAGCCAGTATGATTACACCAGATTTTGTGGGTCAAACCATCGCAGTACACAACGGCCGCCAATTTGTACCTGTATACATTACAGAAAACATGGTAGGGCACAAGTTAGGAGAATTTTCACCAACACGTTCTTTTAGAGGACACGTTGGGGCAAAAAATAAAGGTAAAAAATAAGAGCTATGGGAAGTCGTAAAAAACAAATGGCAGACACAATCAAAGCAGAGAAAAAGCAAGTTGCTTTTGCTAAGCTTAACAACTGTCCTACGTCACCAAGAAAAATGCGTTTAGTCGCCGATCTTATTCGTGGAGAAAAAGTAGAAAGAGCACTCAATATTTTGAGATTCAGTCAAAAAGAAGCATCACGTCGATTGGAAAAATTAGTCCTTTCTGCGGTAGCCAACTGGCAAGCCAAAAACGAAGATGCCGATGTAGAAGCAGCAGATTTGTTCATCAAAGAAATTAGAGTTGATGGTGGTTCTATGCTAAAAAGACTAAGACCAGCACCACAAGGTCGTGCACACAGAATTAGAAAACGTTCCAACCACGTTACTGTTGTACTTGGAGCAAAAAATAATAACACAGAAAGTAATTAATACATGGGACAGAAGACAAATCCAATAGGAAATCGCCTTGGAATTATTAGAGGATGGGAATCTAACTGGTATGGTGGAAATGATTATGGAGATAAACTTGCTGAAGACGATAAAATCAGAAAGTATATTTTTGTTCGTTTAGCCAAAGCGAGTGTTTCCAGAGTTATTATAGAACGTACATTAAAGCTTGTAACCATTACCATCACGACGGCCCGTCCAGGGATCATCATTGGTAAAGGTGGACAAGAAGTTGACAAGCTTAAAGAAGAGCTTAGAAAACTAACAGGAAAAGATATTCAATTGAATATTTTTGAAATCAAACGTCCAGAGTTAGATGCACATCTAGTAGCATCAAGCATTGCACGTCAGATTGAAAACCGTATTTCGTACAAACGCGCCATCAAAATGGCGATTGCCGCTACAATGCGTATGAACGCAGAAGGGATTAAAATCCAAATTAGTGGACGTTTGAACGGTGCTGAAATGGCACGTAATGAACATTACAAAGAAGGAAGAATTCCATTATCTACATTTAGAGCCGATATTGATTATGCTCTTGTTGAAGCACACACAACCTATGGTCGTTTGGGCATCAAAGTATGGATTATGAAAGGTGAAGTATATGGAAAAAGAGAATTATCTCCCCTTGTTGGATTATCCAAAAAGCAAGATCGTGGAGGACGTTCAAATTCTAAAAATCGCCGTAGAAAGTAATTTTTTAAATAAAAGAAAATGTTACAACCAAAAAGAACAAAATTCCGTAAAGTCCAGAAAGGACGCATGAAAGGAAACTCAGGACGAGGACACCGTCTTTCAAGTGGAATGTTTGGTATAAAATCATTAGATTCAAATTTTTTGACTTCGCGTCAAATTGAAGCCGCTCGTATTGCAGCCACACGTTACATGAAAAGAGAAGGTCAGCTCTGGATAAAAATCTTTCCAGACAAACCCATTACCAAAAAACCTCTTGAAGTACGTATGGGAAAAGGTAAAGGTGCAGTAGAGTATTGGGCAGCAGTTGTCAAGCCGGGAAGAATTCTATTTGAAGTTGGTGGTGTACCCATTGAAGTCGCTAAAGAAGCATTGCGTCTGGCCGCTCAAAAATTACCAGTGAAAACAAAATTTGTAATTGCCAGAGACTACGAGGCTTAATTTATTGATACTATGAAACAATCTGAAATTAAAGAATTATCAACGGCTGAGTTGCAAGAAAAACTTAGTGAAACGAAAAAAGCATATGTCGATTTGAAAATGACACATGCAATATCACCGCTAGAAAACCCAATCCAATTACGCAACGTCAGACGTAGTGTAGCACGATTGGCAACAGAGCTAACTAAAAGAGACGTACAATAATTGTATTTGTTGAAAGATGGAAAAAAGAAATTTAAGAAAAGAACGTATAGGCATTGTTACAAGTAACAAAATGATGAAATCTATTGTGGTTTCTGAAGTGAAAAAAGTAAAACACCCTATGTATGGAAAGTTCGTACTTAAGACCAAAAAGTACGTAGCACACGACGAACAAAATGACTGCAACGAAGGCGATACTGTAAGGATCATGGAAACAAGACCCCTAAGTAAATCCAAATGTTGGAGATTAGTAGAAATTATTGAAAGAGCTAAATAATTATGGTACAACAAGAATCAAGATTAAAAGTAGCCGACAATACTGGAGCAAAAGAAGTATTGACCATCCGTGTATTAGGTGGAACAAAACGAAGATATGCTTCACTGGGTGACAAAATTGTTGTTTCTGTAAAAGACGCAACACCCAACGGAAACGTCAAAAAAGGAGCGGTATCTACAGCAGTAGTTGTGCGTACAGTAAAAGAAGTTCGTCGTCCAGACGGATCTTACATCAGATTTGACGACAACGCATGTGTGCTTTTAGACGCCAATGGCGAAATGAAAGGGACACGTGTATTTGGACCAGTAGCAAGAGAACTTCGTGATAAGAAATTCATGAAAATTGTTTCATTAGCACCAGAAGTGCTTTAATAAAAACAACAATGGGAAAGCTAAAGATAAAAACAGGAGATACAGTGCGCGTGATTGCTGGAGACCACAAAGGGTCAGAAGGTAAAGTGCTGACTGTATTCATCGAAAAAAATAAAGCCATTGTAGAGGGCGTGAATATGATCAAAAAACATATGAAGCCAAACGCTCAAAACCCTCAAGGTGGTATTGTAGAAAAAGAAGCAGCGCTTCAAATTTCTAACCTATCCTTAATCAACTCAAAAGGAGAAACTACTCGAGTTGGCTACAGAATGGAAGACGGTAAGAAAGTACGCTATGCAAAAAAATCTAACGAAGTAATATAAACGTTATGACCTATATTCCAAGATTGAAACAAGAGTATAAAGACAAAGTAATCTCTGCTCTTACAGAAGAATTCGGTTACAAAAATGTAATGCAAGTTCCTAAACTTCAAAAGATCGTAATCTCTAAAGGGGTTGGTGCTGCTGTCGCAGATAAAAAACTAATTGACCACGCCGTTGATGAAATCACAAAAATTTCTGGACAAAAAGCTGTGGCAACAATTTCCAAAAAAGACGTTGCATCATTTAAGCTCCGTAAAGGAATGCCTATTGGGGTGAAAGTAACCCTTAGAGGTGAACGTATGTACGAGTTTTTGGATCGATTGGTAACTTCTGCGCTTCCTCGTGTACGTGATTTCAACGGTATCAAAGCCAATGGTTTTGATGGACGTGGGAACTACAACCTAGGAATTACAGAACAAATCATTTTTCCAGAAATCGACATTGATAAAGTCAACAAAATTTCGGGAATGGACATTTCCTTTGTCACCTCTGCTGAGACTGACAAAGAAGCAAAATCATTATTAACAGAACTAGGGTTACCTTTTAAAAAGAACTAATCTATGGCAAAAGAATCAATGAAAGCCCGTGAGGTAAAACGTGCAAAAACAGTTGCTAAATACGCTGCAAAACGTAAAGCACTCAAAGAAGCTGGTGACTACGAAGGATTACAAAAACTTCCTGCAAACGCATCACCAATTCGTATGCACAACCGTTGCAAACTTACTGGACGTCCAAAAGGCTATATGCGTCAATTTGGAATTTCGAGAGTAATGTTTAGAGAAATGGCCAACAAAGGACTTATTCCAGGTGTAAAAAAAGCAAGCTGGTAAAGACTAATAAATTAGAATTATAAATTGGTTTCAGGTTCTGAAATACAGAAAACCAAAACCGCAAATTAATAACTATGAATACAGATCCAATAGCGGATTATTTAACAAGAATTAGAAACGCGTTTCACGCCAACCACAAAGTGGTCGAGATACCTGCATCTAATTTGAAAAAGGAAATCACTAAAATATTATTCGATCAAGGGTATATTTTAAGTTACAAATTTGACGATTCAACAAGTCAAGGAACTATCAAAATCGCTTTGAAGTACACCAAAGACACAAAGGAATCGGTCATCAAAAAAATTCAACGGATCAGTAAACCTGGTTTACGTAAATATGCCAGTTCAAAAGAACTGCCTCGTATCCTAAACGGTCTTGGAATTGCAATCGTTTCAACTTCTCATGGAGTGATGACAGGTAAGCAAGCCCAACGTGAAAATGTAGGTGGAGAAATTTTATGTTACGTTTACTAACTTTAAAGTATTAAGAAATGTCAAGAATAGGAAATAATCCAATTTCAGTACCAGAAGGCGTCACTATCGATATTGCCGAGAACACCATTACGGTTAAAGGTAAATTAGGTGAGTTGACACAAGACTACTCTGGAGTTAGCTTCAAAATAGAAGATAACACACTTACCGTAGAGCGTAACTCTGAAAAGAAAGAACACAAAGCCAAGCACGGTTTGTACAGAGCTTTAGTGAACAACATGATTCATGGAGTAACAACAGGTTGGTCCAAAGAATTAGAACTCGTAGGCGTAGGATACAGAGCATCAAATCAAGGAAATAAATTAGATTTGGCCCTTGGATTCTCACACAACATTGTTTTGAACATTGCTCCTGAAGTTAAAGTAGAAACAGTATCGGAAAAAGGGAAAAACCCAATCATCAAACTTTCATCTTTTGACAAGCAACTTGTTGGACAAGTCGCTGCCAAAATTCGTGGGTTCAGAAAACCTGAGCCATACAAAGGAAAAGGAATCAAATTCGTTGGTGAAGAAATAAGAAGAAAAGCAGGTAAATCAGCGTAATAATTAAGATTATGGGACTAACAAAGAACGAAAGAAGACAACGTATAAAAAGCAGAATTAGAAAAACTGTTTCTGGGACAAGTGCTCAGCCACGTTTAGCTGTTTTTAGAAGTAATAAAGAAATTTACGCTCAATTGGTTAATGACGTTACAGGTGAAACAATCGCTGCAGCATCATCAAGAGACAAAGATTTGAGTACTGCAAAAGGGACCAAAACTGAAGTTGCAACTTTGGTCGGTAAATCGTTAGGCGAAAAAGCCCTAAAAGCAGGTGTTTCAAACATCACTTTTGACAGAGGTGGTTATCTATACCATGGAAGAGTAAAATCATTAGCAGAAGGCGCTAGAGAAGCCGGACTTAAATTTTAAAGAAATATGTATCAAAAATACAAAAGTGCAGAACTAGTAAAACCAAGCGGCTTAGAACTTAAAGACCGATTGGTAGGTGTACAAAGAGTTACAAAAGTGACCAAAGGTGGTCGTGCATTCGGATTTTCAGCAATTGTTGTTGTAGGAGACGAAGCCGGCGTTGTAGGTCATGGTTTAGGAAAGTCAAAAGATGTCGCAAGTGCCATCGCCAAAGCTGTAGAAGATGCTAAGAAAAATTTAGTACGTATACCGCTTTTGAAAGGAACTTTGCCACACGAACAAAAAGGTAAATATGGTGGAGCACGAGTGAATATCATTCCAGCAGCACCTGGTACTGGAGTTATTGCCGGTGGTGCCGTTCGTATTGTTCTGGAAGCCGTTGGTGTTCATGATGTACTTTCAAAATCACAAGGGTCATCAAACCCACACAATGTTGTAAAAGCTACATTTGATGCACTTTTACAATTAAGAGATGCCAAGAAAATTGCACGTGATCGTGGGATTTCTCTTGAAAAAGTGTTTAACGGATAATATTTAGACAGCATGGCTAAAATAAAAGTAACAAAAGAAAAAAGTGCAATCAACCGCACCAAAAGACAAAAGCTTACATTAGAAGCGCTTGGGCTTAAAAAAATTGGTCAAACTGTTGAGCACGAAGACACGCCAAATATTTTGGGGATGATCAATAAAGTAAAACATTTAGTTTCTGTTCAAGAAGCTTAAACATACAATATACTGAAAAATGAATTTAAGTAATTTAAAACCTGCAGAAGGGTCAGTTAAAAGTCAAGGAAAACGCGTTGGTAGAGGACAAGGTTCTGGTAAAGGCGGTACAGCTACACGTGGGCACAAAGGTGCAAAATCACGTTCTGGATACTCCAGAAAAATTGGTTTTGAAGGAGGTCAAATGCCACTTCAAAGACGTGTCCCTAAGTTTGGATTCACAAACATCAATAGAAAAGATTATCAAGGAATCAACCTTGATACCCTACAAAAATTGGTTGATGATAAAAAAATAAAATCTGAATTGGATTTTAATACAATCGTAGAATTGCGTTTGGCACGTAAAAACGAGTTGGTCAAAATCTTAGGACGAGGGGAATTAAAAGCAAAATTAAAGGTATCTGCCCACAAATTTACTGCAACAGCAAAAGCTGCTATAGAAGCTGCAGGTGGAGAAGTAGTAACATTGTAATACCCAAGGCATGAAATTTATAGAGACACTAAAAAATGTATGGAAAATCACTGAGCTGAAAGACAGAATCCTTCTGACTTTGGGCCTGTTATTGGTATACCGTTTTGGCGCTCAAGTTGTTCTGCCAGGAATTGACGCTAGTCAATTGGGTTCATTGGCTTCCAACACAGACTCTGGTCTTTTAGGGCTACTCAATGCATTCACTGGGGGAGCATTTGCGAAAGCATCGGTATTTGCCCTCGGTATTATGCCCTACATTTCTGCATCTATTGTTGTTCAACTTATGGGGATAGCGATTCCTTATTTGCAAAAATTGCAAAAAGAAGGGGCAAGTGGTCAAAAGAAAATTACACAAATTACACGTTGGTTAACCATTGGAATATGTTTGGTACAAGCTCCAGCATATTTGGCAAGTTTACCAAGTTTGATGGGTGGTACACAAGCTTTTACACTTGGTCAAAGCGGTGTGTTTTATTTTTCATCAGTAATCATTTTGGTAACAGGATGTATTTTTGCAATGTGGCTTGGAGAAAAGATTACAGATAAAGGGGTTGGAAACGGGATTTCAATCTTAATCATGGTTGGTATCATTGCAACTATGCCACTCTCTTTTGCGCAAGAATTTGATTCTGCAGTAAACCAATCTCAAGGTGGTTTGATTAAAATTTTAATAGAATTAGTAATTTGGTTTGCCATAATTTTGGCCTCAGTCATGCTCGTCATGGCCGTAAGAAAAATTGCTGTTCAGTATGCCAGACGCACAGCTTCAGGTAGTTATGAAAAGAACATCATGGGGTCAAGACAGTATATCCCATTGAAGCTAAATGCATCTGGGGTAATGCCAATTATCTTTGCACAAGCCATCATGTTTGTCCCTGGACTTATTGGGGGATTAGATATTTTAAAAGATTCGACAATTGGTCAATGGTTAGTTGCCAATTTTGGTGGTAATAGTATGTTTGGGCTTTGGTACAACATTGTATTCGGTTTACTGATCATCGTGTTTACCTATTTCTATACGGCGATTACAGTACCGACAAACAAAATGGCTGATGATTTGAAACGAAGTGGTGGTTTTATTCCAGGTATTAGACCAGGGTCTGAAACCTCAGAATATTTAGATAAAATCATGTCGCAAATTACCCTTCCAGGATCAATATTTTTGGCCTTGATTGCGGTATTCCCAGCGATTATTGTTCAAATTATGAACATTCAAGCAGGATGGGCATTGTTTTTTGGAGGAACATCACTACTCATTATGGTAGGTGTGGCCATCGATACAATGCAACAAGTTAATTCGTACTTATTGAATAAACATTACGATGGGTTGATGAAAACGGGTAAAAACAGAAAATCCGTATAAAACGAAGATAAGATGGCAAAACAACCAGCAATAGAACAAGACGGATCAATCATCGAAGCATTATCGAATGCAATGTTTCGCGTCGAATTAGAAAATGGTCATATCGTGACCGCACATATCTCTGGTAAAATGCGTATGCATTATATCAAGTTATTGCCTGGAGATAAAGTTAAATTAGAAATGAGTCCTTACGATTTATCTAAGGCGAGAATAACGTACAGATACTAAAAATAATAAGATGAAAGTAAGAGCATCAATTAAAAAAAGAAGTGCCGATTGCAAAATCGTACGACGAAAAGGAAGACTTTACGTAATCAACAAAAAGAATCCTAGATTCAAACAAAGACAAGGTTAATTATGGCTAGAATTGCAGGGGTAGACATCCCAAAACAAAAAAGAGGAGTAATTTCATTGACATACATCTATGGAATTGGTAGAAGCCGTGCTAAAGAAATATTAGCTACAGCAAAAGTAGACGAAAGTACAAAAGTATCCGATTGGACCGACGAAGAGATTGGGAAAATTCGTGATGCTGTTGGAAGCTACACAATTGAAGGTGAATTGCGTTCAGAAACACAATTGAACATCAAGCGTCTCATGGATATTGGTTGTTACAGAGGAATCCGCCACAGATCTGGATTGCCACTACGAGGACAACGTACCAAAAACAACTCCAGAACAAGAAAAGGAAAAAGAAAAACAGTTGCGAACAAGAAAAAAGTAACTAAATAATCATTAGTAATATGGCAAAGTCAAGTACTAAAAAAAGAAAGGTCATTGTAGAATCCACTGGAGAAGCCCACATCACTGCTTCGTTCAACAATATCATTATATCGTTGACCAACAAAAAAGGAGACGTTATTTCATGGTCTTCTGCAGGTAAAATGGGATTCCGAGGTTCTAAGAAAAACACACCTTATGCTGCACAATTAGCAGCTGAAGATGCTGTTGGTGTTGCTAAAGAGGCAGGCCTAAAAAAAGTAAAAGTATACGTCAAAGGTCCTGGAAATGGTAGAGAATCTGCTATTCGTAGCATCCACAATGGAGGTATAGAAGTTACAGAAATTATTGATGTAACACCAACTCCACACAATGGATGTAGACCTCCAAAAAGACGTCGCGTTTAATAATAATTAATAAGTATAACCGAGAGCACAAAAAAATTGGCGAAGGATAAGACAAAAAGACCTTAATTCCCAATACCTCTCAAAACAAAAACAAAATGGCAAGATATACTGGTCCTAAAACAAAAATCGCCCGAAAATTTGGCGAAGCAATCTTCGGAGAAGATAAATCTTTCGAAAAAAGAAATTATCCTCCAGGACAACACGGCAATAACAGACGTCGTGGAAAAAAATCTGAATATGCAATCCAGCTTATGGAAAAGCAAAAAGCAAAGTATACCTACGGTATTCTTGAAAGACAATTCAGAAACTTATTCAAAAAAGCAACTGCAGCACAAGGAATTACTGGTGAAGTGCTTTTGCAACTTTGTGAATCACGCCTTGATAATGTAGTCTACAGAATGGGATTATCGCGTTCAAGACGAGGAGCAAGACAACTCGTTTCTCACCGTCACATTACCGTAAATGGTAGTGTTGTCAATATTCCATCATATAGCTTAAAAGCTGGTGATGTAGTTGCTGTGCGCGAGAAATCAAAATCTTTAGAAGCAATCAACTCATCATTAGATGGATCATCTTCGGTATACGAATGGATTACATTCAATAACGATACAAAATCTGGAACGTTTGTATCTGTACCTGCAAGAATTCAAATTCCAGAAAACATCAACGAGCAGTTCATCGTCGAATTGTACTCTAAATAATTAACTGAAACACATACCCTTATGGCAATTTTAAATTTTCAGAAGCCCGACAAAGTCATCATGATAGATTCTACGGATTACGAAGGTAAATTCGAATTCAGACCACTCGAACCTGGTTATGGTTTAACCGTAGGAAATGCTTTGAGAAGAGTATTACTCTCATCTCTTGAAGGATTCGCAATTACTTCAGTTAAAATCGAAGGTGTAGACCACGAGTTCTCAACAATTTCTGGCGTTGTCGAAGACGTAACAGAAATCATACTGAACTTAAAGCAAATAAGATTTAAGCGTCAAATAGAAGAAGTAGACAACGAATCTGTTTCCATTTCTATTTCTGGACAAGACAAAATCACAGCTGGAGATTTTCAGAAATTCATCTCAGGGTTTCAAATCCTAAATACAGATTTAGTACTTTGTAATCTAGATCCAAAAGTGAATATCTCTTTTGAACTTACCATTGAAAAAGGTAGAGGATATGTTCCCGCTGAAGAAAACAAAAAATCATCAGCAGCTGTAGGTACAATCTTTACAGATTCTATTTACACACCTATCAAAAACGTGAAATACAGCGTAGAAAATTTCCGTGTAGAACAGAAAACAGACTACGAAAAACTAGTATTTGAAATCATTACTGATGGGTCTATCAATCCACAAGATGCACTGACTCAAGCTGCCAAAATTTTAATCCACCACTTCATGTTGTTCTCCGATGAGCGCATCACTCTGGAGGCGGACGAAATTGCGCAAACAGAAACGTACGACGAAGAGTCGTTACACATGCGTCAATTGTTGAAAACAAAACTCATCGACATGGATCTTTCTGTACGTGCCCTTAACTGTCTTAAAGCAGCTGAGGTCGATACTTTAGGTGATTTGGTATCATTCAACAAAAACGATTTGATGAAGTTCAGAAACTTTGGAAAAAAATCTCTTACGGAGTTAGAAGAACTTGTAAGCGTAAAAGGCCTTAGTTTTGGAATGGACCTCAGTAAATATAAATTAGACAAAGAGTAACACATCATATTTTGCGCCCCAGTTGAATGATTCAGCACTGGGTTGAAGCAAGATGATGGTTAATAAAAAACAAAATGAGACACGGAAAGAAAACTAATCATTTAGGAAGAAAGACAGCACACAGAAAAGCGATGCTCGCCAATATGGCGTGTTCACTTATCGAGCACAAACGCATCAATACCACTGTAGCAAAGGCAAAAGCACTCAAACAGTTTATTGAGCCACTAGTCACAAAATCTAAAGAAGACACTACGCACAACCGTAGAATTGTATTCAGTAGACTACGCCAAAAAGGCGCTGTTGCAGAACTTTTTAGAGACGTTGCAGTAAAAGTTGGTGATCGTCCTGGAGGATATACAAGAATTATTAAACTAGGAAACCGTCTTGGGGATAATGCAGACATGGCGATGATCGAATTTGTAGATTTCAACGAAATTTATAATGCTGACAAACCAAAGAAGAAAACAACGCGAAGAAGCCGAAGAGGAAAAGCAAAAGCAGCGGCTCCAGCAGTTACTCCAGAAGCAACTCAAGAAGAAGAATAAATGTTAATAATCATTTGAAATATTAAGGATAAACTTTTTTAGTTTATCCTTTTTTTTATGCAATTTTGTTACACGCTATAACCGACACACTAATAATGAGATACAAATCAAGAAAAAAAGCAATTTTACTACTCGCAGACGGTACAATTTTTTATGGTAAAGCCATTGGAAAAGATGGAACAGCATTTGGTGAAGTATGTTTCAACACTGGAATGACGGGCTATCAAGAAATCTTTACAGATCCGTCTTATTTCGGTCAACTTATGGTCACCGCCAATGTACACATAGGAAACTACGGAGTGAATGACAACGAGATGGAATCCAACGACATAAAAATTGCTGGACTTATCTGTAAAAACTTCAGCTACGATTATTCACGTGATGACGCCAATGGGAGCTTAGAGGATTTCTTTGAAACACACAATCTTTTTGCGATTTCGGATGTAGACACTAGAGCTTTGGTAAGCTACATCAGAGAAAATGGTGCCATGAATGCTGTTATCTCAACAAAAACAGATGATTTAGATGCACTAAAAAAACAACTTGCTGAGGTGCCTCATATGGAGGGCTTGGAGTTAGCTTCAAAAGTTTCTACTAAAGAACCCTATTATTTTGGCGACGAAAATGCTACCTACAAAATTGCAGCTTTAGACATTGGAATCAAGAAAAATATTCTCAGAAATTTTGCAAAGCGTGATGCGCATATCAAAGTATTTCCTTACAACGCAACCTTTGAAGAATTAAGCGCATGGAATCCAGATGGTTACTTTTTATCCAATGGCCCTGGCGATCCTCAACCATTGGCAGAGGCACAAGCATTGGCCAAAAAAATTATTGAAAAAAATCTTCCACTGTTTGGAATATGTCTTGGGCACCAAGTTATTGCTTTGGCCAACGGTGTATCTACATACAAAATGCACAATGGTCATCGTGGGATCAATCACCCTGTAAAAAATTTAAAAACAGGCAAAGGAGAAATCACTTCTCAAAACCATGGTTTTGCTGTCAATAGAGAAGAGGCAGAAGCAAATCCAGAATTAGAAATTAGTCATTTGCACCTCAATGACCACACTGTCGCTGGTATTGCTATGAAAAATAAAAAGTGCTTCTCTGTTCAATATCACCCAGAAGCTAGTCCTGGCCCACATGATTCGTCTTACCTTTTCGATCAATTTATAGATCTACTCAAGTAGATTCTTTAAAGAAAAAATAAAGACCTTGGATGCTCTAAATAAAACTACAACGTTGTAGTTTTATTTTGTGACTTTTCTTATTACAAAAGAAGGACACAACACAACATTTTTGTAAATTTGCACTCAAAACAAACCAAAGTAAATTTTATGAGTATTATACTAGACATTCATGCACGACAGATTTTAGATTCTCGAGGGAATCCAACCGTTGAAGTAGATGTAACTACTGAAAATGGTTTTGTAGGAAGAGCTGCAGTACCTTCAGGTGCTTCAACAGGTGAACACGAAGCTGTAGAACTTCGCGATGGAGGTGACACCTACATGGGCAAAGGAGTTTCCAATGCTGTAAGTAACGTCAATACTGTTTTGTCTGAAGCATTAGTTGGTGCTTCTATTTTTGAACAAAACCTAATCGATCAAACCATGATTGATCTTGATGGAACACCAAACAAGTCAAAACTTGGTGCCAACGCCATTCTAGGCGTTTCGCTCGCTGTGGCAAAAGCAGCAGCAGCAGAGCTTGGTATTCCACTTTATCGTTATGTAGGTGGTGTAAGTGCCAATACACTCCCTGTTCCAATGATGAACATCATCAATGGAGGGTCTCATAGTGATGCTCCAATTGCGTTTCAAGAATTTATGGTCATGCCCGTAAAAGCCAAAAATTTTACACATGCCATGCAAATAGGAACTGAAATTTTTCATAACCTGAAAAAAGTATTACATGATAGAGGTTTGAGTACAGCTGTAGGAGATGAAGGTGGTTTTGCACCCACACTTGATGGTACAGAAGATGCGCTTGATACCATTGCAAAAGCAGTAGCAAAAGCGGGCTATAAGTTAGGTGATGAAGTTATGATTGCTTTGGATTGTGCCTCTGCAGAATTTTATGTTGACGGGAAGTACGACTACACAAAATTTGAAGGCGCCAATGGCAAAGTACGCACGAGTAAAGAACAAGCAGACTACTTAGCAGAACTTTCTGCAAACTATCCAATCATATCCATTGAAGATGGAATGGATGAAAACGACTGGGAAGGATGGAAATACCTTACAGAAAAAGTAGGGGATAAGGTACAACTTGTTGGTGATGATTTATTTGTGACGAATGTAGAGCGTTTGTCACGAGGAATTGAAAATAATATTGCAAATTCAATCCTGATTAAAGTCAACCAAATAGGAACACTAACAGAAACTATTGCAGCCGTAAACATGGCACACAATGCAGGGTACACTTCTGTAATGTCGCACAGATCTGGAGAAACTGAAGATAATACAATAGCAGACCTTGCTGTAGCACTCAACACCGGTCAAATAAAAACAGGATCGGCATCTCGTAGTGATCGTATGGCCAAATACAATCAATTGCTAAGAATTGAAGAGGAATTGGGCCAAACGGCTTATTATCCTCAGAATAATGCATTCAAAATAAAATAAAGCAAACATAACCACTATGTTTTTCAAGGCCTTTCTACACAGAAAGGCTTTGTTGTTTTTGGGGTATTAATAAACTGATATTTTTTATTGAAAAAAGAAGGCAATTTCGTAAATTGCGGGACTAATAAATTTTCCCATCGAATAATGTCAGAAAAAGCAACCCTAGAAATCAACGGACAAAAATACGATTTTCCAATTGTGCATGGAACAGAAAATGAAGTGGCCATCAACATCAGCAATTTGCGTGCAGTCACTGGAGGGGTAACAACTATTGACCCTGGATTTAAGAACACGGGCTCATGTGAAAGTGCAATTACTTTTTTGGATGGCGAAAAAGGGATTCTAAGGTATAGAGGATATTCCATTGAAGAGCTTGCAGAAAAAGCCGACTTTTTGGAAGTTGCCTTTTTATTGATATTTGGTGAACTTCCAACACAAGAGCAACGCATAAAATTTCATAACGATATCAAGGAAAATTCTATTGTGGATGAAGACATCAGAAAAATATTAGATGCATTTCCAAAATCTGCACACCCCATGGGTGTATTGTCTTCGCTTACAAGTGCGTTAACAGCATTCAATCCCGGATCTGTCAATGTAGAATCTGAAGAAGATATGTACAAATCTGTCGTGAAACTTATGGGTAAACTTCCTGTTTTAGTGGCTTGGACCATGCGCAAAAAGCAAGGACTTCCTTTAGATTATGGAGACGAAGATTTGGGTTATGTAGAAAACGTCTTAAAAATGATGTTTAAGCAACCCAACAAAGCATATGTTCAGAATCCAATTATTGTCAGTGCTTTGAACAAACTCCTTATTCTGCATGCCGATCATGAGCAAAATTGTTCTACATCAACCGTTCGTATTGTTGGTTCTTCTCATGCCGGTCTTTTTGCCTCTGTATCTTCAGGAATATCTGCCCTCTGGGGTCCACTTCATGGCGGTGCAAATCAAGCCGTATTGGAAATGTTAGAAGCTATCAAGGAAGACGGAGGAGATACAAAAAAATATATGGCCAAAGCCAAAGACAAAAGCGATCCATTCAGACTTATGGGCTTTGGGCACAGAGTGTATAAGAACTTTGATCCACGTGCAAAAATCATTAAAGTCGCCGCAGATGAGGTTCTGAACGATTTAGGAGTAGAAGACCCAATTTTAGACATTGCCAAAGGGTTGGAAAAAGAAGCACTTGACGATCCTTATTTCGTACAAAGAAAGCTATACCCCAATGTAGATTTTTACTCCGGAATCATCTACAGAGCAATGGGTATCCCAGTAGATATGTTTACCGTAATGTTTGCTTTAGGACGTTTACCAGGTTGGATTGGTCAATGGAGAGAAATGCGTTTGCACAAAGAACCAATCGGACGTCCAAGACAAATTTATAATGGTCAAACCTCTCGCTCTTTCAAGTCTGAAAAGCGTTAATTAATTTCTTATTTAATGCTTGACCTAAACGTTTTAAATGAATTTAATCCATTAAAAGCAGTGGTTTTAGGGGTTGCTCAAAGCAATGGGCCAACTCCTTCGCCAGAAGATTGTTATGACCCCAGTAGTTTAAAACACGTTCTTCAAGGAACATATCCATTAGAAAAAGATATGATTCATGAGATGGATGCTTTAGAAAAAGTTTTCAAGTCTCATGGAGTAGAGGTCTACCGGCCTAGCGTCATCAAAGATTGTAATCAAATATTTGCAAGAGATATCGCTTTTGTGATTGAAAATAAATTAATTAAATCTAATATTTTACCTGATAGAGCACAAGAATTTACAGCTTTGTCGGCTATTCTAAATCAAATTCAGCCAGAAGATATTATAGAACTCCCCAAAGAGTGCCATGTAGAAGGCGGAGATGTCATTGTACATAACGATTATATTTTTGTTGGTGTATATACAGCTGATGATTATCCAAATTACATTACAGCGCGAACCAATATTCAAGCTGTAAAAGCCCTTCAAAAATGCTTTCCAAACAAAATTGTAAAACCATTAGAACTAAAAAAATCTAATACCGACCCACAAGAAAATGCACTCCATTTAGATTGTTGTTTTCAGCCCATTGGACATGGAAAAGTGCTTATGCACAAAGAAGGGTTTTTAAAAGAAAACGATTATCTTTTTTTAGAAAATCTATTTGGAGAAGAACATATTTTTTTGACCACAAAGGAAGAAATGGCCAATATGAATTGTAATGTATTTTCAATTTCTGAAAATGTTGTTATTTCTGAACGAAGTTTCACTCGATTGAATCTTTGGTTAGAACAGCACAATTTTAAAGTCAAAAAAGTAAACTATGCTGAAATTTCAAAGCAAGGAGGATTATTCAGATGTTCAACATTACCGCTAATTCGCTCATAAAATGAACAAACAAATCACCAATACCGTGCTTATGATTCGTCCCGTTCAGTTTCGAATGAACGAGCAGACAGCCGTTAATAATTATTATCAAAAAACCATTAGTCATCTGATTCCAAATGAAGTAAATGCGCTAGCCGTTAAAGAATTTGATGCCTTTGTAAAAAAATTACAATCTGTTGGGATTCAGGTAATTGTAGTGAACGACACCAAAGAATTTGACACACCAGATTCTATTTTCCCTAACAATTGGATTTCTTTTCATCAAAATGGAACTGTGGCTCTTTATCCCATGTTTGCCAAAAACAGACGTTACGAACGAAAAGAATCTGTTTTGGAAGCTGTGGAGCAAAAAGGGTTTTCGATTAAGCACATTATAGATTATAGTGGAGCAGAGCAAGAACATGTTTTTCTTGAAGGTACAGGAAGTATTATTTTGGACCGTGCCTATGGAAAGGCCTATTGTGCGCTCTCACCACGTGCAGATGAAGATCTTTTTATTGAATTTTGTGAAGATTTTGATTTTTTTCCTGTTATTTTTTCTGCCTATCAAACCGTACATCAAAAAAGAGAAAAAATATACCATACCAATGTAATGATGTGTATTGGAACTACTTTTGCCGTTATTTGTCTGGATGCTATAGATGATAAAAAAGAGCGAAAAAATGTGTTGACTCATCTTAAAAATGACAATAAAGAAATTATCGAAATTACAGAAAATCAAGTCAATCAATTTGCGGGAAATATGCTTCAATTGCGCGGTGAACATGAAACACCTTACCTCGTCATGAGTCAATCTTCTTTGGATTCATTACGCTCAGATCAACGTTCAAAACTCGAAAAACACACCAAAATTATTTCTAGTCCTTTGGATACCATAGAAGCTTGTGGTGGTGGAAGTGCAAGATGCATGATGGCAGAGATATTTTTACCCAAAGCCCTCGATGAATAGATACAAAAAAATGTATCTTTGCTTGTGAAAAACACCAATTAATGAGTCTTCAAAATATTCTTTCTCAACATGTAAAAGCAGCGTTTAATACAATGTATCAGACGGATATTGACCGTGTTGAATTTCAGGCTACGCGCAAAGATTTTGAAGGCGATATTACAATTGTTACTTTCCCCATGTTGCGTGCTGTCAAAATGAATCCCGTTCAATTGGGCGAGCAATTAGGCAGCTATTTAGTTGTACATTCCAATGAGGTTATTGCTTTTAATGTGGTTAAAGGGTTTTTAAATTTAGTCCTTTCAGATACTTATTTTTTGGATGTGTTTCATCAAATTTGTTCTGAGCCCCAATTTGGTTTTATTTCCCCGAGTCAAAGTGATGCGGTGATGGTAGAATACTCTTCTCCAAACACAAATAAACCCTTGCATTTGGGCCACATTAGAAACAATCTTTTGGGGTATAGCGTAGCTGAAATTCTTAAAGCATCTGGCAAAAAAGTATACAAGACACAAATCATCAATGACCGGGGGATTCATATCTGTAAAAGCATGTTGGCTTGGCAACGTTTTGGCGAAGGGAAAACTCCGGAATCTACAGGATTGAAAGGCGACAAATTTGTTGGAAATTTCTATGTCAAATTTGATCAAGAATACAAAAAAGAAATTGCTCAACTCGAGCAGGAGGGTCTATCTTTAGAAGAAGCAAAGGCGCAAGCTCCAATACTTTTGGCCGCTCAGGAAATGTTACGCAACTGGGAAGCAGGAGATCCAAAAGTTGTTGCGCTTTGGACCACCATGAATCAATGGGTTTACGACGGTTTTGAGGTCACTTACAAAAATCTCGGTGTAGATTTTGATTCTTATTATTACGAAAGTGAAACCTATCTTTTGGGTAAAGCTTTCATTGATGAAGGATTGAAAAAAGGAGTATTTTTCAAAAAAGAAGATGGATCCGTTTGGTGTGATTTATCCGCAGATGGATTAGATGAAAAAATTGTTCTCCGCGCTGATGGTACTGCCGTGTACATGACCCAAGATATTGGAACAGCTGTACAACGTGTAAAAGATTGTCCAGATATTTCTGCAATGGTCTACACCGTTGGGAACGAGCAAGATTACCACTTCAAAGTTCTTTTTCTAATTCTAAAAAAATTAGGATTTGATTGGGCTCAAAACCTCTATCATTTGAGCTATGGTATGGTAGACCTGCCAAGTGGCAAAATGAAAAGCCGCGAAGGTACTGTAGTTGATGCCGATGACTTGATTTTGGAAATGTCAACTACTGCAAAACTTATTTCACAAGAATTGGGCAAACTTGATGGCTATTCTGAAGATGAAAAAAATAAAACCTATACTACAATTGGATTAGGGGCATTAAAATATTTTATTCTGAAAGTTGATCCCAAAAAATCAATCCTTTTTGACCCTAAAGCTTCAGTAGATTTTCAAGGCAATACAGGGCCATTTATTCAATACACTTATGCTAGAATTCAGGCCATACTAAGAAAGGCCTCTGTTCAAGAGAAAGTTGATTTTTCAGAACTAGTGCTTACTGATAAAGAAAAAAATGTGCTCAAGCAGTTGCAACTTTTTCCCAATACAATTCAACAAGCAGCAGCCAGTTATAGCCCCGCTATTATCGCAAATTATACCTACGATCTCGTAAAAGAGTTCAATTCGTTTTATCAAAATATTTCAATTCTTGGTGCCGAAAATGAGGCATTGAAGAATTTTAGAGTAAACCTGTGTAGTGCTGTTGGGAGTACCATAAAAAATGCTTTTAGTTTATTGGGGATACAAGTCCCAGAACGCATGTAGTATTTTTTAGAAATGAATCAAGATGTAACATCATACATTCCAGCTGCTGCAAGCGATCAAGTTTTGCAACTGCTTAATGATGATTCTTTGCAAGTGCTTGTAAAAAAAGCCAGAAAAACCCGTCATGGGGATTATAGAAAACTAAAAAATGGGTGCCATCAAATTACGGTAAATTCTAATTTGAACCCCTATCGTTTTTTGGTCACTTTGTTGCACGAAATTGCTCATTTTGAGGCCTATAAAATTCATGGATCTGCCATAAAGCCTCATGGTAAGGAGTGGAAGTCAACCTTTCAGCGTCTTGCACTTCCATTTCTTCATCCAGAGATTTTCCCAAATCAAACGTTGCCCTTTTTGGCACACTATTTTAAAAACCCAAAAGCAAGTAGCGATTCTGATGTTATGCTTTCTAGATCGTTAAAACAATTTGACCCGCCCAACGAAAAAACCTATATCTTTGAACTTATGGAAGGTGCAAAATTTAAAGCATCTAATGGTAAAATCTTTATGAAGGGGAAAAAAAGAAGAACGCGTTTTGAAGCTACAGAGTTGAGCTCGGGACGTTCATATGCTTTTAATCCCAATGCAGAAGTCGAATTAATAAAGGATTAGAATGAATAAAAATTATTATGCAGTTATCATGGCAGGTGGCGTCGGTTCGCGTTTTTGGCCCGTGAGTAAAACGGCCTTTCCAAAGCAATTCCATGATATGTTGGGTACAGGTCAGACTCTTTTGCAAAAAACAGTATCTCGACTCGAACAGCTAATTCCATCAGAAAATATTCGAATTCTAACCAATAGTATTTATACCGATTTGGTTTTAGAGCAGTTACCTCAATGTTCTAAAAATCAGGTCATTGCCGAGCCAGCAATGCGCAATACCGCACCGTGTATTTTAATGGCATCGCTCAAAATTCACAAAGAAAACCCCAATGCTGTGATGGTTGTCGCACCGAGCGATCACTGGATTGAAGATGAAGTGGCTTTTTCTGAGGATTTAAAAATTGCCTTTGACCATGCACAACGCTCTAATGCATTGATGACTCTAGGAATTCAACCCACTTTCCCCAATACAGGATATGGATACATAGAGTTTAATGCTCATGGGACTGATGATGCAATAAAACAAGTATTTCAATTTAGGGAAAAACCCAATTATGAGACCGCAAAACAATTCATTGAGGCGGGCAATTTTCTGTGGAATGCAGGTATTTTTATCTGGTCTACCCAATCAGTTTTATCGGCTTTTAAAACACTACAACCTCGAATGTACAATTTGTTCAACAAAGGCCAATCGGTTTATAATACAGAGCATGAGGCGGATTTTGTGGCTACTCATTATGCGCTATCTGAGAATATTTCTATAGACTACGCCATTATGGAACACAGTAAAAATGTTTGTGTAATTACCGCAACTTTTGATTGGAACGACTTGGGCACCTGGGGAAGTTTGTACGATAAAATTACAGATGATTCTAGTGAAAATGCAGTGATCAATACTCGTCTTCTGGCCACCGATGCAAAGGGAAATATGATTAAAACAGATTCAAACAAAATCGTTGTTTTAGATGGTTTGAATGATTACATTATTGTGGAAGAGAATGAAATTTTGCTTATATTTCCAAAAAGTAAGGAGCAAGATATCAAGCAACTGCGCCAAAATGTCAAAGATGCTTTTGGTGAAAATTATATTTAAAAATGATTCACAATTCCGATCAACAGCCCACTAATGAGGATATAAACGACTCAAAATCAGCGGTAAAAGCCGATGCCAAAGGGTTGTTTTTATCCATCAAAACATTTTTGGTAGATCTGCTTGATTTCAGAGAAGACACCGATCGAGAAGCGACGGTTTCTGCAATTAAAGACGACATTTCTTTCAAAGGAGGAACAGCTTGGATTCTGATTTGTTCTATTTTTGTTGCCTCTGTTGGTTTAAATGCAGATTCTACCGCAGTGGTTATTGGTGCGATGCTTATCTCACCACTTATGGGACCGATTCTTGGTGTTGGACTTTCTATTGCAATCAATGATATTGATACGCTACGAAAGTCTATGATTAACTTACTTACCATGGTGGTTTTAAGTTTGTTAACAGCATTTTTGTGTTTCTATTTCCTTCCTTTATATGAGGACAATTCTGAACTTCTTGGAAGAGTAAAACCAGACATTAGAGACGTATTGATTGCATTTTTTGGAGGGTTGGCTTTAATTATTGCACGAACCAAAAAAGGAACCATTGCAACTGTAATTTTTGGAGTAGCTATTGCCACCGCTTTGATGCCACCATTGTGTACAGCCGGTTATGGATTGTCTCAAGGTAATTGGGATTATTTTATTGGTGCAATGTATTTATTCGCCATCAATACAATCTTTATTGCTTTGGCTACTTTTATAGTTTTAAAAGTTCTGAGATTTCCCATGCTCAATTATGCCAATTCTAAACGGCGGAAGACTATTGCACGTATCGCTGCATTAATTGCTCTAGCTATGATGTTACCAGCAGGGTGGACGTTTTACGATGTCCTAAAAGAGTCTCAATACAAATCAGACTATAAAATTTATTTAGAAAAAGAAATCAATAGCAATACAAGTTTATGGCTTCAACGTGATAACCTAGACACAAAAGCAAAAACCATTACCTTGAATTTTAATGGCGAGATAAATGATGCTACAAAATCAGATTTAGTCAATGAACTCAATGGATATGAATACCTAAAAGATTTTAAGTTGATTATCAATGGGAATAGCAACCGCAGTACCGATAAAATCTTAGAATTGTATGATATTGCTTTGGACAAAATCGATGAACGTGATCAACGCATTGAACAATTAAATTTTACTATTGATAGTTTGAAACTCGCTGTAACGTCCAAAAGTGAATCCATTTATAATTTTGATTTCATTGATTTAGCGAAAGATGCAAAAATTCAATTTTCAGAATTAGAATCATTTAGTTTTGCTCAAATGTTACGTTCTTCAAACTTTAGAACGGTAGATACCGTTTTGGTAGCCAAAGTACGCTGGAATTCTGTTGTGGCAGACAGTCTAAGGATTCAAAGAAGTAGTGCTCTAAAAGTATGGTTGGAGCAAGAATTACAAGAAGAAAACGTTGAGGTTCTAACCCAATAATTCCTTAAGATTTTAAGTACATTTCGCGTACCTTTTTAAACAAATTTGAGGAGTACACAAAATTTGATACGGCTTCATTATCAGTTCTAAATATGGTGTCTTTTGACCCTTCCCAAGCTTTTTCTCCATCTTTGAGGAACACAATTTTTTCGCCTATTTCCATCACTGAATTCATGTCGTGCGAATTGATTACAGTTACCATGTTATATTCTTTTGTGATTTCCTGAATAAGGTTGTCAATCACAATAGCAGTTTTTGGATCGAGACCAGAATTAGGTTCGTCACAAAATAAATATTTAGGATTATTTACTATAGCTCGTGCAATAGCCACTCGTTTTTGCATACCGCCAGATGCTTCACTTGGCATTTTTTGTTGCGCATTTTCAAGATTTACGCGTTTGAGTACGATGTTGGCCCGGTCTCGCATTTCACTCACACTTTGATTGGTAAACATTCTGAGCGGAAACATCACATTTTCTTCAATAGTCATCGAATCAAATAGTGCGCTTCCTTGAAATACCATGCCAATTTTTGAGCGTAAATTCCTTTTTTCACTTTCGGAAAGATCTGTGAACTTTTGTTGGTCATAAACGATGCTTCCCTCTGTATAATCAAAAAGGCCAAGTAAACATTTGAGAAATACTGTTTTCCCCGATCCACTTTGCCCAATGATAAGGTTGGTTTTTCCTTGTTCAAAAGTGGTAGAAATTCCTTTGAGTACCTCTACATCACCAAATGATTTATGAAGGTTTGTAACATTTATCATCAGCTAAGCAACATTTGTGTTAAGATATAATTTAGTAGAATAATAACCACACTGGTCCAAACAAAAGCGACCGTACTGGCCTTACCAACTTCCAACGCACCACCTTTCATATAGTATCCGTGAAAGGAAGGTATGGTGGCCAAAATAAACGCAAAAACCAGAGTTTTAATAAAAGCATAAGCCATATGAAAGGGAATAAAATCTAACTGCACGCCTGTAATGTAGTCCTCCAAAGTTGAAAAACCGCCGTACACACACGCTGCCATTCCACCAATAATCCCCAAAAACATAGCAATAGAAATCACAAACGGATAGAGCAACATGGCAATCACTTTTGGAAAAACGAGGTAGTTAATAGAGTTAACACCCATGACTTCCAAGGCATCAATTTGTTCTGTCACCCTCATGGTTCCAATACTTGAGGTGATAAATGACCCCACCTTTCCTGCCATAATAACAGAAATAAAGGTAGGCGCAAATTCAAGAATAACAGATTGTCTCGTCGCAAACCCAACCAAGTATTTTGGAATCAATGGACTTGTGATGTTAAGTGCCGTTTGAATCGTGATTACACCACCCACAAAAAAAGAAATGAAAGCAACTATCCCAAGAGACCCAATAACCAAATCTTCGATGTCTTTTAGGATCAGATTTTTCATGACCGAACGTTTCGTGGGTTTTCGAAACATTTCAGCAATCATTATAAAGTAAGAACCAATATTATGAAGGTAATTCATGCGGTATAATCTTAATTGCTAAAGTAAAAAAATCCAGCCAGTAAATATTATATTTTAATCAAATTGTGGCTAAATGTCTTTTAGTGACGAATTTATTGAATCGATATAATTGAGTAGTTCATCTTTTCCAGTAAAATTTGATGATGAAGTAACAAAGTGGTTGGGCAATTCTTCCCAATTTTGTGTAAGAACACTTTGGTAATGTGCTACATTTCGTTCAATTGCTTTGGGTTTAAGCTTGTCTGCTTTGGTGAAAATAATACTGAATGGAATTCCATGTTCACCTAACCATTGCATGAAATTTAAATCAATTTGTTGTGGTTCATGTCGAATATCGACAAGTACAAATGCAGAAACCAGTTGCTTTCTTTCTCTAAAGTATGCGGTAATGAATTTTTGAAACGTTTTTTTACTCGATTTAGACACTCGAGCATAGCCGTATCCAGGTAAGTCTACCAAATACCAGTATTCATTTATAAGAAAATGATTTATTAATTGTGTTTTTCCTGGTCTACCAGATGTTTTGGCCAACTTTTTTTGGTTGGTCAACATATTGATTAGAGAAGATTTTCCAACGTTACTTCGCCCAATAAAAGCATACTCAGGAAGGTTGTTTTTTGGGCATTTGGAAACCTCTTGATTGCTGACGACAAATGTTGCGGTTTTGATGTGCATGTCAAAAATCTTATAACCCCCTCATCTTGAGCCATTCTAAGAGGATTTCATTGAATTTATCGGGGTGCTCCATCATGGCTGCGTGCCCACATTTATCAATCCAATACAGGTTAGAGTCCGGAAGAAGTTCGTGGAATTCATCAGCAACATTTGGAGGCGTTACAATATCGTTTTTACCCCAAATGATACAGGTAGGTGTAGTCATTTTTGGTAAATCTTTTGCCATGTTGTGTCGGATAGCACTCTTGGCTATGGCAAGTGTTTTGACAAGTTTATTTCTATCGTTTACCGTTTCATAAACATCATCAACAATTTCTTTTGTTGCTACTGCAGGATCATAAAAGACCTCTTCTGCCTTGGCTTTGATAACGTTGTAATCACTCCTTTTTGTATATCCGCCACCCATTGCACTTTCGTAAAGCCCAGAACTACCCGTAATCACAAGTCCAGCAACTTTGCTGGGATAAAGATTTGTATAATACAGTCCGATATGGCCACCTAAAGAATTTCCAAGAAGAATAACGTCTTCATAACCTTTAAACTCGATAAAGTCTTTAAGGTGTAAAGCGAAATTTTTAACATTTGTTTTTATCAAAGCAAGATCGTACACTGGTAGTTTTGGTAAAACTAACTTGTAGCCGTTTTTACTGAAGTAATCAATCGGGCCATCAAAGTTGCTGAGCCCCCCCATTAATCCATGTAATATGATGATGGGGCGTCCTTCTCCAATTTCAGTATAACTAAATTTTCCCTCCTTCTTTAACGCGTACTTCATATGGTGTCCGATAAATTGGTGTCAAGGGCAAAGCTAAGCAATTTTATTCAATATAGAACCTCAAAGTTTTATTCTTAATGTAATGCTAAAATTGACCTGTATTTTCTTGATTAAAAGCTAAAAATGACCAAAAACCCCCTTATTAACAGTCAAATGTTAATTTTATGGAATTTAATTTAAATAATTAATAATCAGTAAGTTACATGAAAAAAGATGTGTATTTTGTCGGATTATTTTGCGTTTAGTAGAAATTTATTAACAAAGTGGTAAAATGTGGTAAAATGTGGTAATTATTTTATAATTTTGAATTACACTAAACAACTAGTCAGCAAAACAAATGAACACTCTCATAGGGACATATGAATGCAAAGCAGACGCCAAAGGCCGTCTGATGCTTCCTATTGCTCTGAAAAAACAGTTGGCATCTTCTATGGGGAGTGGATTTGTTTTGAAGCGTGCGGTCTTTCAGTCTTGCTTGGAATTGTATCCAATGCAAGAGTGGGAAGGGTTGATGCAAAAAGTAAATAAGCTCAACCGCTTCAAAAAGAAAAATAACGATTTCATTAGAAGATTTACAGCAGGAGTAAAACCCATAGAATTGGATGCTTCTGGGCGTCTTCTTATACCAAAAGATTTGGTAGGATTTGCCAAAATAACCAAAGAGGTTGTGGTTTCTTCGGCAGTCAATATCATTGAGATTTGGGATAAAGATTTGTATGAAAAAGCCATAGACGATGCGGCAAATGATTTTGCAGAGTTAGCAGAAGAGGTAATGGGACAAGATGATGCCGATGGAATATCATAACCCAGTTTTGCTCGAAGAATCGGTAAGTGGTTTAGCTATAAAAAAAAATGGGGTGTATGTAGATGTGACTTTTGGCGGAGGAGGTCATAGTCGAAAAATCTTACAACACCTTGGACCAGAAGGAAAGCTTTTCGCTTTTGATCAGGACAAAGACGCTCTTTCAAATACTGTTGATGATCATCGATTTACACTCATTAATGAGAATTTTAGCTTTATGAAGCGGTTTTTGCGTTTTCATGGAATCAAAGCTGTTGATGGAATTTTGGCCGATTTTGGCGTGTCTTCGTATCAGTTCGATGCGCCCGAAAGAGGGTTTTCAATTCGATTTGATGCGCCATTAGATATGCGCATGAATCAAGATGAAGAAGTCTCTGCAAAGACTATTATAAATTCTTATCCAGAAGAAGATTTGAAGCGATTGTTTTGGGAGTATGGAGAATTAAGAACCGCACCAGCGCTAGCCAGAACAATTGTTACTGCTCGAACAGACCAACCAATCCAGACCACTTTTGAGCTTAAAAACGTGTTGAATAGATATTTACCAAGAGGTAAACAAAATAAAATTCTTGCTCAAATCTATCAAGCTATTCGTATCGAAGTAAACAATGAGCTTGAAGTTTTGAAATCTTTCTTAATGAGCAGTAAAGAGGTACTCAAAACAGACGGAAGATTGAGCGTCATTTCTTACCATTCATTAGAAGATCGTTTGGTAAAGCGATTTATTAGAAATGGCATGTTTGAGGGAGAACCTGAGCGCGATATGTTTGGGAATTATACAGTCCCTTTTAAAAAGATTGGAAAATTGATTGTCCCAACTAAAGAAGAAATTAAAATCAACAACAGAGCAAGAAGTGCAAAGCTAAGAATAGCACAAAAATTATAAAATAAAGAATGAAAAATATAGTATACGACATTTTGAAAGGTACTTTTTTAATCAGTGATGGTGCCTATAAAAAGTGGCGTTTGATTCTGTTTTTTTCTGCTTTAGCTATTATGATGATTGCCAGTTCGCACAGTGCAGACCGAAAAGTTCACCACATCGCAAAATTGAATGAAGACGTCAAAGCGTTACGCTCGTTGTACGTCAAAAATAGATCTGATTTAATGGAACTTAGGTTAGAGTCGGTAGTACGAAGTCGCCTTAAGGAAAAAGGGATTTTACCCTCCAAAACACCTCCTGTTAAAATTCTAATTTCCTCAAATACAAATTGATAAAATGTCTGAAAAAGAAACCAACATACTAAACAAACTTTACTTCGTTTCGGGGTGTATGTTCATTTTCGCATTGTTGGTTGTGTTTAAATTAACCAAAATTCAATTTGTTCAAGGAGAATCTTACAGAGCTCTTGCCGAAAAGCGCAGTATCAAAGATGTAGTGATTCCGGCCAATCGAGGTAATGTTTATTCTGTAGACGGAAGTTTATTAGCAACTTCAGTACCAAAATACGACATTAGAATTGACTTGGTCACCTCTTCAGAACGAAATTTTCAGGCCAATATTCAGGCCCTTTGTGATTCGATAGCATCTTTTAACGGTGTTTCGTCTACTACGTTGCAAAAACGCATTCGCGAAGCACGTCAAAATAAAAACAGATACTTTTTATTGGCGCGTCAAATTGATTATTCAGACTATTTACGTTTCAGAGCTTTTCCATTATTGAATCTAGGAGCATTTAAAGGAGGATTGATTGTGGAGCAAACCACTAAAAGAGATTATCCATTGGGTGCCATTGCTCAACGTTCAATCGGCTATGAGCGTACAGATGAGGATGGGTATGTAACGCGTGTTGGTATCGATGGAGCTTTTGGTGAGCAATACCTTCGTGGTGTGGACGGAAAGCGTATGAAACAGAGTATTGGAAAAGGGCAGTGGAAACCAATAGATGATTTTAATCAAACTGAACCACAAGACGGTTTTGATGTATACACAACAATAGATGTCAATATTCAAGACATTGCTCATCATGCCCTTTTGGAGCAATTGGAAAAGTACAAAGCCGATCATGGATCCGTAGTGGTCATGGAAACCAAAACAGGTGCTGTAAGAGCAATTTCAAATCTTGGACGAAATGCCGTTGGAAACTATTACGAACGGTTGAATTATGCCATTGGTGAGTCGCATGAACCAGGATCAACATTCAAATTAATGGCGTTGGCAGTAGCGTTGGAAGATCAAAAAATTGACACGACTACTATTGTCGACACAAAAAAAGGGATACTTTCTTTTTACGGTAAAAAAGTAAGAGACTCAAAGAAGGGGGGGTACGGAAAAATTTCTGTAGCTGAGGCCTTTGAGGTTTCTTCCAATACAGGAATTGTTGGTGCTATTGATAATGCCTACAAAAACAACCCATCACAATTTGTAGACGGTCTATACAAAATGAATCTCAGAGATTCGTTAGACCTCCCTATTCTAGGCGAAGGGAAGGCCATTATCCCTGATCCAAGAATCGAAAATAACCGTTGGAGTGGCATTGCTCTTCAGTGGATGGCCTATGGCTATGGCGTGTCTTTTACACCGCTACAAACATTGACGTTCTATAATGCAATTGCCAATAATGGGACAATGGTAAAACCACGCTTTATTGAAGAAATCAAATCTATAGACAATACTATAGAAGTCTTTGAAACAGAGGTTATCAACCCTCAAATATGTTCTAAAGAAACAGTACAGAAACTTCAAAAACTTCTTCAAAATGTTGTTGAAAAAGATCATGGAACAGGACATGGATTGTATGCCGAAACATTTTCGATGGCTGGTAAAACAGGGACATGTCAGAAAGATTATAGAAATAAAGATCAATTGAATTACATATCTACTTTTTCTGGTTATTTCCCCGCAGAAAACCCTCAGTATTCTTGTATTGTAGTCATCCATGAGCCCGACAAAAGTGTAGGGTACTATGGTGCTGATGTTTCAGGGCCAGTATTTAAAAAAATAGCGCAAAAAATATATACAAGCGCACCAGTTGTTGATGTCATCGACCAAATTAATCAACAATCAGTATCCGTAGAGCAGCAGTATCAGAGGTATTATACCACTGCCGAAAAGTACAAAACCATTATGCCAAACCTAAAGGGCTTACCAGCGATGGACGCGATTACAATTTTAGAAAATATGGGTCTTAACGTCAAACTCGTTGGGCGAGGAAAAGTACGCAAACAATCGATTAAAAAAGGTGAAAAAGTGACACCAAAAGCCACTGTAATACTAGAACTGTCGTGAGTGTTTTAAAAGACATATTGTATAATGTTGCCTTGCTCTCTGTACAGGGGTCAACCGATGTACGTATCAATACACTTCAATACGACTCGAGAAAGGTCAAGAAAAATGATGTTTTTGTCGCCATCAAAGGAGTGCAATCCGATGGTCATTCTTTTATAATTAAGGCCATTGAAAATGGTGCAAGTGTTGTTGTAGCAGAAAAGATACCGAAAACAAAAACGAAAAATGTAACTTATATAGAGGTTGAATCTTCTTCCTCAGCTTTGGCTTTTATGGCTGCTAATTTTTACCAGCATCCATCCAAAAACTTGAAACTTGTTGGCGTTACCGGAACCAATGGCAAAACAACGGTAGCCACACTTTTATTCAATTTATTTAAGGCGGCGGGATACAAAGTAGGCCTCATATCAACAGTAAAAATAATGGTGGATAAAACAACTTATACCGCCACTCATACTACGCCAGATTCTTTAGTCATCAACAGCTATTTGAAACAAATGAATGATGTTGGTGTCGAGTTTTGTTTTATGGAAGTAAGTTCACACGGTATACATCAACACAGAACAAAGGGGCTCGATTTTGAAGGGGGTATTTTCACCAACCTTTCGCATGATCATTTGGATTATCACTCTTCTTTTGCAGCATATCGTGATGTAAAAAAATCTTTTTTTGATGGGTTATCAAAAGCAGCATTTGCGCTTACCAATGCAGATGATAAAAACGGTAAAATTATGCTCCAAAACACTCAGGCCAAAACGTACAGCTATGCGTTGAAAAGCTATGCCGATTACCGCACTCAAATACTCGAAAATCATTTCAAGGGATTGCTCTTGAAAATAAATGACAGTGAACTTTGGGTCAAGCTTATAGGAAGTTTCAACGCTTATAATCTTACCGCTGTGTTTGCTTCCGCCGATATTTTAGGGCTCGAAAAGGATGAGCTTTTACGTTTAATGAGTACGCTCGATAATGTCAGTGGGCGTTTCGAATATTTTATAACGGCAAACAATATTACCGTAATTGTAGATTATGCCCACACTCCAGATGCCCTCAAAAATGTATTGCAAACCATCAATGATATTCGTACACAAAATGAAGATTTAATCTCTATTGTTGGTTGTGGTGGTGATCGTGATAAAACCAAGCGTCCAAAAATGGGGCACATTGCTTCGGCATTGAGTTCCAAAGTTATTTTCACAAGCGATAATCCAAGATCTGAAGATCCGGACGCTATTATTTCTGAAATAGAGAGTGGTGTAGAACCACAAAATTTCAAGAAAATTATGGCCATAACAAACCGCAAACAAGCCATAAAAACGGCATGTCAGTTGGCCAATGCTAACGACATCATCCTTGTAGCGGGAAAGGGACACGAGTCTTACCAAGAAATAAATGGAGTTCGCACAGAATTTAATGATTACAAAGTAGCGTTGGAATGTTTAAATCAATTACAAAAATAATATGCTGTACTATTTGTTTGAATATTTAGAAAAAGAATTTCAGTTTCCTGGAGCATCACTCTTTGGCTTTTTGACGTTTAGAGCTGCATTAGCTATTATTTTATCGCTTTTAATTTCAACGATTTTTGGCAAAAGAATCATCAATTTCTTGCACACAAAACAAGTTGGTGAGACTATACGTGATTTGGGATTGGATGGTCAAAAAGAGAAAGCAGGAACGCCAACCATGGGTGGTTTAATTATTATTCTAGCGACCTTATTGCCAGTGCTTTTAGTTGCCAAATTGGATAATATTTACATCATTCTTTTGCTGATTACAACATTATGGATGGGGGTCATTGGGTTTATTGATGACTACCTTAAAAAGTTTAAAAATGACAAAGAAGGACTTAAAGGACGGTTCAAAGTTATTGGGCAAATTGGATTGGGTCTAATCGTTGGGCTCACTTTGTTTTTTCATTCCGAAGTTACCATTAAAGAACAAATTCCATTCAATGAGCGAACAACTATTTCTATAGAGCAAGAGGTACCGCAACAATTTTATCCAGAATCAAAATCAACAAAAACAACCATTCCATTTTTTAAAGGCAACGAATTTGATTATGCCGATTTGATTACATGGATTCATCCGAGTTTAGATAAATATGCTTGGATCGTGTTTGTGATAGTTGTGATTTTTATCATCACAGCAGTTTCTAATGGTGCAAACCTAACAGATGGTATTGACGGACTTGCTGCTGGCACATCAGCAATTATTGTATTGACTTTAGGAATTTTTGCTTGGGTTTCAGGTAATATAATTTTCTCGGATTACCTCAATATTATGTATATCCCTCGAGTAGAAGAAATTACGATTTATATCGCAGCTTTTGTGGGTGCGCTTATTGGATTTTTGTGGTACAATACTTATCCAGCACAAGTGTTTATGGGCGATACAGGAAGTTTGACTATTGGGGGAATCATTGCTGTAATCGCTATTGCTGTACGAAAAGAGTGGTTAATTCCTCTGTTGTGTGGCATTTTTCTGGCCGAAAATTTATCGGTTGTACTGCAGGTCGGATATTTTAAATACACCAAGAAAAAATATGGTGCAGGTCGACGTATTTTCAAAATGTCGCCTCTACATCATCACTATCAAAAATCAGGATATCACGAAAGTAAAATTGTTACTCGATTTTGGATTGTTGGAATTCTTTTAGCCATCCTCACCATTGTAACCTTGAAAATTAGATAGATGAAAAGATTGGTTGTACTTGGTGGTGGCGAAAGCGGTGTAGGTACAGCACTGTTAGGAAAAGAAAAAGGATTTGAAGTGTTTGTTTCCGATTATGGAACGATAAAAAAAACATACAAGGACGTTCTTATACATAATGAGATTGAATGGGAGGAAGGAACTCACACGGCATCAAAAATTTTGAATGCTGATGTGGTCATGAAAAGTCCTGGAATCTCTGAGCGTGCCCCTATTGTGGAAGCGCTTTTGAAAAAAGAAGTACCAGTGATTTCTGAAATTGAATTTGCAGCTCAATTCACTTCTGCCAACATTATTGGTGTGACAGGAAGTAATGGAAAAACCACGACGACCATGATGATCCACCATATCCTAAAGCAAGAAAATTTGAACGTTGCTATGGGTGGAAATATTGGCGATAGTTTTGCGGGGTTAATCCCTAAAAAACCAGATCATTTTGTTTTGGAACTCAGTAGTTTTCAATTGGATGGTATTCAAAAATTTAGACCACATATTGCTGTACTGACCAACATAACCCCCGATCATTTGGACCGCTATGACAATAAGTTTGAACATTACATCGCTTCCAAATTTAGGATTGTGATGAATCAAACCAAAGACGATTATTTGATTTATGATGCCGATGACGATGTCATCAATACATACATACAGTCCCATCAAATTCAATCTACATTAGTCCCTTTTTCGCTGACTAAAATTTTAGCGCAAGGGGCGTATTTGAAACAAAAAGAGATTATTATAAAATTTAAAAAAGAAGAACATATAATGCCAACAACAAATTTAGCTTTAGAAGGAAAGCACAACATCAAAAATGCAATGGCAGCGGCTACAGTCGCTCACCTTCTTAAAATACGAAAGGATACCATTCGTGAAAGTTTAGAATGTTTTCAAGGCGCAGAACACCGCTTAGAAAATGTACTGAAAATCAATAAGGTACAATACATTAATGATTCCAAGGCAACCAATGTAAATGCAACCTATTTTGCATTGGAGAGCATGAGTGCACCAACGGTCTGGATTGTAGGTGGCGTAGATAAAGGAAACGATTATACGGCATTGTACCCTTTTGTAAACGAAAAAGTTAAAGCCATCATTTGTCTTGGAAAAAACAATGAAGCTTTGTTTAAAAATTTTGAACATATGGTAGACGTGATGGTAGAAACTCAATACATGTCTGAAGCGGTTAAAATCGCCTATAATATTGCCACAGCTGGTGAAAACGTCTTGCTTTCTCCGGCTTGTGCCAGCTTCGATTTGTTTAAAAATTATGAAGATAGAGGACATCAATTTAAATCTGCAGTACGCGCACTATAAATGATAAAGTTTGGGAACATAAAAGGAGATCGAATGATATGGGCCATTGTAGCGCTTTTGGCCATATTTTCATTTTTGCCAGTGTATAGTGCCGCCAGTAATTTGGCTTATACATATGGTGATGGTCAGACCTTTTCTTATTTTATTAAACATTTTGTACATCTGTTCTTAGGATTTTCAATCATATATGCCATTCACAGAATCCCTTATCGCTATTTCAAAGGGTTGTCAATGGTGATGTTTCCAGTTGTTTTAATTCTACTCTTAGTCACCTTATTGCAAGGAACAACTATAGATGGCGCCAACGCTAGCCGATGGATTCGTGTCCCGTTTGTAGGGTTTACATTTCAGACGTCTACATTGGCTGCTCTTGTGCTCATGGTGTTTGTGGCACGATACCTTTCAAAGATTTTTGAACAAGAGATTTCATTTAAGTCGTCCATTATGCCGCTATGGTTGCCTGTTTTTGTGGTGCTCATTTTGATTCTTCCTGCCAATTTTTCTACCACGGCGATTATTTTTACGATGGTATTGGTTTTGGCATTTTTGGGGGGTTATCCTTTAAAATATTTAGGAGCAATTGTAGGTTCTGGACTTTTAGTACTGTCCTTTTTTGTACTTATTGCCAAAGCTTTTCCAGATGCAATGCCCAATAGAGTGGACACATGGGGCAGTCGAATTTCAAATTTTATGGATGACCGTGATTCAGAAGAAGATTATCAAATAGAAAAAGCCAAAATAGCGATAGCAACAGGAAGTTTGTATGGATTAGGGCCAGGAAAAAGTGTACAAAAAAACTTTTTACCTCAGTCTTCATCCGATTTCATTTTTGCCATTATTATTGAAGAATATGGTTTGTTGGGCGGTCTGTTTTTGCTGGTATTATACCTTTTATTATTGTTCAGAATAGTTGTAGTCGCACAAAAGGCAGAAACTGTTTTTGGAAAATTACTTACCATTGGGGTGGGTCTTCCTATCATTTTTCAAGCACTTATAAATATGGGCGTTGCTGTTGAGTTGTTCCCTGTTACAGGACAAACTTTACCCCTCATAAGTAGTGGTGGAACATCCATTTGGGTAACCTGCTTAGGGATTGGAATCATACTGAGTGTGAGTGCCAAAAGAGAAGACATTAGAAATCAATCCGAGGATGAGCAACATCCTCTCGAAATACTAAGTGAAGCGTTATAATGGGGAGCTATAAATTCATATTATCTGGAGGGGGCACGGGAGGTCATATTTTCCCTGCACTTTCCATTGCTCATGCGCTCAAATCAAGGTATCCAAAATCAGATGTTCTTTTTGTCGGTGCAAAAGGGAAAATGGAAATGGAAAAAATTCCTAAGGCTGGATTTAAAATCAAAGGGCTTTGGATATCTGGCTTACAAAGAAAGCAACT
The DNA here is from genome assembly GCA_965658025.1 of Flavobacteriaceae bacterium. GTDB lineage: Bacteria > Bacteroidota > Bacteroidia > Flavobacteriales > Flavobacteriaceae > UBA3537. The sequence goes on along the minus strand of CBFHQL010000009.1, from coordinate 18,755 downwards.
ATTCAAAAATTTATTATTTCCATTGAAATTAATCAGCAGTTTGATACAATCGGTTTTTATTGTTTTAAGATTTAAACCCGATTTGGTCATTGGAACAGGAGGTTTTGCTAGCGGACCAATAGTGTATATCGCATCGCTTTTTGGGACGCCAACACTCGTTCAGGAACAAAATTCTTACCCTGGAATCACGAATAAATTATTAGCCAAAAAAGCAAACAAAATATGTGTTGCCTACGAAGGATTAGAGCCATTTTTTCCTAAAGATAAAATTATTATTACCGGTAATCCAGTACGTCAAGATCTTTTAAATTCAGAACATAAAGGAGATGCGCACAAGACTTTTGAGTTTAACTCTGAAAAGAAAACTCTGCTTGTTTTGGGCGGAAGTTTGGGCGCGCGAAGAATCAATCAATTGGTAGAAGCGCAATTACCCTATTTTCAGAGAAATGAAATACAAGTACTTTGGCAATGTGGAACATTGTATTACGAAGAATACAAACATCATCAACGCGCTCAAGGTGTCCAGGTATTTGATTTTGTAAAACGGATGGATCTTGCCTATGCTGCAGCAGACATCATTGTTTCAAGAGCTGGTGCTAGTTCTGTTTCAGAATTATGTATTGTTGGCAAACCCGTGATTTTTATTCCATCACCAAATGTTGCAGAAGATCACCAAACCAAAAATGCTATGGCTGTTGCTAAAAAAGATGCGGCTATATTGATTTCAGAAAAGGATTTAGATCAAAATTTCGAACCTCAATTTACAGAGCTTATAATGAATATAAGCTTACAACAACGATTAGCGGATAACATTAAAAAGTTGGCTAAAAAATCGGCTACAGAGGATATAGTTAACGAAATTGAAAAACTCATAACGGCATGAATTTAAACTCCTTCCATAACATATATTTTGTAGGTATTGGAGGTATCGGTATGAGTGCATTGGCGCGCTATTTTCATGCAACACACAAGTCTGTTTCGGGTTATGATAAAACGCCGAGTGATAATACTAAAGCACTAGAAAAGATTGGAATTAAGGTCTCTTTTAGAGATGATATTCAAGCGATTGATTCTAGGTTCTTGGACAACACCACAACTCTCGTGGTCTATACCCCTGCAGTTCCGAAAACCAATTCAATTTTGGCCTATTTTAATGCGCAAAATTTTACCGTTTTAAAACGTTCAGAGGTTTTGGGTGTAATTACAAAAGACACATTTTGTTTGGCCATCGCTGGAACGCATGGTAAAACCACAACCACTAGTATTTTGGGTCATTTGATGATGGAAGCAAATCAAGAAATGACGGCATTTTTAGGCGGCATTTCTGAAAATTACAACTCAAATTTGATTCAAAACGGCAATAAAATTACTGTAGTAGAAGCTGATGAATTTGATCGTTCATTCATGACACTTTCGCCAAATTTTGCTTGCATCACTTCCATGGATGCAGATCATTTGGATGTCTATGGCGACAAGGAAAGTTTAAAGCAGTCCTTTTTAGATTTTTCAAAAAATATTGCTCCTAATGGTAAACTTTTTGTGCATGAAGCACTTCGTATTGAAGGAATAGCTTACGGAGTCGAATCAAATACAAATTACAGCGCAACCAATGTTCGTATAATAAATGGCGCTTATTGTTTTGATTTAAAAACTCCATTGGGTTTGTATAAAGATTTTAAATTTCATTTACCTGGAAAACATAACTTAAGCAATGCGGTGGCTGCTCTTGCAATGGCCCTAGAGTATGGGTGTTCTGTACAAAAATTATCCTCTGGATTGGATTCCTACAGAGGAGTTAAACGACGTTTTTCATATAAAACAAAAAATGATTCTTTTGTTTTTATTGATGATTATGCGCACCACCCTAAAGAGATTGATGCCGTTCACCAAGCGATTTTAGAAATGCACCCCAACAAAAAAATTACAGCTGTATTTCAGCCACACCTGTTCAGTAGAACTCAGGATTTTGCTGATGATTTTGCACATTCACTATCTGTTTTTGATGCTGTTTTATTGTTGGAAATATATCCCGCTCGAGAGCTGCCTATTTCTGGCGTGAATTCTTCGTGGTTGCTTGAAAAAATAACAGCTCCAATAAAAAAATTAGTCTCCAAAACAAACTTATTTGAAGCAATAGAATTGATCGATTACCCTGTACTGGTGACCATGGGCGCAGGGGATATTGGTGCACTTGTAGAACCACTTTCAAAAGATTTAGAACATGCGTAAATATAAAAACATAGTGAACGCTTTTTTGTTGCTCATTTTGGTGGTGTTCCTTTTTGCGTTTTCATCCAAACGAAACAACCACTCACCAATCCTTAATACCCATATAGAATTTGTAGGAAAAGACAACTTATTAATCAGTAAACACGTGGTTAATAAATTGTTAATACAAAATCAGCAAGCTGTGGAATGTATGCCCAAAGATATTTTAGATTTGAATGTACTGGAGGCCAAAATATCATCTCATCCGATGATAGAAAATGCAGAGGTGTATCTTACTGTAAATGGGGAAGTTAGAGTAGAAGTAACACAACGCACACCTCTTGCAAGAGTGATTTCTGAGCCCTCATTTTACATTGATAGCCAAGGAGAAATGATGCCCCTCTCATCTGAGTACAGTGCACGTGTGGTAGTGGTTCATGGTAATGTAGATACAACTAATCTACAATCTGTGCATCAATTGTTGGAGTATATAAATCATGATGATTTTTTAAAACTTTATGTTACAGAAATCATCATTGACGAACAGCAACAATTTTCATTGTTCCTACGTACATACGATTTTGAAGTTGTTGTGGGAACTTTAGAAAATTTGAATAAGAAAATGAATAATTTAAAAGCATTTTATCAAAAAGCAAAAAAAGATAAGTTGCTTCAAACATATAAAACAGTGAATTTACAATTCAACCAACAGGTTGTTTGTACAAAATTATAATTCTATGGAGACTCAAAATATTGCAGTAGGTTTGGATATTGGAACTACAAAAATCGTTGCGATGATTGGCCAGAAAAACCAGTACGGTAAATTGGAAACAATTGGTGTAGGAAAATCAAAAAGTATGGGCGTACACCGTGGTGTGGTAAACAACATCACCCAAACCATTCAGTCTATTCAAAATGCCGTAGCAGAAGCCGAAGCAACATCCGATATCAAAATTGATGGCGTAACGGTTGGTATAGCTGGGCAACACATAAGAAGTCTACAGCATAGCGATTACATCACCAGATCCAATGCAGAACAAGTCATTAATGAAGACGATATAGACCGACTCATAAATCAAGTGCATAAGCTTGTCATGTTGCCGGGTGAAGAAATCATTCATGTTTTACCACAGGATTTTAAAGTCGATGGTCAGGCAGAAATAAAAGAACCAATCGGTATGTATGGCGAACGTTTGGAAGCCAATTTTCATGTTGTTGTGGGTCAGGTTTCGTCTATTCGAAACATCGGTCGTTGTATTCAAACCGCAGGGTTAAGCTTGGAAGGTATTACTTTAGAACCTCTGGCTTCAGCCAAAGCCGTATTGAGCCAAGAAGAAAAAGAAGCTGGTGTTGCGCTTATTGATATTGGTGGTGGAACTACCGATTTGGCCGTATTTAAAGACGGTATCATCAGACATACTGCTGTAATTCCTTTTGGCGGAAATGTCATTACAGAGGACATCAAAGAAGGGTGTTCCATTATTGAAAAACAAGCAGAATTATTGAAAATTAAATTTGGATCCGCTTGGCCAGGTGAAAACAAAGACAATGAAATTGTTTCTATTCCAGGGTTGAGAGGGCGAGACCCAAAGGAAATTTCATTGAAAAACTTATCGAAAATAATCCATGCTCGTGTGGTAGAAATTATAGAACAGGTTTATGTAGAAATTAAAAACTACGGTCATGAAGAGCAAAAGAAAAAACTCATTGCAGGGATTGTCCTAACAGGTGGTGGAAGTCAATTGAACCACTTAAAACAACTTGTAGAATACATTACTGGAATGGATACGCGTGTGGGCTATCCAAACGAACATTTGGCAGGTGATAGCGACGGCGACATCACCAGTCCATTGTATGCCACGGCAGTTGGATTGGTATTGGATGGTTTAGAACGTCAAGAAAAGCAAACCACTATAGATGAAGTTTCGCAGGATGAAGAAACTCCAGAGCCAACAATCGAAAAACCCCCAGTTCGTTCCAAAGGATTTTTGGAGAAATTAACCGAACGTGTAAAGGATTTTTTAGAAAATGCAGAATAACCAACAACAAAAAAATAAATTTATGAGCAGTAACAACGAACTCGGAATCACATTTGATTTACCAAAAAATCAATCAAACGTCATCAAAGTCATTGGTGTAGGTGGTGGTGGTAGCAATGCCATCAACCATATGTTCAAACAAGGCATAAAAGGTGTAGATTTTGTGATTTGCAACACAGATGCACAAGCCCTAAACAGCAGCGGTGTGCCCAACAAAATTCAACTCGGTCTTCATATTACTGAAGGATTAGGTGCTGGTGCAAACCCTGACATTGGTGAAAAAGCAGCTGTTGAAAGTTTAGACGACATTCGAACCATGTTGGACACCAATACAAAAATGGTGTTCATTACCGCTGGTATGGGTGGTGGAACTGGGACTGGTGCTGCGCCAATTATCGCAAAAATGGCCAAAGAACTCGATATCCTTACTGTTGGAATCGTGACGATGCCATTTCAATTTGAAGGAAAAATCAGAAATACTCAAGCGCATAAAGGCATTGAAAAATTAAGAAAAGTTGTTGATTCGTTGGTGATCATCAATAACAATAAACTTCGCGAAGTATATGGTAACCTTGGTTTCAAAGCAGGGTTCTCAAAAGCAGATGAAGTGCTTTCCACAGCTGCTCGTGGAATTGCCGAAGTCATCACACACCACTACACACAAAACATTGATTTGCGCGATGCAAAAACAGTGCTTAGCAACAGCGGAACAGCCATTATGGGGGCTTCTACTGCTGTAGGAGAAAGCCGCGCCAAAAAAGCAATCACAACGGCACTAGATTCACCTTTATTAAATGACAATAAAATAACTGGTGCTAAAAATGTTCTTCTTTTGATTGTCTCTGGAAATCAAGAAATTACTATTGACGAAATTGGAGAAATAAATGACCACATACAAGCAGAAGCGGGCTATGGTGCCAACATCATTATGGGTGTTGGTGAGGACGAAAAATTGGGCGAAGCAATTTCTGTAACTGTTATCGCTACAGGTTTTGATGTCGATCAGCAGAATGACATTACAAACGTTGAACCCAAAAAAGTGGTCCATGCTTTGGAAGATGATCAAACAATGGAACACGACCTGACTCCACCCAAAACTGTTCAGACATTGGGCGATGAGCGCAATTCGGATGTAAGTGAAGAGACCATTGTACATTCATTAGAAGATAATTCAGATGTACACAATTTAGAAGCCGCAGAAGAGCAACTCATGGATTTGATTCCAACCACAGAACTTATAAAGTCTATGGATGTTGTTTATGAAGAAGTAGTTGCTGAAATTTCAGAAGAAGAATTCATCATCAATGAAGTGAAAAATGAAACAAATCAAGATGCTGAAATTGAACAACAAGAACAAACGATGCTTACTTTTGATTTACCGCTTCAACCATCTTCTTCATTAGAAAGAAATGATGATGTTGAAATTTTTGAACTTCAAGACAATATCAACGAAATTGAAGTGGATGACTACATAGAATTGGTAGCAGTAAACGAATCAAGCTCAGAAGAGGAGCAACGTTATACGCTTGATGATCATATTATCTTGGAGAATACAAATCAGGAATATGATGCTTCGAAACAAGCCAATACACAAGAACCCCAGGTTGATACAGAATTGGTCTTTTCGAAAGTTACTGTAAAAGAGCGACAAGTGACTAAAGCACCTTTAGAAGACGAAGATCCATTCAACAATCCGATTTCTAAAACCTTACGTGACCGAGCCGATGAACGCCGTAAGAAAATGAAAGCGTTCAATTACAAATTCAACTCCTCAAAAGTGGATGAATTTGAAAAAGAACCGGCTTACAAACGAAAAGGTATAGAATTGAGTGACACTTCATCTTCAGAAAATGTGGCATCAAGATCGTCAGTTGCTTTAGATGATAATGAAGATGTTCAAGTACGGACCAACAATTCTTTTTTACATGATAATGTAGATTAAATCCAATATACTAACCGCACAAAAACCTGAATGTATGTTCAGGTTTTTTTTGTTGATGTACTCATCATATTTACTTATATTCGTAGCTCTAATTTTTTATTGAAATGAGTTTACAAGACAACCTAATGACTGCCATGAAAGCTGCTATGAAATCCAAGGATAGTGTAGCACTAACGGCCCTTAGATCTATTAAATCCGCCATCCTTCTTGCACAAACCGAAAGTGGTTCCAAAGGCAGTATGAGTGAAGCTGATGAAGTGAAACTTCTTCAAAAATTAGTTAAACAACGCCGTGATAGTGCATCAATTTTTACAGCGCAAAACCGTCCAGATTTAGCCGAACCAGAATTAGCTGAAGTAGAAGTCATCAGTCAGTTTTTGCCAGAAATGCTTTCCGAGGCAGAAGTAGAAAAACATGTTGTGGTCGCCATTGAAAAATTAGGAGTTACAAGCATGAAAGATATGGGTAAAGTCATGGGGGTAGTCAGTAAAGAATTAGCTGGGAAAACAGATGGGAAAACAATATCTACTTTAGTAAAAGCAAAATTATCTTAAAAAATGGCCCAGTAGTTCAACTGGATAGAATATCAGATTTCGGCTCTGACGGTTGGGGGTTCGAATCCCTTCTGGGTCACGAATAAATAGTTCAATAAGGAAAAACGCCAAGCTTGCTTGAGCGTTTTTTTTTTTTTTTTGTGCTATTTTCAGCGCGGAGTACGAAGGAACTGCGAAACTACTCCTGCCGAGGTTCACAATTTATTTGCAAAGTTTATTCCAAGCAAGCTTAAAACATCATAAAATACGCGATCTGTAGTTGAATTTATTTTTGCAGTTTCTTTTATTTTAGTAACGACTTTGGGATATTTTTTTGAGTAAGATTCAGAAAACCACATTATATAAGCTGGATTTTTTGCGGCCTCACCACTTTGAGCATGTAACCATTTGCCATCTTCTCCTAACTGTTCCCCATGATCCGATATATATACAAGTACAGTTGGTGTCTCTTCATCTTCTAAAATGCTAATGAGTTTACTGATAAATTTGTCAAGATATACTATTGTATTATCGTACGAATTAATCAATTGCTTAGGACTTAGGGAGGGAATGTATTTACTGTCTATAACAGGACTAAAAACCTTTTCTTTAGGGGAGTATCGGTCTTCATACCACCAATGACTACCAATCATGTGCAAACTGATTACTGAGCGAGGATTTTGTTTAAGAATGTTAGCGGCCACTGGAATAAGAGATTCATCACGTAGCTTATCGAAACTAAACACAGATTTGAAAGCATCTATTAAATGTATTGAATCGTTGGTTTTGACTATTGGTGTATAAGATTTTTCAAGTGTTTGATTGCCCACCCAATAGGTTTTGTAGTTTGCCTTATTCAGAATATCATAAATGGAGAAGTACTCTGAATCGTTTTGAACTTGTCCTTGATTTGTTAGAATTTGTGGTAAACTTACCGCTGTATACGTATGTTCGGTATAAACGTTAGGAAAACTAATCAGCCCATTCTGTTGTTCTAGTTTTGGCGTTGTGGGTCGATTGTAGCCATTAATGCTTAAATGATCTGCCCTAACGCTTTCGCCTAGTACTAATATCATTTTCAGCGCATCTGAGTGATGAGGGACTTCTGGAATTTGCTTGTTTAATTTCAAGTTTGGTTTTTTCGTATAGGATTTTACGGCGTAGTAAATATTATAGGGCAATCTGTTTTTTAAACTTCCTGGTCGCTTTTGTTCCAGTATCCAAAAAATACTAATGCAACACAGCGATGCAGTCAAATTGACAGGCCAATTCAAACGCGGATTGATAGAAGACTGCCATTTAAATAGAACTAAAAGAATGATTATAGAAATTCCTATTAAAATTAAGTAACGGAAACTAATCAAATCTATAGCAATGTCTGGTTTTGTTTCTAAGAGGGCCTGTATCAAGTGTGGCGTTATAGAAATATCTTGGCTATAACCCCAAAAAGAATAGCAAGAAAGAATAAAAAATAATGGACCAAATACTAATCTAAAAACCCATCTTGATAGGGTTAAAAGATAAATAAAACCAGCTACAGAGGTTTGAAGAGCGATTAAATGCAGACCATAGACTGCAGTATCTTTTATACCATTGAGTGGAGTGTGGTAATATGAAGCTCCTGTAATAAATATAACCACCACCAAATTAGTGACTAAATGAAATAATATGATAGATTTATTATTGTTTTTGTTTTCCATCGAGAATTGGAAGGTATTTATGTACTACCCAAATTATAGGGGCAATCAATATGAGTTGCAAAAAAGTTAATCCTAGTTTTTCCCATTCTGTGAATGCAAAAACACTAGTGCCTAAAACTAAATAAAGCCCAAATTTTACTACCGTAAGCGCACGAAGATGGGTTGCCAAAATCACGATACTGTGCTGTCCAAAATAGGAAAGCACTTTGAAATAAGGCAACATTTTAAAGAACAAGATGTACGCAATAGATCCCGCAGCTCCACTGATTACAAACAGCATAGGGTTTCCATAAATAGAACGATACATATCAATTTTTGAAGGATTAAGGTAGAAGGCAAATAAATGAAGCCCAATTAAAATCAAAAAGAAAATAAATGATTTACGATTATTCAAATTTGAAAAAAAAACTTTGAGATGATGTCCAAGTTGATAAAAAATTAATCCTACTAACGCTACATCAAAACTCCAAGGAAGACAAAGCTCAGTTTTAGACCAAATTAAACCACATAATGAAAGGAAGGTTACGATGTACATAAACAGCTTTTTTTTAGCGTATTTTTGAGTCAGTCCATAGATTACATATACTAGAAACAAACAGGGTAAAAACCATAATGGAATTCCCCAATCCATAAATTCTTGCCCACCTTGGGCATAAAAAATTCCAATCAAATTATCCCAAATAGAGAGATCGAGTAAGCTACTCTTTCCAAATTTTCGACCAACGATAAACCAAAACAAATACAGTAAGGTGGCCCAAAAAAAGTATGGAATTAGAAGTGTTTTTGCTCTATTTTTTATTGAATTTAAAGAAAATTCCTGTTTATGAAACATTCCAGAGATGAAAAAAAACAAAGGAACATGAAAACTGTATATATAAGATTCAAGAACTGGAAAATTATGACCGTATACTACTAAAAATATAGACCATCCTCTTGCCTGATCTACCCAGTTTAGTCTTGTTGTGCTAGGGCTCATAATCAATTATTTGACCACTCAATTTAATCAAATAATCAAAATCCTCCAAACAATTAATTCACAATTATCTTTTTTGTTATTCGATGCGGACCATCTGCAATTTGAATCAGATACACCCCAGATTGTGCATTATTCAGCGTGATGACTTCTTCAAACCTAGTGGTGCTGGAGTACTTATTAGTGTACATCAATCTTCCTCTTATATCATAAACATCTACCGAAATCTCTTGTCCAGATTTTGGATTAAAACCAACACTAAAAGATCCGTTGTTTGGATTTGGATAAACATGAAGAGCGTTGAATTCTTCATCTTGAACGCTTAGAGGAACTGTAGCACAAAATTCCAAAGAATAATCGTTCAATAGCCCAGTATCTCCATTATAAAAGTCTCTAATACCAATAAACCAAGTTCCTGCTGAACTTAACCCATCAAAATTAGAGAGCGGAGTACCTCCAGATTGAAAGGTGCCAGCGGTGGGACTACCACACACAATTGTTGACGATGCCTCATCGTCAAACGTTATGTCTAAATTTTCATCATTACCACAATTTCTGTTGAACAATACAGCTTGTGTGCCATCAGGGTGTTGTAATATAATTTGTAAATCTTCTATATATGTGTGTGCAATATCGATATTGAAATTAACATCTGAAATGACCACATCTTCATTTACTTCTATGGGAACAACAAGAAAATCTCCAGGCTGATTATTTCCTAAACCGTCAGGGATAGCTAGATCTAAAGTACTGTCGGCGTAGCTGATACAACTTTCTTCTAGGCCTATAGTTATATTTTGGGTGTTAATATTAAAGAAGATATTATTTGCCGCAGCGACCATAATTCTACAAGTTGTCGAGACCACATTAGGCACAGTAATCTCATGACTACCATCGTTGGGTACACCAGCAGCAAGAATGGTATCGTAATTGAGTCCGTCTATAGCGAATAAAATGTCAACATTAGCTTCATTAATGCCATTGGCTGTGGTGCCGGCAACATCCCATGTAATAGTTTCTGTGGCTCCAACCGTCCAAGTTTGTCCACCAACGTTTTGAGAAGTAACTACAAAAGGCCCTGCTGTAGACACAACTGTTGCAGTCATTTGGCTAGTTGCAGTTTGTCCTCCTCTTGTATCATTATCTCGTACGGTAACTTTGAAGTTAAGGTTACGATCAACAGATGAGAGTTTTTCCCACTCTGTTGACACGCCACCATTGGCTAGAATGTCCTGCATCCTTGGAATATATCTTGTTGGTGAGCTTGTACCTTCAAAAGACCGAACAAGAGGGCCATTGACATTGGTTTCCGCTGGCGCCCCTTGATCACCTAAATCCCATTGCTCCCATGTATAGGTGTGCGATGCAGTTCCATCAGCATCTGTTGACGTTCCTGTGAGTTTGTATGGCGTCAAAGCGGGAATGACGTAATTGTTACCCGCATCTGCAGTTGGCGCAGTATTGCCCGTAGGTGTTTGAGTAGCACAAGTACTATTTCCAAAAGCAATATTGTCCCACATCATTTGTATACTCTTTTGATGAAAATAAGCATCACTATTGGATTGTACATTTTGTGGCGTACATATTCCAGCATAAGCCATAATGGTTGAGCCACTTCCGGGTTCATATGCATTAGAAAAGGATATGTTTGTGCCACAGCTACCTGTACTTCCATTGAAGGTGTGGGGCGCACCAAATTGATGACCGAGCTCGTGAGCTACATAATCTACATCAAATGGGTCACCAACAGGACTTCCTTGTCCAGTGATTCCTCTTGCTTTACTTCCAGTACATGGGGAGTTAAGAGCCGCTAAACCACCTCCACCTGTAGAAAAGGTATGACCGATGTCATAATTATTAAATCCAATGATGTTATCGATTACAGTTTGACTCTCATTTATTAAAGTCCCTGCATTGTTGTTTGAAAAATTATCTGAATCAATAAAAATTATATTTTCGTTATTGGCCACAATAGTCATAGTAACCGATAAGTCTCTTTCGTATATAAAATTATTTCTGTTTATCGTTACCACCATGGCAGCCAATACTGCTGCTTTTTTACTCGCTTCGGTATCCCCAGCAGTCAATCCAGCTGCAGTCCAGTGAAATTGGGCATATTCAACAGTACATGCTAGCGCCAATCTAAATTCACGCATAGTACCATCATTTGCATTGGAAAAGTTGTTATTGGACATGGTACGCTGTTGTGTATCTGTAGCGTCGTCTTCAAATTCACATGTCCATTGTTCATCCAAAACCGTTAAATCCTTTTTGGAATAGACGATGTATGCGTTTGCATCTTTGGTGTAGGGGTCTATGAATTCTGTTCCATGACCAGCCCTAAAAGACATGGTATGAAGGCCATATGGTGTAATGCTAAAACGAATGGTGTTGGTGGGGTTTGAAGTGCTTTTCCCAATATAAGTTCTTATGTTTAAGTATTTGTCTTGTAATGGTCTCTCCATAACAGAAGCTTCCATAATGCTAAATGTCTCAAAAGTATCATCAGCTGTTGGAAAATCGACAAATTTTTCTGGACTGTTTACACCACTTCTTCTTTGAGGTGCATCTGCCAGATGATTTTTTAATGCATCAACATTTAAAGTGTAAAATTGTGCCGATTTTGGCTCAGACTTTCTAAGAACACGTTCTTTTTTTGAAAGTTTTTCTTTGGTTGTTTTATTCCAGAATGACGAAGTTGACTGTGCAAAAGAATTTAATGCAAATGCCCAGAACAAAATAACAAATAAACAGGTGGTGTAATTTTTCTTCAAAAAAAAGCTATATTGGTTTGGACAAAATTATGATAATTGTTTATGATTTTAAATAAAATTATGTTAATAAAATTCAGTTTATTCAAAAATATAGGCTTTATTTTTTTGATTTGCACAGCTTGTACATCAACGATAAAGCCCATAGAGGGCAATGAATCTCAAAATCAGATTCTAAATTGCCCTGAAGGTTGGGATTGTTCTTTTGAGCTTTTAAAGAACAAAAGTGCAAAAATTCAATTCGATAAGTTCAATTATTCATATTTGACTATAGAAGATAGCAAATCGATGGTATTAGTCTTCAAATACCAGCGCAACGAAATTGAAGGAACTGCAGATAGTAGTTACGATGAATATATTTATTTAAACATTGACAATTTTCAAAACAACATTAACCTTAATGATGCGTCTTTGGCAGAGGTTGATGCTATATTTGGCCGAATGTGTTTCTGTACTGCAGAGAGCACGGGCTATTTTCCCATCAGAAACGGCCATTTAAAAATTAAAGAAATGAACAAAAACCGCTTAAAAATAGATTTTTCATTTAAACTTGAAACAGTACCACAAGTTATAGAAAACATCAGCGAAGTTCTCAGGTATTAATGTAAAATACTTTTTTAGTCAAGGGCTCTCAAGGTTACAAAAGTACGCCAACCCAAAAGCACCATTTGTAATTTACTGGCTTTGCTCAAATCTACTCTGCGCTTGGTCAAGCTAGGAAGAACTGCTTTATTCAAAACCGCTAAACCTTTAAAAACTAATTTCATACATCAAAAATAGAATTTCTTTGGGATAAACCAAGCTATTTTACGCTCATAAGCTATATTTGTTAAAAATACGCACCATGGATGTTTTGTTTATGATTTTGGGATTTATACTTCTTGTTATAGGGGGTGAATACCTGGTCCGTGCTTCAGTAGGTTTATCTTTCAAATTGAATCTATCCAAAATGGTCATTGGCCTTACAGTAGTCTCTTTTGCGACCTCTGTGCCAGAGCTGTTGGTGAGTTTGAATGCAGCGCTGCAAGGCGCACCAGCCATAGCCATCAACAATGTTATTGGCTCCAATATTGCCAATATTGGACTGGTGTTGGGGATTACAGCGATTTGTACAACCATTGAAGTTGATGACTCTTTTTATAAATTCAATTGGCCAGCGCTAATCGTTTTTTCGTTACTCGTTTATTATTTTCTTCAAAATGACCAACAATTGACTTCTGTGGAGGGGTGGTTTTTATTTGCAGCATTGTTGGTGTTTATTTTTTTACTTCTAAAGAAGTCAAAAGTGTCTTCGGCTGAAGCGTCAGAGACTACTATTGATGCTCTTTCCAAAGTCTCCTATTTTAAAATCTTTGTTTGGCTCTCCATTGGCGGTGTAGCTTTATTTTTTGGTGCAGAGTGGCTGGTTGATGGAGCTGTTGTTGTTGCTGAAAAAATGGGTGTAAGCGAAGCGGTAATTTCGGTTTCTTTGGTCGCAGTTGGCACTAGTATTCCAGAGTTAGCGGCATCTCTTATGGCTATAATTAAGAAAGAAAAAGCCATATCTTTAGGAAACCTTATCGGTTCTAATATTTTTAACATCGGCTCGGTTTTAGGATTGACCTCTATTGTACAAACAATCCCCGTAGAAGACCCTCAAATTTTGTCAAGAGATGTTCTTTGGATGCTTGTTTTTGCGGCTATAACTTTGCCTTTGGTCATGGTTGCTAAACGTCACAAGCTACAATTCAAAGAAGGGTTTTTCTTGGTGCTGTTGTACTCCGTATTTATGATTTTGGTATTTCTTTAAACCATTTATTCTACAGAAAAATTCTTTAATTCTTCAACATTTTCGATAGCCACAGTTGTAGGGATATCTATAGTGATGTTCAATAGACTAAGCAATGCAGTGAGCTGATTAGAAAGATTAATCCCTTGAACTGTTTCGGCACGAACAAGCCCAATATTTTCGACATAAAAATAAGTTGTTTTCATAACGTCTTGTGCTTCTAATATCGGTATGGTTTGTGTGATTCCGGCTACGGTAAAAGAACCTGAGATAGAAATATTCAAAGCAAATTCTCCCTCAAAAACATTGTCATAATCCGTTCCATTTAGGGTTTTAGTGTCGTGCAAGTTTATCTTTGTTGTGGTAATTTTACTTTGTACTTCAACAGGAACACTAACACCTTGAATATCAATGGTTTCAGAGAAATCACCTTCGTTTAAAAACAACACTCCACCATTTGATGCATTCAAATCCAAAAGCGTCATGTCTTCAATAGAGAGGTCTTGAGTAAATCCTAAATCAGCTAAATTTTCAGGTACATCTATGGCACCATCAAACACTAAAGTTGTGCTGGTTTTATTGAGCGTTCCATTGGTAAGTAGTATGTTCATATTGCCACTGGCTATACCATCGTCATTAGCGTCAAGCGTAAAAGAATTACCATTGTTTGTCGCTACGTAAATAGAATCCATGGTTGTAAAGTTCATGTCTGAAACTTTACTACTACTGCTTTCAACATCATAGATCCAGTATGCACCATTGCCACTAGGAGAAAAATCGGAAACTGGAGGAGATGTATTTCCTGATTCAGAATTGTCAGATTCGTAAGCTTCATCACATCTAAAAAGCACCAAAAGAACTGCAAAAAGATAAAGAGATTTGTTCATGTCTGCGTATTTTTTTTAAAGGTACAAAATATTAAAGAGCAAAAAAAAAACACCCATTTTACAAATGAGTGTTTTATGATGAGTTAAAAAGATAAAATTATTTTTTATTCATTTTTTTGATATACTTCTGAAGCGCCATACTCATAGAAGGCATGTCTTTTGTTGGTGCAGCAATGTCTACACGAAGTCCTTTGCTTTCAACAGCTTTTACGGTGGTGTTTCCAAAAACAGCAATACGCGTATTATTTTGTTTGAAATCTGGGAAGTTGTGAAAGAGTGACTCAATTCCGGAAGGACTAAAGAACACTAAAATATCGTAATAAACATCAGCCAAATCTGAAAGATCACTGATGACCGTTTTGTAAAATACGGCTTGTTTCCAACGCACACCCAACTCGTCAAGCGCCATAGGGACAGAGGGTTTTAGTTTGTCTGAAGAAGGCAACAAAAAGGACTCATTTTTGTATTTACTAATGACAGAAATAAGTTCTGGAAAGGTGCGTTTACCAACATAAATTTTACGTTTGCGGTATACTACATATTTTTGGAGGTAGTAAGCAACAGCTTCAGATTGGCAAAAATATTTCATGCTATCTGGAACTTTGAAACGCATTTTTTCGGCAACCCTAAAAAAGTGATCTACAGCATTTCTACTTGTAAGAATAATGGCCGTAAACTTTGAAAAATCAACTTTTTGCAATCGGATTTCTTTTGTGCTTACATCTTCAACATGAATAAACGGGCGAAAGTCAATTTTTACTTTCTGTTGCTGTTGAAGGTCAAAGTAGGGAGAGTTTTCAGCTTTTGGCTCTGGTTGCGAAACTAAAATGGTTTTTACTTTCATAAAATTGATTAATCTAACAATGATTGATTTAATCTCGATTAAGCACCTTGTACAAAATTAGATAAGGGCCAATTTCGAGTGTGCAAAGATATAAAATAAAATAAAAGAAATTGTTCAAAAGGATGTTAAGATTTGACTGGACTGTTTTTGTCATTCCTGCAACGACAATCAAAAGAATTAAAACCACAGTTAAAATAATGGCCAATGGTACAAAATTAACACCAAAAACAATAAACGCATTAAGTGGTAAAAGAATCAAACCAATAAAATTGTAGCTGCTTATTTGTTGAAAGGTCAGAATATTAAATAGCGTGCGTAAATCAAGCACATAGCCCAAAAACAATTCTAGACCAATTTTTAACAGGACAACCACAGCGACAAATGAAAAAAGCTGTGAAAACAACAATAAATTCATCACAACAGGTTCAAAAACAAATTGGTAGCTAATCCATCCAAAAACAACAATATTGATGCAGAAATTGATAAACAAAAGCGAATCAAAGCGATCAAAAAAAGAATGCTCTTTAAGGTAAATTCGTAAGTAGTTGTTGTTCCCAAACAGTTTCAAAAATGCCGAAAATCGTTGTGCATCATTTTTTTTTGCCATTAAAATAATGACTAAACTCAGCAGACAAAACACTACATACCAATCGTTTGAAATAAAATCTCTAAGCATACACAAAGCTAAGAAGAATATTTGTTAATTAGATCCGTTAAAATAGCGTATTTTTGTCCTAACATATTTACAGTTTGAAGGATACACTTATCATCATACCGACTTACAACGAAATAGAAAACATCGAGTTGATGTTGCGTTCTGTTTTTTCCCTGTACCCCCAAGTTCATGTGCTTGTTGTTGACGATAATTCTCCCGATCAAACTGCTCGAAAAGTTATAGAACTCAAAGACGAGTTTTCAGAGCGTTTACATCTGTTATCTCGTCTCCACAAAACGGGTCTTGGTCGCGCTTATATTGATGGCTTCAAGTGGGCTTTGCAACATTCCTATGACTATATTTTTGAAATGGATTCAGATTTTTCTCATGATCCAAAAGACCTAAAAAGATTGTTGGATGCATGTTCAGATGCTGACGTGGATATGGTCGTTGGTTCGCGCTATATCAATGGTATCAATGTCGTGAATTGGCCATTCTCTAGAATTCTTTTGTCTTATGGAGCATCATTTTATGTACGCTTTATCACTGGAATGCCCATCAAAGATCCAACGGCGGGTTTTGTATGTTATAAACGTCATGTTTTGGAAGCGATTCATTTAGACAAAATACAATTTGTGGGTTATGCGTTTCAAATTGAGATGAAGTTTAAAGCCATGAATAAAAAATTTAAAATCAAAGAAATACCTATTATCTTTACCGACCGTGTTCGAGGAGTGTCAAAACTCACAAAAGGAATTATTTCTGAGGCCATTTTAGGAGTCATCCAAATGCGTACTCAACAATTATTAGGTAAATTATAAATGCAAGGAAAATCTATATTAATAAAAAATGCGCGCATCGTTAATGAAGGAAAAATCATTGAAGGTGATGTACTCATTGAACAAGAATTTATATCCGAAATATCGGAATCCATAAGTGCTAAAAATGGTGATACTCAAGTTATAGACGCCGAAAATAAATTTTTGCTTCCTGGAATGATTGACGATCAAGTCCATTTTAGAGAACCAGGATTGACGCACAAGGCAACAATTGCAACAGAATCTAAAGCGGCAATTGCTGGGGGGATTACCTCCTTTATCGAAATGCCCAACACGGTTCCTCAAGCGACAACCATTGAAAAACTCGAAGAAAAATTTCAAACAGCAGAAGAAACTTCTTACGCCAATTATTCCTTTATGTTTGGAGGCACCAATGATAATTTGGACGAAATCCTTAAAGTAGATTCAAAAAATGTTGCAGGACTAAAATTATTTTTAGGATCATCCACAGGAAATATGCTTGTTGATAACCCAGAAGTTTTAGAAAAGATTTTCTCAAGTACAGACTTACTCATTTCGGTGCACTGCGAAGACGAACAAACTATTCGTGCAAACACCAAAAAATTTGTGGCCGAATATGGTGACGATATCCCTGTCAAATTTCATCCTGTGATTAGAAGTGCAGAGGCCTGTTATTTATCTTCATCAAAGGCCATTGAATTGGCCAAAAAAACAGGAGCAAGGTTGCATGTATTTCATTTATCGACCGCAAAAGAAATGGCCTTGTTTTCCAATAAAATTCCTTTAAAAGACAAAAAAATTACTGCTGAGGTTTGTATTCATCACCTTTGGTTTTCGGATGAAGATTATGACCAAAAAGGCACCTTTATCAAGTGGAATCCTGCTGTAAAATCAAGTCGTGACCGATCTGCTTTATGGAACGCTCTTTTGGATGACCGAATTGATGTTATTGCTACAGACCATGCACCCCATACGATTGAGGAAAAATCTAACCCTTACACCAAAGCTCCATCTGGAGGACCTCTTGTCCAACACGCAGTTGTAGCACTCATGGAGGCCTATCATCGTGAGCAAATATCCATTGAAAAAATAGTTGAAAAAATGGCTCATAACCCTGCTATTTTATTTCAAATTGAAAAAAGAGGATTCATACGTAAAGGATACTACGCTGACTTAATTTTGGTAGACCCTCACAATCCTTGGACCGTTAATAAAGACAATATTTTGTACAAATGTGGTTGGTCTCCATTTGAAGGAACAACGTTTAAGTCAAGAATAACACACACCATTCTTAACGGGTCTGTGGTGTACCACAATGCACAATTTTCCAAACAAAACGCCGCTATGCGCCTAACCTTTGACCGATGAAATTAGGATACGTTTTTATGGTTTTTTCGATGCTTTTCTCTTGTAACAGAAACGCTTATGAAGCACCAGAAAATTTAATTTCTGAGGAGCAAATGGTGGACGTACTCTACGACCATATGTTGCTTAATGCCGCTAAAGGGATTAACAAAAAAATATTAGAAAAACACATTGCAAACCCCACTCAATACATTTTTGACAAATATAATATTGATAGCATTCAATTTGCCCAAAGCAATACATTTTATGCATACAACAGCGAAGTGTACG
>CBFHQL010000008.1:0-70059 GCA_965658025.1 Flavobacteriaceae bacterium | reverse complement strand
ATAGATACCGAAACCATTGGCATTACAATATCCTTTCCGTTATCGCTGAAATCCATATTTGGTCTTTCAGCAACATTGATATAATCTAATCCAAAACCAATCATTGGACTGCTTTCTTTTTGATTCAATAATTCTGATTGCTCTATGGATTGATAGAGTTTATCATATTTTAGTAATTCAGGATGTAATGCTAAATTTTCAGAAGTAATATCAAAGTCTTCAGAAGGTATCATTAAACTATCTACCACATTCACGGTAACATCATTATCTCTATTCAATAGATTATTGAAGTTAGTTTGTTCTGCTAAAAATTGTTGTTGCAATACATCTTTTAATTGTTGCATTTCGTTTTGGCGCATTTGTAAACGCAATACATCTACTGCGGATGCTTTACCAACCTCAACAGAAGTTAATGCCAACGTCTCATAAGTTTCTAATAGTTTGATGTTTTCAGTTAAGACCTCTTGCTTTGCTTTGTTGGCGTATAGATTATAATAGGATTGTGATACCGAAGCCATTAGTTTTCGCTTTGCGATGACAATGTCTTCGTATTTAGCATCTGCCAATGAACTCATATAATTTTCTCTCGAAGTAATAGTCCCAAACCACGGTAACATTTGTTTAGCAGATACTTTAAAGCGTTGTGCACCTGTTCTGGTTTCCGGTTCACTTACAAAATAACCAACACCAAATTCGGTATTAGGAATGGTATTCACTTCATTTACTTTTTCTGAAGCTCTTTTGTATTGTAACTCAAACTTTTGAATCTCTGGGTTGTTCTCTACTGCTTCATTGATTAACTTTTCTAATTGTTGTGCATTTGCAAAGAGACTCAAAAAACAAGAACCAAGAGCCAAGACGATTTTTATTTGTATTGATTTATATTTCATTTTGATGTTCTTTTAAGTTGAACTTCGGCTTTCCAGCTATATAATACTGGAACAACAAATAAGGTTATTAAGGCTATAAGCATTCCACCAAAGCTTGGTATTGCCATAGGTATCATTATATCGCTTCCTCGACCTGTAGAGGTTAATACTGGTAATAATGCTAAAATGGTTGTAGCTGTAGTCATTAAACAGGGTCTGATACGTTTTTCTCCTGCTTCCACTATGGATGCTCTAATTTCCTTTTTATTCTCTGGTGTATTTCTATCAAAAGTTTGCGTTAAATAGGTTGCCATTACTACACCATCATCGGTTGCAATTCCGAATAGTGCAATAAACCCTACCCAGACTGCAACACTTAAATTAATTGGGTGTATTTGGAATAAATCACGTAGATTTTCGCCAAAGAAATTAAAGTTTAAAAACCATCCTTGACCATACAACCAAATCATAATAAAACCACCTGCAAATGCTACTGCAATACCTGTAAATACCATTAATGACGTACCTACAGAACGGAATTGGAAATACAGAATTAAGAAAATAATTGCTAATGCTAAAGGCACAACAACCGACAAGGTTTTTTCGGCTCGCAACTGATTTTCGTATGTTCCTGTAAACTGGTAGTTAATACCTTTTGGAACTACTAATTCGCCACTATCTATCTTTTGCTGAATTAGAGCTTGTGCGCTTTCAACTACATTGACTTCGGCAAAACCATCTAGTTTATCAAACAAGACATAGCCTACTAAAAAAGTATCTTCACTTTTAATAACTTGTGGACCTTGTTCATATTTTATTGTTGCCAATTCGCTTAAAGGAACTGGACTGCCTTTTTCTACTGGTACATAAATCTGTTGTAAGTCTGTTGGGTTGGCACGCAATTCTCTTGGGTATCGTACTCGAACACCATATCGCTCTCGACCTTCTACCGTTTGGGTTAAGACCATACCACCAACTGCTACTTTTAATACATCTTGAACATCTTGTATTGAAATACCATAACGCGCAATTTTTTCTCTATCAATATCAATTAACAAATAGGGTTTACCAACAATACGGTCTGCAAAAACAGCTTCTTTTTTAACACCTTCAGCTTCCTTAATGATGTTTTCTAATTGCACTCCAAACGCTTCTATTTGCTTTAAGTCTTGACCTTTAACCTTAATTCCCATTGGTGCTCGCATTCCTGTTTGTAGCATCACCAATCGGGTTTCAATAGGTTGAAGTTTGGGTGCAGAAGTGACACCAGGTAATTTGGTGACTCTTACGATTTCATTCCAAATATCGTCTGGTGACTGTATCTCTGGTCGCCAATTACGATAGAACTCGCCATTGTTATCTTCTATTAATTGAGACCTTTTGACTGTGCTTAAAGTGACATTTTCAGTAGTATTTGGATTTGCAATGAAACGACCATCCTTCAACTCAAATAAGCCATCATCATTGACTTTATAGCGTTGACGCTCTCTGTATTCATTCAACATATATTCAGGTTTGTACTGAATGACATTTTCATACATCGATAATGGTGCAGGGTCTAAAGCAGATTCTGTTCTACCTGCTTTACCCACTACGGTTTCAATTTCTGGAATACTTGCAACGGCCATATCTAATTGCTGCAAAACACGCTTGTTTTCTTCCACACCAGAATGAGGCATTGAGGTTGGCATCAATAGAAACGAACCCTCATTTAATGATGGCATAAACTCCTTACCTGTATTTTTCATAATGAAAAATCCCGCGATTACTATCGCTGTTGGGACTGATAAAAAGAGCAACTTATTATTTAAGCACCACCTTAAAATGCGTGTGTAGTATTTGATAAATAATGAGAAAACACCTAATAAACCAAAGCAAATAACACTAACGAAAATGAGATTCCAGAAAATGCTTTTATCAACGCCTAATGGTCTCCAATATTCGGCTAACAAGAATACTATTGCTGATGCTGAAATAATAATATTAATAAGGTTAGCTTGTTTGTCCGTTATCTTATTTTGAAGGTTGAGAAGTGCTGTAATTCCAAAAGCTATTAATATCAAACCTAACCAATACCCATAGATAATTGCAGCGATACCTAACGCTATTAAAACACCATTTAAAACATATTTAAAAGTGTTTTTAATGTTTTTCTTTCGGAATAAGAATGCAGCAAACGGTGGAATCAAAAATAACGCTACAATAATGGATGCTGTTAATGCAAAAGTTTTTGTGAATGCTAATGGTCTGAATAGTTTTCCTTCTGCTCCAATCATTGTAAATACAGGAATGAAACTGATAATAGTTGTCATAACTGCGGTTACGATTGCGCCAGACACTTCAGCTGTTGCGTTATAAACTACCGTATTAATGGATTGAGTTCCATCATCTTCATCTAAATGACGAATAATATTTTCTGAAAGGATAACACCAACATCGACCATTGTACCAATAGCAATTGCAATACCTGATAAAGCGACAATGTTGGCATCTACACCAAAGAGTTTCATCGCTATAAATACCATTAAAACTGCTACTGGCAGTAGTCCAGAAATTAGTACTGAAGCTCGAAGGTTAAACACCATAATAATTATTACTAAAATGGTAATCAATATTTCAAGAGTTAAGGCTTCGTTAAGTGTGCCTAATGTTTCTTGTATCAGTTCTGTTCTGTCATAAAAAGGCACTATGGTAACTTGTGAGGTTCTACCATCCGCTAATACTTTCGAAGGTAATCCTGCGCTTAACTCGTTAATTTTCTCCTTTACGTTATTAATGACTTCCATTGGGTTTGCGCCATAACGAGCCACCACAACAGCACCAACAACCTCTGCGCCTTCTTTATCTAATAATCCACGTCTTGTTGCAGGACCTAATAATACTTTACCTATATCCTTTATCCTAATTGAAGTATAATCTTCTGAAGTGACTACCGCATTTTCGATGTCTGAAATGGATTTCACATAACCCAAACCACGAACTAAATATTCGGCTTGGTTAATTTCCAAAGTCTGTGCACCAATGTCTTTATTACTTTCCTTAACTGCTTTTACAACGTGATGCAATCCAATATTATACTGACGCATTAGTTCTGGATTTACGTCCACTTGATATTCTTGAACATAGCCACCAATAGAAGCAACCTCTGAAACACCACTTGCAGAGGACAACGCATACTTTACATAGTAATCTTGAATACTGCGTAACTCTTGTAAATCCCATCCACCAGTTACATTTCCGTTTTCATCACGTCCTTCAAGAGTGTACCAAAATATTTGTCCTAATCCTGTGGCATCGGGACCCAAAGCAGGATTAACACCTTCAGGTAATAAGTCACTTGGTAAAGAATTGAGTTTTTCGAGAATACGACTTCTACTCCAGTAAAATTCTATGTCTTCTTCAAAAATGATATAGATACTTGAAAAACCGAACATAGAGGAACTACGAATGGTTTTTACACCTGGAATACCGAGTAAAGATGTTGTGAGTGGATAGGTGATTTGGTCTTCTATATCTTGTGGTGAGCGACCATCCCATTTGGTAAAAACGATTTGTTGGTTTTCGCCTATATCTGGTATGGCATCTACAGCAACTGGATTACTTGGTAAGAAACCAGTATCCCAATTAAAAGGTGCATTAACCGTTCCCCATCCTACAAAAAGGACGAGTAGCAGAACTGCAACGAGTTTGTTTTCTATTAAAAATTTGATGCTTTTATTGAGCATTGGCTTTGATTATTAAACAGTTAGACATTGATGTTACGACAACACCGAATACAACAAATTATCCTTACGACATTGCAGTCATAGGATATAAAAGTCTATTGTTTAAAAATCAAATTAAATAAGTCTCGTCAATCTTGTAGAGTTGCCTGACGACGAGTGGCGGTTCGTATTCTTCGTAAGTAGATACATTATTGTCTAAACCTTCAAAAAGGTTAATATAAGTGTAAACAAATGAAGCTATAAATACTTGTTGCTCAAACGTAATTTTGTCAACTTGCAATTGTAATTCGTCTTGACCTTCAATTGCTAATTGTTTATCATCACAACAATTTTTCTTGGTAATAGAACATCCTTCGGTTGAAGGCTTTTCCATTTCCATTCCGCACCCTTTGGCCTTATGGAAAATAGCAGTTTCTACTAACGTATCTCCGCAATAATGCATATTCACAGTAAATGACATTGTAGAGAATAACACTACAAAAGCCATTGCTAAAGACATTATTTTATGGAAAAATTGCTTCATATCTATTTGCAAAGGTATAAAATTTTAACAACTCGTTATTTTGTTTAACAGAAGTTTAAACTATACTACAACCTTTGCTTTCTCTTTTAAACTTTCAAGATGCTTTTGCATATTGCTTTTACACCACTCCTCACGAGCTAATTTAGGTGCGTTACCTATAGCTTTTGATAATTCCTCTTTCATTATAGCCTCAACAACATCTACATATTCTTCTGTGGTAGAAATACTATCGTGTATTGTAAATATTGGTGCATCTGGATATTCTATAGAAATACGTTTAGCTATAACATTTATCATTAAGTAACTCTCAATACTCTGTAACAATCTTGGAAGTAATGTTTTGTCTTTACTTTTAAGTTGTCTAAACACCTCATACACGTATGGGAACATCTTCTTAAACATCTTTTTTAGTTTTGCATGCTCTTGCCCCAAAAACCTATTATCTGTAAATAGCACTTGAAATACTGCTGTTTTAACCTCTTTACGGTTAACAAAGGTTTCACCTAATTCCACACCAAAACGGTGCTCTAAAAACTCATAAAGAGTACCACTCACCACAAGATTTATATACTGGCTAAACTCATTATTCATAAGGATTTTATCAATATCTCCTAACATAATGTAAGAATCAGTATCGTGTACTTTGATATGTGATATATTCAATCTATCATCAATCCTACCATCAACCTCATAATAATTATCATTTATATTATTAAAAGAAGAAATTAATGGGGGTGAACCTTTAACAAAAGATCAGTTAAGAAAATATGTTTCAGATGGTGATAAATGGATAAAAACATTAGGACGGTTAAATCCAGAATTTTCAAATAGCTATGATGATGCTTTATTAATTGGTAAGAATTTAAATGAAAAAGATGTTCAAAATTTATATTTTGGACAACTAGAACACACTACATATATTGATATAACTGAATGGTTTATTGAGTTTGTAGAGTTATGTTATAAAGTAGCAGATAAAAATATTAAAAACGACTTTGATGAACAGTTTATCGAAGATGTTTTGGATTTTGTGGATAATATAAAAAACAATGGTAGAGAAACTACTTCAGGTGTAAAACTGATTTTTAGAGAAAATTCTGGAAAATTTATTTTTTAAAAAACTTGAGTTTTTACAAAAAATCCAGAAAAATATTCGCTCAGGTCATTGCCCCCCTCTACAGATACCAAAAAAAGAGGTATTTAAGGGGGGATACGGCAGGGAGTGCTGCAGGGAGGTCCCCCACGGTATGATCCTTCACCAATTTTAGTCGGCAAAATCCATTAATCACAATAATAGCGTACACTTTAATTTGTGAGTGTTTTCATAGCGATAAAATATAGGTTTTATGCTGCATGAGGGGTGTTGCTGCTATAATTTTAGGGTATAGATAGGTAGACCTTAGAATTATGAGTATTTCAGTACTATACACAAGAGTTTCGAGCGTAGATCAGAAAACGGATCGGCAAAGAGTAAAAGAAGATGACTTTGATAAGGTGATTGAAGATAAATGTTCAGGAGCCATTCCAATTTTTGAAAGACCCGAGGGTTCATCCTTAAAAACCCTAATTGATCGACAATTAATCAAGTCTATTTCTGTTTGGCAAATTGATCGTTGCGGTCGAGACCTCAGAGATATTATAAATTTTATTCATTACACCACTGAGAGAGGAATCCCAGTCAATTTTTTGTCGCAGGGTCTATGCACACTCAATGAAGACAAAGAGGAAAATCCAATCTCTAAAATGATAATTTCAATTCTTGGAGTCGTCGCTGAGATGGAACGAAAACTTTCAAAAGAACGTCAATGTGAGGGTATTGAGTTGGCTAAATTAGATTCAACAAAATATCTTGGGAGAAAACCAGGATCTATTGAAGATCCAATTCGTTTTTTGTCGAAGCCACGAAATAAAAAGGGTTTAGAATTACTTCGAAAAGGATATAAAAACATTGAAGTTGCTAAGATTACAGGTCTTCATGTGAATACCATTACTAAGATAAAGCGACACATTTAATGGATACCTTTTTTACTATTTATTTTACTGTGGTTGGAGGATTGTTCATTTTGAACTTATTATATGAGCTAATTAAATTATTGACTGCTGACGGTGAAGACTGGCAATTTCATTTGGCAGAGGATGTATTGAACTGGTGTCTAATGTTGTATCCAATTCGAAAACAAAAACCACTGCTAACTTTAATTGAGGGTGAATCTCATCTTGCGGGAGAGTATTGTTTCTACAATAACACAATTACCATCTACAGGAACAACAATGTAATACGCAAAGAACTAATCAATACCGTTATACATGAGTATTTCCATTATTACTTAATTACCTCAGAATCTAAGTCTAAACTCTACCATGATCAATTGAAACAATTCTCATTGGCGCAACACCCACAGGAAATTCTATGTAACACTATGGGTGAAACACTTACGAAGGTCTACTTGAAAAATAATTAAAAACTGTGGTTAGTTTACAAACGGTACAATATCCCAACAGTCTTTGTGCCAATTAAATTTGAAACCAAATCCTGATCTATCATATCAAGAACTAAACTTCCTGTCGGACGACTTAAAGTTCATCGATCCACTTTAAAATCTCTTTTTTCCGACAATTTTTAGTGTTGATTTTTAACAGGGAATGTTCAATGGATTCTCTAATAAATTGTGATTTAGATTTTTTCTCTCTGACCAATGTTTCCAATAAAGTAACATATTGATTTGGCGTTAATCGCAGTGAAATCATAACGTCTTTTTTCATATCTGAATAGGTTTAATAATAAATAGTGTAATACATAGAAAAACACTACTTAATATCTCTGGTCAGTTGATTAATTAGAGCATCAATATCAATTGGATCTAAGTTATTAATGTAAAGTCCAACCGTTTTTCGACTTACACCAGTCATTTTACTAATAGATGACACAGAATAATCCTTCTCATCATTAATTAACTGATTGATTGCGGCGGCAATCACTGATTTGGTCTTATTTTGTCTGATACACCCATTAATCTTGTTAGCAATAACTGATTTCTGCCCTGAAGTTAAGTCTGTATCAGGATTAATATGTAAAGTCTTATATCTATAATTTTGATACTTATAATGTTCACTTAAGATATATCCATACTGCATATTGAATAGGGACAATAAGTCTCTATAACTCATCTTTGGATCAGCACAATTTCGATTAACATTATAGATATAACCTAATACATATTTGGGTTCTACTTCAGGATTTAGATGGAATAGTGAATGGATCAACCTGGTGTATATTCTTCTTTTATTACCATCTTTAATAACTCTGGGGATTTTGATATCAGTCCAGGGAACAGTTTCGATATCAATATCCTTTTTGTTATTGTACTTGGTTCTGGTAATCAGATTCGAATTGATATCAGCAATGGATAAATACATTATCTCTTTTTCAAGTGCGTAGAACAGTGTATTATTACTAACAACCCTATGGATAATACCTTGATCTACGCACTTTAACCCTTCAGTTACATCAATACAAACCTCTGTATTTACAAACACATTTGGATCATGAGAAATAAACCACATCTGAGATAATTTATCTGATCCACTGTCAAATTCTACATCTTCGAAATATTGAGATTTTAAGAAGTCTATGATACATTTATACTCATGTTTGGAAGTAATCAAATGATTGATTTTTACCAAAACAGACAAACCAATACCGCCGCTGGATAAACATACCATTGAAACCACATCTTTATACTTTAAAATGAACTCTTTTTTAAATTCAATAGGGTTATTTAGATTATCAATATCTAAGTAGATGTACCCTGAACCTATTTCATAGTTTTTTTCAAAATCTGGTCCACTAATAGAATTATACTTGAGTACACAATTTGGGTGACATCGAACAAGTTCTTTTTTTCCTTGATTGTACTCTATATCCCCTTTTTTATGAGTTCTAATGACCTTATAATCTCTTTTGTAGGGATTTGTTCTAATGATGTCAATTAGAGTCTTAAAATCGATTGTTTTGGAGGGAATTTTATTGTAAATGTTACCCTCATATAGCGAAAACATAAAACTATTGATCCATCTCTAAAACCGATGCAGCGGCCGCTTGAAAATGGATAAAACTTGCTAATACGTATTGGGATCTAATCTGCATCTTTACACCCCACGTACTAAAAATATACGGAAATTAAAATTTGAAATCAAGCTGCTATCACTTCCTGTCACGTGACAAGAGGTTGACTTTCTCGATTATTTTCTTTATAATTTAATTGATCTCCTTTGTGGAGGGAATAAACTAATCTGAACCACCATTATTTCAGTAGGATTAGATGTTGTTAATACTGACAACAAATGAATATCATTATCAAAAATGTCCCACTTGAGACATTAGAACTACACCCAAAACTAATTGGGATAAAATCAAGTATAAACCCAGAACAATTCAAGAAGTTTTTACCATCGATTAGGATTTATGGGATCATAGACCCCCTTAAAGTCATTAGGGAAAATCACAAGTACTTCATCGTTGATGGATATGTAAGGTATCAGACCGTATTGACTAATAATTTAGGAATTAAAACTTTACCAGTACAAGAGATTTCAATTGCTGATGCAGATGTTATTTTAGAGTCATTACTGAGGAACACCCGCATCAAACGTTCCTATCTTGAAATTGCCAAGTCTGCATATCACTTACTTAATTTAATCGGTACCTCTCAAGGAAAGAAAAGAGTTGATCTTGGTCCCTTAGATTCAATTGATGATTTTGGAGAGGTATCAAAAGATAGATTTCAACTCACTTGTTCGATTCTGAGTTTAGATTTTTCACCTACAACTCTACGAAGACTGGTTAAAATATATGAGACCTATTTGAATGATGAATCGATGGGAACGCACTATTTTAATCGACTTGACTCTGGAGAAAGTATCATAAAAATATATGAAATGACGTGTTTATCAACCGATGAAAAGAGAAAAAAGGAAGACAGACGATTAGAACTGGTAAAAGAAAAATTAGATCGTGAAAAAAATGAGCAGGATCAATTGAAAGAAAAATATCTCAGAGAGGGTTATGAAAAAGCAAAAAAGGAAATTGAAGAGGAGGCAGAGGGACCTATAATTAGATCACTAAGTGACCAACTGTGGCATGAGAAAATCCAGAAATTAGATAAGATTCGATATCGAATCTCTATTGACGATGAACGAATTTTAGATGAAATTTTACATAAGTATTATTAGGGACTTGACTTCCAGAAATTTTTTCTTTATATTTTATTTAAGTAACTGATAGTCAGTTACATATTATAACAATTATATCATTATACAATTATGACGAAAGAAGAGTTTTTTGCCGTTGGCGGCACCGATCAGCATCTAAACGATCCAAAATTTGACGAGAAAGAATTCATGACCAATTTTATTTCAGACGATGAATTTGAATCTTTAATAGAGGTGGAAGTTTCGAAAATCAATGAATTTCATGAGCAGACAATAGATGAAAATTTATACCATTCTATGGATTATATCTACAGAACATATGACGAAAAAATGATAAATGATATTAATGTAGAAAAGGTGATCTCTTCTAAAGAGATAAACATGCTAAAGATCCATAGAAATAATAGTTGCTACTCCAATTTGGATATTAAAAGAATTGAAAATCGATGCATAGAAATCGGCAGATCACAGGGGTATGATTTAGCATATGAATTAGCAAAACTCGATTATGAATTTTTTGAAATAGGAGATTGGAGCCTTGCAGAACCTACATTAAGAAATAGACTTTTTAAGATTGTAAATGTGAGAAATGTTATTTCTACAGAAGATGAGATAATCATTGACAATATTTTGAATAAATACTGATGAGAGAACAATATCTACAGATATCAATTCAAATGATACAATTCATACAGAATGTATGCGATAATCAGTAAAATAAAAGAGTTATAAGTTTATGATAAAAGAAGAATTTTTTGCCGTTGGCGGCACCGATCAGCATCTAAACGATCCAAAATTTGACGAGAAAGAATTCATGACCAATTTTTCGGAGGAAGATAAATTTGGAATTGAATTGCTACATACATCTCCGTTGATAGATGAATCATATATTATTTACACTAAATATCAATACATCGAAGTAACACCTGAGTTTATTGAAATGGATATGGAGTATGGTTGTCAGCATAAGTACGATAGTGGATATGACGATGGTTACTACGAAGCGAAGAAAAAATATGGTTTTTATCTTACATCACATGAGTCCATTATGGATTATGAATGGGAACAACTACTGCGGAATCTTAACAAGATTCGTTACATCATAAAACCGTCGCACGAAGAAATATTAAATGAAATAATAAATCAATATTAACTAAACACCTGTCTATAAACAATATCCTCAACGATAATGTAAAAGACATATAGAAGATTAAAATCAATGTACATCAATAGGTAAATGAGAAAACTTTGATGCAGTGTAGGTCGAATATTTTTTATAGCATAGCAAATGGAATAACCCTTCCATGAGTAAATGGGTTAAGGTATGTTATCAATAAAATCCATGGATAACGCCAGATGGTATAAACCACTCAAGTAATATTTGTGTGGGTAGAGTAATACTCTATTATTTTGGAAAATTCTGGAGAATCGAAAATCTCAATTGAGAAATTTCGACTAATAACAGGTGATCATGACACACCTGATGAAAATGTCATGGATATCATAAATCATTTGTATAATCTGAGTTGCATTGTTTGCAACCACAACAATTTAAAATAATGAATAACGAATATTTCAAAAGGTTCATAAAGAGTGAACCTCAAAAAGAAAAAAATAATCAAGTTTGGGTCTACACTAGGGTATCATCCAAACAACAATTTGATTCAAACCACAGTTTGGAAAATCAGATAATATCTGCAAAACGGTTGGCCGAGAAAAAGAATTATAAGATTACCAATGAGTTTGGAAACACGTACGAATCTGCGAAAAATGATTTTACTCGTAAGGAATTTATGAAACTAATCAATGAAGTAAAACAAAGTAGACAAAAACCATTCGCAATAATGATTTACAAAATGAGTCGATTCTCAAGAAGTGGAGGAAGCGCAATTGGACTTGTCAATGATTTAGTAAGAAATCAAGGTGTTCACCTAATCGAGGTATCGACTGAATTAGATACCACTACAGAAGAGGGAGAGATACAAATTCATTATTCTTTAATACATGCGAGAAAAGAAAATGTAGAGCGATTAACTCATACAATACCAGGACTG
The DNA here is from genome assembly GCA_965658025.1 of Flavobacteriaceae bacterium. GTDB lineage: Bacteria > Bacteroidota > Bacteroidia > Flavobacteriales > Flavobacteriaceae > UBA3537. The sequence continues at coordinate 57,677 of CBFHQL010000008.1, read as the reverse complement.
AAACGATTTGTTAAAAGTGGAAATTGGTTAGGAAAAGCACCTAGAGGTTATGATCATTATGGTCCAAAAGTAAAGAACCCAAAGTTTGTGCAAGGAATTCAGGAGCTTAAGATTAATAGTGAAGGAAAACTTTTAAAATTAGCATGGGATTGGAAGCTTCAAAACGTACCTGATTATCAAATCAGACAAAAATTATCAATACGTGGACTTAAACTTTCAAAACAAACTGTCAGTGCAATGTGGAGAAATCCATTTTATTGTGGTATTCACAAAAATTCCTTCTTAAATGGAGAAATTATAGAAGGTAATTGGGAAAGACTCGTCTCTAAAGAGGATTTTAAAATCATAAATGACAGATTTGATACAAAACCAAAAAACGAATACAAACCTTACACTGTGCAACAGGACAGACCTTTACAAAATCAACTCTATTGTGGATGCTGCGGTTCTAAAATGACTGGTTATAAGGCAAAAAAATTATTCGACTACTATAAGTGTTTAAATTCTGAGTGTAAATCAAAGGATATGAATGCAAATACTTCCAAAAAGTCAATGAAGGAGGGTCTTCACAATATTTTTCAAAATCTTCTCTTGAATTTTGCATTAAAAGAAGATTTAGAAGAAGTTTTTAAAGAACAGATGAAGATTACAGTGAATGGTCAAAGTTCGAGAATCTATCAAGACCAAATAGTTCTTAAAAAACGATTTAAAGAGTTAAAAACTAAAAAAGAAACTTTGGATAGTCGATTTGCATTTGGTGAAATAGATAAAGAATTATACAATCGTTTTATTGGTCCTGTAACATCCGAATTGGTTGAAATTGAAGAAAAATTGGACGATTTTCAAATTAAAATATCGAACCTGGATAAAAAGGTTTTAGAATTAATAGAATTCAGTAGAAACCTCAGTAATATATGGGTATCTGGAGAATATGAGACCAAATTATCACTTCAAAAATTATTGTTCCCAGAGGGAATAGTCATAGACCCGAACGACAGAACATATCGAACCTTAAATATGAACCCAGTTTTTAGGTTAATCCATTCATTTACAGGATGTAAGGATGATTCCAATAAAAAACGGACTAGTAAAAATACTAGTCCGTCTTGTGTAGTAGCGGGAACTGGACTCGAACCAGTGACCTTCGGGTTATGAGCCCGACGAGCTACCTACTGCTCTATCCCGCGATATTGGACGACAAATATACAACCTTTTTCCTATTTAAAAAGAACTTTTTTAGAAATATCTTCTTATTGCTCTATACTTTGAGCGTCTAAAGACTGTAGAACTTGACCTGAACATTGAATTTGAAATTGAATAGGATTACAGCAGACTTCACAATCTTCAATGTATGTTTGAGAAGATTGCGACACATCCACCAAAACTGAAACTTGCTCCCAACAATGTGGACATTGATAAAAATGTTCTTCCATCAGCTATGTTGTTCTATCGATTCTGTAATAGCTTCCCATTGCTCCATAAGTTCATCTAACTTTGCTTTTTTGGCTTGATAGGCATCAAAAAAATTAGGGTCTGCAACTGTTTTATCATAGTTAATTTGGAGTTCCAAATCAATCGCTTTGATCTCTTTTTCCAAGGAGGAAATAGAAGACTCCACTTTACTTAAGCGATTATTCAACGATTTTAATTGTTTTTGAGCTTCATAGGACTGCTTATTACTGCTTATTTTGGATTCTGCTTTTACAATTGTTTTGCGTTCAGCTTCGCGTAAGTTTTCCAATTGTCGCTGCTCCAAATAAAAGTCAATATCGCCCAAATAGGGTTTGATTTTTTGATCTTTAAATTCGTAAACAACATCATTCAATCCTTGCAAAAACTCACGATCGTGTGATACCAGAAGTAATGTACCATCAAAATTTTGTAAAGCAGATTTTAATACATTTTTAGACTGAATATCCAAGTGGTTTGTAGGTTCATCCATCACCAAAACATTAAGCGGTTTTAGTAATAATTTTGCTAAAGCTAATCTGTTGCGCTCCCCTCCAGACAATACACTCACATACTTCTCTACGGCCTCTCCGCGAAACAAAAATGCCCCTAAAATATCACGTACTTTGGAACGGTTTTTTTCATTGGCCTCATCAATCATCGTATCCAAAACCGTCTTCTTTCCATCCAAATATTCGGCTTGATTTTGTGCAAAATAACCCACCTGAACATTATGCCCCAACTTGATATTTCCTTCTGCGGAAAGTTCTCCAACTAAAATTTTGGCTAGCGTAGATTTTCCTTGCCCATTCTGGCCTACAAAGGCAACTTTCTGCCCTCTTTCAACCATTAAATCAACATGTTTTAAAACGTCCAAATCACCATAAGACTTTGAAACATTGTGAGCCTCCAAAACAACTTTGCCCGGCTGTATTGAAATTGGAAAACGGACACTCATCACACTATTGTCGTCTTCATCAACACGGATACGTTCTATTTTATCTAATTTTTTAATGAGCGACTGCGCCATAGTCGCTTTGGAAGCTTTGGCTCTAAATTTTTCAATAAGTTTTTCGGTTTGTTCTATCTGTTTTTGTTGATTTTTTTGCGCAGCAATTTGCAATGCTTTTTGTTCGGCACGAAGTTTTAAATACTTGGTGTAAGGTTTAGGCATATCATAAATTTGACCCAAAACAATTTCAATAGTTCTATTTGTAACGTTGTCCAAAAACATTTTATCGTGCGAAACAATCACTACAGCACCAGTATAATTTTTCAAAAATTGCTCTAACCACATGATTGATTCAATATCCAAATGGTTTGTAGGTTCATCCAAAAGAAGGATATCATTTTGCTGAAGTAATAATTTGGCTAACTCTATACGCATACGCCAACCTCCTGAAAATGTATCCGTAAGTTTATCAAAATCATCTCTTTTAAATCCTAAACCGATTAGAATTTTCTCTGTTTCGCCTTGATAATTGTAACCCCCTAAAATTTCATACTGCTGTTGTACCTCATTCAAATCGACCATCAAATCGTGGTAACTTTGGCTTTCATAATCGGTGCGCTCGGCCAACTGTGTGTTGATGTCCTCTAACTGGCGCTCAAGTGCTTTAAGTTCTGAAAAGGCCTCATAAGATTCTTCCAAAATGGTACGTCCATAAACGAAATCAATGTCCTGTTTTAAAAATCCAATTTTTAAATCTTTTTTTTCAAAACTGATTTGACCAGAATTGTATTCTAATTCCCCTGAAATAATTTTAAGTAAGGTCGATTTTCCAGCCCCATTTTTTCCAATCAATCCCACACGATGCCCCGATTGCAATCGAAACGAAATATTTTCAAAAAGATCTTCTCCTTGAAATGAAATTGTGAGTTGGTGGACGTTTAGCATTTTATAATATAAACTTCAAATTAATTACATTTTTGTACTTTTGAAGTTGTGCAAAAATAACCAAATTACCATGCTAAAAAAAGGAAATAAGCTGTACTCTATTTTATTTGGAAAATGCCCAAAGTGTCATCAAGAATTGATGTATCAAACAAAAAACCCTTACCATCTCTCAGAAACGCTAAAAATGCATGAGCGTTGTAGTCATTGTGGTACAAAATATAAAATAGAACCCTCGTTCTTTTATGGGTCTATGTATGTGAGTTATGGAGTAGGCATTGCCTTTGCTGTGGCTGCTTTTATTGTTTCCAATATTTTTTTGGGAAGTTCACTCAAGGTCGCTTTTGGGTGTATTGTAGGAACTTTAGTTGGTTTCATGCCCGTTATTATGCGGCTATCGAGAAATATTTGGATTAATTTTTTTATGAGCTATGATCCCAATTTAGCCAACAAGTCTAAGACTTAAATCTATTGATATCAATTTCTTTTGGAAGTGGAACACCATCTTCTATATAAGTAATTAAATCTTTAGCTACAGTGGGTGCTATAAGTACACCTCGACTGCCAAGACCATTCAAGACGAATAAATTTTTATGTGTTTTGTGCTGACCCACTAATGGGCGACGATCTACAACTGTTGGACGAATTCCAGCACGTTGATGAACAACTTTAAAAGAACACGAAATCACTTTTTGAAGTTTTTCTAAAATTTCATTTTTAGCAGATTCTGTTGGCGTATTGCTGTAATCATTCCAAGCATAAGTAGAACCAACAAGGTACTGTTCATTCCCAATAGGGATTACAAAAACACTTGATTTTAGGATGACATCAGATTTTAAGTCTGGCGCATGAACAACTAAAAGCTCTCCTTTGGTGCCCTCCAATGGAAGAGTGTTAAAAAAGGGGTTGTGTTTTAAACCAAAGCCCTCTGCAAAAATGAGTTTTTTTGCCGTTATGTGTTTATACTGAATTGTATTGCTTACCTCAAGTTTTGAATGATCAAAGGTGTCTTCAAAAAATTGATTTTGGGATGCTAAATAGTTTCTGTAGGTCTGTAAAAGCAACTTGGTGTCTACTCTGCCCGTAAATTTAACTTTACCATAGCCAAAAGGTGCTCTAACATTTGGATTGTTATTTTCGATAATTTTTGGCACTAAAAACTCTTGTAACTTTGGCTTGTCTGCAGCTAAAAACCAGTTGTTTTGCTCTTCAACAGAGCTAAAAATCCTATAAATAGCTCTTTGATCATCAATAGGGATATTCAAAAGTGTTTCCAATGTTTTGTAGGCAGAAAGTGCAATTGGAAGATGTTCATCGGCATTCCATGCCCTATTAAAACGCTTCAAAACTACGGGATTATACAACCCACTCGCTACAACCGATGCTTGCTGGGAAGTATTACTTATAACGATAAAAGATTTATTACGCGTACGAAGTTGTTCACTAAGCATCAGCCCGGCAAGACCAGAACCTACAATAATATAATCTACAGACATACTATAAATTTAAATAAAAAAAAACGCTTCCCTGTTGGAAAGCGTTTTTAATGTGAAGTGGAGGGTTAATAACTCCACATATCTTGTTCTAAATTTCTGATTTTTTCTTTAATCCGTTGCGATTCTAAGAGTTGCATAAGTGCATTTTCAGAAATATAGTCGTTTATTTCTCTGTCTTGATACACATTATCTTCTTTATAAATGTATCCAGAAAAGCGTCTAGAATTAATCAAATGATCGAATGAAATGGGCTTGGATGTATTCTTGTCATTGAAAGCCATTGCTTTGTGCAAATATTTTCTTGCGTCAGGATAAAATACCCAAAAAAGCTCTACATAGTCTGGCTTCATGTTAGGATCATTAAATTCTTTCATGTTGGCCTTGGAACGTGGTGTGATGACTATTGGTGCAATAGCAATTGGACGATAGCGTAAATCTGATTGTCTTTTGTCAAAATACCAAACGCCTTTGACTCTATATTTTACGACATCGGCATAGCTGAAAATTTCTTCAGAATATTCCTCCTCTGAAAGCAAATTATTTTCAAAAATAAGTTCCTCCATTTTAGATATATATTCGTTGTATTCGTCGTCACTCAACAAAGATTCATCCATATTGGCATATTCTCCAATATCTACGCCTTTTTGAAGTAAAAATTCTTCTTTATTTCCAGCTTCATTGATGATGCGCTCAAGTCCTATATTTTCATCTGTACCCGCACGTATGACTCTGTATTTTCTTTTCTTTTCCAAATCTTCAAGAGAAAGAATTTCTTTAAAATTATCCTTCTTGTAAACGACATAATCACCGTTTAGAGCGGATTTTAGGAGAAAGTGAATAAGTGGTCTTCTCTCTTTTCCAACAACCAAAGTATCTATGGGAAAGTACATAGGGAAATTCACACGTTCATCAAGGTTTATTTCTTCCCAAATGGTTTTGGAAAACAGTACATCTTTATCGCTGATAAACCCATAAGCCAAGGGTTCTTCGTCGGAATCAACTTCATCGTATGCCGAGGTAATCCCAATTTCATCAGGAGATTTTGCATTCAAGATGTTGGCCTGACTAAACGCAATGAATGGTAAAACGAATAAGAATAGGGGTAAACGATTCATAATTTTAATTTGTTAATTTTACTGTAATAGCCGCCGCTGGTGGAATTTCTACACCACTCACGCCTTTTACTCTTACTTTAATGTTATCAATAATGACCAAAGAACGTCTAGGTGCATTATTGATTAATGCTTTTGCAGCAGGGTTCAATCGGTTTCCAGAAACGGTAACTGTTTCGCCAAGTACGGTCAAGTCAAATGCCGAAACTGTTGGATTCAAATCGTAAACAAAATCTCCGAAATCTGCCAAGACACGAGACGTTGTTACATCACGTTTATTGAGTTTAATTGAGCCACTTTTTCCTGCAATTTTCCCAACGGGATTAGGAATATTTTTAATTCTAAATGATTTTTTAGAATTCACTTTTGTTCCATCATCCAAAGTTGCAACCACGGATACAATCAAGTTTTGACTTCCTGATGGCGGATTGACAATGTATTTTCCTTGCCCACCTGCTTTTCTTAGACCAGGAGCAGATACTGAGACTTTACTATCTGGTACTCCTGCAAATGAAATCGTCATGGGGTTTTCTAAACCTCTGTACAATACATTCATTTTGTCCGCTGCAACAGATGCTTCTTTTGGGCGTGGTACAACAACATAGTTTCCTACAATAGGAATTTCTAATGGTTTACCATCTTCAAGGAATGTAAACTGACCGTCAATTTTCTTTTCTCCAATATTACCAACATTAAAATCAAGTGTTGCTGCTCCTGTAGAATCAATTGCAGAAGCTATGTTGATTTCTTGACCTTGTACAACTAATTTTGTTGGTGTAACGTTGGCATATTTTCCGAGTACAACTTTTCCTTGAAATTTCTCTCCAGCAAAAAATGCAGATTTATCAGCCAAAACAATAGCTTGATAGTTTTTCAATGATACGGCTTCGGTCAATGTATTTCCTAAGAAGAGGTTGAACATACTAGCTTCGGTTACTTTCACATCGTTTTGCATGGCTGTTAACTTTGTGTACGAAGCAATGGCTGGAAATCCTTTGTAGTTATAATCTAACCAATCTATTTTTTTTCCGTCTTTGTTCGTTACTTTTTCTGTGCTGAAACGTTTTTCAAATCGTTCAACAGCTTTTTTATACTTAACGTCAGTTCCAAGAACTTCTTTAACATCAGATTTATATTGTTCAATCTTTGTCATGACTGCAGCGCCAGCCTTTGTTAGGCGATCTCCAGTAAACCACATTTCGTCAAGAATATCAGTTTTGTCCATAGCCTCAAAAGGCAGTTTACCTGTTTCAGGTACAATTTCGTATCCTCCAGCTTTTAAAAGATCGCGCTTGAGTGTTTCGATGTACTTGTAAAACTTATCTGAAATTACATTGATTTGTTGAGCTTTGTTGGCTGCTACAGCAAATTCTTCTGGCTTTTCGTCGCCTTTGGTTATCAAATCCGTGAGTAGTGCCTCATTTGTTTCCGTAGTGGTTGCATTGGACTCAGCAAATTTTGCTTCCATAAGCCCAAATGCAGAAAGCACTTCTTTTGACATATTCATGGCCATCATTGCGATGAATACCAGATACATCAAGTTTATCATTTTCTGTCTTGCAGATACATTTCCTCCTGCCATAATAATTAGTTTTTTTGGTTATATAAATTTAGTTTCAATAAAAACTAATTATTTGTTGTTCATTGCAGTAAGCATACCTCCATATACTCCGTTTAGCGAGGATAAGTTAGAAGACAAAGATTCCATTTGCTCTTTCAATTTAATTGCATTTTCAATTGATTCAGCATTAATTTCTGCTTGTTTATTGGCGCTTTTAAGTTGAGCTTCATAAAGACTGTTAATAGACTCCATTTGAGCTGTTGCTTTGGCCATTTCCTCATTATATCTATTTGTTGCTCCTGCAGAACCGTCCATAGATGAAGCTGTTGCGTTAAGATTTTTAATGTTTTCACCTAAGCTTTTTACTAAAGCACCATCAATTTTCGCTTCCTTGAGTAAGGCATCTAATTTTTTGGTAAGCACACCTTCCGGTGTTTCTTCTTTTGATTTCTTAGTTTTTGCTGAACCTCCTGTCAATTCAGGATATACAAGCGACCAATCTAAGTCTCCTTTTTGACGTTCAAAAGCAGAATATGTAAATACTAGTGCTTCAACAATCATCCCTAGAGTTAGAATTTCTGAAGCATAAGGCCAGTGTTGAATTTTAAAAAGAGCTCCTACAATTACAATTGCTGCCCCAAGTCCGTAGACCATATTTGTGATCGTGATTTTTCCTTCTTTTGCCATGGTAATTAATATTTAAAGTTTTATTGTGTTAATGTGTTATTATTTGATTTTTAATTTGTTCCTGCATTTGCAGTTGCGTCTTCTCCTAGATAGTCTTGAACCGTACGGAACCCTATAAAGCTTCGTGCAGAATCTGCATGCTCGTAGTCGCGCGTGCTAACTTGCAAGTAGTATGCGACATCTTTCCAAGACCCCCCACGTACAACTTTTCGGGGGTTGTCTTTATCGTTCACATTGGGATTGAATGATGAGGTATATTCGTAAGAGGAAGCATCATAGGATGAATTGACCCACTCCGAAACGTTTCCTGACATATTATACAGATTGTAGTCATTAGGTTCAAAAGCATCTGCTTCTACAGTGTAGAGTGCTTGGTCAGCGGCATAATTACCACGTAGAGGTTTAAAATTTGCTAAGAAACACCCACGGTCATTCTTTGCGTAAGGCCCTCCCCATGGAAATGTGGCTCCTTGTAAACCACCTCTAGCTGCATATTCCCATTCTGCTTCAGATGGAAGTCTGAACATATTGACGTTTTGTTTTCCTTTTGATTTTTGGTAGCCATTTTTGTACTTGGTTCTCCATTGGCAAAAGGCGTCGGCTTGTTCCCAAGTGATTCCTACCACAGGATAATCTCCGTACGCATCATGCCAAAAATAATCATTATGCATAGGTACGTTGTAAGTGTATTCAAAATCGCGAATCCAAACCGTTGTGTCTGGATAGACTTTTACAGGATATTTTTCAACGAAGTCACTGCGTTTCAGCTCTCTGTACTTTGCAGCTTCTTCAATGTCCATATAGGTGTATTCAAACACAAATTGTTCTACATCCCAAGTACGCTGTCCATTGTACCATTCGTCTGGTGGTAAGTACATTCCATCCATAACTTCGGCATATAGTTCATCTGGATAATCTTCGGTATCAAATATAAGATCTACATCTCTGTTGATTTTACGCTGATCATCACCATAGGTATCTAACATGTAGCGTTGATAAGGTGTTAAATCGTCTGGATCTAAGGCATCAACATAGGCGAACTCTCCAATTCCATCATCATCTTGCGTTTTGCCTTCCAAGTCGGCCATTTCTGCGAGTTTTTCTCTTAGGATAGAATCTCTAACCCAATGTACAAACTGGCGGTATTCACTGTTTGTAATCTCTGTTTCATCCATGTAAAATGAACGTACAGTAACTGTTTTGGTTGGTGCATCTTGAAGATCCACTATGTTGTCATCTGACTTACCCATCACAAATGCACCTCCTGGAATAAGACTCATTCCATATGGTTTCTCTGGATGCCATCGCTTTCCTTTAACGCCAACAAGCTCCCCTTTGTCTTTTGAGCCGCAGCTAGTAGCGATAACAAATACTAAAGTTAAAAATACAATTTTCTTCATAAGTATGTCAATTGAGGTTGCCCTCTGTAATTTAAAGTTCGTAAACTTATTTATATATTTTTAGAATTACAACTTTTTTTAGTTGAATAATCTTAATAAAAGCTTAAACTATATCTATTTATTGCTTTTTACATGCCTTATACCAGCGCTCTGGAATATATCCCTTGGTTGCTTGCTCGTAATCTTCATGCATACAGGCTAATAACGAGTATTTTTTTTGTTTAGTATTGGAAAACGATAAAAATGGGGTTTGAATCCACCAACGTCCTGTTTTTAAACTTTTATAAAATACTAATTCTTGCCCCTCTACCAATACGGTATATTTATTAAAATCCTCTGTATTTTCGAAATTATCGTCTTGAACACGACAATTAAAACCTTCAATAAAATACCATATCATTTGAGCGATAAGCATCGATGTAGCTTCATCATCTGGGGAAGGATTATATTCATAAATTCCAAATGATGATACCCGATTACTGATTCCTGCATAACGTGAAATGGCGCATATTTCTTTTCCATCAAAACCATTGGGCGAAAACTTTTGTTTCACACTTACCTCCGATGATTTGACAGAATTCAAGTCAATGGTCACCAAATCGGCATCACGAAGAGCAGGTTCAACCGTTTTGATGTTCTTATTGATGTCCCCTAAACGGTAGTATTCAAAATAAAGTTTTTCCATCAAATCTATCTCTTCTTGAGCGTTGAAATAGGTTTGGTACCCCAAAGCTGTGTAATTAAACAAGTTGTAGGGTTTTTCTAAAATTACTTTCCCCAAATAACTTGAATTTGTGATGGGTTTGGACGAATCGCCCAAATCAAAACTTTTATCAATATTTACCACATTAATCATTGGTTTTATAGCATCGTAAGCACGATAATTGGCATATGTGATATCTTGGCTTCCACCAAGCACAACGGGTATAATTTTTTGTTGAAGCAATGCCTGAATGAGCTCTGTTGCGGCAAAGTAAGTGTCTTCTACACTAGCTCCAGGGATCAAATCTCCTAAATCTGCAATCTCTGTATTCCAGTTCCCAGGAAACAATGAATAAAATGCTTTTCGAACTTCAATCAACTCAAAAGATTCGCCAATGTGATCTATGGCATTTCTAGTTTCCAAAACACCAAAAATTGCGATACGTGTAGCGCTTAAATCAGGAATAGAATGGGCTGTATGTAGTTTTAGCTTTCTTCCAAGAGACTGATAATGAGACAACTCGACAGATTCTAACAATCGATCTGAAATTGGAAAAAGTGTACTAAAATCCATTGATTATTTCTTTTTTTTACGTCTTTTTGTCGGTTTTTTGGAGGCGTTCTTATCTAATATTGCCTTAACTTCTTCTAGGGTTAATTTTGCTGCATCTACAGTTTTTGGCAGTTCTATTTTAGTTTTTCCTTTGATGATGTTGTGTCGTCCCCAACGTGCTTTTTCTACACGGATGCCTTCATCTTCCCAGTCATGGACAATTTTATCAATTTCTTTCTGAATTTTATCCTTGATTAATGTTTCTATATCTTGTGCTGAAAGATTGTCCCAATCGTATTTTTTATTGACGTTGATGAACATATTGTTCCACTTGATGAACGGCCCAAAACGGCCTTTCCCTTTCTGAACTGGAAGTCCATCATATTCATAAATTGGTGCATCGGCTTTTGCTTTTTCTTTAATCAATTCAATAGCTTCATCCATTTCTACACTCAAAGGATCGACACCTTTTGGTAATGAAATAAATTTTTTGCCATGCTTTACGTATGGACCAAATCGGCCATTATTGACCAAAACGTCTTCACCTTCATAAACCCCTAAATCTTTTGGTAATTTGAATAAGTCAAGCGCTTGTTCAAATGTAATTGAACTCAATTGCAAATTCGGAGGAACACTAGCAAATATCTGTTTTTCTTCATCATCCGCTTTTCCTATTTGAGCCATAGGTCCGAATTTTCCAAGACGCACACTAAGCTGTCGCCCTGTTGCTGGGTCTGTGCCTAAAACACGTTCGCCAGATTCACGGTTGGCATTTTCGCGTACATCTTCAACTTGTGGATGAAAAGTACCGTAAAAGGTTTTCATCATTTTTGTCCAATCAGCTTTTCCAGAAGCAATAGCATCAAAATCTGCTTCAACTTTAGCGGTAAAATTATAATCCAAAATAGCTTCAAAATGATTCACCAAGAAATCGGTAACAATCATTCCTATATCTGTAGGCACCAACTTGCCTTTATCTGAACCGTAATTTTCTGATAATGTTTTTTCTGCTAGTACATTATCTTTAAAGGTCAATAAGCGATATTGGCGTTGTTTGCCCTCAACGGTTCCTTTCTCTACATAATTCCTGTTTTGGATTGTAGAAATTGTGGGGGCATATGTTGATGGTCGGCCAATACCAAGCTCTTCCAATTTTTTTACCAAAGACGCTTCTGTAAACCGATATGGCGGACGCGAAAAACGTTCGGTAGCTACAATATAATTGTTGGTCAAAAGTTCATTCAATGCCATGGCAGGCAACATGCCTTCTTGTTCGGTATTTTCTTCGTCTGTACCTTCAAGGTAAACTTTCAGAAATCCATCAAATTTGATGACTTCTCCGTTGGCTGTGAACAGTTTATCGTGGTTTTGGGTCGAAATTTTGACATTGGTTCGCTCGAGTTGTGCTTCGCTCATCTGAGAGGCAATAGCACGTTTCCAAATGAGTTCGTACAAACGTGCTTGATCGCGTTCCAAATTCACAGAATGCGTCGAAAAATTTGTTGGCCTAATGGCTTCGTGTGCTTCTTGAGCGCCTTTAGATTTCCCTTTGAAATTGCGTGTTTTGCTGTAATTTTCGCCAAAGGCAGAAATAATTTCTTTTGCAGCTGCATTACGCGCTTCTTGTGATAAATTTACACTATCTGTTCTCATGTACGTTATCAAACCTGCTTCATACAAGCGTTGTGCCATGTTCATTGTTTTACTTACCGAAAAATAAAGTTTTCTGGCCGCTTCTTGCTGAAGGGTTGATGTTGTAAATGGTGGGGCTGGTGATTTTTTTGCTGGTTTTTTGTCAAGTGAAGCTACAGAAAATACAGCATCTTTATTGGATTCTAAAAATATTTTTGCTTCTTGTTCAGAATCAAAAGGTTTTGAAAGTTTAGCTTTAAAAGGGATTCCTTTTGCGGTGGTAAATTCGGCATCCACCTTAAAACTGGCCTTTGGTTGAAATTCTTGTATTTCGCGTTCACGCTCCACAATTAAACGCACAGAAACAGACTGTACCCTACCTGCAGAAAGTCCTCCCTTGACTTTTCTCCATAAAACCGGCGAAAGCTCATAACCCACAATTCGATCCAAAACCCGCCTTGCTTGTTGTGCATCAACTAAATCATAATCAATATTACGCGGATTTTGTACTGCTTTTTCGATAGCAGTTTTTGTGATTTCATGAAAAACGATACGTTTTGTCTTGGCTTTGTCCAACTTGAGGGTTTCTGCTAAATGCCACGCAATGGCCTCTCCTTCACGATCTTCATCACTGGCTAGCCACACAATTTCTGCTTTTTTGGCCAAATCTTTTAATTTCTTGACCACCGGCTTTTTGTCTTTAGAAACTTCATACTTTGGTTTGAAATCTCCATCTACATCTACACCGAGTTCTTTGGAGGGTAAATCGGCAATGTGTCCGAAACTAGACTCCACTTTGAATTCTTTCCCAAGAAATTTTTCTATCGTTTTTGCCTTTGCGGGCGACTCGACAATCACAAGATTTTTGGCCATAATTTATTTTATTGAGGCAACAAATGTAGTCGAATTTTTCAATTTTGTTTTTTAATTTTTTCCCAAAATTAATTTTTATGTCAAAAAAAATTGAGTTTGGTGTTTTTGGTTTTTCGTGATAACTAATTGAAAAAGAGATAGTTATTGTTGAATTGAAGCGTCTTCAAATGAAATGATTTTTTTGTACAAAACATAAATAGGCATTTGTAAAAAGCAACTAAAAAACAATGATCCAAGACCGCAAGTTAGCAAAATAAGTATATATAAAGTGATAACGTTTAGAATGGTTATGGCAAAAGTTATCCCCCACTTTTTATGCCCCAATGAAAAGGAACTTTTTAGGATTTCTGAAATTGAGAGTTCAGGATTATATACAAACATTGGGGTTACAAACATCAATGGAATCATGACATAAAAGATGGGAAATACACACATCAATAATGCTAAAACTGCAATACCAAAATTGGCCAAAATCAATAAAAGTGATTTTTTTATTCTTGCTGCGTTGAAAAAGTAAAAAAAGTTTGAAATTTCAAAAGGTTGTCCTTCATCCATTTGTCTAATCACTCTGAAAAAACCAAAGGATAACAATGACGACATAAAACCTACAACAATCACCATCAAATAATACAGTAAAATCATTGGCCCTGATTGCTCCAACATAGAATCACTATACATTAATTGCTCTAATGGTTCATAGGAATTTGAATCTAACCCTGAATCCAATAAAAAACTGAAATTGAAAATTATGAGCGGTAAGCTCAACACAATAGATATCAACTGAAGAATAAATCCTTGTAGCCAAACTTTTTTAAATACTGCAACAGATTCGTTGAATAAATCTCCAAAATCGATTCTTGGTGCTTCAGTAATTTTTTTGGTGAGTGCTGTAAATGATGCCATAAGATAAAAAAAATTATAATTTCAAATTAAGTCTAAATTTATATCATATCAAAAGGAAATAGAGAAAACATGACACTTTGTCATAAAAAAGAAAAATAATGTATCTTTGCACACTAATTGTTCAGAGAACACAAAACTAATTATGGAGAAAGTAATTGACGAAAATAAACAAGGTTCCTCGCTGAATTTGGTTTCAAAGCCAGAGAATACGAAAAAACTTTTTATTGAAAGCTATGGGTGTCAAATGAATTTTAGCGACAGCGAAATCGTGGCTTCTATTCTTCAAAAAGAGGGGTTCAACACGACATCTCAACTAGAAGATGCCGATTTAGTGTTGGTCAATACTTGCTCTATCCGCGATAAAGCTGAACAAACAGTGCGCAAGCGCCTCGAAAAATATAATGCCGTAAAACGACAAAATCCAAAAATGAAAGTTGGTGTGCTTGGATGCATGGCCGAACGTTTAAAAAGTAAGTTTTTGGAAGAAGAAAAGATAGTCGATCTTGTTGTTGGCCCTGACGCTTACAAAGATTTACCCAACCTCATTGCAGAAGTAGAAGAAGGTAGAAATGCTGTAAATGTCATTCTATCCAAAGAAGAAACTTATGGAGATATTGCTCCTGTTCGTTTGAACTCTAATGGGGTATCGGCATTTGTTTCCATCACTCGGGGATGCGACAATATGTGTACATTCTGTGTCGTGCCCTTCACAAGAGGTCGAGAACGCAGTCGAGATCCTCAAAGTATTTTGGAAGAAATTAATGACTTAGCACAAAAAGGATTTAAAGAAGTTACTCTGCTGGGGCAAAATGTAGATAGTTTTCTATGGTATGGAGGCGGAATGAAAAAAGATTTTGCAAAAGCATCTGATCTACAAAAAGCTACAGCAGTAGATTTTGCAGCTTTACTTGAGCTTTGCGCTAAAGCTCAACCCAAAATGCGTTTTCGCTTTTCCACTTCAAATCCACAAGATATGTCTTTGGATGTGATTAAAACTATGGCGAAATACGACAACATTTGCAACTATATCCATCTCCCCGTACAAAGCGGAAGCGACCGTATTCTTAAGCATATGAACCGCCAGCATACACGTGCTGAATATTTTGAACTAATAGACAATATAAAAAAATATTTACCCGATTGTGCCATCTCGCACGACATGATTTGTGGCTTTCCTACAGAAACTGAAGAAGACCACAAAGATACACTGAGTTTGATGGAATATGTAAAATACAGTTTTGGTTATATGTTTGCCTACTCGGAGCGTCCAGGTACCTTGGCAGAACGCAAAATGGAAGATGACATCCCAGAAGCTGTAAAAAAACGACGCTTGAGTGAAGTTGTGGAACTGCAACAACAACACAGCTTAATAAGAAGTCAAGCATATTTAAATCAAGTAACCGAAGTCCTTATCGAAAAAACATCCAAGAAATCGGATGCTGAGTGGTCTGGTAGAAATCCACAAAATACTACTGTGGTATTTCCAAAAGAACAGTACAAAGTAGGAGATTTTGTACTCGTTAAAATTGAAGATTGTACAAGTGCAACACTTAAAGGAAAAGCTATTGGGTATTCAAAAAACATGTAAATTATGGAAACCGTTCAATCTATAAAACAACGCTTTGGCATCATCGGCAACGACAAAGGCCTCAATCGTGCCATTGAAAAAGCAATTCAAGTGGCACCAACAGATATTTCTGTTTTGGTTACTGGAGAAAGTGGTGTTGGAAAAGAAGTGATTCCAAAAATTATCCACCAACTATCGCACCGAAAACATGGGAAATACATTGCTGTAAATTGTGGCGCCATTCCAGAAGGCACTATTGATAGTGAACTTTTTGGGCACGAAAAAGGGGCGTTTACAGGAGCTACACAAACACGCTCTGGCTATTTTGAAGTCGCCGATGGGGGTACCATCTTCTTGGACGAAGTAGGCGAACTTCCACTCACAACACAGGTGCGTTTATTACGCGTCCTCGAAAATGGAGAATTCATTAAAGTGGGATCGAGTAAAGTTCAAAAAACAGATGTCCGTATTGTGGCGGCAACAAATGTCAATATGTTTGAAGCCATAGAAAAAGAAAAATTTCGCGAAGATTTGTATTATCGTTTAAGCACCATCGAGATTCCCATTCCTGCACTACGAAAAAGAAAAGAAGATATTCACTTACTGTTCAGAAAATTCTCGAGTGACTTTGCTTTGAAATACAAAATGCCAACCATTCGTTTGGATGATGATGCTGTTCAATTGCTACAAAATTACCGCTGGTCGGGAAACATACGTCAGTTGCGCAATGTAGCCGAGCAAATCTCTGTACTCGAATCTTCTAGAATAATTGATGCACAAACCCTTAGAAGTTATTTGCCCGATTTTGGAAGTCAACTCCCTGCAGTGATCAAAAAAGAAAAAACAGCAACTGATTTCAGTACAGAACGTGAAATTTTATATAAGGTTCTGTTTGATATGAAAAGTGATTTGAATGACCTCAAAAAACTCACCATGGAACTCATGCAAAATGACAATTATAAAGATGTTCAAGAGAAAAATGAACGCTTAATACAAAAGATATACAACGATCAATCTGCTGGAAACACTCAGAATGAAGATCAATTTTTATCGCTTTCGGAACACAACACCAGTAAATCGCCTATCGAAATTATAGAACCCGAAGAAAAATTCGATTTTATAGAAGACGTTGAGGAAGAGGAAGAAACCTTATCTTTACATGAAAAAGAAATAGAATTAATAAAAAAATCTTTGGAACGGCACAATGGAAAACGAAAACTTGCCGCAGATGAGCTAGGGATTTCGGAACGCACGCTGTACAGAAAAATAAAGCAATATGATTTATAAAGCGCTACGCACAGTTTTTTTGTTTGGAGTTTTCACTACCTACGTTGGGTGTGGAGCTTACTCATTTACTGGGATTTCTATTGATAGTGAGACTAAAACATTCCAAGTCAATTATTTTCAAAATACCGCTGCGCTTATTGAACCTGGAATTGAGCGCGATTTTACCTTAGCACTTCAAGACATCATATTGAATCAAACCAATTTAGATCTTGTAAAATCTAATGGCGACATCATTTATGAAGGGGAAATTACAGAATACCGCATATCACCAACCACGGCAACAGCAAGCAATACAGCGGCTCAAAACAGATTGACAATTTCTGTAAACGTTCGTTTTATAAACACAAACGACGAAGAAGCTGATTTTGAAAAACGGTTTTCATTTTTTTACGACTACTCTGGAAGTGCTCAACTTATTGGTGCACAAAAAACAACCGCCATCACAGAAATTTATGATCGTCTAACGCAAGATATAATAAATGCATCACTAGCAAATTGGTAGTATGAATAAATTAAATTTTACAAAATTACTTCATTCACCTTCAACTTTGAAAAAGAAACATCTGCCGTCTATTAAAGCGATTGTTGAAGAATTTCCTTACTTCCAATCAGTACGAGCATTGCATTTAAAATCCCTAAAAGACAACGATAGCTACAAGTACAACAAAGCCCTAAAAACTACCGCAGCGTACACTACAGACCGCAGCATATTATTTGATTTTATTACCTCTGAGACATTTCTTCAGAACATAGTTTCGGAACAAATAAAAAACAACCACGAAGGGCTCAAAATGCTGGAAGTCAGCGATTTTCAAGACATTTCTAGTCAAGCTCAGGGAACATCAGTTACGCAAAATATTGAAACTAAAGTTGAAGAAAACAAGAATGAATCAGAAGAAAATGCTTCTGAAATCCTGAATATAGGTGCACCACTGAATTTTGACAAACAAGACACCCACTCCTTTTCTCAATGGTTACAATTGACAACAATAAAACCAATTGATCGCACCAATGACGAGAAAAAACCAACCAGTAAACAAACCAAAAACTTTGACTTGATCGATGCCTTCATCTCTAAAAATCCAAAAATAAAGCCAGTAAAGGGCGATCGTGTTTTAGAAAATATTGCTGAAAACCAAACTTCAGATCCCGAACAACTGATGACAGAAACCTTGGCACGAATTTATGTGGAACAAAAAAACTACGAAAGAGCAATTCAATCCTACACCATT
The DNA here is from genome assembly GCA_965658025.1 of Flavobacteriaceae bacterium. GTDB lineage: Bacteria > Bacteroidota > Bacteroidia > Flavobacteriales > Flavobacteriaceae > UBA3537. Next base: position 39,329 of record CBFHQL010000008.1, on the reverse strand, counting down.
TTAAGTTTGAAATATCCAGAAAAAAGTAGTTTATTTGCAGACCAAATTAAAGCTATAAAACAATTACAAGAAAAAAATAAAAACTCATGAGCACGTTTTCAATATTTTTGGTATTAATAGTCATCGTCGCATTTTTATTGGTCGTAGTGATTATGGTACAAAATCCAAAAGGTGGCGGACTATCTTCTTCATTTGGCGGTGGTGGTGGCCAACAACTTGGTGGTGTCAAAAAAACAACAGATTTTTTAGATAAAAGTACTTGGGCACTTGCAACCTTATTATTGGCTCTAATCCTGCTTTCAAACCTAGCAATTGGCGGTTCTGAAGGTGAGTTAGAATCTAAAGCATTAGACCCAGAAAGCACCTCAACACCAGCTGTTGAAACGCCTGCTGAGAACATTCCACTGACTGACGATACCAGTGAAGAATCTGAATAAAACGTATAACTATTCATAAAAAATGTCAACATAAAGTTGACATTTTTTTTTCTACTGAAAGTTTGTCAGTTTCATTTGTAATGGCACAATTTTAGTAATTTATAAACCATTAATTCAACTTAAAAAAAAAGTATGGCTTTAAACATTAAACCTTTAGCAGATAGAGTTCTTGTTGAACCTATGGCTGCAGAAACCAAAACTGCTTCTGGGATTATCATTCCTGATAACGCCAAAGAGAAGCCACAAAAAGGAAAAGTTGTTGCGGTAGGCAATGGCACAAAAGACGAAAAAATGACCGTTAGTGTTGGCGATACAGTCCTGTATGGAAAGTATTCTGGTACGGAACTAAAACTTGATGGTCAAGATTATTTAATCATGCGAGAAAGCGATATTCTCGCTATTGTTTAATTAGCTTTAAGCAAAATGCCTTAAGCTATTGTCTATGAGGGATTTCAAAAAATATAATATATGGAAATTGAGTCATGAGCTTACATTAGAATTATATAATGTAACAAAGCAATATCCAAATGAAGAAATTTATGGAATTAACTTCTCAAATTAGAAGAGCTGCTGTTTCAATACCTAACAACATAAGTGAAGGTTGTGGAAGGGATAGTGATTCAGAGTTCAATCGGTTTTTATCAATAGCTCTAGGTTCTGCTTCTGAAGTAGAATACCTCATCATACTTTCAAAAGATTTGAATTATATTGATGAAGAAATTTCTACTAAGTTGATTACAAACATTAATCATATAAAAAGAAAAATTTACACTTTAAAACAAAAAATTAAACAACCGCCTAAAGCCTAAAGCATATAGCTTAGACTTATGGCATAAAACAATTTATTATGGCAAAAGATATTCAATTTGATATAGATGCACGCGATGGTCTAAAACGCGGTGTTAACGCATTGGCCAATGCTGTAAAAGTAACTCTTGGTCCAAAAGGAAGAAATGTAATCATCAGCAAAAGCTTTGGCGCACCTCAAGTCACAAAAGATGGTGTTTCTGTAGCCAAAGAAGTAGAACTAGAAGATGCACTTGAAAACATGGGTGCACAAATGGTAAAAGAAGTGGCCTCCAAAACCAATGATTTGGCAGGAGATGGTACCACAACAGCAACCGTTTTAGCACAAGCCATTGTGAAAGAAGGGCTTAAAAATGTAGCTGCTGGTGCCAATCCAATGGACCTCAAACGTGGTATCGATAAAGCTGTAGAATCCATTGTTACTGACTTAGAAAAACAAGCTAAAAAAGTAGGAAACTCTTCCGAAAAAATCATGCAAATTGCTTCCATTTCAGCAAATAACGACAACACCATTGGCGAACTCATTGCTAAAGCATTTGGAAAAGTCGGTAAAGAAGGCGTTATAACTGTAGAGGAAGCCAAAGGAACAGACACGTATGTGGATGTTGTAGAAGGGATGCAGTTTGACCGTGGATACCTCAGCCCATATTTTGTTACAGATTCAGACAAAATGATTGCCGATTTAGAAAATCCATACATTTTATTGTTTGATAAGAAAATATCAAACCTTCAAGAAATTCTTCCCATTTTAGAGCCCGTGGCGCAATCTGGTCGCCCGTTGCTTATCATTGCTGAAGATGTTGAAGGTCAAGCCCTTGCAACACTCGTGGTCAACAAACTTCGTGGCGGACTAAAAATTGCCGCTGTAAAAGCACCAGGGTTTGGAGACAGACGTAAAGCTATGTTGGAAGATATCGCAATCTTAACTGGTGGAACCGTAATTTCCGAAGAACGCGGTTTCTCTCTTGAAAATGCAGATTTAGAAATGTTAGGAACTGCAGAAACTGTAACCATTGATAAAGACAACACAACGATTGTCAATGGAACAGGAAAAGCAGCAGACATCAAAGCACGTGTGAATCAAATTAAAAGTCAGATTGAGAGTACAACAAGCGATTATGATAGAGAAAAACTTCAAGAGCGTTTGGCTAAATTGGCCGGTGGTGTAGCTGTTCTTTATGTAGGGGCAGCTAGTGAAGTAGAAATGAAAGAAAAGAAAGACCGTGTAGACGATGCTTTACACGCTACTCGTGCTGCAGTCGAAGAAGGAATTGTTGCTGGTGGTGGTGTGGCGTTAGTTCGCGCTCAAAAAACATTGGAAAAAATCAGTGATGTCAATCTTGATGAAGTCACTGGAATTCAAATTGTTTCAAGAGCTATTGAAGCGCCACTACGTACCATAGTAGATAATGCCGGAGGAGAAGGCAGTGTCGTCATCAATAAAGTGCTTGAAGGCAAAGGTGATTTTGGCTACGATGCCAAAGGTGATGCTTATGTCGATATGCTAAAAGCAGGCATCATTGACCCAAAGAAAGTAACGCGAGTTGCTTTGGAAAATGCAGCTTCAGTCGCTGGAATGATTTTGACTACGGAGTGTGCTCTTGTAGACATCAAAGAAGATGCACCCGCTATGCCGCCAATGGGTGGCGGAGGAATGCCAGGAATGATGTAATTTCAATCTAAATATTCATAAAAAAAGCGCTTCTAATAGAAGCGCTTTTTTTTGTGACTACCTCAATCATTTTGACTTGTGATCTTCTTGAATTTCTTCATCGCGATACTTACAACATGGATGTAAGCCCTCATAAGCTTCATCTGTTGCTTTGAGGTCTTTAGTATCGTGGCCTGCTTCAGCTATTTTAGCTTTTATGGCATCCAAATCTACTTTACGTTCGTCATAAATAAGATTTAAATTATGAGTCTTAACATTCCAAACAGCCGATTTTACACCTTTAGTTTTTAGGCATGCTTTTTCAATTCTGTTTTTACACATCATACACACACCATCAACTTCAATGGCTGCTTTAGCATTTTTGTTTTGTGCAAATCCTATTGAAGTCATCAACATCAACAGAAAGGTATATTTTATTGTTTTCATTTTTATGTTTTTTAATTCAATTTATATCTTAATCCTGCATAGTACATGCTGCCAAATATTGGGCCATATACAAAAGTACTATCAAAGTTTGCGCCAAACGGATCATCGGCACTCAAAATAGGGTTATTTTGTTGTACATTCGTTAGATTTTCGCCACCAACATAGACTTCAAATTGATCCGAAAACACCTTGGTAACCTGAGCATTTAGGGTTGAAAATGAGGGCGAATACGCTGGTAAACGAAATGCTTCAGGACTTTGTGTAGTCGATGAAAAGCGTTGCTCACCCAACCAATTGTAGGTGGCATCAAATTTCCAAAGTCCGCCTTTGTTTGAGGGTGCTGTTTCATAGGATAAATTCGCAAAAATACGGTGCTTTGGGGTCAAGGGTTTTTCCAATTTACCGTTGTTGTATTGCACTTTAATATCATAATATTTGTAAGCCGATTTAAAATCCAATCGTTCTACAGGCGAGTAATTAAACTCTACTTGTAAACTCCGCGCAAAACTTTCTCCATCAAGATTATAGAAATTAATTTCTGTTGGGGTTTCATAATCTACAACCACTTGATTTTGAAAGTCGGTTACATAATAATCTAAAGCAATATCTGCTTTTCGGCCAAACAATTGAAATCCCTGTAAAAAAGAAATTCCGTAGTTCCATGCAATTTCAGGGTTTAAGCCGTAAATAGTGCCATTTGTATTTTGAATATTGATACTGCGTGAAGAAGCGAAAAGCCGTTGATTTTCGGCAAAAATATTGGCGGCACGTTTCCCTCGACCAAAAGACAAACGCAGTGCCGCCTTTTCCCAAGGGGTATAACGTGCATGAAAACGAGGCGTAACGAAAGTGCCCAACAAATTGTGGTGATCAATTCGTATTCCAGCAGTCAGGTTGATATCGTCTAAATTATCAAAAGAATACTCAAAAAAACCGCTTACAGAATTTTCATTTCTTGAATAATCCGTCGCATTGACCTGTTCATCATAGTTGTCATGTGCGAAGCCAATCCCTGTTTTTATTTTATGGCGCGAGTCGCTAATGATGGAATTATAAACCAAATTGGTATAAAAACTTTTATGTCCAATACCATAAGTTCTACTGCCAAAATAGGAGTCTTGCTCATGATTACTGTAAGCCAATTGAACCCCTAAACTTTGATAAGGAATTTCTGGATTAACATAGCCGAATTTTCCTGAAAAATCGAATCGTTTGGTATCCACTTCACTACCCCAAACGGTATTTCCAAACTTATGGATTTTGGGATCATAGGCTAATTGTCCTGATTGTTTTTGATCATCCAAATAACGAACATTTAAAAAACTAATTAGCCCTTTTTCTAAATTGGTATACTGCCAGCGGTTCATTATATTTATTTGATTACCAACAGGTAAGTCTAAAAATGAATCGTTATTATTGTCAAATTTTTCGCCTCGTTTGTCAGCATGAATATACATCCCTGTACTCCACTTCTCGTTCAATTTAGTATTGAAATGTGTATTGAGTTCGAGACGACCATTGATTGAGCCATAAGCATTCACAAATAGTTTTTTGTCGGTCAAAGGTTTGACCAGCTCTGCATTAATCTGTCCAGCAATGCTTTCAAAACCATTAGTAACACTTCCAGCGCCCTTGGTTACTTGAATACTTTCTACCCAAGTTCCCGGAATAAAACTGAGTCCATAGGTCTGTGCTGCCCCACGAATTGAAGGTACATTTTCTGTGGTGATTAAAATATACGGACTGGTAAGCCCCAACATTTTGATTTGTTTTGTTCCCGAAATAGCGTCTGAAAAGTTAACATCAATTGATGGATTGGTTTCAAAACTTTCAGAGAGGTTACAACAAGCCGCTTTGAGTAACTCTTTACTGCTAATGGTCGTAATGTTTTGTGCGGCAATATAAGAAGTTGCGGAAGCCTTTTTTCGTGTGGTCACGGTGACTTCTTCTAAGTCATCTGTGGCTTCCAACAAAATATGAATAACGGTGTTTGGATTTGTTACGTTAATAGTTTTTGGCTTGTATCCAACGTAACTAATTACTAGTGTTTTGTAGTTGTTTTCATAGGGTAATGTAAAATAACCATCAATATCTGTGATGGTGCCCACCGAAGTCCCCTGCCAAATAACATTGGCACCAGCCAGTGGAAGGTGTTTCCCCTGTACTGAGGGCTCCATAACCATGCCTTTGATTTTGTCTTGTGCAAAAAACAAAGTGGGTATGAAATAAAATATGATGAATAGGTTCTTCATTGTTATAAATTTAGAATTATTTTTTAGGTATTGGGGTGTATATGTACACACGCAAACTCCAAGAAGAGTTGTAGTAAAAATAATTCTAAATCAAATCAGAAAAACTTGATCCCGTACTTGAATATCGGTTATAAGCGGCGGGGGATTGTAGTCTGTATAAGGAACTTTTATTGTCGTTTCAAAAACGTATTCAACAGGAATTTGAACGAAAGCAGTCCCCACAAAAACGGGCGCCTTAAAGAATTCTGTTGATATAGCGTTTTGGTAATTGTCGAACCCCTCGAAAACAATACTGATGTTTGAACAACAGGGCGTTTGGGCAAACTGCAAAGAATGGTCTTTTTTCTCTGGAGATTTGCAACAGGATTCTACTTTTGAAACCACGGAAACATCAACTAAGTTTGCTCCACAAAAATGTTTTTCTATTTTAAAAGAAAACGAAGCCGTAACCACAGCTACAGACATAATCGTAGATATAATCTTTGTGAACGCAGGATGTTTCATGCTGTAAAGTTATAAAAATTTAGAAAAATTAAGTTTCTAAATACTGTAATTATGTGAACTTTAACAATCGTTTAATCATTTGATTTAATATTTTTACCCAAAAAATAATACATGCCTTTTAACGATTTAAAACCTAAAATAACTGCACTTGTAAAGGAATCTACCGCCACAGAAGATACACTTTTAAACCTCTGTACCCTTCTAAAATCGGAAGTCCCTTACTACGACTGGGTGGGGTTTTATTTTAAAAATGGCGACAAAAAAGAACTCAAACTCGGACCCTATGCTGGTGCGCCTACAGACCATACCATTATCCCGTTTGGTAAAGGGATTTGTGGACAGGTGGCGGTTAGTAATCAAAATTTTGTGGTGCCCGACGTCAAAGCACAAGACAATTATATTGCTTGTAGCATCTCCGTAAAATCGGAAATTGTAGTGCCCATTTTTGTAGATGGAGAAAACGTTGGTCAAATCGATATTGATTCGAACACCTTAAATCCATTTACCAAAAATGACGAGGATTTTCTTGAATTTGTGTGTACCAAAGTAGCTACACTGCTGTAGATGTTAATAAGTCTTGTTTTTGTTTAAAAAATCTCTGCTTTTTAGTCCTAATCAAGATTAAATTTAGGCTTTATTTCCCTATTTTTGAAGCTTATAATTTCCACCAAAAATGAGTCAAAGTAAAACCATTTCATCGGCCCTAATTTCTGTATTCAGTAAAGATGGCTTAGAACCCATCGTTAAAAAATTAGACGCACAAGGCGTTACAATCTATTCCACAGGAGGAACACAAAAATTCATCAATGATCTTGGGATTGATGTTGTCCCTGTAGAAAACATCACAGACTACCCTTCTATACTGGGAGGCCGCGTAAAAACTTTGCACCCAAAAATATTTGGCGGTATCCTGAACCGTCAGGACAACGCCTCAGACGTTGAAGAAATGGCAAGTTTCAATATACCACAAATTGACCTCGTGATTGTGGATCTTTATCCTTTTGAAAAAACGGTAGCTTCTGGCGCAAGCCATCAAGACATTATTGAAAAAATTGACATTGGCGGGATTTCACTTATTCGTGCAGCGGCCAAAAACTTTAAAGACGTTTTGTGTGTATCCTCTGTGGATGATTATGCGGAACTCTTAGAACTGATTTCAAAAGATAATGGAGTAGTATCCTACGAAGACCGCCAACGCTTTGCTGCAAAATCGTTCAATATTTCATCACATTACGACAGCGCAATTTTTAATTATTTCAATCAAAATAATGATGAAGTTGTTTTAAAATTAAGCGAGCAAAACGGCAAAATTTTACGCTACGGAGAAAACCCACACCAAGAGGGATTTTTCTTTGGCGATTTTGAGGCGATGTTTGACAAACTACACGGCAAAGCGTTGAGTTACAACAACCTACTTGATGTAGATGCAGCGGTAAATTTGATGAATGAATTCTTAGGCGAAGCGCCCACATTTGCGATATTGAAACACAACAACGCTTGTGGCTTAGCTCAACGTGAAACACTTCATCAGGCCTATATTGATGCTCTGGCAGGCGATCCTGTATCTGCTTTTGGCGGTGTTTTGATTTGCAACACCGAAATTGATTTGGCTACCGCAGAAGAAATCCACAAGCTCTTTTGTGAAGTTGTCATTGCGCCCAGTTTTAGTGCTAATGCTCTAGCACTTTTAAAAGGGAAAAAGAATAGAATTTTACTCATTCAGAAACTAACTGAATTACCCAAAAATTCTATCCGCACATGCCTTAACGGGTATTTAGTGCAAGACAAAGACAGCATTACAGATACAGTGGACATGTTAGAAACCGCCACTACACTCAGTCCAACGCAAAGTGAAGTCGACGACCTATTATTTGCTTCAAAATTGTGTAAACACACCAAATCGAATACTATTGTTTTAGCCAAAAACAAACAATTGTGTGCCAGTGGCACAGGGCAAACCAGTCGGGTGGATGCCTTAAATCAAGCGATTCACAAAGCACAATCTTTTGATTTTGACCTTAATGGTGCAGTGATGGCTAGTGATGCTTTCTTCCCTTTCCCCGATTGTGTAGAAATTGCCAACAAAGCAGGCATCAAAGCGGTGATTCAGCCAGGAGGATCCATAAAAGATCAACTAAGCATCGATTATTGCAACGAAAATGAAGTGGCTATGGTGTTTACCAAAACACGTCATTTTAAACATTAAAAAAATACCTTTTTGAAGATGTGCTAAAATTTATTTTTAGTACATTTACACCTAAGCACATTTTTTTTAATACCAAAAACAATTTTTTTTATATCCTATGGGATTTTTTGACTTCTTGACTGAGGAAATTGCCATCGATTTGGGGACGGCCAACACGCTGATTATTCACAATGATAAAGTCGTAATTGACAGCCCGTCCATTGTGGCTAGAGACCGCATTTCTGGTAAGATTATAGCCGTTGGTAAAGAGGCCAATTTGATGCAAGGGAAAACACACGAAAACATAAAAACCATTCGCCCATTGAAAGATGGGGTTATCGCTGATTTTGATGCTTCAGAACAGATGATCAGTATGTTTATCAAAAATATCCCAGCCCTTAAGAAAAAATTGTTTGCACCATCTTTACGCATGGTCATTTGTATTCCATCGGGGATCACAGAAGTGGAAATGCGCGCGGTAAAAGAATCTGCTGAACGTGTGAATGGTAAAGAAGTGTACCTCATCCACGAACCTATGGCCGCAGCCATAGGAATTGGCGTAGACATCATGCAACCCAAAGGAAATATGATTGTGGATATCGGCGGTGGAACTACAGAAATTGCCGTGATTGCCCTTGGAGGCATTGTATGTGATAAGTCCGTAAAAGTGGCTGGTGATGTATTTACCAACGATATCATCTACTATATGCGTACACAACACAACCTTTATGTTGGTGACCGTACTGCAGAAAAAATAAAAATACAAATTGGTGCCGCTACAGAAGACCTTGAACTCCCTCCAGATGAGATGAATGTTCAGGGACGAGATTTGCTTACTGGAAAACCAAAACAAGTTCAAATTTCGCACCGCGAAATTGCAAAAGCATTGGACAAATCAATTCTTAGAATTGAAGATTCTGTCATGGAAACCTTATCACAAACGCCACCAGAACTCGCAGCAGACATCTACAACACAGGGATATACCTTGCAGGTGGTGGGTCTATGCTCCGAGGGTTGGACAAACGTTTGTCGCAAAAAACAGACCTCCCCGTCTACATTGCCGAAGACCCGCTTAGAGCTGTTGTTCGAGGAACAGGTATTGTTCTAAAAAATATCTCAAAATATAAGAGTGTCTTGATCAAATAGCTATTGAGTCATGCAGCAACTCCTCAACTTCTTTTTTAAAAACAGAACTACCCTCTTGTTTTTGATCTTGTTTTTGATTGCTTTTATGCTAACTACCCAAGCCCATGACTACCACAAAGCCAAATTCATCAACTCTGCAAATCAAATATCGGGAAGCATACATGGCATCTTTGCCAAAATTGGTGATTACTTTTATTTAAAGGAAGAAAACGCTTTACTTTTAGAAGAAAATAACCGCTTAAAATCTAGGGTTTTTAATACCCAAAATAAACCGCTTGAAAATACAAGTACAGAAGAAAAATTTAAGTTAATTCCAGCCTTAGTGAACAAAAACAGCTATCGGTATTTAGATAATTACATCACGATTGACAAAGGCGAACAAGACCGTATTAAAGAAGATTTTGGCGTGGTTAGTGCCAAAGGAATTGTTGGTATTGTCGACAAAACATCTACCAAATATGCACGAGTACTTTCCATTTTGAACACCAAAAGTAAAATCAATGCAAAACTGAAACAAAGTAACCATTTTGGCACCTTAGGTTGGGATGGCATGCACCACAACATTGTTCAACTAAACGACGTCCAAGATTTGGCCACCATTAATGTAGGTGACACTATTGTGACCAGTGGCTTTTCTCACACTTTCCCCGAAAATATTCCCATTGGTGCGGTAGAATCTTATCAACTCAACGATACCAAAGACCTCTACATTATCAATGTTAGGTTGTTCAATGACATGACGAACTTACGCCATGTTCATGTGATTAATAATCTAGATTTTAATGAATTACAAACACTAAACCCAATCAATGAATAGTATGTTATTTTCAAACATAGTTCGGTTTGTTGTATTGGTACTTCTGCAAGTACTCATTTGCAATCAAATGAATTTTTTGGGAAGTATAAATCCTTATATTTATATCCTGTTTATTTTACTTTACCCTGTAAAAAACAACAGATTAAGTTTCATTTTTGTCAGTTTTTGTCTTGGACTCATCATTGATTTGTTTTTAGATTCTGGTGGAGCACATGCCGCTGCTTGTGTGACTATTGCATACATAAGACCCATATTTTTAAAATCATCTTTTGGTGCTGCTTATGAGTATCAAGCCATCAAATTTAACGACTCGGACCTATTGCCACGTCTTGTTTATTTCGCTATGATGATTCTTGTTCATCATTTTGTTTTATTCATCTTAATTGTTTTTGACAACTCAAAAGCAGGATTGGTGGTCTCAAGAGTTCTAAGCTCGGCACTTTTTACACTTTTTCTTACCTTGATATTGCATACACTTTTTAGTCAAAAAGAAAAATGAGAAAGGTTTTACTCTTAGGACTTGTTATTCTTACCGGCATCACTTTTGTTGGTAGATTATTTTATTTACAAGTATACGCAGATGAATCCAATTCCCTAGAAAATGACAACGCCATCCGTAAAGTACACCAGTATCCAAAACGCGGGTATATTTATGATCGTAATGGAAAATTACTCGTTGCCAACCAACCCACCTACGATGTTATTGTGGTACCAAGAGAAGTTGAAGCACTGGATACCCTTATGTTTTGTTCACTGCTTAATATTGATAAAGCTCAATTTTTAAAATCCTATAATCGTGCAAAGCGATATTCGCCTCGTTTACCCTCCGTTTTTTTATCGCATCTTTCCAAAGAAGACTATGCCTTTTTGTCTGAAAAACTAAGGAAGTTTAAAGGGTTTTATGTCCAAAAAAGGGCTGTACGTGATTACCAAACAGAAATTGGCGCTAATGTTTTGGGCTACATTGCCGAAGTCAATCCTGATAACCTTTCAGGAGATGGCTATTACAAGTTAGGCGATTTGATTGGAAAGCAAGGTATTGAAAAATCCTACGAGAACGTTTTAAGAGGTGAAAAAGGGGTAAAATACATTCAAAAAGACATTTATAACCGTGATATTGGATCGTACAAAAATGGACAATTCGACACCCTTCCCATACCTGGAAAAAACATTACACTCACCATAGATGCAACACTACAAGAATATGGTGAAAAATTGATGCAAAACAAAATGGGAGGTATTGTTGCCATTGAACCCAGTACAGGCGAATTGTTGAGTATCGTTTCTGCTCCATCGTACAATCCAGCATTGTTGGTTGGAAGAAAACGTTCAGAAAATTACACAAAACTCTATAGAGATTCCATATACAAACCCCTCTTTGATAAAGCACTCATTAGAATGCATGAACCCGGATCGCCTTTTAAAACTCTGGTTGCTCTTGCTGCCCTTCAAGAAAATGCCATCTCAACACAAGAAACAATTTATTGCACCGAAAGTTATGTGTATGGAAAAAACAAACGCACTATGGGATGCCATTGTGGTAGTGGGTACAGGAATTTATATTCCGCTATAAGCAAATCATGCAATTCCTATTTTGCAATGGCCTTCAGAAAAACTATTGACAAATACGACGATGCCTCAAATGGAATGGATGTATGGAGTAACCACATCAAAAGTTTTGGATTAGGCAATTTTTTGGGTAATGATTTACCAGTTGGAAAAAAAGGAAATATTCCTGATGGGGCTTATTATGACGCATGGTATCCCGATTTTAAATGGGGTGCTACTACAATTTTATCCAATTCCATTGGACAAGGGGAAATTTTGGTTACACCCATTCAATTGGCCAATATGACTGCTGCTATTGCCAACAAAGGATTTTATTATACGCCACATATCATCAAATCTATCGAAAATGATTCTATAGATGAAAATTTTACCACTAAAAAAGAAACCACGATAGATCCTGCACATTTTGATCCGATCATCGAGGGTATGCATGGCGTTTATACCAATGGAACCGCAGGGTTTTTAAAAGTACCCGGAATTGAAATTTGTGGTAAAACAGGTACTGCTGAGAATTTTACAAAAATCGATGGGGTCAAAACACAACTGACGGACCACTCTATTTTTGTGGCCTTTGCACCAAAAGACGATCCAAAGATTGCCCTAGCTGTACTGGTCGAAAATGGATATTATGGTGCCCGTTGGGCAGGACGTATCGCTAGTTTGATGATTGAAAAATACCTGAAAGGTGAAGTGAGCTTGAAGCATATGGAGCAACTTGTTTTAAACAAAAGCTTAGAGGAAGAATACCTCAAACCCTACAGAGGAAAACCATTTAAAATCAATCAATAATGAACCTTAACCGTGCACATAGTTTTCAATTAGACTGGTTGGTCGTACTAATATACTTGACGCTTGTGCTGTTTGGTTATTTTAACATCGTTTCTGCAGCCACAGATGGGGCATTTATTTCTTATTTTGATTGGTCTACACCCTATGGAAAACAAGCTGTTTTTATTGGCCTTTCGCTCATTTCTATTGTACTGATTTTATCTATTGACGCCAAATTTTATGAACGCTTTGCGAGTATTATTTATCTGCTTTCTATAATGACACTTGTTGGGCTTTTTCTTTTCGGAAAGAAAGTAAATGGCGCCTTGTCTTGGTATGAAATCGGTGGAGCAACTTTACAACCCAGTGAATTTGCAAAATTTGCTACAGCTTTGGCCTTAGCCAAATATGTGAGTGATCTTCAAACTAACATCAAAAGCATAAAGGATCAATTACAAGCCGCACTGATTGTCGTTGTCCCCGCTCTTTTGATTTTACTACAAAATGACGCGGGCAGTACCCTCGTTTTTGCAGGGCTTATTTTTGTATTTTACAGAGAGGGTATTCCTCAAAAATATATTCTTTTTGGCGCTATGCTTTTAATTATTGCTGTTGCAACACTTAAATTTTCTGCACTTATTGTAACAGGTGTTGTTGTGGGCTTTCTTTTGATTTATCAATTTCTGTTCAAGCGCAAAAAAAAGAAAATGACAGCTGCGCTATTGGTACTTGTCTTATGTTCAGGTCTAAGTTTTGGAACCGAATGGAGTTTTGATAACGTGTTGCAAAAACACCAACAAGATCGTATTGAACTTTGGTTACGGCTCGAAAAAGACCCTGAAAAATTAAGAATCATGAGGCGTAATATTTCGTACAACCTTAATGAATCTGAAAAAGCCATACGGTCAGGAGGTTTGACGGGCAAGGGATTTAAAGAAGGAACGCGAACCAAAGGAAAATTTGTTCCTGAACAACACACCGATTATATTTTTAGTACCGTTGCCGAAGAATGGGGGTTTTTAGGCAGTAGTATTGTTGTTGTTCTTTTTGTTCTCTTGATTGGACGTATTTTATTTCTTGCCGAACGCCACAAGTCCCAATTCAGCAGGGCCTATGGTTATGGGGTCGCCTCCATTATTTTTGTGCATTTTTTAATCAATATAGGCATGGTTATGGGGCTAATCCCCACCATTGGTATTCCGTTGCCCTTCTTTAGTTACGGAGGGTCAGGGCTATTGGCCTTTACCATTTTGATTTTTATTTTTCTAAAACTCGATGCCAACCGCCTAAACGTTTGGTAAAGGATTAGTTTAAAATTAGCTTTTCTTTAAGTCTAATTTTTCGGCAAAATAAGCGCAAAAATCTTTCATGGTTGCTGTCATTTTTTCGTCCTGTGTAGCGCGCATAAACGTATCGCTCATCGCTACGAGAGTTTGATGAAAAAACAGTTTCATTTCATCAACAGGCATGTCTTTGGTCCACAAATCGATGCGTAACGATTCTTGTGCTTTGGCGTCCCAAACAGAAAGAAAAATGGCCTTTGCTTCTGCATTGGAAATACCGCCATCTTCTGCAGTCCAGTTTAATTTTTCTGGAATGCGGTTTTCATCCAATTCTACATTCAATTCTATTTTTGAAGTGTGTGTTTTAGCCATTATTTTTTTGGTTTATATTTTGCTTTATTAAAGATTGTTTGTGCATCCATTTGAAGCATTTGTAGGAGCGATGTGGGGTTATTTTCCATATACGAACGAACGATTTGCCAACCGATGTATTGTCCTATTGCACCTGGCGATTCGCTATCGAGTTCCAAATTGAAACGCGAAAAAGGGGCTTGTGCAATAAAACGTCCAACAAGTTTATCATCACTACTGTACAACAATTCGTTTTCCACAAAATACTGCCAAATGTAAAATTCATTGTCTTGAGTCCATAAAAGTTCATCGGAAGTGTACCCTATTTTTGTAGCATCTTCAGCGGTTGGTATCCAAAGATCTTTTAAATATAATTTTTTGCCATGATAAATCAATTCTTCTAAAAAGGTATAACGCCTCGGTTGATTCAAAAAACGAGATGCATAAGCATCTGCAAGATCCATTTCAACCTGATCTTTCTTTAAATTTTTTCTAATGTATTTGTAAAAACTATTATAAAATTCGTGATCAGCACCCAAATAATTATCAATTCCAATGAGCACAATAGAATCGGTAACTATGACTTTGTTACGGTAATCTACATCAGAAAAAACCGTGATGACACGTGGTTTCTTAAAAGAAGGATTGTAATATTTAATGTGTTTAAACAGTGACTTTATATTTGCTTCTGTAGGGTCAAAATCTGAAAATACGCTATCCACTGACTTTTGAATCAACTTTTGAATGGGGTCCTTGGTGCGTTCCAAAAGTACAGAATCAGAAATGTGTTCTGGAAACAAAAAAGGATAAGGCTTTTTATAATATGGGAGTGTTTCTTTAGTGATTTTCATAAAAGCTTGATCAAATCGTTCTACTTTTAATTCCATTGAAAGGGCTTGAATTTCTTTTTCCAATTGAGAACCTCGATCACAAGAAAATGATAATAAAGCCAAGCAAAAAATACCTATTTTTTGAAACTCACGAATAAGACGAACAACTATAGCCATTGTGGTTTGGATGTAAAATTATGCAACAAAAATAGTTAATCGGATTTAAAACAAAAGAGAATACAATTGTAATTCAAGAAAAAAATTAGCGCCTTAAAGTGAAATGGCCTTGACGAGTAAAAACGGTCCCATCTGTTTTTGTGAGTTCTATACGGTACCAATAATCGCTTGTAGGTAAGAGGACTCCGTTATAGGTTCCATCCCAGTAATTTGAGTTCATGTTCATGGCTTTAAGTAGCTTCCCATAGCGATCAAAAATTGAGATTCTAGAAAATATAAATTGACTCGAAAGTACGCCTTTTAGACCCCAAATATCATTATATCCATCACCATTGGGTGTAAAGAAATTAGGAATATACAATACTGGAACCGTAATTGAAACTTCCTCACAACGCAATTCATCTCGGACAAATAGGGTGTAAAAACCGCCTGTTAGTTGACCAAAATAACCCTGATCTTGATATCCTGAGACCAAAACTCCATTTTCATCAACTAATTTAAATTCATAATTTGCAGAACCTAAAGCAGATTCGTCTATAGTAATTGAGTTACTTGATGTGCCTTCAACAACGAAAATATCTTCCATAGAAATTGTTGGTCCCTCAGAAGCAAAAACTTCAAAGCGTTGTGAAAATGCACAACTCCCGTTGAGATTAGTCACAACAACTTCATAAAGCCCAATTTGTGAGACCGAAAGCAACGGCTGGGTGGTATTGACCAACGATGAATCTGGTAAAATCCATTCAAAGTTGAAGGGTGAAAAATCGTCTTCTAGTTCGAGTTCAATGAGTTCAGAAGACCCATCGCAAATGACAACATCATCTACTGAAAAAAGTGTGTTTGGGTTGACTATAAACTCGATATCAATTTGATCATCATCACAAAAATCATTTGAAACAAGAGCAGTTATTGTTTGGGAATGTGTGAAAAATGTATCCGGAAAAGGGCTTACAATAGGACTACCGTTGGCATCTTGAAGAGGACTGCCTGAGGCATCAAAATAAGATATATCCATATTATTTTGACCATTCAAAACAGTCGATTCAAGGGCAGAAGTATCAAAAAGATATTGTTCGTCATTATTATCGTCACAAACTTCAAAAATAGACACTGGATAGGCCACAGGTATTGGGATAAAATCAATATCAAATTGATCAATATCAAAACAGCCAGTAGAATTGTTTGTGATTTTATATGTAACCGTCAAAACATCTGAGGAATTAGAAAGAGATGTGATAGGATTATTCGAGTTTTCAGCATCTGAAATAGACGCGAAATAAGTTACCGAAAAGTCCGAAGCTGATTGACTCCCTAAAACCAAACTATTGTACTCGACATTCAAATCAACAATAAAAGAATTTGTTCCTGTAACACAAAAATAAGCGTCTACAGGGGTATTCAATTGAGGTAATGGATGAACAATCAAATTGATGTAAGGGCCTATACCCACGCAAGAGTTGTCAATATCAGAGTCGATACGAATCCATATGGTTTGGTCTGTTCCCGAAGTATTTTCATAATTGGAAAAATCAAGAATAGGATTTATTTCGGATAGTGCCTCTGACTCTGACTCATAGCAAGTGACAGTCAAAGACTGTGTAGATGGAAATACATTTAAAACAAGGGATTCAGAGTCACTGAAATCAAATGCCGTAATACCGTCGGAGACATCAAAGCAGGATTCATAAGGGGAAATACTGAATCCTTGAGGGATTTGTGTGGCAGAAACAAAAAGGTCTAATTGAGCCACACGAAAGCAACCATTAACAGTTTCTGCACGAACAAAAATTTGATTTGGATTTATTGAAGGGTCCGTACTAATATTTTGGTAGTTGGTATTGTTTGTAATGAAAGATGTGCTCCCAGAAAGCGCATCTGTTTCAGAATGATAGAATGTAAATGTTTCGTTTAAATAATCGGAGGAGATTAGTTGGTTGGCCTCATTTAGATTAAATGTTGTAATACCATCAGTGTCTTGATCACATTGAAAAAGACTTACATTTTCGTTGATTATTGGAAGTGGGTTGACAATAAGTTCAATTTCATTGGAGTAAAAAGCAGTACAAATCAAATCATTTCGTTGCATTTGCGCACGAAAAAGAGTATTTGTGTAGATATCTGTGGCGCTGAGGATATGCAAAATATTAGTATTCACATGCTCAAAACTCGAAGGGGTTTCAGGAACAAATGCCCAAGTCGTTCCACCATCAAAACTCCATTCCCAAAAAATTGAATCATAAGAATCCGAATTGTTTTCAAGGTTAATTTCAATCGTTGTCTCGGATGTTTCACAAACAAATACTGGGGAGTTTGATGGGACAGCCACAACAGTTCTAAATTCTTGAAAATCAAACAATCCATCACTATTTGTGTCCATAGGAAGTGTATATCCATCACCGCCAACAACGAGTCCGTTTGCATCAATGCCTGTGCCAGACAATACACCCAACACACCAGTAAATCCGCCTTCCTCTACATCTAAACAATCATCGTTGTCCGAGTTAAGTTCTAAAAAATCAGGGATACCATCTCCATCAGAATCAATCGGTATTATGGTTTCCGCAATATCTGAAACGCCGTTTGTATTAATATCCAAAAATCCAAAATCAATTTGCCCATTATTATCGAGATCTAATGTGTTATAACCTATTCCAAATTCAAAAAGATCGTAGAGCCCATCGTTATCACTATCTAGATCGAAATAGTCCAAAATGCCATCAAAATCAGTATCTATTGGACTTTGTGCAATATCATGATGACCGTCATTATTTGAATCGCTAAGCTCAATATCATCAACTCGACCATCGCCATCCAAATCTAGTATCGTATTTCCACTTTCAATGATATCAAAAATTCCATCATTATCCGTATCCAAATCAAAGGCATCTTCAATAGTGTCACCATCCGTATCGATTGGACGACATGCTTGAGTAAGTTGAAAGGCCACATTATTTGTATTGGTCTTGGAACTATTGGTGTAAGTCAACTCAAATTGTGATGCTGAATAGCTTTGAAATGAAAAAGTTCCGTTTCCGTTAGCTTGTACTGCAGTATTAAGCTTGAATCGAATTTCGAAGCCCGTAAATTCTTGAATATTTGAATCGTAAACACCATTATAGTTTACATCAATAAGTATTTGATTGTCAGGATCAAGTACTGTAATAGTTTCGTTGTACGGTACTCTAATAGTATACAACTCTTGATCATCCATATCGCCTTGTGTAAAAGATGCTGCTGCTTGCTCAATTTTAAATTGTGTTGGTGCATCAAATCTTAACTGATAGGTAGTTGAACTAGCTTCATTCCCTACCATGGCAGAAGCACTGAATAGCATCGTTTGATCCAAAAATCCTTCAAAAGGTTGAGTCATTGTATTTTCAGGACTTGTTGTAAATGATGATGAAAAATTTGGTCCAGAACTGGCAGAAAGATCAAAACTAAAATTACAGTTAGACTCTTGAGTACTTAGTATACCGTCATTATCAGCATCCAAATCAATATTATTATTAATGCCATCACCATCGGTATCACCGGCACAGCCACTCACCGGAATATTGTCTGAAAGTACAGTAGAACAATCTAGAATTATCCCTTCTAATTGGTAATACCCTGGGGTCGTTGGTATATGGTTTTCTGATGTTGCTCCTGCTATTGGAGAACCATTAAAAAACCACTGATAAGCATCAAAGGTTTCTTCACTACCCAAACTCAATTCTATAAAAGGAATGCATAAATCATCAATAGTAACATCAAGCGCCGATGAAGTAATTTCAGGCTTGAAAATAAATCCAGAATAAAAACCCCCAAGTGCTGCAGCACCATTTGCTCCATAATATGAAACGTAAATTTGACCTTCCGAACTTACGCTAACATTTCCAGACAAACCACTAACGAGGTAGGTAACAAAATTTGAATTCCCGATTACGGCTTGTGGAGCCACTGAAATCGGAAATCCATTGATAGTTACCGCTGCTCCTGATTCGGCAACAATAGTGATTCCTCCAGTAAAGTTTGTTCCTGTAGAACCTGAAGATTCAATAAGGGGAATATTATCAATTACTCGAGGTGCTTCACAATTCAATGGAGGAACAAAAAATAACTCTTGATTGGCTTCATTATTCGTCCCACCAATGCCTTGATAGGCAAAGGTCGTTTTTGAAGTCCAAATATATAAATTCCCTCCTGGGTTAGACCCACTTGTAGACTGAGTGCTAAAAAAATCACCCCCCAGACTGATGTGGTCTCCTGCATTTAAAACAGCTTGTAAAGATCCTGTTGCAGATCCAGAATCTCCATAAGCCCAAACTTCTGTGTTATCGTAATGAGCCACAATAAGGGGTCGTTCAATAGCATCATAGCCATTGGCGCGAACAAAAATGTACTCACTGTATTCTTGATCTTCAATGGCTATGGTTTCAAGTGGGGCGATTTGATCAATACCGGCATCGCGTCCATTTCCATTGGAATTGCTTCCGTTAAAAGAACCACAATTGACTGTAATGGGTTTTGTCGCTGAAACAAGAGCACCTATCAAGCCATCCCTATTCGATGGAGTTGCGGCTGGATTCAGGGCTACTATGTAAGACTCTCCTGCATCTAGATTAACGGAAAGAGGGGTTCCATTTTCCACAACTACATCTGATGGAATATCCGAAAAATCTACTTGAGTGTTGTTTTCAGTAGCCATCACGGACACAAAATTTATGTAGTCTTGATTGGAAGCTGAAAAGGTTTTTAAATTTGTAAATGTTCCCGCTCTAAAGGTATGCCCTATTCCAGAAAGCCCTTTGGAAACCAAAGACCCAGCCTGATTTTGATTTCCTGCTGTCAAGCGCACAGAAACATAAACTGGTTTTTCCGATTGAATGATGTATCCTTTATTAGAAATCTTAGTTCCAGTATCTGATGAACTGACAATAAAAGAGGTGCTTTCTCCAGACCCTAAAGCGAGTTCTAAAGGCGATGTGTTGGATATATTGTAGGTTGTTGTACCACTTCCTAATTGATTGACTTCAACACTAATGGTTTGTGTGCTTGGGGTAGAAATATGTAAATACTGGTTTTGAGGTGTAGCATTCCCATTTGGTGCAACTGTAATTGGCGGAATATAATGGGTTCGGCTTAATTGAGCACCAAGCGAAGTTATGGATGATATTAAAATTATCAAAACACATAATATCCTCTTGGACTTACTATTTAGAATCATCTCCAACCTATTGCAACTAAATTGATTGGATTAAAATTAAGTATTAAAATCATAATTAAAAAATGTTAATTGAATTTTAAATTTTTGCTAATCTGAGTCAAATTGTTTCAAAGATGAATGGAATAGTTTATTTTTGTACAACACCCATAAATTATAACAAAATATATGAATACAAACGCTGTCGTGAAGCACATTACAGATTGGTTAAAAAACTATGCTGATAAGGCTGGAATTAAAGGATTTGTAGTTGGTGTTTCTGGTGGAATTGATTCAGCTGTAACCTCAACACTTTGTGCGCACACTGGCTTAGATGTGTTGTGTTTGGAAATGCCCATACATCAAAACGAAAATCATGTCAGTCGTGCTCAAGAACACATCCATTTTTTAAAAAATAACTTTTCCAATGTACATTCTACTCGAGTAGATTTATCCCCAGTATTCGAATCTCTAAAGTCTGAAGTAAACACCATTAAAGATAAAAAAACAGTAGATATGGCGCTTGCCAACACACGGGCTCGTTTGCGTATGACCACACTTTATTATTATGCAGGACTACATGGGTTTTTAGTTGCTGGAACTGGAAATAAAGTTGAAGATTTTGGGGTTGGTTTTTATACAAAATATGGTGATGGTGGTGTAGATTTGAGTCCAATTGCCGATTTATTAAAATCCGAAGTTTATGCTTTAGGTGCAACGCTAAAAGTTCCCAAAAGCATTATGGAGGCAGCGCCAAGCGATGGTTTGTTTGGTGATGCACGTACTGATGAGGCGCAAATTGGCGCAACATATGACGAATTAGAGTGGGCTATGAACATGAAAAATGAAGGCAAAAATGAGAATGATTTTGAAGGTAGAAACAAAGAAGTTTTTGCAATTTTCAACCGATTCAATACCGCCAATGCACACAAAATGAATCCAATCCCAGTGTGTATAATTCCAGAAACTTTGAAACAATAAGTCATGATAAGGGTTCTTATAGCAGATCATCAACCGATTGTGAATTATGGAATCCGAATGCTTTTTGAAAACTCCAACGACATCAAAATTGTGAGTACGGCCAATACGGCTAAGCAACTCATCAATTACTTAAAAAAAGGAAATGTAGACCTTGTATTGATGTCCATGGATTTACCCGACAAAAATGGAATCACGATTTTAAGAACCATTAAAAAAAATTATAACAATGTTCGGGTGATAATTTTTACTGCTCAGCCAGAAAATATTTATGCTTCAAGTGGAATAAGGGCTGGTGCATCAGGATTTTTGTCGAAAACAGCAACAACAAACACCATCAAAAAGGCCATCTTGAAAGTATATAAAGGGGGAATGTACTTTACTAATGCCATGGCACAGAAATTAACTTTTGACAAGAATCAACACGATACAGATTTGTACCACAAACTGTCTATGCGTGAGATTGAGGTTTTGAAACTGATTTGCAATGGAAAGAAAAACAATGAAATCGCGAAAGAACTAAACATCAACCCAAAAACAGTGAGCACCTATAAATCTCGACTTATGGAAAAATTAAATGTAACCAATTTAATTTCTTTAATTGATTTAGGCCGACAAAACAACTAAAGTACTCTGTTGAGTTTTCTTGAGAGTAATCTTTTAAGGTTAGAATAATTCAAAACATCTTCCAAAACACTAGTGTGATCCGATGAATTTTCATGAGTAGACACCTTAAACTCATTGACTTTTTGATCGATCAAAAAACAACGTAAATTCAATATAGTTTCACTAACCAATTGCGCCACATTGAAATCTTTTCGCTTTGGAAAAATATTATTTTTCTCCCAATTATGAAGTCTATACCGCTCGTCATTCATCAAAATATCAGAAACAAAAGGAATCAACTTTGGATCGAGTTCATGCATGAAATTTTCAATACTGAACGTTTCATTTTGATTTAAATAATCAATAATTAGGTAATAAATAATTTTAAAATTTTCATTCCCAAATTGCATTTCATCTTCTTGAAGATCCAAGTAGATTTTTTCAAAAACTTTAGCTTTATGAATGACGGGTTCAAGAACCAAATCGCCATCTTCATTTTCTTTTAAAATTAAATCTTCAAAATCTTCTGAACGACTACCATATAACAACAAAATTTCGATGATTTTTTGTTCTAATTCATATTGAACATCAACCTTTTTGGTAGGTGTTGTCGCTTTTACAACGTCAAACGCTTTCTTTTTCTTTTGAGCAGTTTTAGTGGCATCAAATTGTGCTTTTTTGCTCATTTGTGCCAATGTACTAAAGAGAACTTCCTCGCTAATGTCCATAATTCTGGCGCATTCGCGAATGTAAAGTTCTTGTTTAATTTGATCGGCAATTTTGGAGATACTTGTAATCATATCACGAATCAACTCTGCCTTGGCAATAGGGTCGTTGTTTGCTTCCTCCATAAGCAACGAAGCTTTGTAGGCAATAAAGTCTTTTGCGTTTTCTTTTAAATACTTTTGCAGTTCTTCTAGTGTGTTCTGTTTGGCAAAACTATCGGGGTCCTCACCCTCTGGAAATGTACAGACTTTGACGTTCATCCCTTGCTCCAAAATCAAATCAATTCCTCGTAGTGAGGCACGAATTCCAGCCGCATCGCCATCAAAAAGTACGGTAATGTTTTTGGTTAAACGATTGATGAGGCGAATTTGATCTGAAGTTAAAGCAGTACCCGAAGAAGACACTACATTTTTGATGCCTGTTTGATGAAATTGAATCACATCGGTGTAGCCCTCAACCAAATAGCAATTATCTTCTTTGGCAATGGTTTGTTTCGCATAATAAATACCATAAAGCACTTTGCTTTTGTGATAAATATCGCTTTCAGGAGAATTTAGATATTTGGCTGCTTTTTCGTTTTTTGCCAAAATACGTCCACCAAAACCCAAAACACGCCCAGACATGCTGTGGATAGGAAACATCACTCGGCCCTTGAATCGATCAAATTGTTTTTCTTCTTTGACAATTGTTAGCCCTGTTTTTTCTAAATATTTTAGTTGATATCCCTTCTTTACAGCTGCATCGGTGAGTCCACTCCACTCATCTGTAGAATATCCTAATTGGAATTTTTTGATGGTATCGTCTGTAAACCCACGTTCCTTAAAATAACTTAAACCAATGGCTTTTCCTGCATCGGTTTTGTGCAGTATGTTTTGAAAATACGTATTGGCATATGCACTCACCAAGTACATGCTTTCTCGTTCACCTGCAGCTTCTTTTTCGGCATCAGACTGGACGGTTTCTTCAATTTCAATGTTGTATTTTTTGGCCAAATATTTAATGGCTTCGGGATAAGTAAAATGCTCGTGTTCCATTAAAAAAGAAACCACTGTTCCGCCTTTACCTGTAGAAAAATCTTTCCAAATTTGTTTTACAGGAGAAACCATAAAACTTGGTGTGCGCTCTTCGCTAAAAGGACTAAGCCCCTTGAAATTACTCCCCGCTTTTTTTAATTGTACGAAATCCCCAATGACCTCTTCTACGCGAGCCCTATCGAACACTTGATCTATGGTTGTTTTTGCTATCAATTAAATGGACTTATTTGATGAATAAAAATTTGTCGAATTGTAAAGATATAAAATCTTCACAAGTAACACGAAAAAATAAGTTTGGGTCGTACTGTGCTTCTATTTATTGCGGTCAATAACATAGTTGACCATCAAGATAAGGGCATCTTTGTATTCTGACTTTGGATAACTTTCAATGAGTTCAAGGGCTTCTTTTTGAAATTGTTTCATTTTTGAAACGGCGTAATCTAATCCACCTTGTTGTTTTACAAAGGCGATAACTTCTTTTACGCGTTTTGCATTTTTGTTGTGATTTTTGATGGAATTGATGAGCCAATCATGCTCTTTTTTTGAACAGTTGTTTAGTGCATAAATCAAAGGAAGTGTCATTTTTTGTTCTTTGATATCTATTCCTGTGGGTTTCCCAATTTTTTCATTACCGTAATCAAACAAATCGTCTTTGATTTGAAAGGCCATCCCTATAAGTTCGCCAAATTTTCTCATGGTTTCAACCTCATTAGAATGTGGTTTGACTGAGGCAGCACCAAGACTACAACATGCCGCAATAAGGGTGGCTGTTTTTTGACGAATAATTTCGTAATACACCTCTTCGGTGATGTCCAATTTTCGTGCTTTTTCTATTTGAAGTAACTCCCCCTCACTCATTTCACGAACAGCAACAGAAATTATTTTAAGTAAATCAAAATCATTATTATCAATACAAAAAAGTAATCCTTTGGACAAGAGGAAATCGCCGACCAATACCGCAATTTTATTTTTCCATAAGGCATTTATGGAAAAAAAGCCACGGCGATGGTTACTATCGTCTACCACATCGTCGTGCACCAAAGTTGCGGTATGAATCAATTCTATAACAGCGGCACCACGAAAGGTACGTTCATTGATTTGACCATTGGACACCATTTTTGCAGTAAGGAAAACAAACATTGGACGCATTTGTTTTCCTTTTCGATTTACGATATAGTGCGTAATTCGGTTGAGTAAAGCAACTTTACTTGACATCGAGAGGCGGAACTTTTTTTCGAAAAGTTCCATCTCATAACTGATGGGTTGTTTTATGCGCT
The DNA here is from genome assembly GCA_965658025.1 of Flavobacteriaceae bacterium. Taxonomy (GTDB): domain Bacteria; phylum Bacteroidota; class Bacteroidia; order Flavobacteriales; family Flavobacteriaceae; genus UBA3537. The sequence continues at coordinate 14,301 of CBFHQL010000008.1, read as the reverse complement.
CAATGATTTTCAAGTGCTGTAATTTTTGGCAAAATTACGCATATAAAATATATTGCTCTGAGAATTTAAGTTAAAACTAAATTAATTTAGTTCGTAGCATCACTTTAAGGCAGAAAAAATAGCTTTGATATTATCACTTTTCCCCATTGAATAATAGTGCAATACGGGGACGTTTGCTTCTAAAAGTTCTTTGGATTGTTCAATACACCACTCAATACCAACTTGGCGAACAGCTTTGTTGTTTTGACAAGATGAAACAGCTTCAATAAGCGGTTCTGGCAAGTCTACCTTGAATGCTTGTGGCAAAAGTTGAAGGTGTTTGAGTGTAGATATTGGTTTGAGTCCGGGAATAATAGGAACGTCAATTTTTTCAGCACGAGCAGCAGCAACAAATTCGAAGTATTTTTTATTATCAAAAAACATTTGAGTTACTACATAATCTGCTCCAGCATCTACTTTTTCTTTCAAACGCTTTAAATCTGTTTGTAATGAAGGGGCTTCAATGTGTTTTTCGGGATATCCTGCAACGCCTATACAAAAATTTGATTTGTGATCTACTTCTGAAACATCGTGCAAATATTTTCCTTTATTCAAATTTTGAATCTGATCCACCAATTCTTTTGCATAACTATGCCCTCCACGAGTAGGTTCAAAATATTTTTGATGACTCATGGCATCGCCCCGTAATGCCATGACATTATCAATTCCTAAATAATGACAATCTACTAAAAGATATTCTGTTTCCTCTTTTGTGAAACCTCCACACAGAACATGAGGGACTGTATCTATGTTGTATTTGTGTTTTATCGCCGCACAAATGCCCAAAGTTCCTGGCCGCATTCGAGTAATTTTACGGTCTAACAATCCATTTTTATCGATGTAAACATACTCTTCTCTAGATGTGGTGACGTCAATAAATGGTGGTTCAAATTCTATGAGCGGATCAATGTTGTTGTATAGTTCTTGAATATTATTTCCTTTTTTTGGTGGAATAATTTCAAAAGAGAACAATGTTTCACCTTTTGCTTGTTTTATGTGGTCTGTTATTTTCATATTATTCGTTAATGAGGTTTGGATTGAGCCATTTTTTTGCTTGGTCTAAATCAATTCCCCTTCGTTTGCTATAGTCTTTTAGTTGGTCGTCGGTTATTTTTCCTAATCCAAAATATTTTGATTCTGGATGTGCAAAATAATACCCACTTACACTGGCTGCTGGCCACATGGCCAAACTTTCGGTAAGTTCTACACCAATGGTTTCTTTTACGTTTAAAAGTTCCCAAATGGTGTTTTTTTCTAAATGGTCTGGACATGCAGGATAACCTGGTGCTGGACGAATGCCCTTATATATTTCTTTTATTAATTCTTCATTATTTAAATGCTCCTCTACGGCATAACCCCAAGTATTTTTACGCACATGTTCATGAAGATATTCTGCAAATGCTTCGGCCAATCTATCAGCTATTGCTTTAATCATAATCGAATTGTAATCGTCGTGTTCTGCCTCAAATTTTTGCGCCAATTCTTGTGTGCCAAATCCAGTTGACACACAAAAACACCCCATATAATCTTGCTTTCCAAGTGCTTTTGGTGCAATAAAATCTGCTAAAGCAAAATTAGGGATACCCTCACGTTTTTTTAATTGCTGACGAAGCGTTAAAAAATTAAATTTCTTGTTGTCGTGTATCAATTCTATATCGTCGTGTTTTACTGTATTTGCTGGAAAAATACCGAATACGGCTTTTGCTTTTAACAGTTTTTGATCCAGTACTTTTTTCAACAGTTTTTTTGCATCTTGAAATAGTTCAGTTGCCTGGTTGCCTACAACATCATCGGACAATATTTCTGGAAATTTACCGTGTAAATCCCAACTTCTAAAAAATGGTGACCAGTCTATATATGGTTCGAGTGTTTTGAGGTCAAAATTTTCTATGAGCTGTGGACCGAGTGTTTTTGGTGTCACAATTTGAGTTGACTCCCAATCGATTTTAAATTTATTTTTTCGGGCTTGTTCAATAGAAATGTATTCTTTACGTTTTGTTCTGAAAAGAAATTGTTCTCTAAACTTTTCATATTCATCTCGAATTTGTGCTTTGTAGTTGCTGTTGTCTTTTTTTAATAAATTTCCTACTACAGTTACAGCACGTGAAGCGTCGTTTACGTGCACCACACTATGGCTATAATTAGGTGCAATTTTTACAGCCGCATGCGCTTTTGAAGTGGTCGCCCCACCAATGAGTAGTGGAATATTTAGCTCCTCTTTTTCCATTGATTTTGACACATAAACCATCTCGTCCAAAGAAGGTGTAATCAAGCCACTTAGTCCAATGGCATCTACTTGTTCTTTTTTGGCCGTTTCAATGATTTTTTCGGGGGGTACCATCACGCCTAGGTCAATAATTTTATAATTGTTACACCCCAATACAACACTGACAATGTTTTTGCCAATGTCATGCACATCACCTTTTACGGTTGCCATTAATATTTTACCTGCAAATTGTGCGGATCCATCTTTTTCAGCTTCAATAAATGGTTGTAAATAGGCCACTGCTTTTTTCATTACACGTGCAGATTTTACGACTTGAGGTAAGAACATTTTTCCACTTCCAAACAAATCGCCTACCACATTCATGCCTTTCATTAAGTGGCCTTCAATAACTTCTATTGGCTTCGAAACGGATTGACGTGCTTCTTCAACATCTTCGGTAATAAAGGCATCAATTCCTTTTACCAAAGCATGAGTGATGCGTTCTTGTACCGTATCATTTCTCCATTGTTGAACTGCATTATCGTGTTCTTTTTTCTTTCCTCTTATGGTTTCTGCAAAATCCAATAGACGTTCTGTAGCGTCATCTCTTCGGTCTAAAAGTACATCCTCTACGCGTTCTAATAGTTCTTTTGGAATATCATCATAAACTTCCAGTAGTGTTGGGTTTACAATCCCCATGTTCATACCATTTTTTATTGCATGATATAAAAATGCAGAGTGCATTGCCTCGCGCACTGTATTGTTACCTCTAAATGAAAAAGACACATTACTCACACCACCTGATACATTTGCATAGGGTAAGTGTTCACGAATCCATTTTGTTGCATTAAAAAAATCCAATGCATTTTTGCGATGCTCGTCCATTCCTGTGGCTACAGGAAAAATATTTGGATCAAAAATGATGTCTTGTGGAGGGAAACCAACACTATCGACCAGTATTCTATAAGAACGTTCACAAATTTCTATGCGCCGTTCATAATTATCGGCTTGTCCATGTTCATCAAAAGCCATAACGATTACTGCAGCACCATAGCGAAGTATTCGTTTTGCTTGTCTGATGAATTCTTCTTCGCCTTCTTTTAAGCTAATTGAATTTACAACACATTTTCCTTGTACGACTTGCAAACCTGCTTCAATAATCTCCCATTTTGAGCTGTCGATCATAATTGGTACGCGTGCAATGTCTGGCTCAGATGCAATAAGGTTCAAAAAGGTAGTCATGGCGTTGACACCATCAAGCATTCCTTCGTCCATATTGACATCAATAATTTGAGCGCCACCTTCAACTTGATCTCTTGCTATTTCTAGGGCTTCATCATATTTTTCTTCTTTAATCAAACGCAAGAACCTTCTTGACCCTGTAACATTAGTACGTTCTCCAACATTTATAAAGTTTATTTCTGGAGTCATGATTAAGGGCTCCAATCCAGAAAGGGTTAAAAAGTGATTTGTTGAAGTTTTCATTGCTTAATCGATATCATTTGTTACATGCTCTAGGTTGATATTTTTTGGTGACTTCTGCAATGGCTTTTATGTGGTCAGGTGTTGTGCCGCAACAACCGCCAATGATATTTACTAGTCCATCTTGTAAATAGGGTTCAATGAATTGTTGTGTTTGTTGCGGAGTTTCGTCATATTCGCCAAAGGCATTTGGCAAACCTGCATTGGGATGCGCAGAAGTAAAAAATGTCGTAGCATGAGACAAACGCTGTAAGTATGGTTTTAGTTGTTCTGCGCCTAAGGCGCAATTGAACCCTACACTCAATAGGGGTACATGAGCAATTGATGTTAAAAACGCCTCCACGGTCTGCCCGGAAAGTGTTCTGCCAGAAGCATCGGTAATGGTTCCAGATACCATTATGGGAATGTCTATATTTCGTTCTTCTTTAACTTCTTCAATGGCAAATAATGCAGCTTTGGCATTGAGGGTGTCAAAAACAGTTTCGACTAAAAGAAGGTCTACACCTCCATCAATCAATGCTTCTACTTGTTCTTTGTATGCTATTCGCAATTCTTCAAAAGAGGTAGCTCTGTATTCAGGGCGATTTACATCGGGAGATAAACTTGCTGTTTTGTTTGTTGGCCCAATACTTCCTGCAACAAAACGAGGTTTTTCGGGGTTTTGCTTTGTAAACTGATTGGCGACTTGTTTTGCAATTTTTGCAGAATTATAGTTGAGTTCATAGACCAAATGTTCCATTTGATAATCTGCCATCCCTATTGTTGTGGCCGAAAACGTGTTGGTTTCTACAATATCTGCACCTACTTCAAAGTATTTGGCGTGTATTTCAGCAATGGCATGGGGCTGTGTAATGGAGAGTAAATCATTATTCCCCTTGACTGAAGTTGGAAAGTGCTTAAACCGTTCTCCACGATAATCTTCTTCAGAGAAATTGTACTGTTGAAGCATCGTACCCATGGCACCATCGAGTACTAAAATTCGTTTTTCTAATAGTTGGCTAATGTTTGACATCTTTGATAAATTGTATCAATATGTCATCAGGAAAGTACGTTTGAACTACTTGTGGTTATCTGTCCTTAAAATCTATAAGTCTAATAAGGTTAGAATTTAGCACCTTCTTTAAAAATAAGTAAAGGGTTGCTAAGGCTTCACTGGGTCTATTCCCTCGGCCTTTCGTGATAACAATCAATATATAAATGAACGCAACAAAATAAAGGAATAAATTTTATTTTCACTAATTTTTGAATAGAATTTATTTGAATAAATTTTGAAGATTTGAAAAGGTTCCTGAATCACAAATTGAACATTATAAATATTACTTAATATTCTGGTGCAAGTTCAATTTCTAGTCCTTCTAATTGTTCTGTAATGGCTATTTGACACCCCAACCTACTGTTGTCTTTTACATAGAATGCCTCACTTAGCATGGCTTCTTCTTCATCTTGCATTTCATTAAGATTATGATCAGATTCTATGTAACACTGACATGAGGCACACATCGCCATGCCACCACAGGTTCCTTCAACGGGTAATTCATAAGCTTTTAGAACTTCCATTAAGTTCATAGCCATATCTGTTGGAGCCAATAACTCGTGCATGATTCCTTCTCTGTCTTTTACCTTAATTGTAATATCTGACATAACTTAAATATCTATGGCTTGAACAACGGCTTTGGGTGCTTGTTTTTTAGTTCCATCAAAACCGTTAATCCCACTCACTGTTGTATACTTCAATATATTTTTCTTTCCTGGATTTATAATTTTAAAGGCCGATTGACACATTAAAGTAGCTTCGTGAAAACCGCATAGAATTAGTTTTAATTTCCCTGGATAAGTGTTTACATCTCCAATGGCAAAAATCCCTGGAATATTCGTTTGATAATCAAAAGTGTTTACTTTTATGGCATTTTTTTCAATTTCTAAACCCCAGTGCGCAATTGGGCCTAATTTTGGAGACAACCCAAAGAGGGGGATGAAACTATCTGTTTCTAAAACTTGCTCTTGTCCATCTTTGGTTACTGTAATTGCTTCTAATTTATCTTTTCCATGTAATGCTGTTACCTCGGCAGGCGTAATTAGATTTATTTTATTTAAAAGCTTCAGTTCTCTTACTTTTTCAACAGAATCTAAAGCACCTCTAAACTCATTTCTTCTATGAATTAAAGTCACTTCTTTTGCAATATTTGCTAAAAATATACTCCAATCTAAAGCGGAATCTCCACCTCCTGCTATAACTACACGTTTGTCACGATATACTTCTGGATCCTTGATGATGTATGCCACACCGTTATCTTCATATTTTTGAAGGTTTTCCAACAATGGTTTACGAGGTTCAAAACTACCTAAACCACCTGCAATTGCGACTACAGGAGCATGATGTTTAGTTCCTTTATTTGTAGTCACAATAAAAGTTCCATCATCTTGCTTTTCGATAATATCCGCACGCTCCCCAAGTGTAAAACCTGGCTCAAATTGCTTTGACTGTTCTAGGAGATTAGTGGTCAAGTCTCCTGCTAAAATTTCAGGAAATCCAGGAATATCATATATCGGTTTTTTGGGATATATTTCGCTACACTGCCCACCTGGCTGTGCCAATGCATCAATCAAATGGCATTTTAATTTTAATAGCCCCGCTTCAAATACTGTAAATAAACCCGTAGGTCCAGCACCAATGATTAGAATGTCTGTTTTTATCATTTTAATTTTTTATTAATGTTTCCGTTATTTTGTTTAGCGTGTTTACTTTTTCTTCAAAATCTCCTTTTATTGTTTTTCTAAAAATATTTAAGTTAGCTACGAGTTTATTGATATCCTCTGGTATTACTTCTTCGAAAAACTGGCGCAATCTTTTTGCTGTTGTTGGCGATTTTCCATTTGTAGAAATGGCAATTTTTACGTTGCCTTTGGTCACAATTCCGCCCATATAAAAATCACACAAAGGAGGATTGTCAGCAACATTAACTAACTTTTGTTTTAACCTACAATCTTTATAAACTTTTAAATTCACCTCTGGATTATCGGTGGTAGCAATAACGATATGCTTCCCTTTTAAATAAACTTCATTGTATTTATCTACTTTTAAGTTTACATTACCTTTTTTGGCCAAAGCAACTGTACCCGCTCTATACATTGGGGCGACCATAGTGACTTTGGCGTCTGGACTAGATTTTAATAAAAACGTTAGCTTTTCTTCAGCCACATATCCTCCGCCAATGATTAAAATTTCTAATTGATGGGGCTTTAAAAAAATAGGATATAAATTATTTCGTTCCATAACTAAACAGCTAAAGCACTTACTTGATTATAAATTGACGATAACTCTACTCTTTTTTCTACAACTTCTCCAATGATGATTATTGCTGGATTAGATAGTTCTTTTTCTTCAACAACATTGCAGATGGTTTGAACTGTTCCAATACCAATTTTTTCATGCGTTGTTGTGCCATTTTGAATAATTGCTACAGGTGTATTTTCCTTACCATGGGCTGAAAATATGTTTGTAATTTCTTTAAGCTTAGACATTCCCATTAAAATTACTACTGTTGCTGTAGATTGTGCTGCTAATGAAATATCATTAGAAATTTTATGCGCTTTTGTTGTTCCTGTTATGACCCAAAAACTCTCTGAAACATCTCTTTTAGTAAGGGGTATTCCTTGATAAGCTGGAACGGCTATGGCAGAAGATATTCCTGGCACGACTTCTGTTTTTAAACCAAACTTTTTGGCATATTCTAACTCTTCGGCACCTCGCCCAAAAACAAATGGATCGCCTCCTTTGAGTCTAACAACATTACCTTTACCAAGTGCTCTTTCAACAATTAACTCATTGATTTGACTTTGTTGATAGGTATAGCATCCTTTTCTTTTGCCAACAAAAATCAATTCTGCCAGAGGCGATGCATAGCGCAACAAATCTGTATTGATTAATGAATCGTATAGAATAACATCGGCAGATTCTATGGCTTTTATGGCTTTAATTGTGATTAAATCTATAGCGCCTGGTCCTGCACCTACAACAGTGAGTTTTGGTGTTTTCATACTACTCTATGTTAAAGTTTTAGCAGCTTTTGTTGTTGTTCTCTATAGGTCCTGACTACGTTCAAAAAAGATACTGCATTGTGTATGTATGCTTCCGAAAATGATGCTGATGGAGCGTATTCTCTGATTTGATAGATCAGCTCTGAAAACGAAGTTTCTAACTTGATTTTATTGTTTTGAACAAAATCTTCATCAAACTGACTAATAATTGATGATTGTGTATTGGTTTTGATGTTTTCTGACAACAACAAGGCTTTGGCAGAATTGACCATCGAACTGTATGCGAAGTAGACTGCATTGGAATATACTTTATGATTTAAAGCGTTTTTGGCTAAATCTATTTTTTCTTCACTTTCTAAAAATAAGGTGGCTATCAAATCTATAACCACACCGGCACATTCGCCTATTCCGATTGCTTTAATGTATTTTTCATTTGTTCCCCAATCGATAAAATCATCTTGAGTTAAGTTTGTTATATCGGACAAATCGGTTAGGAGTTGATAAAAGTATTTTTCTCCTTGCTCTGAATAATATTCAAAAAAAGATATTCCTTTGCTATTGTTCTCAAAATCGTTCAGGATTCGACGTAAAGCTTCTGGCCCTCTTTTGCTTGGAATTTTTACAACCTTGTCGGCAAAAACGCCTTGACCATCTCCTTTATTTCCTCCTCCTAATAGCACTTGCAATGCTGGTGCAACTAATTTTTCTGGTGTTCGGATTGTCATGCCTTGAAAACCAATATTGGCCATATTGTGTTGCCCACAAGCATTCATACAACCACTAATTTTGATGACTAAATCTTTATTGTTAATGTACTGTGGGTATTCGGTTTTTATGACACGCTCCAATTCCTTGGCAATTCCTGTACTGCTTGAAATTCCTAAATTACAAGTGTCTGTTCCAGGGCATGCAGTAATGTCTACAGCTTTGTTGTATCCAATTTCCGCAAATCCTAATTTTTGTAATTCTTGATAGAAAAACGGCAATAGATCCTCTCTTACAAAAGGAATAAGAATATTTTGGCGCAAAGTCAATCGAATTTCACCTGCAGCGTAATTTTGCACTAAATCTGCTAATAATCTAGCTTTATCAGTGTAAAAATCACCCAATAATACTTTTATGCCTATTGCAAAATAACCCTCTTGTTTTTGAGGAATAAGGTTCGTTGATTTCCATAAATCATATCCCTTAGTATCCTCTAACTCAACTTTAGGCGCTTTTACTTTTACAGGTTTTGATACTGGAAATTCACTAAATGCAATAGGGACTGATTTAAACTCAATAGCATTTTGCTCTTCTTGAACTAATTTTTTAAATGCTTCTAACCCAATGTCTTTTATTAAGAATTTCATGCGTGCTTTGGCACGACTTTTTCGCTCTCCATGTCGATCAAAAATTCTTAAAACACCTTCCATTAGTGGAATGATTTTGTCGGAAGACAAAAAATCATACAAAACATCTGCATGACGTGGTTGAGATCCTAGTCCCCCACCCAGAAGTACTTTAAATCCTCTAATTCCATTTTCTATTTTGGTAATAAAGCCCAAATCGTGGATGTATGATAATCCTGTATCATCATCTGTTGCAGAAAAAGAAACTTTAAATTTTCGCCCCATTTCTTGACAAATCGGATTACGCAGAAAAAAGCGAAACACAGCATCGGCATAGGGCGATACATCGAAAGGTTCATGGACATCAATTCCAGCTGTTTCACTTGCTGTCACATTACGTACAGTATTCCCACAAGCTTCTCTTAGTGTTACATTATCACGCTCAAGCTCTGCCCAAAGTTCTGGGGTTCGTTCTAAATCTACATAATGAATTTGCAGATCCTGACGCGTGGTAATGTGTAGCCGCCCACGTGAATATTCATCTGATACATCTGCAATTCTATGCAGCTGATTGCTTAATACTTTACCAAATGGTAGTTTGATACGAATCATTTGCACACCTGTTTGTCTTTGGCCATAAACACCACGTGCTAGACGAAGACTTCTAAATTTTTCTTCATCTACTTTTCCATTTTTGAATAGCTCAATTTTCTTTGCTAATTCTATAATATCTTGTTCAACAACAGGATTTTCTATTTCGGTTCTAAAACTTTGCATAATTTTTTATTGATGTTGCTCGGTCTTCTTTTTAATCGTTTGAGCTAAAACTAAAAGGACTGTAGGTATTTATTGGTGTAAAAATTGTTGCTTTTCCAACAACGTTTCTTCGGTCTCTATATGATTTTCGTCGGGAACACAACAATCTACTGGACATACAGCAGCGCATTGTGGCTCTTCATGAAACCCCTTGCATTCGGTGCATTTATCTGGAACTATAAAGTAAAACTCGTCTGAGACTGGCTCTTGATCTTCGTCTGCATCAACATTCTTCCCATTTGGCAAGACTATATTTCCAACCAAAGAAGTTCCATTGCTGTATTGCCAATATTCAGCGCCCTCATAAATAGCAGTGTTTGGGCACTCTGGTTCACATGCACCACAATTTATACATTCATCTGTTATTATTATTGCCATATTTTATTGAATAAACCCGACACCTGCGGTATTATTGGATTGAGTATCGATTAAAATAAATGAGCCATTGGTACGATGCTTTTTAAATTCATCCAAATAAATTGGTTTATTGAGTTTGAAAGAAACTAAAGCTATATCGTTCATCCTCAAAGCATTTACCTCTGCATTGGTTCCTGAGTAGTCAGGATTTATTTTATGATGAATTTGGCCTACTTTTGCCAAAACTTTATGCACTCCGTGCTGTAATACATACGTACTTCCAGCGTGCAAATTTTTAGAATCCATCCAAGAAACAGTAGCCGTAAATTGTTTTTCTACCTTGGGTAAGTCATTAGCTTTTACGAGCATATCTCCTCTACTGACATTGATGTCGTCTTCAAGAGTGATGGTCACTGAGGTGCGTCTAGAGGCAGTCTGATATTTTTCATTATAAAAATAAATATCTTTAATTCTAGATTTAGTTTTGGAAGGTAAGGCTACAACCTCATCGCCAACACTGAGTTGCCCTCCATAAACCTTTCCTGCATACCCTCTAAAATCATGAAATTCGTCAGTTTTAGGTCTTACCACGTACTGAACGGGAAATCTAGGCGTCCCCTCATTGTATACATCTTCATTATTTAAGTCTTCCAAATGCTCCAAAAGTGTTTGTCCATCATACCAAGGTGTTTGCTCAGATTTTTGTACCACATTATCTCCCTTTAGAGCACTAACAGGTATAAATGTTATGTTTTGATCCTTGTAATCGCGTTTTTGCATTAGCGCTTCAAAATCTAATTTGATCGCATTGTATTGTTCTTCAGAAAAATCCACTAAATCCATTTTATTGATGGCCACAATTATGTCTTTGACGCGCAAAAGATTACTTATAAAAAAGTGACGATATGTTTGTTCGACAACACCTTTTCGTGCGTCAATAAGAATAATAGCCACTTGAGAAGTTGATGCGCCAGTGACCATATTTCTTGTGTATTCTACATGGCCTGGGGTATCGGCAATAATGTAACTCTTCTTTTGCGTTGAAAAATATATATGCGCTACATCTATAGTAATTCCTTGCTCTCTTTCTGCTACTAAACCATCTGTCGCTAAGGAAAAATCTAAATAATCATATCCTTTTTGTTGACTGGTTTTTTCAATGGCTTCTATTTTGTCTGTAGTCAACGATTTTGTGTCGTACAGGATTCTTCCGATCAACGTACTTTTACCATCATCTACACTTCCTGCTGTCGCAATTTTTAATACTTCCATTTTTTACTTTTTAAAAATAACCCTGTTGTTTTCGTTTCTCCATTGCTGCTTCTGAGCGTTTATCGTCTATTCTTGCACCACGTTCAGAAAGTGTTGAAGCTCTAATTTCTTCAACAACTGTTGCTATGTCCGATGCGCTAGAAAGCACCGCAGCGGTACAACTCATATCGCCAACCGTTCTGAAACGGACCAAACGATCCTCTACAGTTTCATCATCTTCTCTATAAACAACGTCGTCGTTTGCAGACCAAATCAATCCATCTCTTAAAAATGTTGCTCTTGTGTGTGCAAAATAAATGGATGGAATTTCTATGTTTTCTTTTTCTATATAAGACCATACATCTAATTCTGTCCAATTGGAAATTGGAAAAACTCTTACATTTTGCCCTAATTCTATTTGTCCATTAAGCATATCAAATAGTTCTGGTCGTTGGTTCTTTTCATCCCATTGACCAAAATCATCTCGAACAGAGAAAATACGTTCTTTGGCACGCGCTTTTTCTTCATCACGTCTTGCGCCTCCAATACATGCATCGAATTTAAATTCATCAATTGCATCCAAAAGAGTTGTTGTTTGTAGCTTATTTCTACTCGCATATTTCCCTGATTCTTCTGTAACTTTACCTTGGTTTATAGATTCTTGCACGTGACGTACAATCAAATTTAGCCCTAACTCTTGAACAAGACGATCTCTAAATTCTATGGTTTCAGGAAAATTATGCCCCGTGTCTATATGCATTAAAGGAAAAGGGATTTTGGCTGGATAAAATGCTTTTTGCGCCAATCGTACTAGGGTAATGGAATCTTTACCTCCTGAGAATAGAAGTACAGGATTTTCAAATTGTGCTGCTACTTCTCTAAATATGTATATGGCTTCGTTTTCTAGTGGGTTTATTACTGAGGTATCGTTGTTCATTGTTAAATTTATTTTAGATGTAAACCACATTCTCTGTTCTCTAACTGCTTAGTGGGGTCAAAATATTTAAACTCATTTGGTATATTATTATCGATTAGATAGGTGTCTAAATCGCTATCAGAATAGTGATAAAATGGACTGACTTTAATGACGCTATCGCTTCCTTTGGACACAACATCTATGCTGTCTCTAAACGCTGTTTGCCCTTTGCGCAAATTTGTAAACCAAACATCTGGTTGGTGCTCTGCCATAGCGCGTTTGAAAGGTTCTAACTTTACTTGCTCTGTAAAAATATTATGCTTTGGGTCGTCAATTGAGGGTATGCCTAAAACCGAATTTCTGTGCGCAGCGGTTTGTTTCGGTACATATAACTTAATATTAAGTTGTAGCTTTTCAATTAATTCCTCTGCGTGTTTGTAGGTGTTGGGTGTATTGTACCCTGTATCACACCATACCACAGGAATGTCTTTTTTTTGTTTGGATACAGCATATAAAATTGCCCCCTCATAAGGCCTAAAATTTGTCGTCAGTACAGGTCTTTGAGCAATGCCTAAAGCCCAATTGATGATTTCATGAGGCAATTTGTGGGCTAATTTTTTGTTGATTTCTTCTAGATTCATAGTCGTTATTTTCCCCATTTAATTTGATTCCAAAGGCGCTCATGAAAAAAGTAGAGTACCATTTTGCTGATCAATTCAATTGTTCCTATGGACAAAGCAAGTGTCATTGCTCCTGTAATCAACCAAGAAATGAGTATGGTGTCTAAAGTCCCTATTACTCTCCAACTTATTGTTTTTAATAAACTTCTTTTTATCTTTTCTTTAGATGTTTCGTTTGCGTTGCTTTTTCTCAACTTAATCTGTATAACATTATCTAAAATCATATTTTTTACATTTAATTCTATTTGCCTATCGGTTTAATAGGATAAAGAGCAAATTTACTAATATATTTTAACTATCAAACTATTTTTTAAATTTTATGAGATGATATCGGCAAGCGATTTATTATTGAATATTGTGAGCGTATTATCTCTTACTTCCAACATTAAATTGTGTACGGCACAAGTGTTTTCGTCTGGACAATCGGCACATTTTTCATAGAAATTCAAACTTACACAAGGCACCAGTGCTATTGGCCCTTCCAAAACACGCATCACATCCGTCATTTTGATGTCCTCTGGATTTTTAAACAAATAATATCCTCCATTTTTACCCTTTTTTGACCCCAAAAAACCTGCTTTACGTAAAGTAAGTAATATGCTCTCCAAATATTTTTGTGAAATATTTTCATGCTTTGCAATGGTTGCAATTTGTACAGGGGTTTTAGATTCCTGTTTAGCCATGAATGTCATCGCTTTTATTCCATATTTTGTTTTTGATGAAAGCATATTCAAATATAACAATTATAACGCGAATAAGGTTTTCATGATAAGGCTTGGTTTAAATCATTTATAATATCTTCCACATTTTCTAATCCTACCGAAATACGCACCAATCCATCTGTAATATTAACTTCTAAGCGATCTTCTTCGCTCAATTTGCTATGCGTAGTAGAAGCTGGATGCGTTACTATGGTTCTTGTATCACCCAAATTTGCAGATAATGAACATAATTTTATGGCATCTAAAAATCGACGTCCATTGGCAATACCACCTTTTATTTCGAAGGCCACAATACTGCCTCCTAATTTCATTTGCTTTTTAGCTATTTCATATTGTGGATGTGATTTTAAAAATGGATATTTTACCCAATTTACGTTGTTGTGATTCTCTAAAAATTGTGCTATTCTTAAAGCATTTTCACAATGCCTATCAACACGAACAGGCAAGGTTTCTAAACTTTTGG
>CBFHQL010000007.1:0-95437 GCA_965658025.1 Flavobacteriaceae bacterium | reverse complement strand
TCTCTTTACCATGTTGAAGAAAATATTCGCGCGTTTCTTTTTCTACGCCATAAAACACAGGGTCATAAAGACGACCAGAAAAATTTACAGGTGAGCCATGAGTAAGGTGTCCACCATGCGCCAAATCAAAACCAAGAATTTTATCACCTACCTTTAAACAGGCATGAAAAACAGCAGTATTAGCTTGACTTCCAGAGTGTGGTTGCACGTTTGCCCATGCTGCACCAAACAATGTTTTGGCTCGGTCGATAGCAATTTGTTCCACTTCATCCACAACCTCGCAACCGCCATAATAACGTTTACCCGGGTATCCCTCGGCATATTTATTGGTAAGGACGGAACCTGTAGCTTCCATCACTTGTTCGCTGGTAAAGTTTTCTGAAGCAATAAGTTCAATGCCATTAAGCTGACGGTTTTTTTCAGCTTCTATAAGTTCAAAAATTTGTGCGTCGCGTTGCATAAGTTGTTGGTATAAAATTTATAAAGCGCAAAAATAATGATAACATTAGTTATATACATTAAAAAACATATATTTGATGAAGATTTTATTAAAAATTAATTAACATTGTGCCATGCCAAATTATGCAAACGACCCCAACCGAACGTCTTGGCTTCATGTCGATGCCGATTCTGACTTTCCCATTCAAAACATTCCCTTTGGCGTATTTTTAACGCGTGATGATGTCATTACGATCGGAACACGCATTGGCGATACTGCCATTGACTTAGGCGCATTGCATCAATTGGGTTATTTTGATGAAATTCCCCTCACAGATGATATCTTTTTGCAAGATACACTCAACGATTTTATTGCAGATGGTCGTCAAACTTGGCGTGCTGTGCGCAACAAAATAGCCGAACTTTTTGATGTCAATAACACAACGCTTAAATCAAATCCAAAAGATAAGGAAGTCGTTCTTTTTACATTGGAAGAAATCGAAATGCAACTCCCCATTCAAGTTGGTGATTATACCGATTTTTATGCTAGTCGAGAACATGCTACAAATGTAGGTACCATGTTTCGTGGCAAAGACAATGCTTTAATGCCCAATTGGTTGCATTTACCCGTCGGTTATCACGGTCGAAGTTCCTCGATTATTCCATCTGGTATTCCTGTAAAGCGTCCAAAAGGGCAAACCCTACCCCCTAACGCCAAAACACCTGTATTTGGTGCAAGTAAGGCCGTAGATTTTGAATTGGAAATGGCTTTTATTACTACAAATGCTAATGAGCTTGGAGATGCTATTCCCATTGACGAAGCAGAAGACCATATTTTTGGATTAGTATTATTTAATGATTGGAGTGCTCGGGATATTCAACGCTGGGAGTATGTCCCCCTTGGTCCTTTTTTGGGCAAGAATTTTGCCTCGTCAATTTCACCTTGGATTGTGACATTAGACGCATTAGAACCCTTTCGTGTTGACTCACCAAAACAAGATCCAAAACCTTTAGAATATTTGCAATACAAAGGGAAAAAGAGTTTTGATGTCCATCTTGAAGTTGCTATTCAGCCTGAAAATTCGAATGAAACCGTGGTTTCGCGGTCAAATTTTAAATACATGTATTGGAATATGGCACAACAATTGGCACACCACACCGTAAATGGATGTCCCGTTTGTTCTGGCGATATGATGGGTAGTGGCACCATTTCTGGTCCAACTCCAGATTCATATGGATCAATGTTGGAATTGTCATGGAAAGGCGAACAACCAGTACAACTTGATGATGGAACTGAACGTACATTTATAAACGACTTCGATACTGTCATTATGCGTGGCCATTGCAAAAACAATAACTACCGTATTGGGTTTGGAGAAGTAAAATCTAAACTTTTGCCCAACGACTAAAAATCAGAATTTAGCATTAAAAAAATCATTGCAAAAATCTCAATAATAAGCGCTTTTATTTTTTGATTTAAGAATATACTAAGCTATTATTCACAAATTGATAAAACTTAAACTTATTATTTTAAAATTACCCTAAAAACAATAGCTTTGGACGCTCAACCACAAACGATGAAAACATTAAGCGATTTTAGTTTTATTAAATCTCCTTTCACACCCATCATTTCTTGGAATGTGGATTCATCAATTTCCATTTAATCTCAACGCAAAATGAACGTTTTAAAATTTGGAGGCACATCAGTTGGCTCCGCAGAAAATATTAAAAAAGTAATTGAAATCGTTAAATCGGCATCAGAAAACGACCATGTTGTTGTCGTAGTTTCGGCAGTGGGTGGTATTACAGATAAGCTTATGCGTGCTTCTCAGAAGGCCATTGAAAATGATCTCAATTATAAAAATGATTTCAATAAGCTCAAGCAGCAACATATTGAGATTATGGAAGGGCTTTTATCAGGATCGACACTTGCAGATACGAAAGATGTTATTTTTGAGAAACTTGCCGAATTGGAAAAATTACTGGACGGTATTTTCTTAATCAATGAATTATCGCCAAAAACCACAGACAAATTACTCAGTTTTGGTGAACTCATGTCCTCATTGATTATTTTTGAAGCCATGCAAGAACATGGACTGAATGTTCAACTAAAAAACAGTCAAAATCTAATTGTTACCGATTCAAATTTCACCAATGCTTCAGTTCAGTTTGAAGAAACAAATGCCAATATTACATCATATTTTGAGCACAATAAAAAATTAGTGACCATTCTTCCAGGGTTTATTTCAAAATCCGAAGAAGGAGAAATTACGACTTTGGGACGAGGTGGTTCTGATTATACAGCCGCCATTCTTGCAGCCGCTCTCGAAGTAAATACTTTAGAAATATGGACAGATGTAAGTGGAATGTTCACCACAAATCCAAAACTTGTAAAGCAAGCGCAACCCATCAAAAAGCTTTCCTATAAAGAAGCGATTGAACTGTCACACTTTGGCGCAAAAGTACTCTATCCCCCTACTGTACTTCCTGTATTATCTAAAAATATTCCCATCCATATAAAAAACACACTAAAACCAGATGAGGAAGGAACTTTAATTACCAAAGTTGTTACCAATGGCAATGGCAATCCAATAAAAGGAATCAGCAACATCAATGGTATTTCTTTACTTACCCTTCAAGGGAATGGCATGGTGGGTATTCCTGGTTTTTCAAAGCGCTTGTTCGAAACTTTGGCTCGAGAAAAAATAAACGTTGTCATTACCACTCAAGCATCTTCGGAACACTCTATATGTGTTGGTGTTTCCGATCAAGATGCACACTCAGCCAAGTCTGCTTTGGATCAAGAGTTTGAAAATGAAATTTCTCTTCTTAAAATTGATCCTTTGGTCCTTGAAGAACATTTATCTATTGTTGCCGTTGTTGGCGAGAAAATGAAAAATCATCAAGGGATTAGTGGCAGAATGTTCAGTACACTGGGGAAAAATAACGTCAACATACGTGCTATAGCACAAGGGGCTTCAGAACGTAACATCACTGCCGTGATTAAAGAAAAAGATGTAAAAAAAGCCTTGAATTGTCTTCATGAGACGTTTTTTGAAGTGGAAACGAAGCACATCAATTTATTTATTGCCGGTGTTGGAAATGTTGGAAAATCGTTGCTAGATCAAATTCATACACAAGCCGAATATGTCAAAGAGAATCTAAAACTTAAAATTAAAGTTGCTGGGCTTTCAAATTCGAAAACTATGGCTTTTGATGCTGATGGAATTGACCTAAATTCTTGGGATAAAACATTAGCCAATGGAACAACAACCCATCCTAATGATTTCTTCGAAAAAGCTAAAGCATTAAATCTAAGAAATTCTGTTTTTGTAGACATCACAGCGAATGAAGATATTGCAAAAACCTACGAACATTATTTGGAAGAAAGTATTGCAGTAGTGGCTTGTAATAAGATAGCTTGTTCGAGCAACATTCAATACTATGAACGTCTAAAAACATTATCAAGAAAATACAACGCACCCTTCTTGTTTGAAACGAATGTAGGTGCAGGGCTTCCTGTAATCGATACACTCAATCATCTCATTGCTTCTGGTGATCGTATCCTAGCGATTAACGCTGTACTTTCTGGGAGTTTAAATTTTATTTTTAATAATTTTAACTCAGAAAATACATTTCATGATGTGGTCAAAACCGCTCAAGCAGAGGGCTATACAGAACCCGATCCTCGAATAGATTTGAGTGGTATTGATGTTGCCAGAAAACTTTTGATTTTGATAAGAGAATCCGGTGAATCCATCGAAATTGAAGACATCAAAAATGATAGCTTTTTACCAAAAGGGGCATTAGAAGCCAGTGATGTTTCTGCGTTTTATAAATTGATTAAAGACAAGGACAGTGCCTTCAAAGAACTTTTAAACGCTGCTGAAAAACAAAATGCTCGTCTAAAATATGTTGCAACATATAAAGATGGATTGGCTAGCGTTGGCTTAAAAGAAATCCCTGAAGGTCACCCATTTTATAACTTGGAGGGCAAAGATAATATTGTCATGTTCTACACCAACCGTTACAAAGAGCAACCTCTGATTATAAAAGGTGCTGGTGCCGGAGCAGCTGTAACCGCATCAGGATTATTTGCAGACATCATAAGAGCATCAAATATATAATTATGGAAGAAGTCAAAATTTTTTCACCTGCTACTGTGGCCAATGTTGCCTGTGGATTTGATGTGCTTGGGTTTTGTCTAGAAGGCATTGGGGATGAAATGATCGTTCGTAAATCTAAAGAAAAGGGCGTGCGTATTGTAGTTTCAGAAGGTTTTGATCTTCCAATGGACATAGAAAAAAATATTGCGGGTGTTTCAGCACAAGCATTGTACGAAAAAGCTAATCCTGATTTTGGTTTTGAGCTGGAAATTTACAAGCACATAAAACCTGGAAGTGGTATTGGCAGCAGCGCAGCGAGTGCAATTGGAAGTGTATTTGGAATGAATCTTCTCTTAGGAAGTCCTTTCAACCAAAATGAACTTATCGAATTTGCGATGAAAGGAGAAGCGCTAGCAAGTGCAGCAGAGCATGCCGACAACATCGCTCCTGCCCTGTTCGGCGGATTTACGTTAGTTAAAAACATCAACCCAGTACACGTTCTACAAATTCCGACACCTAGAGAATTGTACGCCGTTATTGTTCATCCACAAATTGAAATTAAAACCGCTGAAGCACGTTCTGTATTGCCGCAACACATCAATTTAAAAGATGCTACCCTACAGTGGGCCAACTTAGGAAGTTTGGTACATGCATTGCACACCAGTGATTATGAACTCATAGGCCAGAGCTTAAAAGATGTAGTCGCAGAACCTTACCGCAGTAAAGCCATACCAAATTATGATACCCTTAAAGAAACCGCCAAAAAAGCAGGTGCACTTGGTACATCAATTTCAGGGTCTGGACCATCAATATTTAGTTTGTGTAAAGGAAAAGATATTGCGGAGCGTATCAATAATGAACAAATAAAAATATTGAATTCTTTGGGAATTCCCTTCGAAACATATGTCTCAAAAATCAATACTCAAGGCATAACAATTGTAAAATAAAAAAGTTTGATGAACTACTACAGTCTCAATAAAAAAGCACCTGATGCATCGTTTGAAACAGCCGTTCGAAAAGGATTGGCACCAGATAAAGGCCTTTATTTTCCAGAAAGCATCACTCCGCTTGATGATGCATTTTTAAACACTATAGAAGAGTATTCTAACCAAGATATTGCTTTTCATGCCATCAAACAATTCATTTGTCCAGAAATCCCTGAAAATGATTTGAAAGCGATTATCGACGATACACTAAACTTTGATTTTCCAGTTGTTGAAATTGAAGAGGGTGTTTCTACACTCGAATTGTTCCACGGGCCAACCATGGCGTTTAAAGATGTCGGGGCTCGATTTATGGCACGTTGTCTAGGGTATTTTAATAAGGACAATAACGAGGAAGTGACTGTATTAGTGGCTACTTCAGGCGATACTGGTGGCGCTGTTGCAAGTGGGTTTTTGGGGGTTAAAGGCGTTCGCGTCGTGATTTTATACCCTAGTGGAAAAGTAAGTCATGTACAAGAAAAACAATTAACCACACTTGGTCAAAACATCACTGCATTAGAAGTAGACGGAACGTTTGATGATTGCCAAGATATTGTAAAAAAGGCCTTTTTAGATTCAGATTTAACAAATCAAATGGCGCTCACCTCTGCAAACTCTATCAATGTTGCCCGATGGATGCCACAAATGTTCTATTTTATGTTTGCATACAAGCAATTAAAACATAAAAATGCACCCATCGTTTTTTCAGTGCCTAGTGGTAATTTTGGGAATGTTTGTGCTGGAATGTTGGCCCAAAAACTTGGACTTCCTTTTACGCATTTTATCGCTTCAAACAATGCCAACAATGTTGTACAGCGCTATTTTGAAACTCATCAGTACAGTCCCCTCCCCTCGGTTCAAACCATAAGCAATGCAATGGACGTTGGAAATCCGAGTAATTTTATTCGTATTCAAGAATTGTACAACAACGATTTTGAAAAATTAAAACAAAATTTATCTGCCTACAGTTTTTCAGATGATGAAACTAAAGCGGCGTTGTTGTCAATTTACGAACAGTCTGGATATATTGCTGATCCGCATGGCGCTGTAGGTTATTTAGGATGTAAATCATACCAAAAAGAACACCCTCAAGCACATACCGTATTTTTGGAAACCGCTCACCCTACCAAATTTTTGGATGTAGTTGAAGATGTAATACCAGAACAAATTGCCTTACCGCCTCAAATTCAAGCGGTTATAGACAAAGAAAAAGTGGCAACATTTGTTAAGAACTATTCAGAGTTTAAATCTTTTTTGTTGGAATTGTAAGCATCGTTTTTGAATAAAAATTTACCTAAATTTGTATTTAAATTCAGCTTATGAAAAAAACAGCCCTACACCACATTCATCAATCGCTTGGCGCAAAAATGGTCCCTTTTGCAGGGTTCGATATGCCCGTTCAATACGAAGGCGTAAATGCCGAGCATCTTGCTGTACGCCACAATGTAGGCGTTTTTGATGTTTCACATATGGGTGAATTTTTAATAGAAGGCCCCAATGCATTAGCCCTTATTCAATCCGTGTCTTCCAATGATGCCGCATTGCTCACTGTTGGAAAAGCTCAATACAGTTGTTTGCCCAACGATGAGGGTGGAATTGTCGATGATCTTATCATCTATCGTGTAAAAGATGAGACCTATCTTTTGGTGGTCAATGCCAGCAACATCGAAAAAGATTGGAATTGGCTCATTTCAAAGAACCATATGGGTGCTGTAATGAAAAATATCAGTGATAACTATTCGCTATTAGCCATTCAAGGTCCAAAGGCTATAGACGCCATGCAATCTTTGACAAGCATTGATTTATCGGCCATAAAATTCTATCATTTTGAAGTTGCCGATTTTGCGGGAATACCGCATGTTATAATTTCAGCGACAGGATATACCGGCAGTGGTGGTTTCGAAATTTATTGTAAAAATGAAGAAGTTCAACAGATTTGGGAACTCGTTTTTGACGCTGGTGCTGATTTTGATATAAAACCCATTGGTCTTGCGGCTCGTGATACTTTACGCTTAGAAATGGGATACTGTCTATATGGCAATGATATTGATGATACCACCTCACCCATTGAGGCTGGATTAGGTTGGATTACAAAGTTCTCTAAATCTTTTATCAATAGTGCTGCACTTTTAGACCAAAAAAACAGTGGTGTTAACCGAAAACTTGTTGGTTTCGAGCTTAATGATCGTGGTATTCCACGTAAATCTTACCCTATATTGGATACTGATGGAAACACCATAGGCGAAGTGACTTCGGGTACAATGTCTCCTTCTTTAAGCAAAGGGATTGGTATGGGCTATGTGGCCATCGAACATTCCAAGGTAGGAACTGAAATAGGCATCCAAATTCGAAAAAAAGTTATTTCAGCCACTGTAGTAAAAACGCCTTTTTACAAAGGATAATTTGGTTGTATGGCATTAAAAAAGAACCGCATATTGGTATTGGGGGCAAGTGGATTTTTGGGTCAATCCATTTACAAGGAACTCTCTCCCTATTTTAAAACGTTTGGAACCTATTTTTCTGCTGAAAAAAAATTCAAAAACAATAATCAATTTTTTCAATATGACTGTGAAACCGATGATATCGTTGAACATCTTAATATTGTCAAACCAGACATCATCATATCTGCTATACGTGGTGAATTTTCTTCTCAATTAGTGGCTCATCAACATCTCTATCAATATGCAAAACTGCATAAACATGTAAAAATAGTGTTTCTTTCTTCTTCGAATGTTTTTGATGCCTACAGTAAATATCCGAGTTATGAAAATGATACCACGCTGAGCAATAGTATTTATGGACATTTCAAAATTCGTGTAGAGCAACAATTGTTGAAATTGCCCAAAAATCAGGTGGTCATCATGCGTTTACCTATGGTTTTCGGAGTTCAATCGCCACGAGTCAAAGAATTAAGAGTATTACATGAGTTGGATGAATTTATTGAATTGTTTCCAAATTTGGTAATGAACGTCAGCTGGAACACAAAAATCATACAACAACTGCACTATATCATTAATAGGAATAAATATGGCGTTTTTCATTGTGCGAGTACAGATTTGGTTCATCACGAGGATTTTATCAAAGATTTGATGCGTGCCATGGGACTGAAGCATTCGAAATACAAATTTGTTTATACCACTAATGATGAACGCTATCTTGCTGTGATGCCAAAATATAACACCCCTCCAAAACATCTTCTTTTTGAAAGTCATTCACTATTTCAAGAAATTAAAAGAGCGTATTAATGGCGGCTTAATTTGTAATTAATAAAAGCATTTGTAATTTTACAATTCAAAATAAGAATTAATGGGAAGAGCATTTGAATTTCGCAAAGCGAGAAAAATGAAACGTTGGTCGGCCATGAGCAAGGCCTTTACACGTATTGGTAAAGACATTGTGATGGCGGTTAAAGAAGGAGGCCCAGATCCAGAAAACAACTCCAGACTACGTGCGGTGATTCAAAATGCGAAAGCGGTCAATATGCCAAAAGACAATATTGAACGTGCTATAAAGCGTGCCAGTGACAAAAGTCAAGGTGACTACAAAGAGGTTTTGTTTGAGGGTTATGGCCCTCATGGTATTGCCATTCTTGTTGAAACGGCAACAGACAACAATACCAGAACTGTAGCCAATGTTCGCAGTTATTTTAATAAATGTAATGGAAATTTAGGCACTTCGGGTTCGGTAGTGTTTATGTTTGATCATACCTGTAATTTTAGAATCAATGGCGATGGACTTGATCCAGAAGAAATTGAATTAGAATTTATAGATTTTGGCGCAGAAGAAGTTTTTTCAGATGATGACGGACTTTTAATTTATGCCCCATTTGAGAGTTTTGGTGCGATTCAAGGGGAATTGGAACAACGCAACATCGAAATCTTATCTTCGGGCTTTGAACGTATTCCACAGACCACAAAACAGCTTAACGCTGAACAAGTTCAAGACGTTGAAAAATTGTTGGAAAAACTTGAAGAAGATGATGATGTTCAGAATGTGTACCACTCCATGCAAGAAAGTTAAGAATACTCCGGCACCTTCCCTACTACGCCTTTATAAAAAGCACGCATAAATTTAAAATCAGCTTCAACATCGTCAGTGGGGTAAAAAGGTTCAGAAAATTTATTTTCTTTATTCTTAAAATCTAAGGTAAACATCAATATGGGTACATTGGCTTTCTTGGCAATATAATAAAACCCGGTTTTCCAGTGTTCAACTTTTTTTCGTGTCCCTTCCGGGGCAATCGCCATTCGAAACACTTCGTGTTGATCAAAAAGCCGTGCAATAGCATCCACTTGTTTTTCATTTTTTTTACGGACTACAGGAGCACCACCTAATGCTCTAAAAAGCCAACCTGTAAGAGGGTTGAACAGGGCTTTTTTACCTATAAAATTGGCTTTAATTCCTAAAACCGAACGTAAAAGCACACCAATATAAAAATCGTGCCAACTGGTGTGAGGGACGGCTATAATAACCGCTTTTTTAACTCGTTGAAAATCATTAAAACCAGTAGCTTTCCAACCCAATATATTGTGGTAAATAAATTTAGAAATCATCTTCATTGATTACATTTTCAAATAAAGCTTTTCTAATTTTTCTCTCGTGATTAGAGTTTGCCAATCTTTTCCAATGGCATTTTCCCAAAGTGGGGTAAGACTTAGCGCAACATCAATCATCGTGTTGAGCTGTTGTTTACTTATGGATTTACAAATGCCTGTGGGCAATGTGATTTGGTGTTTTTTCATCATTTTTTTAAACAATTTTACATCTTCAGCATAAAATTCTTCTAAATGGTTAAAAACAATACAATTGCCAATACCGTGCTTAATACCTAAAACAAAAGAAAGTCCATAGCTAAGCGCATGTGCAACTCCAACTTGTGAGTACGCTATACTCATTCCGCCGTGCCAAGAGGCCATCATCAATTTATTTTGTTTTTCTTCTGGACTGGTTTCATCACCAAGAAAAACTTCCAAACACAAATCATAAGCCATCTCGCCATAACTTTTACTGAACGTATTTATAAATTTACCATTTAACGATTCTACACAATGAATAAAACAATCCATTCCGGTATAAAACCATTGATCTTTTTCTACCCCATTTGTCAATTCAGGATCCAAGATAACCTGATCAAATGGCGTAAAATCACTATTTAGACCTAATTTTTGTGTTGATCCCAAAAGAACTGTAGTGCGTGAAACTTCTGCCCCAGTTCCCGATATTGTGGGCACTCCAACGTGATACACTCCTGCGGTTTTCAATAAGTCCCATCCTTGATATTCTTCGCTTGAGCCATTGTTAGTTAACATCACTGAAACGGCTTTTGCTAAATCCATAACTGTACCTCCGCCAATACCAATAATTCCCGAGGGAAGTGCTTTAGTTTTCAGAATGATTTCATCAACTAATGCATCTACTTGCGTAGTTTTTGGTTCTTTATTTGCGGAAATAAAAACAATATAATCATCGTAGAGTAATGATATTCTTGAAATCAGATTGGTATTATTTTCAAATACATCATCTATAAAATAAATAAATGGCGCACGTTCATTTTGACGTTTTGGTGCAATAATTTCATTGATTTGATTGAAACTACCGCGGCCAAAAACCACCTTAGATACCATAGGGAAATTTTTGAAATTCATATGCTTATTTTTCGAGGGATTTATTAGAATCTGAAAGCCAAAGTTTTTGTGCTTTAGCTAAGTCTTCTGGAGTATCTATTTCTATGCCTTCAACATGAGTTTCTACCATTTTAATCTTTTTGCCATGCTCTAAAAAACGAATACATTCAATTTTTTCTGAGGCCTCAAGATTTTCAGTAGATAAGCGAGTAAATTCTAACAACGGATGTTTACGAAAGGCATAAACACCTTTGTGTTTGTAATAGTTTACTGCTACCGATTGATCTCTATGAAAAGGAATTGGACTTCGTGAAAAATAAAGTGCAAAATTGTTGATGTCTGTAATCACTTTGACGCAGTTTGGTTTGTTGATTTCTTCCTGACTATGGATTTTGACCATAAGCGACGCTAAGTCAATTTCTTTTTCAGTATCGTCTCTAAAAACAGTAAGTAGTTTTGATAAGCTTTCACGTTCGGTAAAGGGTTCATCTCCTTGAACATTCACAACCACATCACAATCAATTGAGGCAACGGCCTCTGCAATTCTATCACTTCCAGATTCATGGGTATTGGTACTCATAATTACCGCACCACCGTTACTTTCGATTTCATCAAAAATAATTTGACTATCTGTTACTACATAAACAGCATCAAAAAGCCCTGTATTGAGGGTCGCTTGATAGGTTCTATAAATAACCGTTTCACCGCCTAGATCTTGCATGAGCTTTGCTGGAAAACGACTTGCACCGTAACGTGCGGGAATCATTGCAATAATTTTCATTCTCAATGTATAATGAAAAGTAAAATTAATGTTTTTTTTGATAGAAATATTTAAAGAATCGTTAATAGTTTAGGATTCAAAAAAATCATCTTTAAAACCAATCAAATAAAGGGTGTTTTTTGCCCTTGTGAGTGCTGTATATAACCAACGTAAATAGTCCATATCTATGCCATTGGGCAAGTAGGGTTGTTCGACATAAACAGTATTCCATTGTCCACCCTGAGACTTATGGCATGTAA
This sequence comes from Flavobacteriaceae bacterium, assembly GCA_965658025.1. Classification (GTDB taxonomy): domain Bacteria; phylum Bacteroidota; class Bacteroidia; order Flavobacteriales; family Flavobacteriaceae; genus UBA3537. The sequence goes on along the minus strand of CBFHQL010000007.1, from coordinate 83,266 downwards.
TGGCATATGAAAACTTAACTTGAAGTGCATTAAGGTATTTATTCTTTTTTACAGCCAAAAATTTCTTGTAACCAGAGGTCTCATTGGCATAGTCTTTAAGGACTTCTTGATACAAATTATTAGCTTCTTCATAAGGAAGTGATGGTGTTTCTAAACTGATGGTGTCTAGCATTAACACGGTTTCAAAAGGATTCATGTTTGGATAGTCTACCAGTCGAATTTTCACCTCTGCAAATCTAAACCCATAGAGTTCCTTGATGCTAAATAATTCTAAAATCTCGATAATATCACCATTAGCAATAAACCCTGCCTCACTTGATGGTTTTAGCCAAAAATAGTTGTTGCGCACAATCATCAAATAATCCCCTGCTGTGAGTTCATGCTCATTAAATAGTATACGTGATCTTATCTGTTGATTGTAGGCGTTTGCACGCTTATTGGAACGCACAATGAGCACTGTATCTTCAGAACCTTGAGCAGCGTATGATTCATTCAAAGCGTTTTGAATGTCATGACCATCATCGAGTCGAATAATGTCTTTAAATCCATCAACTTTAAATCTGAAATGATCAAAAAATTGATTAGAAATCGATTCACGAAGCATTGTTGCATTAAACAAAATACCAGAATCTTGGGCTTGACGCACCACTTCATCGAGTTCAATTTCTTGTGTATTTTTATTGTAATTAAGTTCAAGTTTAGTTGCATCCAAAGCTGGACTAATATCCAATTGAACAGGAGGTAATTGTGCGGTATCCCCCATCAAAAGGAGTTTACAATTATGGCCAGAATACACAAATTGTATCAAATCGTCAAGTAATGCCCCACTGCCAAAAAGCCCTCCTTGATTAGAATGATCCGAAATCATAGAAGCCTCATCAACGACAAACAAGGTGTTTTTGTGTTTATTAGGTGAAAGTACAAATGAAATTTTACCACTTTTATCGGTTCGTGGCATGTATATTTTTTTATGGATTGTAAATGCCTGTGTACCTGCATAGCCCGTGATGACTTTTGCAGCCCTACCCGTTGGAGCTAGAAGAATGGCACTTTTTTTGGCTTTCCAAATATTTTTTACAAGTGTCCCAATTATTGTTGTTTTTCCAGTTCCTGCATAGCCCTTTAATAAAAATACATTCTGTTTTGAGGTCGACATGATAAATGCCGCAAGTTGTTGTAAACCAGCATCTTGTTTTAGCGTTGGCTGAAAAGGAAACCCCAATTTTAGGAGTTTATAAAATTCTGATGCAGTCATAAAAATTGGGTAGAGGTATTTATTTGTTCAAATATAAGAATGATTTTTGCGTGCTTTCACTTTAATGAACAAAAAAAAATTGTAGATTTGTGAGGTCTGAATTTAATTTTACAACAAAACCATGGTTATTATCTCAATTATTGCAGTCATCCTACTGACTATTTTGATTGTTTGGGCAATCGACAAATACATCCCAAAAAAATTTAAGTCCTTAATTCTAATTGGCCTCTGGGCTGTCATTATTTTCTTAGGATACATCACTTTTATGTCTGTTTACGGCGAAATTCAATTCAATCAATTGAAAGAAAAGCGCTACAAAGTTGTCATAGAAAATTTAAAAGATATCAGAGATGCCCAATTGGCGCATAAAACTGTTACTGGACAATTCCAAAACAATTGGGATTCACTAGTAAATTTTATTGAAAATGAAAAATTCACCATTACACAGCGTCGTGATTCTACTGTTATCGACAAAGTTCTCACACGTCGTTATGGTGTTGATACAACCAAAGATATCGTGATTATTGATACGCTTGGCTATGTTCCAGTTCTGGACTCCTTGTTTGGTGCAGATCCTCGCTACAAAACAATGATGAACGTTCCAGTTGGAAAAAAAGGAGAAAAATTCAAACTTCAAACGGGTGTAATTAATCAAAATAATATCAATATCCCTGTGTTTGAGGCCTCAGTAGAAAAAGATATTCTACTTTTTGATCAAGATAAAAATCTTGTCAAAAAAGAAAAAGAGGTTGTTTCTGTTGAAGGTGTAAACGGACCAACACTAAAAGTTGGCTCCATGGAAGAAGTAAATACAAATGGTAACTGGCCAAAAAATTATTCAAAAGAACAATAACAACCTTGAAAAAGGCAAAGCATTGTCCATTCAAGTGAACTTGAGTGGACTTTCTTTTTTGGTATTGGATAGCGATAATGATATCGTTATTGATTTGATTGATATCCCCTTTGAAAAAAAAGGCACCCCACAAGAGGTGTTGGACCAGTTAACTCATAGCTTCAATACCAATGAAATGCTCCAACATTCATTTTCAAAAATTACAGTCATACATGACAATGAAATGATGTCTTTGGTGCCTTCTGCTGTTTTTGAAGAGGAATATCTTTCAGATTATCTTAAATATAATACCAAAATATTCAAAACAGATTTTATCACCTACGATGTCATAAAAAATGATGATATTATGGTGGTATATATTCCGTTTGTAAACATTAATAACTACATTTTTGAGCGTTTTGGTAGCTTCGAATACAAGCATAGCACTACTATTGCTTTGGACCGAATTCTACAAATCCAAAAAAACAGCAGCGATCAATCAATGTTCATCAATGTAAATGAAACCTATTTTGATTTGGTCGTAACCCAACAAAAAGAACTTCTACTCTACAATCGATTTGAATACCAAACCAAAGAAGATTTTATCTATTATATTTTGTTTACCGCGGAACAATTAGGGCTAAATCCAGAGCATTTCGAATGCACACTTATGGGTACAATAAAAGAGGATGATCCTCTCTTTAGTATAGTATTTAAATACATACGCAATGTATCTTTGTTATCTCCGGAAAAAATGAGGTATAGCCAAGATAATTCTACTAAGAATTTCACCCTTTTAAATAGCTTTTAATGCGTATTATCTCTGGAATACATAAAGGAAGACGCCTTAAAATTCCAAAAAACTTGCCTGTCCGTCCAACGACAGATATGGCAAAAGAGGCATTGTTTAATATTCTCATACATCGCTTTGATTTTCAGGAACTTTCGGTGTTAGATCTATTCTCAGGAACAGGAAATATTGCCTATGAGTTTTGTTCCAGAGGAACACCATCTGTGTTGGCCATCGATAAAGAGTTTCGTTGTACAAAATTCATAGAAATAACCGCTACTGAATTTGAAATGCCCATTGAAGTGCGCAAGAGTGATGTCTTTTCATTTTTGGAGCGTACTCCACAATCTTTCGATATTATTTTTGCTGACCCTCCTTATGCGATGGAATTAGAAAATTTTAAGTCTATTGTTACACTTGTTTTTGAAAAACACCTCTTAAAACCAGATGGTTTGTTGATAATAGAGCATTCAAAACATACTAATTTATCAGAATTAACACAATTTGATGAAGTAAAAACGTATGGTGGGAATTGCTTTAGTTTTTTTAAATAAAAAAAGCAGATCTGTAAGCCGAATTCTGTACTCAAAAAGAGCCCCTATCATTTATCTACACTTGCTGTTACCAACAAGTTTTAGCTGCCTACCCTTCAGCATCGCACGTGCCGCACTCAAACACTGATTTACATGGCATTGCACCGCATAGAGTTTACCTGATTTCACTACAGCTTAACCTGTACATTCTTTCTGTTGCACTATTCCTAACCTCACGGTTGGTGGCCGTTAACCACTATGCTGCACTGCGGTGTTCGGACTTTCCTCCATTCGCAAAAGCGAACAGCGATAAGGCGATCTGCTTTCGTGCAAAAGTACACAAATTGTTAATAAGTAGTCGTTTTTTTATCACCCTTTCATCTTTGTGTTTCCTGTCGAATTTTTAAATTTGTTAGTGATGGAAAATTTTGTCGTATCGGCCTTAAAATACAGACCAAAAACATTTAAAGATGTTGTTGGTCAATCAGCTATTACCACAACTCTTGAAAATGCCATCAAAGAAAACCATTTGGCTCAAGCATTGCTTTTTACGGGCCCTCGTGGTGTAGGTAAAACGTCCTGCGCTCGTATTCTTGCTAAAATGATCAATAGCGCTGGAAATGTAGATGAAGATGAAGATTTTGCATTCAATATTTTTGAACTTGATGCTGCTTCTAATAATTCCGTTGATGACATCAGAAATCTCACCGATCAAGTCCGTATTCCGCCTCAAATTGGGACTTATAAGGTTTACATAATTGATGAAGTGCATATGCTTTCTACCAATGCATTTAATGCTTTTCTTAAAACATTAGAAGAACCGCCAAAGCACTGTATCTTTATCTTAGCTACCACAGAAAAGCACAAAATTATTCCAACCATACTTTCACGATGTCAAATCTTTGATTTTAAGCGTATTACAGTTACTGATGCTAAAAATTACTTGAAAATTATTGCCAAAGCGCAGGGGATTGAAGCCGAAGATGATGCTTTACACATCATTGCTCAAAAAGCTGATGGTGCTATGCGTGATGCACTTTCAATTTTTGATAGAGTGGTAAGCTTTTCAGGGAAAAAACTTACCCGCCAAGCGGTTTCAGAAAACCTTAATGTTTTAGATTATGAAACGTTCTTTCAAGTAACAGATCTTATTCTAAATAACGACATCCCTGCCCTACTCCTAAAATTCAATCAAATTCTTTCCAAAGGATTTGAAGGCCAACATTTTATTGCTGGTTTAGCATCACATTTTAGAGATCTTTATGTTGCAAAAGCACCCGAAACTTTAGAACTTTTAGAACTTGGAGACGATACCAAAGAAGATTACAAAACGCAAGCTGAAAAAGCAACAGCATTGTTCTTAAAAGAGGCCATTGCTTTAGCCAACGACTGTGATTTAAAGTATAAAACCAGTAGAAACCAACGACTTTTAGTCGAACTTTGTCTTATGAAACTTGCCTCTATCAACTTTGATGGAGAAAAAAAAAAGACTAGAGGCTTCATAATCCCTGCAGCGTATTTTAAGCGCAACAATGTTTCTGAAATTAAGGTTAAAAAAGAGCAGAGTAAAGCTTTAGAAGAAGCGCAACCAAGCATCGTTGAGGAACCAGAACCAAAGTACACTCCACCAAAAGTAGAACCCCCTATTCTTACTGGTATTAAAAGACAATCCTCGGGGTTATCGCTTAAGAGTATTCAACAAAAAAAGGCGCATCAAATCAAGCAAATGGAAGTTGAAGTTAAAGAAGAAGATTTACCATCTGATTCATTTTCTGAAGAACAACTGCTTGAATTTTGGAATGCTTTTGTAGAAAAATTAGAAAACAAAGGAAAATACAATTTAGCTGCCATCCTAAAAATTGACACCCCAAAGCTTAAAGATGAGCACATTATTCAGCTTGAATTTCCAAACTCAACCAACAAAATTGAAGTTGAACGCCAACAATTTGATTTACTTCAGTTTTTGCGAAAATCTTTGAATAATTTTGAAATTCGTCTGGAAATATCGGTGAATGAAACCATGGAAAAAAAATATGCATACACTGCAGAGGACAAGTTTGCCAAATTATTAGAAAAAAATCAAGCACTAGAAACCTTAAAACAAACATTTAATTTAGATTTATAATCATGTTAGGGCTTAAATTACCAACTGATCCACGATGGGTAAACATTGCAGAAATGAATCTTGACGAGATTCTGACGGATCATGCTTTTTGTGAGCAAAAGGCCGCCAGTACAGCAATTTCGCTCATAGTCAGTTTTCCTGAATATACAGCGCTCGTTCAAGAAATGACCGCTTTGGTTGAAGAAGAAATGAGTCATTTTAAAATGGTTCATGACCTAATTTTGGATTATGGATTTACATTAGGCCGCGACCGCAAAGATGAATATGTTCTTCAACTTTTAAAATTTTTCCCAAAAGGCGGTAGTCGAACTACACAATTGGTGCATCGATTACTTTATGCAGCATTGATAGAAGCCAGAAGTTGCGAACGTTTCAGGTTATTATCGGAGCATTTAAGCGATAAAAAACTGGCTAAATTTTACAAAAAACTGATGATTAGTGAAGCCCACCACTATACCATGTTTCTCAAATTTGCACGCCAATATGGCGAACGTGAAGAAGTTGATGAAAAATGGAATTCATTACTAGAATTTGAAGCAAAACTCATGAAAAATTTGGGAACTTCAGAAACTATTCATGGCTAATACTATTTTAAGGCGTGTGCCTCAATAGTTTTGGCATAAATACATTTTACAATGCCATCCGATAAACCTATTTTTGGCACGAGCAATGCTTGTGCATTACTCCATTTCATCGCTTTCAAAAATAAGTGTGTCGCTGGTAAAATTACATCTGCACGATCTGGCTTTAATCCCAATTTCAAAATACGTTCTTCATATGATAAATCAGAAAATTCTTGTAGTTTTTGTTCTAAATATGAGAGTTTTAAAATACTTAAAGGTTTTTTGTTGGACATTTTAAATAACTTATTGATGTTTCCTCCAGACCCCAATAGTATAACTTCTTTATAAGGTTTTGTATTCTTTTTTATCCAAAATTTTAACGTATCCCAAGTTTCCTTAGTAACTTGATTGTTTATAAGTCGAACCGTTCCAATTTTAAACGATTTACTTACAACTTTGTTCATGCCCTCCAATATTGAAAATTCTGTACTCCCCCCTCCTACGTCAACATATAAATATGTTTTTTTTGGATGTAAAATTTCATTCAAATCAGTTGCTGCAATAATTTTAGCTTCTGTTTGACCATTAATGATATCTATTTGAAGTTCTGTTTCATCCAAAACATATTGAACTACTGTATTGGCATTATTAGCTTCACGCATGGCTGAAGTTGCACAGGCTTTGTACACAGTAACGCCATTGACATTCATCAATAATCGAAAGGCTTTCATGGCATCAATTAAACGTTTTATATTCTTTTCAGAAATTTCATGATTTAAAAATGCATCGACGCCCAAACGAATTGGAACTCGAACCAATTCACTTTTTTTAAATTGTGTTGAGCCATCATGCTCAATTACATCAGCAATAAACAAACGTACCGCATTTGAACCAATATCAATGGCTGCATATTTTTTAAGATTTATAGGCATTTTTATGGAGATAAACGTTCTATTTTCCAATTGAAATCTTCTTGGAGTTGGAACCGAATACGGTCATGTAATCTGTTGGCACGACCTTGCCAGAATTCAATTTCTATAGGCTTTACGATAAAACCACCCCAAAATTCTGGACGAGGTATCGGTTTATTTTCGAATTTTTTTTCTAATTCAACAAGTTGATTTTCCAAAGTTTCTCTGTTGGGAACCACTGCGCTTTGCTGTGAAGCATGAGCGCCTAATTGACTGCCTCGTGGTCGAGACTCAAAATACCCATCGCTTAAGTTATCGGCAATTTTTTCAGCTTTACCCTTAATGATGACTTGCCGCTCTGCGCCTGCCCAATGAAAAGACAAACACACCTCTGGATGAGCAATAATGGATTTTCCTTTTTCACTTGAGTAATTGGTATAAAATATAAACCCTTCATGTGTATATTTCTTCAAAAGAACAACACGGCCTTTAGGAAACCCATCTGTACCCAATGTTGATAAGGTCATGGCATTAGTTTCATCTTGAGGGAAATGCTTATCAACCTCAAAAAACCAACGCTGAAACAATTCTATAGGATTATCTGTTATATCCGTTTCCAACAAAGTTCCTTTGTCATAGGATTTTCTGTATTTGCCCAAATCATTATTCATGCCTTCTTTTTTTTCAAAAGTAAAAAATTACCCTCTAATAAATGTTTTAGATTTCTTAAATTTGATGTAAAGCTTAAAAATGTTGTTGGGATTTATTTTTACAGGGGTTATATTGATCGTTGTTGGTCTTTTAGTCAAACAATACCCCAATCTTTTAGCGGGATATAACACCCTATCCGAAGAACAAAAAAAAGAAATCGATATTGAAAAAGTGTCCACAATTGCACGAAATGTTATTGTGCTTACTGGAGCTGCTGTAATTGATGCTAGTATTATTATGTATTTTATTGAAGTCTCAAAAAAATCCAAGTCAATATTGTTTCTGTGATTATTGTTTTAGGCCTTGTCGTTTTAATTATATGGTCGAACCGTGTACCTAAATTAAAATAATACTACTTCCAAAACTTCAATTTGCTCGTTTTTCCAATGCCAGGATTAAAGCCATTTATAGGGTCTAATTCTTTATAAAAATTAGATAAGGTTGGTTTTGCAATATACTCGTGGCCAACATTATGCTCTGCTGGGTATTCTGCACCACGTTCATCATATATTTTAAGCAATTCTTGTTTTAATGCTGAAGCATCTACTCCTTTTTTGACGATATAATTTTGATGCAACACATGACAAAATAAATGTCCATAGTATAATTTCATTTCAAACTTATCATCTATTTGCGGTGGTAATTGTTCAAACCAATGTTTTTCATTTCTTGGCAAGGCAATATCCATCGACATCATTTCGCCCAAATCTTTTGCAAAAAGCGCATGATATCTTCCTATGGCACTAGCCGCAACAAAACGATGCAATAAGGCCTTTTTGGCTTCTTTTTCTGTGCATATAAAATAATGTCCATCTTTATTTTTAAAAAAACCGTCAAAGAAATGTTGAGCTTCATCGATACCATCATCGGCCATTTCAATGATCCAATGATGTTCATACATATTCCGATACGCTTCCATCCTTTTGGGCAAGTGATTCGGCCATAAACGACTTAAAAATTGCATCAATTTATCAGAAAATTTAGATGGAAGGATGCTAAATTTATCCGCCAGCAAATCCATTTTTCGTTTCAGGTTGAATAGTTTAGGGATAAAGTTTGGTCCAAGCTGATCGATAACTACAAAGGTGTCTTTGCTGTATTTTTTTGCGGCATCATAACAATCTCGATGTAAATATTCTCCCGAAGTTGGTAGATTTTTGAACTGCGACAAAATAGCTCTACGCATATCGGTAAAGGTCTTCGAATCATTTGATCCTACATAAAATACTTGACTGCGTTTTGGACGCACATAGGTGTCAAGGCGTACCGCAAATACAGCAATCTTTCCTGCACAACCAGAAGCGCCATACAATCGTCTTCCGTCCGCATTAAATCGCGCTGGAGTATGCGCATCAACATCGCGTACGCGTTCTTGGTATTCATTGTCTGAAGCTAATTTGTTGGGGGATTTTATATCCTTTTTTGTGTAATTTTTGTTTTGCAAATTGATTAAAATTTCATCTGGGGTTTGCCCCAAATCAATACCTAAATCATTGACTAAAACGAGGTTTCCATCGCTTTCAATTTTTGCATACAACGAAAGCTCCGTATAGGCAGGGCCTCTTTTGACCAATGCGCCACCAGAATTGTTGCACACCCCACCCACAATGGATGCGCCTATACATGAAGACCCAATTACGGAATGTGGTTCTCGTCCATAGGGCTCTAATTTATGTTCTAAACCAAACAAAGTACTTCCAGAAAGTCCAATGATTTGTTGCCCTTCATTAATGATATGAATAGCACTAATGCGCATGGTGTTGATGATAACAATAGGGCGATCATAATCATCCCCATACGGAGTAGAACCCCCTGTTAAGCCCGTGTTTGCAGCTTGCATGATCACGATGACATCTGATGAAACACATACGTTCAGTAATTTCCAAATTTCTAATAACGTTCCTGGTTTTGCAACGGCCAGTGCTTCGCCCTCACCGTAGCGCCACCCCTTAGAATATGCTTTTTTGTGCCAATCAGCAGTCAACACATATTTAGAACCTGATATTTGTTTTAAATCTTCAATGATTTTGCGCTGCAGTGGTGTCATTTTTAGAAACGAATAAGCGTTTATATTTTTTTAGATTTTAAGAATTCTAAAGATATGAAAATTGATGAAGTTAATTATTCTAATATGAATTAAATACATTGGTATGTTTTTTGATTCAAGTTTTTATCTTTACACTAATTAACCAGTGCAATTTATGCAACGATTAGTAGTTATTTTTTTTATTTTTTTTGGTTTTCAACTGAGTCAAGCTCAGCCCGAGACCGCACGCAAAACCTTGCGTATAAAAGCAAAAAATTTAGCGAAGAAAGATGAAAACTCTCCTTCTTTACTAAAGCTTTCTCCTATTCGCGGATTAACCACTAAAGACGTAAAAATAACGATGGGCATTCCACCCATTGATGGATTTGCAAAAAAAGAACGTGGCATCACCAACCAACGGGATGTAGTAGATCCCACTTGGGAAGTCAAACAAAAGTTTAGTGAAAATCAAAAGGATGTTTCTAAATACAGAAAAGATTTCTATTTGGGGAATATCAAAACAAAGTCTAAATATATTCGTTTGGTGTGCCGAGACCACGAATATGAAGATGGAGACCGTATCAAATTGATGCTCAACAAAGTTATCATTCATCCTAATATTGTACTGCGTAACTCAGGGTACATCATCGATATTGATCTCGAAGAGGGCTTGAATAAAATAGAGTTTTTTGCCCTCAACGAAGGGACTTCTAGCCCAAACACTGCAGAACTTAAAGTTTATGACGAAAATGGTATCATCATTGGATCCGGACAATGGTTATTGACCACAGGTTACAAAGCCAATCTGATGGTTTTACGCCAATAGTTTAGTATTTAATGGCCTAAGTTTTTGATATTAAGGCCCCTAATTTCTCTAAATTTTAAACAAAATACGCATGCTTAGGTATTGATAATCAATAAAGTAGCGCTAAAATATTCACATCAATTCAGTTAAAATTATATTTTTAATTTAATTAAAAGGGGTATTACTATAAATACCTCAATCTCACTTGCATTTTTTGGTAGTTTAATCCACTTTTCATAATTTTATAATATTAACTTTAAAAAATTAACCAATGAAAAAAATTACTTTATTATTTTTATTAACCTTTTTCTGTTCGAACGCTCAAGAAGTGTTGAACGAAGATTTTGAGGGTGGAATTCCATTAACTTGGGGCAATGAAAATCTTCAGCCCTCAGGGGATGTAAACGAGCTATGGACCACTAGTAATACTGGCGATTTTGAACTACTTTTTAATGCGGGGAATGGATATTTTTATGAAGAAGGTGCTTCTGGAAGTTATGCCATTTTTGATAGTGATGGATATGGCAATAATGGCGCAGAAAATGTAGCCCTGTCTAGTCCAGCTTTTGATTGCTCAACATTAACTTCAGTGAAAATATCTTTTGTACACTTTGCAGCCATCTTGGATCCTAACGGATACGGTTCAGATGCATACGTAGAGGTTTTTAACGGAACGGATTGGGTCTTAGTGGCAGAATATTCTTCATCAACTGTTGAACCTTTTTCGAATGATTTTACATATGTATATGGACAAGAACTCATAGATGTATCATCAGAACTTGCAGGTGTTTCTAATGCACAAATAAGGTTTAGATCTGTGGGTGATTGGGGATACGGATGGCAAATTGACAACATTGTTGTTCAACAACCTCAAGGTAACGCACCAGATATGGTAACTGATATGCTTCCAGTAGATGGTGCAACAGACGTAGAAATTATGTTGTCAACAACCGGTGTTAAAATGGTAGATTTCAACTTTACTCCAGCTACAACTGGTGATGCTGCAACCTCCTATAATATTTCGATTGGTACAGATACTGCAGCGACAAGCTGGGGTGAAGTTACTGGCGTACCTGCAGATGTTGATATTACATATGGGTCAACAGATGAAGTAGGTTGGCAACCGAGTACTACTTACTATTGGTTCATTACAGCTGTAAATGCCGCTGGTTCTACCGCTTCCAATATTCAGAGTTTTACAACGAGTGCTACAAACCCACTTGGCGTTGAAGACTACGAAACTAAAGTGTTTAAAGCATTCCCAAATCCTGTAGCGGATATGCTTACAATTCAAGGGAATTTACCAATTGAGCAAGTGGAAGTATTTAACCAACTTGGACAAAGTATCCTAACAGTTAAAGAAAATGCTTTACAAAACAACCAGATTGACTTAGGTCGCTTAAATGCTGGTATTTATTTTGTAGAAATCACTTCTGAAACTAAAACAGAAACGTTACGAGTTGTAAAGAAATAACTTTTTAGTAGACTAAAATTAAAAGCACCACAAAATTGTGGTGCTTTTTTTTGTTAAAAAGATTTACTTTCCAATACAAAAATTAGCAAAGATATTCCCCAAAAGGTCATCAGTAGAAATCTCGCCTGTAATACGTCCAAAGTGATAAAGTGCTTCGCGGATGTCTATAGCCAAAAGGTCGCCAGAAAGTCCTGTTTGCAACCCTTCTTGCACGTTTTGGATATTTTCTAAAGCAAGGCGTAAAGCGTCATAATGGCGCGCATTGGTGATGATGGTATCGTTGTTGCTCAATTTACCCGTCTGTACCATGTCCAAAAGTTTGGTTTTCAGCAGCTCTACCCCCTCGCCTGTTTTAGCGCTCATGCATATAGGGTTTAGCTCAGAAAAGATTTTAGAAACTAATGTTTTATCCGCTAAATCCATCTTATTAAGTACCACAAGCGTTTCTTTTTCAGGGTATTGTGCTTTGGTTTTGGCAATAGATGACAAAACATCGGTGGTATTAACTTTTTCAATTACGGAAGCATCAAGCAATTGAATGATGACTTGCGATTGTGCCATTTTTGCAAACGTTTTTTCAATACCAATAGACTCTACAGTATCGTCGGTTTGCCGAATCCCTGCGGTATCAATAAAGCGGAATTTTATACCATCAATGATTAGTTCGTCTTCAATAGCATCACGCGTCGTTCCGGCAATGTTACTCACTATAGCTTTGTCTTCATTAAGCAAAGCGTTAAGCAACGTAGATTTGCCTACATTTGGTGCTCCAACGATGGAAATGGGTACTCCATTTTTAATCACATTACCTGTAGCAAAGGAATCCATCAGATATTTTAAAACGTTTACAATGCGGTGCAAAAGGTCTTCAAATTGTTTTCGATCGGCAAAAGCCACATCTTCTTCTGAAAAGTCCAGTTCCAATTCAATTAAGGAAGCAAAATTGAGTAATTCTTCTCTTAAATTTTTAATTTCAGAACTAAACCCACCCCGCATTTGTTGCAATGCAATTTGGTGCGCCGCTGCACTGTCACTCGCAATCAAATCGGCAACCGCTTCGGCCTGACTTAAATCCATTTTTCCATTGAGAAAAGCACGTAAAGTGAATTCCCCAGCTTCGGCAGCACGGCATCCTTTTCGAATAAATAATTGTAGAATTTCTTGTTGAATATAACTACTTCCATGACACGAAATTTCGACGACATCTTCTCCAGTATACGATTGTGGATTTTTAAAAATACTCACCAGCACTTCATCCAAAACCCGATCACCATCGACAATATGCCCCAAATGAACTGTATGTGTTGGTTGATTCAAAAGGTTTTTGTTGTGAATGGATTTGAACAGTGTATTAGAAATAGTCAAGGCCTCTGGTCCAGAAACACGAAGTACTGCTATAGCACCAGCTCCAGAAGCGGTGGCAAGGGCTATAATCGTATCTTGGTGGGTCATGAAAAAAAATTTTAACAAAAATATTAATATTCTATCAAACCTAAGGAGTATTAAAATTTAATTTATTTTTGCAAAAAAAATTACACCAATGAATTTACGTCATTTATTTATCTTGTTTATTGCTTTAGGATTTTCTTATGGATGTAAATCTTCTGAAAACTCGGACAAAACATACACGATTAATGTTCAAGTCGATGGTATTTACGATGGTATTCGTGCTTATCTTAATCGAAACGAGAACGGTAAGAATATAACAGCTACAGATACTGCTATAGCACGCAATGGCTCCTTCCTGTTTAAAGGCGATTTTGAAGGCCATGAAATGCGCTCATTGCGTATTGACGGGATTAGAGATCAAGCATTTTTTGTGTTAGAATCTGGAGAAACCAATATTGTAGCGTACAAAGACAGCATCCAGCAATCTAAGATAAGTGGTGGATACAACAATGAGGTGTTCAATGCATACAAATCTGGCTATGCGGAGATTGCTGCAGAAATGCAGCGTTTACGAAGTGAGTTCACTTCTGTAAAAGATAATCCAGAGGCCTTGATTGCCTTACAACAGCGCAACAATACGCTACGTGAACAAATGAAAAATTATGGATTTACGTTTCTTAAAGAATATCCAAACTCCTATTTTTCATTGATGCTTTTGGAACTCGTCACAGCACAGCAATCCTTTGATGTGGCGGCAGCAAAAGAAATTTTATCCTTGATGAGTGAAGACCTACGTAACAAACCCAGTAACTCAACTATAGTACTGAAAATTCAACAGAAAATAGATGCAGCTAAAGCGGTAAACAGCATCGCTGTTGGAGCATTGGCACCAGATTTTACCGCACCAAATCCAGAGGGTGAAGCGATAACAATGAGTGCTATTAAAGGCAAAATTACCATCATCGATTTTTGGGCTTCGTGGTGTAGACCATGTCGTGTGGAAAATCCGACTTATGTGCGCCTTTATGAGCAATACCACGATAAAGGTTTAGAAATTATCAGTGTGTCGCTAGATCGTCAAAATCAAAAACAACGCTGGATCGATGCTATTGAAAAAGACAAACTCACTTGGTATAATGTGTCCAATTTAAAATTTTGGAACGATCCTGTGGCCAAACTTTATAACATTACTTCTATTCCTGCTGCATTTATTATTGATGAGCAAGGGGTCATTATTGCAGAGCGCTTACGTGGCCAAGTGTTAGAAGCAAAAATTGCTGAGCTCCTCGACTAAAGCTTGTTGTTGTACTTTAGATAAAACAACCAGCCAATGGGTATTGCCATTAACAGTACAGCCCATAGATGTACCCCAAGTACCCACGGTGCAACAAGGATTGTAAAGGCGTAGCCTCCAAGCGCACCGCCAAAATGCGCATCATGTCCGATGTTGCCCAAACGTGTTTTCATGCCGTATATTGAAAATAGAAGATAGCCAACACCCACCACATAAAATGGAATGGGAATGGGAATAAAATATAAATATACGCTCATTTCTGGGTTGAGTAGAATGGCCGCATACACAATCCCTGTTACCGCACCACTCGCCCCAACAGCACTGTAGTGGGGTTCATTTTTGTGAAAATAAAAAGACAATAGATTTCCAGCCAACAAACCAATCAGGTAAACTAAATAGAAATTAAACACCCCCAATTGTGAAATGATAATATCTGCAAAAAAATAAAGCGTTATCATATTAAAGGCGAAATGTTTCCAATCGACGTGCAAAAAACCAGAACTGATCCAACGCTTTGTTTCTCCGCCTTGCAATGCGCCGACATTAAATTTATGTTGTTCAAAAAAGGAATAATCACGAAAACCGCGCATAGAAATCAAAAGATTGGCCGCGATAATGATAAGGGTGTGGATGTTCATGAAGTAAAGTTATAAAATCAGACAAAATAAATTATCTTTGTGGCGTAAATTTAAGACTAATTTATGCAATTACTGGCCTTTGTGCTTCTCTATCCCTTACTGTGGTTTGTGTCCATTCTGCCGTTTCGCTTGTTGTATGCCGTTTCTGATGTATTGTATGTGGTACTTTACCACATTGTTGGCTACCGCAAAAAAACCGTGGTTGAAAATTTAAAACTCGTTTTCCCAGAAAAAACAGAAGCAGAACGTAAACGCATCACAAAACGCTTTTATCATCATTTGTGTGATATGATTTTAGAAGCCATCAAATCCATGTCCATTAGTCTCGAGGACATGAAAGCACGGTACAAATTCACCAATATTGAACTGGTCAAAGACTTTGAACGCAAAAATAAAAGTATTGTTTTGATGTGCGCTCACTATGGGAGTTGGGAATGGATTTTTATCATTCAAACCTATGTAAAGTACCGTGGTTATGCCATCTATAAACGTTTGAATAACAAATATTTTGACAAGCTAGTGCGTGGCATTAGAGCACGTTACAACAGTTATTTGGTCACCACAAAAGAAACTATTCCTACCCTTACCGAAAACATGAAAAATGGGGTTTTGACCATGAATGGATTTGTATCCGATCAAACGCCAAAAAAAGAAAAAGCTTTTCATTGGAATACCTTTATGGGGATTGAAGTACCCATCCATACCGGTGCAGAAATGCTGGCTAAAAAATTGGATATGCCCGTAGTTTTTTTCTCTGTAAAACGTGTTAAAAGAGGATTTTACGAAACTACATTTCAAACCCTAGCAGAACAGCCAAAGGCATTTAAAGATTATGAAATTACCGATGCGTTTATGAAATTGGTGGAGCAACAAATCCATGAAGCCCCCGAATACTATTTATGGACCCATAAGCGCTGGAAACACCGTAAAGTTTAAATCAGGATAAGGCTTTTAATTCAGCAATAAAGCGGTCTGCCAATGCATCGGCTTGTTGTTGCGAAGGGGCTTCTGTATAGATTCTAATGATGGGTTCTGTATTACTTTTTCTGAGGTGTACCCACGAGTCTGCAAAGTCAATTTTTACACCATCTACAGTAGTTAAAGGCTCGTTTGCATATTTGTTTTCTATCAATTTCAATAGTCCATCAACGTCTATAGTGGGGTTCAAATCGATTTTCTTTTTACTCATAAAGTACAACGGATACGTTTTTTTGAGCGCCGATACGGATAGTTGTTTTTCGGCCAATAAACTTAAAAACAACGCAATACCCACCAAAGCATCACGCCCATAATGCGCTTCGGGCAAAATAATACCTCCGTTGCCTTCTCCGCCAATAACGGCCTTATTGGCCTTCATAGCATTCACCACATTCACTTCCCCTACTGCGCTGGCGGTGTAGGTTCCTCCGTGTTTTTCGGTAACATCTCTAAGCGCTCGTGTAGAACTAAGGTTACTCACTGTATTGCCTTTGTTTTGGCTAAGTACAAAATCGGCGCAAGCAACCAAAGTATATTCTTCGCCAAACAACTCCCCTTTTTCGTCCATAAACGCCAAGCGATCCACATCAGGATCCACAGCGATGCCAAAATCGGCTCCGGTTTGCACTACTTTTTCAGACAAATCCGTCAAATGCGCTTTAAGGGGTTCTGGATTGTGCGGAAAATGTCCATCGGGTGTACAATGCAATTTAATGGGTTCTACACCCAAACGTTCAAGCAGTAAAGGAACTGCTATCCCACCCGTAGAATTTACACCATCAACAACAACTTTAAATTTGCATGATTTTATGGCTTCTACAGCGACATAATCAAGGGCTAAAACTTCATCAATGTGTAAATCAAAATAAGCGTCATTAACCGTAATGTTCCCTAAATCATCTACTTCTGCAAAGTTAACTTCCTCGCTTTCTGCCAAATCCAACACCCGTTGGCTGTGTGTTGCATTCAAAAATTCTCCATGACTATCGAGTAATTTTAAAGCATTCCATTGTTTTGGGTTGTGGCTTGCCGTTAGGATTATTCCGCCATCGGCATGTTCCATGGGTACGGCAATTTCGACCGTTGGCGTGGTCGATAGTCCTAAGTTAATAACATCTATACCCATGCCTATTAAAGTGTTCATCACCAAAGTTTGAATCATTTCTCCAGAAATGCGTGCATCTCTACCGATGACTACACGGTAGTTTGCTTTTTTGCGCTGTTCTTTAATCCACATCCCATAAGCCGCAGCAAATTTTACTGCATCTATAGGGGTTAAATTATCGGAAACTGAACCGCCAATTGTACCGCGAATTCCTGAAATGGATTTGATTAATGTCATGAAAAAAAGTTTTTACAAATATAAGATTTCAATTGTAGTATTATAAAATAGTATTCATAATTTTGAGGCATGAATTACCTCGCTCATCTTTATCTTTCTGGCTCAAATGAGCATGTCTTGATAGGTAATTTTATAGCTGATAGTGTCAAGGGTTCAACATACAAGGATTATCCGTCGGATATTCAGCGTGGTATTTTGTTGCATCGGCAAATAGACACACATACCGATGCACACCCCAATTTTAGAACCAGTACCAAACGATTACACAAAAATTATGGGCATTATTCGGGCGTGATTGTCGATATTATTTTTGACCACTTTTTGGCTAAAAATTGGCGGGATTATGCTGAACTTCCATTGGCCGACTATGCGCAAAAATGCTATTCCATTTTAAATAAAAACAGCTCTATTTTTCCTGAAAAAGCGCAATATATATTACCTTTTATGGTCAAAGGAAATTGGTTGTTGAACTACGCTACACTTGAGGGCATTTCTACTGTTCTGTATGGGATGAATAAACGTACGCAAGGGCGTTCAGGAATGGATAAAGCCACCGAAGAATTACAACAATTTTACACTGAATTTGAGTCTGATTTTAAACTTGTTTTTAAGGATTTAAAACAGATGAGTCAGTCGTTTCTTGAACAAGGTTAACTGATGTAATTCCATATGTTTTTGTACTTCCCCATTTGAATATATGTCGCATTGATTGGGCGGTGTTTTGCTAAGCTTAATTTGGGATCCTCTTTGAGTATCTTTTTGGCCCATGATCTTGCCAAAGACAACAGTTCTTTGTCCTGAACGATATTGGCTATTTTTAAACGCAAAACACCGCTTTGTTGTGTACCCATAAGATCACCAGGCCCTCGCAGTTTCAAATCGACTTCGGCAATCTCAAAACCGTCAGAGGAGCGGACCATGGTTTCCATTCGCGTTTTGCTGTCGTTTCCGAGTTTATGACCAGTCATCAAGATACAATAGCTCTGCTCTGCCCCACGCCCAACACGACCACGCAATTGATGCAATTGAGACAAGCCAAAACGCTCTGCACTTTCGATAACCATTACAGAAGCATTAGGGACATTGACACCAACTTCAATGACTGTTGTGGCCACCATGATTTGTGTTTCGCCTTTAACAAAGCGTTGCATTTCAAATTCTTTGTCACTGGCCTTCATCTGTCCATGAACAATTGATATTTGATAATCGGGCATTGGAAATTCACGTGTAATACTTTCGTAACCATCCATCAAATCTTTAAAGTCTAGTTTTTGACTTTCATTGATTAAAGGATAAACAATATAAATTTGTCGGCCTTTAGCAATTTCATCACGCATAAAGCGAAACACTTTCAGTCGATTGCTATCAAATCGATGAACTGTTTTTATGGGTTTTCGCCCTGGAGGAAGTTCATCGATTACTGAAATATCCAAATCGCCATAAACAGACATGGCAAGCGTTCTTGGAATGGGTGTTGCGGTCATCACAAGGATATGCGGTGGAGAGCTGTTTTTATGCCATAATTTACTGCGCTGCGCCACACCAAATCGGTGCTGTTCGTCAATAATTGCTAAGCCCAAATTTTTAAACTTTACTTTGTCCTCCAACAACGCATGTGTTCCAACCAAAATATGAAGGGTTCCGTCCTCCAATCCTGAATGTATTTCTTTTCGCATTGCTGCTTTAGATGAGCCTGTGAGCAGTGAAATCGAAATACCAACAGCGTCGCAGAGGGGTTTTAATCCATTAAAATGTTGCATGGCCAATAGTTCTGTTGGTGCCATTAATGTGGCTTGAAATTCATTGTCAATAGCAATAAGCATGGACAAAAAGGCAACGATTGTTTTTCCAGAACCGACATCGCCTTGCAACAATCGATTCATTTGTGCATTGCTGCCCATATCGGTGCGAATTTCTTTAACTACACGCTTCTGCGCATCGGTAAGATTGAATGGTAAATGATGCTGATAAAAGTCATTAAAATAATGACCTACTATCTCGAAAGAAAATCCTTTTATCTTGGATTTATGGATCAAATTTTTGTAGACCAATTGCAATTGAATGAAGAAAAGTTCTTCAAATTTTAATCGAAATTGAGCACTTGCCAATAACTTTTGACTTTTAGGAAAATGAATATTCAAAAGCGCATCTTTTTTTGAAATTAGTGCGTTCTGCTCTATCAATTCTTGCGAGAGCGATTCTGTAAAGGTAGTTCCAACATGAAGAAATAAATGTTCCATGAGTTTACACACCGCTCGGTTTGAAATTCCTCGATTGGATAATTTTTCAGTGGATGGATATATGGGTTGAATGGCAGTGCTTAAACTTTTGTCAAAATCGGTTTTCAGTTCCATGTCTGGATGTGCCATATTGAATATGCCATTAAAGAGATTGGTTTTACCAAAAACCACATAATCGGTGTGTAATTTTAGGCGCTCGCGAACCCATTTTTGCCCTCGAAACCACACCAAATCAATTTTTCCAGTATCATCTCTAAAAGTGGCAATGAGTCGTTTACCTCTTTTCTGCCCTACTTCTTTAAGCTCAGTAATTTGACCAATAATTTGCACTTCAGCATTGTTGCGCTGCAAAGCATTGATTTTGTAAAATTGAGTGCGATCAATGTATCGATTTGGAAACAAATGAATTAAATCTTGAAAGGTATGGATGCCTAATTCTGAGCGCAATAGTTCAGCACGGTTTGGGCCTACGCCTTTAAGATAATCTATTGGTGTTTGCAAAACATCCTGTGCCATGGTGTGCCTAGTTTAGCAATAGTCCAACTTCTTCTTTTAGCAAAGACAAAGCCATTTGCGGTGAAACTTTTACTTGAGAAAGGGATTCGTAAAGTGGTGCGCTCATGTCCTGAGCAGATTTTATGTCATCCGAAACATTGAAAGATCGAATCTGTTGGATGCTGTTATTTTTGGCTGCAGTAATCATACGCCAACAGGGTTCCGAAACATAAATTTGCTGGGCTAAATTGTGTTCGTATTCTTGTTCAATAGTTTTGATCAACAATTCCTTGTAATCATCTGGTTGAGGCGCAATTGGTGGTACACGTTGCAACAAATGATGCGCACTCATACGCTCCAAAAACAACGTTAAGCGCTCAAAAGCTTGAAGACGAACAGGCAAAATTTCTTTTTTATGCATTTGATGCAGCAAAAAATTACGTCTGTTATTTTCATTGGTTACATGCTCTCTAAAAAATAAAAACGCCACTGCACCTGTAACTAGTGCAGGTATACAGTAGACTAACAATCCTAAAAAATCTTCGCTCATTGTAATGATTATTTATGAGCACTAATTTAAGAATTTCAGCTCAAAAACTACAGAATTGATAGAATAGAAAAAAAAGTCGTAAAAATTCAATTTGTACTACAGCAGAATTGTTTATAATTATTCGTTAAACTCAGTTCAAAAAAGGATTACATTACTTAATTTCACAGTTCTAATTTTTTTTGATTTGAAAACCTATTTAGAACAGCTAAACGATGCACAATTGGCACCAACACTACAGATGGATGGCCCCATGATTGTCATTGCTGGTGCGGGCTCAGGAAAAACAAGAGTTTTGACTTTTCGTATTGCTTATTTGATGAGTAAAGGCGTAGATCCGTTCAATATTTTGGCGCTCACCTTTACCAACAAAGCTGCTCGTGAAATGAAATCAAGAATTGCATCTATTGTTGGCGATAGTGAGACCAAAAATTTATGGATGGGTACATTTCATTCGGTTTTTGCTAAGATTTTACGTTTTGAAGCGGATAAATTAGGATACCCCTCCAATTTTACAATTTACGACACCCAAGATTCTCAGCGTCTTATTTCCTCCATCATCAAAGAAATGAATTTGGATAAAGATGTTTATAAATACAAACAAATTCATGGGCGTATATCATCCTATAAAAATAGTTTAATTACTGTTCGTGCCTATTTTCAAAATCCAGAATTGATTGAAGCGGACACTATGGCCAAACGTCCACAACTTGGTGAAATTTATAGAGCATATGTGGATCGATGTTTTAAGGCAGGGGCGATGGATTTTGATGATTTGTTGCTAAAAACCAACGAATTGCTTACCCGTTTCCCCGATGTATTAGCAAAATATCAAGACCGTTTTAGATATATTTTAGTTGATGAGTATCAAGACACAAACCACTCTCAGTACCTTATTGTTCGCGCCCTTTCAGATCGTTTTCAAAACATCTGTGTCGTTGGTGACGATGCGCAAAGTATCTATGCATTCCGTGGGGCAAACATCAATAATATCTTGAATTTTCAAAAAGATTATGACGATGTCAAACTCTATCGTTTGGAGCAAAATTACCGTTCTACAAAAAATATTGTCAATGCAGCCAATTCCATTATTGACAAGAATCAAACAAAATTGGACAAAGTGGTATGGACTGCCAACGGCGAGGGGAATAAAATTGTAGTAAATCGATCACTAACCGACGGTGACGAGGGGCGCTATGTCGCCAGCTCTATTTTTGAAAATAAAATGGAAAACCAAGCCAAAGACGCCGATTTTGCTGTGCTTTATAGAACCAATGCACAGTCACGAGCCATTGAAGATGCGCTTAGAAAACGTGGGATACCCTACCGTATCTATGGTGGATTGTCGTTTTATCAGCGTAAAGAAATTAAAGACGTTTTGGCCTATTTACGCTTAATTATTAATCCTGCGGATGAGGAAGCACTCAAACGCATAATTAATTTTCCAGGGCGTGGTATTGGACAAACAACGGTTGATCGACTCATTGTCGCTGCAAGCGCCGCAAACACCACAATTTTTGATATTCTAAAACATATTCAATCCATTCAAATCAATTTGAATGCAGGTACAAAAACTAAACTTTCAAACTTTTGTACGATGATCGAAAGTTTTCAGGTCATGAACCAAAGTGCCAATGCTTTTAACCTCGCCGAGCATGTTTGTCGCGTGAGTGGACTTATTAAAGAGTTTAAGAAAGACGGAACTCCAGAAGGCGTTACGCGGATGGAAAATGTAGAAGAACTCCTCAATGGTATTAAAGATTTTGTAGAAGGCCAACGTGAACTGGCAGATTCTACTGGTGCATTGACAGAATTTTTGGAAGATGTAGCACTTGCCACAGATTTAGATAATGAACAAAGCGGTGACGATCAGAAAGTGGCCTTAATGACCATTCATTTGGCCAAAGGTTTAGAATTTCCGTATGTGTACATTGTTGGTTTAGAAGAAGACTTATTTCCCAGTGCAATGAGTATGAATACGAGAAGTGAATTGGAAGAAGAACGCCGTTTATTTTATGTCGCTGTAACACGTGCAGAAAAGCAAGTATACCTAACCTATGCCCTAACGCGCTACCGTTGGGGTAAACTTATTGATGCCGAACCCAGTCGATTTATTGAAGAAATTGATGATCAATATCTCGAAATAACCACTCCTAAAGAAGAACGCCGTTTCAACCCTATGCTCAGTGCAGATATTTTTGGTGATGTCCCGCAATCACAAGTACGCTACAAAAAACCTTCATTTTCTAAACCTAAACCCAAAAAGCCAATTCAACCGCCAAGGGTTACCCCAAAAAATTTAAAGAAAATCACAAACACCAACAGCAATACCAATCTGTTTGATAGCAAATTGGCGGTTGGCAATATCGTAAATCATCAACGTTTTGGCACCGGTGAAGTGGTAAAAATTGAAGGTAAAGGCGCAGATTTAAAAGCAGAGATTAATTTCTCTACAGCAGGGATAAAAAAATTACTTTTAAGGTTCGCAAAACTTGAAATCATCTCTTAATCATGGCTGAATTATTAAAGTTATATTCTGAAAATCCTCATCCTAGAACTCTAGACAAAGTGGTTGATGTCCTTAAACGTGGCGGATTGGTCATCTACCCTACCGATACCGTTTATGCTTTGGGATGTGATGTGAAAAACACCAAAGCCATGGAACGTATTGCACGCATCAAAGGGGTAAAACTAGAACGCGCTCAGTTTTCATTCATATGCCACAATTTGAGTCATTTAAGTGATTATACCGCTCAGCTGGATGCGGCCACATTCAAACTTATAAAGCGCTATTTCCCTGGTCCATACACCTTTATTTTGCCCAGCAATAAAGCATTGCCCCATCCCTTTAAAAAACGAAAAACAGTAGGAATTCGCGTCCCCGATCATCCTATTGCTTTGGAACTTGTAAAGCGCCTTGGAAATCCAATAGTCTCTACCTCTATTCATGATGAAGACGATATTATTGAATACACCACGGACCCAGAACTTATTTATGAAAAATGGCAAAAAGACGCAGATGTTGTAATTGATAATGGATTTGGTGGAAACATCGCTTCCACTGTCGTCGATTTGACGCAAAATCCTCCAGTGGTTGTACGCGAAGGAAAAGGCCAAATAGATTTTTTATAAATATGACTAAAAAATTGAACAAAACATTTGAAGAATATATTGAGGTCAAAGGTGCTCGTGCACATAACTTAAAAAATATTGACGTCACTATTCCAAGAGATAAACTCGTTGTAATTACGGGCTTGTCAGGTAGTGGAAAATCTTCATTGGCTTTTGATACCATTTATGCCGAAGGGCAACGCCGTTATATAGAAACCTTTTCTGCCTACGCACGACAATTTTTGGGCGCACTCGAACGTCCAGATGTCGATAAAATAGATGGGCTCTCCCCAGTAATTGCAATCGAACAAAAAACAACAAGTAAATCCCCAAGATCTACTGTTGGGACCATCACTGAAGTCTACGATTTTTTACGATTGTTGTATGCTCGTGCAGCCGATGCGTACAGCTATAACACTAATGAAAAAATGGTGAGTTATAGCCAAGGGCAAATAAAAGAGCTCATTGCAACAGCATTCAAAGGAAAGCGAATTTCAGTACTAGCACCAGTTGTACGTTCAAGAAAGGGCCACTATCGAGAACTTTTCGAACATATTGGCAAACAAGGATTTGTAAAAGTCAGAGTAGACGGTGAAATCTTAGATATAACAACAGGTATGCGCCTCGATCGTTACAAAACCCACGACATCGAAATTGTAATCGATCGATTGAAAATTGATGACAAAACTATAGCCACAAAACGCCTCGATGAAACCATTGCAACAGCGATGCAACATGGGGACAACATGCTGATGGTTCTTGAACATGAAGAAAAAGTATTGCGCTATTTCAGTAGTGATTTGATGTGCCCCACTTCAGGGATTTCATACCCAAATCCTGAGCCAAACAATTTTTCTTTTAACTCGCCCAAAGGAGCATGTCCAGCGTGCAATGGTATTGGAAGTTTGTATAAAGTCAATCCACAAAAAATCATTCCTAATCCAAAATTATCCATCAAAAACGGTGGTTTAGCACCTCAAGGTTCGCAAAAGAATTCTTGGATTTTTAAGCAGTTAGAATTAATCGCCCAACGCTTTAAATTCAGTCTTTCTGATCCGATAGAAAAAATTCCAAAAAAAGCACTTGATTTTATTTTATACGGTGGTAAAGAGGAGTTTTCTGTCCAAAGTAAAACTTTGGGTGTATCGCGCGATTATGTTATCGATTTTGATGGTATTGCCAACTTTTTGGAACACCAATACAACACGGCTGATTCGAGTTCCATAAAACGCTGGGCAAAGGGATTTATGGATAAAATAGAATGTCCTGCATGTGATGGCTCGCGCTTGAAAAAAGAAGTACTCTATTTTAAAATAAATAATAAAAATATAGCAGAATTAGCTGCATTAGATATTAATGAATTGGCACTATGGTTTAAAGACTTGCCGAAGCATCTCTCTGAAAAACAAAAAGCAATTGCTCAAGAAATTATAAAAGAAATTAGTACACGCTTGCAGTTTTTATTAGACGTAGGTTTGGACTACTTGGCGCTAAATCGAAGTTCAAAATCGCTGTCTGGTGGTGAGGCGCAACGCATCCGATTGGCTACACAAATAGGTTCAGAACTCGTTGGTGTATTGTATATCTTGGATGAGCCCAGTATTGGTTTGCACCAGAGAGATAATCAGAAATTGATTCAGTCCTTGATGGCCTTACGTGATGTTGGTAACTCTGTGCTTGTTGTGGAACACGATAAAGACATGATTGAGCAAGCCGATCACATCATTGATATTGGGCCTAAAGCAGGAAAGTTTGGTGGTGAAATCATCAGTCAGGGTAATCCAACCCATTTACATAAAGCCGACACCATCACAGCACAATATTTACGTAACGAAAAAACAATTGAAGTTCCAAAAAAGCGCCGAAAAGGCAATGGTAAATTTTTAGAATTAAAAGGGTGTACAGGCAACAATTTAAAAAATGTATCCATCAAAATCCCTTTGGGAAAAATGGTAGGCATCACTGGAGTTTCTGGAAGTGGGAAATCCTCACTGATCAATGAAACCTTATACCCTATTTTGAATAACCATTATTTTAATGGCGTCAAAGAACCACTTCCATATAAAGCGATCAAGGGCTTGGAGCATTTAGATAAAGTCATCGATATTAATCAATCGCCAATAGGTAGAACGCCGCGCAGTAATCCTGCAACCTACACAGGTGTTTTTGGTGAAATTAGAGCACTGTTCTCCAAAATTCCAGAGGCGATGATTCGTGGATACAAACCTGGCCGATTTAGTTTTAATGTCGCCGGTGGACGTTGTGAAACATGTAAAGGTGGTGGGTTGCGACTGATTGAAATGAATTTTTTACCTGATGTTTACGTCGCCTGTGAATCCTGTATGGGAAAACGCTTCAACAGAGAAACTTTAGAAATTCGCTACAAAGGGAAATCCATCAGTGATGTATTGAATATGACCATCAATGAAGGTGTTGATTTTTTTGAACACATTCCAAAAATTTATCGAAAACTAAAAACCATTAAAGACGTTGGCCTTGGGTACATAACGCTTGGACAACAAAGCACAACGCTTTCTGGTGGAGAAGCACAACGCATAAAACTTGCCTCAGAATTAAGCAAACGCGATACTGGAAACACAATTTATATTTTGGATGAACCTACAACAGGACTGCATTTTGAAGACATTCGTGTGCTTTTGGAAGTGTTACAAAAACTTGTTGATAAAGGAAATACAGTGCTCATAATCGAACACAATTTAGATGTCATCAAAGTTGTAGACCATATCATTGATGTTGGATTAGAAGGCGGTAAAGGCGGTGGAACTATAATTGCTGAAGGCACTCCAGAACAAATTATAAAAAACAAAACAAGTTATACGGCCAAATATTTAAAAAAAGAACTACTTTAGTAGGTCGAAACAAAAAAATTATGAAACTTCAACAACATAAAAGCTGGAACGAAATCAAAACCAACGACTCTTGGGCCATTTTTAAAATTATGGGTGAGTTTGTCGACGGTTTTGAAAGAATGAGTAAAATTGGGCCTTGTGTTTCTATATTTGGCTCTGCGCGTACCAAAACAGATGATAAATATTACCAATTGGCGGTAGATACTGCTAAAGCTATTGTGCAATCTGGTTATGGTGTCATAACGGGTGGAGGACCTGGAATTATGGAAGCTGGAAACAAAGGGGCAAATTTGGCCGAAGGAACATCTGTGGGATTAAACATAGACCTGCCATTTGAGCAACACGACAACCCTTATATTGATAGCGATAAAAGTCTAGACTTTGATTATTTCTTTGTACGAAAAGTCATGTTTGTCAAATACTCACAGGGCTTTGTGGTGATGCCCGGTGGTTTTGGAACCCTTGATGAACTCTTTGAAGCCATTACATTGATTCAAACCAATAAAATAGAAAAATTCCCCATCATCCTTGTTGGCTCTTCTTTTTGGGGTGGATTGGTCGATTGGATTAAGCAAACCTTAGACAACCAGTACAAAACAATAAGTCCAGAGGATTTAGACTTGATACATGTAGTGGACACTCCAGAAGAGGTTACAGCCATTTTAGATGCATTTTACAAACAATACCAACTCAGCCCAAATTTCTAATTGTCATCAGCGCGTTTAAATTAATAAAGCTATACCTTTTTGCATTGCCCCTATTCTTTGTTTTAGGAGGGATTCACGTTGGTTATGGACAACATCAAACCAAAATTGATGCAGTACTCCACGCAGAAACGCGTCAAATTGATATCAAACACACACTAACATTCAAAAATAGTTTCGACAACCCAATAAAAGAACTTTATTTGACCGATTGGGTGTCGAGTTACAGTAATCCTAACACGCCATTAGTAAAGAAATTTCTCAATGAATTTAACCCAAATTTGTACATCGCAAAATCAAAGAATCGCGGGTTTACAACAATTAAAAGTATCAAAAATTCGGACCAAAAAGATTTAGATTTTTATCACTTAAATGATCAAGAAGATATTCTTAAAATTGAGCTTAAAACAGCCCTACTCCCCAATGAATCTATTACTCTTGATATGGATTATGTTTTAAATATCCAGAGTGATCGATACACCGATTATGGTGTAGATAAAAAAGGGAATTATGCGCTTGATGCGTGGTATTTGACTCCAGCCGTATTTGATGGTGAAAATTGGAAGTTATACAGCAATCAAAACTTAGATGATTTGTACACTCCAGCGGTTGATACACAACTAAACATCACCATCCCTGATACATACCAATTAAACACTGCATTGAATGAAGTAAGCACCATTATGAATAATGGCACTAAAGAGATACAGCTGGAAGGATTAGGAGTCAAAGACCCAAAAATTTACATCACTTCTGAACCGTTCAAATCGTATGCGTTGGATGATTTGACTATAGTAACAAATGCCAACAACAACAAAATTGACAAAGAAAAAGAAAAAGAATATTTCGTTAGAATTACGGATTTTTTAGATCAAAATATCGCCCCGTACCCTAAAGAAAAACTTTTACTCTCATCGATTGAATTAAAGAAAAACACGCTTTATGGCTTAACTTTTTTGCCTGATTTATTGTCTCCATTTACAAAGGAATTTAAGCACGAAATTACATTGGCCGAAAACACCATAAAAAAATACATCAATGAAGTCTTGGTGCTTGATACTCGAAACGAATATTGGCTGAAAAGTGGTTTCGAATTGCTGTTATTGATGCGTTATATCGACACTTATTATCCTGAACAAAAACTTTTGGGAAAATTGGCTGATGTATGGGGCATCAGAAGGTTTAATTTTTCTAAATTAAAATACAGCGAACAGTACCGCCTTACCTATTACCAAATGATGCGGACAGGACGTGATCAAGCGTTGGACACCAAAAAAGAAGATTTAATAAATTTTAACCAACTGCATGTTGCAAAATTCAAAGCCGGTATAAGTTTGATGTACCTCATGGCGTATTTGGAAGAAGAACATACCCTAAATTGGATTCAAGAATTTATAAATTTAAAACAATTTCAAACCACATCGACGGCTGAATTTAGATCCTATTTGACCCAAAAAACAGATCGAAACCTTGATTGGTTTTTTGACGATTTTGTCACTCAACCTTTTAGTTCAGATTATAAATTTGGTGCAACGCACACAGATAAAGATTCCATTCATTTTACCATTAAAAACCTTAGAAAGGGAAACTATCCAGTGACTATATCCGCACTCAAAGAAGGAGAAGTCTTAAACACAGAATGGTTGGAAGGGTTTACGGCTGAGCAAAATTTTTCTGTAGCCAACAACGGAGCAGACCAACTTGTACTAAATTACGACCACTCCGCACCTGAATTCAACAGACGCAACAATTGGAAACGCATAGACAAAACAGGATTGTTCAATAAACCTTTACAATTACGTTTTTTGCGAGATGTCGAAGACCCAGCAAAAACACAAATCTATGCTATTCCAATAGCAGAATTTCAAAATATTTATGATGGCTTAAAACTAGGGGTAAACTTCAACAACAGGGGGCTATTGGCCAAACCTTTTTTGTACGGAATTGCTCCTGTTTACGGATTAGAATCCAAGACCATTACAGGTTTTGCAAAAGTAATTTTCAATATTTTTCACGAAGATACTACACTGTACAGAACCAAGTTTGGATTAACCGTTGATCGCTCAAGTTTTGATTATGGTGCTTTTATAACAAAAATACAACCGTATATTCAATTTGAGTTTCGAGAACCTAACAACTTACGCTCAAATGCTAATAGAAAATTGACATTTCGCTATTTCAGTATCCAAAAAGACAAGTCTAGAAGTTTGCTGGATGAAAACGCTTTTCCTCCTTATAATGTTTTCAATTTACGGTATTTAACCCAAGACAACAACATCAATAAGTTTAAAAAGTGGTTGATCGATATTCAGATAGCCAATAACTTTGGAAAACTCAATACCAGTTATGAAATTAGGAAAAGAACACCAAAAGACCGTCACTATAATTTAAGATTATTTGCGGGTGCATTTTTGTATAATTCATTACCCATTAACGAAAATAATTTCGATTTTGCTTTAGATCGCCCAACAGATTATCTATTTGAATACAACTACATTGGGCAATCGGAATCTTCGGGTGTATTGGCCCAACAATTGGTTGTTGCCGATGGCGGTTTTAAGTCAAAAATCGATCCTGGTTTTGCCAATCAATGGCTAACAACACTCAATGGAAGTGCATCTATTTGGCGCTATGTTCAAGCATTTGGTGATGTTGGTCTGGTAAAAAATAAGGGACAAGATGTATTTTTTGCATACGATACTGGTATTCGCATGGATTTAATTACTGATTATTTTGAAATCTATTTCCCTGTATATTCAAACCTTGGATGGGAAATCAATCAGTCTAATTACGCACAAAAAATTCGTTTTGTCTTCACTACAGACTTTTCTGCTCTCGCAAGTTTATTTACTAGAAGATGGTTCTAGTTTTTAAATATTTTTTAAAAAAATATTGATTTCATTAAAAAAAGTTCATAAAAAGCAAGAATTGCATTGATTTCATTTCGAATTATTCAATAAGTTGACCTATTCTAGAGTTGATTGATATTCTTATATTTCCTATATTTGCAAAAAAATTTAACCATAGCCAATGTCCACCAAAAACCAGCTCGCCGAAAACATAACCTTTGAAGAATTTCGCTCTGAAATATTGAAGGACTATGAAATTGCCGTTACAAGTCGTGAATGCAGTTTATTGGGGCGTCGAGAAGTGCTTACTGGAAAAGCCAAATTTGGCATCTTTGGCGATGGAAAAGAACTTCCGCAATTGGCATGGGCCAAAGCATTTAAAAATGGTGATTTCCGATCTGGATATTACCGCGATCAAACCTTTATGATGGCCATTGGGGAATTGACAATTGAACAGTTTTTCGCTGGATTGTATGCCCATACCGACATCAACTTCGATCCTATGAGTGCAGGACGACAAATGGGTGGTCACTTTGTGACCCATTCTTTGGATGAACACTACAATTGGAAAAATTTAACAGAACAAAAAAACTCAAGTTCTGATATCTCACCAACAGCCGCACAAATGCCACGGTTATTGGGGCTAGCACAAGCTTCTAAAGTATACAAAACCATTGATGGCTTTGACGATGCAAAAAAGTTTTCAAAAAACGGTAAAGAAGTTGCTTGGGGAACTATAGGAAATGCCAGTACAAGTGAAGGTTTGTTCTTTGAAACCATCAATGCTGCAGGGGTTTTACAAGTCCCTATGGTAATCAGTGTTTGGGATGATGATTATGGGATTTCTGTTCATGCAAAACACCAAACAACCAAAGAAAACATTTCTAAAATCTTGAGTGGTTTTCAAAGAGATGAAAAGGACAAGGGCTATGAAATCTTGAATGTAAAAGGATGGGATTATGTAGAACTCATCAATACCTACGAAAAAGCAGGCCGTATTGCTCGAGAAGAACACGTGCCTGTTCTTATACATGTCGATGAGCTTACACAACCGCAGGGGCACTCCACTTCAGGTTCGCACGAGCGTTATAAAAATCCTAAGCGCCTTCAATGGGAGCGTTCAAATGATTGTAATTTAAAATTTAAACATTGGATTGTTGCCAATAATATAGCAACAGAAGATGAGCTATTTGACCTAGAAAAACAAATCAAAGCCAAAGTCAAAGAGGGAAAAATAAAAGCATGGAATGACTTTTTAAATCCCATTAAATCGGAGCGATCAACAGTAATTGCTCTAATTCGTGCGGCGGCGGCACAATCACCCCAAAACGTATTTATTGAAAAAGACGTAGCACAGCTTGAAACGCTCAAAGAACCGATGCGTAAAGATGTTCTTGGAGTATCAAGAAGTATTTTAAAATACTTGATTAATGACACGTCTGCAGAAAAGGATGCTTTACTGTCTTGGATTAACAATTACATCAAAGACACGCAAGTAAAATACAGCAGTTTGCTCTACAGCGAATCTCCGCTAAGCGCCGATAAAATTGATGCCATAGCACCAACCTACGATGCCACTCCAGAGTTGGTTGATGGACGTATCATTCTACGCGACAACTTCGATGAAATTTTCTCAAAGTATCCTCAAGCATTAATTTTTGGTCAAGACTCAGGCGCTATAGGCGATGTAAACCAAGGCCTTGAAGGGTTACAAGAAAAATATGGCGAAACACGCATTGCTGATGTAGGTATACGCGAAGCTACTATAATTGGTCAAGGGATTGGTATGGCCTTACGTGGACTTCGACCAATCGCTGAAATTCAATATTTAGATTACATCCTTTATGCACTACAAACCATAAGTGATGACCTTGCAACATTGCATTACAGAACTTTTGGTAAACAAAAAGCACCAATGATCATCAGAACCCGAGGCCACCGTTTAGAAGGTATATGGCATTCAGGATCGCCCATGGGCAGTATTTTGGGCTTAATTAGAGGTGTTAATGTATTGGTGCCCAGAAACATGACCAAAGCCGCTGGATTTTATAATACTTTATTAGAAAGTGATCAACCGGCGCTCGTCATTGAATGCCTTAACGGATATCGATTAAAAGAAAGAAAACCCAATAATTTGGGTGTACTGAAAACAAAGATTGGTGTTGTCGAAACGATTAAGGAAGGAACAGATTTAACAATTGTTTCGTACGGCTCAACGCTTCGCATTGTACAACAAACGGCACGTGAACTCCTTGAAGTTGGTATTGATGCAGAAGTGATTGACGTTCAATCCTTAATTCCTTTTGATTTAAACCAAGATATTGTAAAAAGCATTGCAAAAACAAACCGATTACTTATTGTAGATGAAGATGTTCCAGGCAGTGCGACGGCCTATATCTTATCCGAAATCCTAAAGCAAGATAGCGCTTATGAGCAATTGGATAGTAAGCCTAAATTACTTACAGCCCAAGCCCACCGTCCAGCATACGGATCGGATGGGGACTACTTTAGTAAACCTTCTAAAGAAGATATTTTTGAGGCGGCATACGAAATCATGCATGAAGCAGATCCAAATGCATACCCCAAACTTCGTTAGTATTATTCTTCAGGTTGCACAAAACGCCCAAAAATTGTAATATTACAGCATAACTCAAAACGTTTTTGCTTTAATGAAACAACAAGACCGTCATTCCTCAGATCCTAAACATGTGCATATAGTAGACAATAAAGAACTTTCTATTGGCGAAGCACTCATCCCTGTTATAGCATTAGTATTGATGCTATTTTATAATGTATTTTTTGTCTTTGGCGATGATGCGTTGAGTGGAAGTAATCAGTTTATTCTCTTGCTTGGTGCAGCTGTAGCGGCTGTTGTTGGATTTTTCAACAAGGTTAATTACCGCCAAATGATTGATGAAGTGGCCGAAAATCTAAAAACCACCACGGGTGCTTTACTCATCTTGCTTATGGTGGGCGCACTTGCAGGAACATGGTTAGTGAGTGGGATTATTCCAACCATGATTTACTATGGTCTTCAGATGTTAAATCCCACATTTTTTCTCGTGGCTTGTGTGCTGATATGCGCAGTGATTTCTATTGCTACAGGCAGCAGTTGGACCACCTCTGCTACGGTGGGTATTGCGCTTATTGGCATTGGAGAAACTTTGGGTATTTCGTTAGGAATGACTGCCGGTGCGGTGCTTTCTGGCGCTTATTTTGGTGATAAAATGTCACCACTAAGCGACACCACCAACTTGGCCCCTGCCATGGCAGGCGGCGATTTGTTTGAACATATCAAATACATGACCATCACCACGGTGCCAACGTTTGTCATTACTTTAATTTTATTTTTGATTATTGGTCTTAATCTTGATGTTTCAGGCACACCTGATATTTCGGACAAACTCGAGGCCATTAGCAATGCATTCCATATCTCTCCCCTCCTTTTTATTGTACCCATAATTGTGATTGTACTGATCGTAAAAAAGACGCCCCCACTTGTGGCTTTATTGTTGGGCACGCTTTTGGCTGGAATTGCGGCAATCCTGGCACAACCACATATTTTGATGCAAATTGCAGGAACAGAAACCCTTGATTTTAAATCCACATACAAAGGTGTTATGCAAGCGATGACCGTAGATACCGCTGTGGAAACTTCAAGTGCTGAGCTTAACGATTTATTTTCTTCAGGAGGCATGAGCGGTATGCTCGGAACCATTTGGCTGATCATTTGCGCTATGGTTTTTGGGGGTGTGATGGATGCCATCGGTGCCCTTTCACGCATCAGTAAAGCGCTTTTGAATTTAGCCACTACAACTTTTGGGCTTTTTGCCAGTACTGTCGCCAGTTGTTTGGCGCTCAATGTTACTGCATCAGATCAATACTTAGCGTTGGTGGTTCCTGGAAAAATGTTTAAAAAGGCCTATAAAGACAAAGGATTAGCCCCTGAAAACCTAAGCCGAACCCTTGAAGATTCGGGGACAGTAACTTCTGTATTGGTGCCCTGGAATACTTGTGGTGCCTACCAAAGCGGTGTACTTGGCGTTTCTGTTGCCGACTATTTTGTTTATGCCTTTTTCAATTGGATGAGTCCGTTTATGACTTTGTTGGTTGCTGGATTTTCCATCAAAATCAAACAAATTACCGCAAAAAATTAAGCCAATAATTTGGATAACTTTAACTTATAGTAAGATAAAAAATTATAATTTTGTATCTGCAATATTGCCTCAAATCAAGGTTATATTTGTATCAATTATTATTTAATCTAAAAATTTAAAATTATGTCATTTGTAGGAAAAAAATTTCCAAATTTAACGGTAGACGCCATGAACGAGATGGGCGACACCTTTAAGGTTAACGTTTTGGAAGAAGCCGTTAATAATAAAAAGAAAGTGGTACTGTTTTGGTATCCTAAAGACTTTACATTTGTTTGCCCAACAGAATTGCATGCCTTTGAAGCTGCAAAAGCGGAATTTGAAAAAAGAAATTGTATCGTGATTGGTGCATCATGTGACACCCCAGAAGTACATTTTGCATGGCTTTCTACGTCAAAAGACAATGGAGGAATTGAAGGCGTTACCTACCCTATTCTAGCGGATTCTAACCGTAACCTATCCTCTACTTTAGGGATATTGGACATCACTAACGAAGAATACAACGAAGAAACAGGTGTTGTAACTGTAGAAGGCGACAATGTAACGTACAGAGCAACATACATTATTGACGAAGAAGGGACTGTAGTACACGAAAGCATCAACCATATGCCTTTAGGGCGTAACGTTGCTGAGTTTTTACGTCTTGTCGATGCCTATACACATGTGCAAGAAAAAGGTGAGGTTTGCCCAGCAAACTGGGAAGAAGGTAAAGACGCCATGCAAGCCAATGCCAAAAGTACAGCGGATTATTTATCGTCGCACTAAATTCATAACCCATGCAAGAACTCACACAAGATAACTTAAAAACTGTAGTCGCGGAGCACGAAACCGTGGTGGTGCAGTATTCTGCCACTTGGTGTGGTAATTGCCGCATTATGAAGCCAAAAATGAAAAAATTGGCCGCAGAACATCCAAACATCACTTTTGTTGTGGCCGATGCCGAAAAATTCCCAGAAAGCCGCAGTTTGGCCACAGTGGACAACTTGCCCACCTTTGCAACCTTTAAAGCAGGTGCATTTGTAGGTCAAGTACAAACCAATAAGTTTGACGTTTTAAAAACCCTTGTCGATGAAGTTGCCAGTCATTAAACATTTAAACAAATTCATCCAAGACAATGATGAAGATTATATCATTGAAACTTTGGAAACTTTGGAGCACCTTACGGAAGTTCCCAGTTTAAAGGACGAAGAATTGGATGTGCTTGGCGAGTTGATTTCGAATATGTACGGCGCATTGGAAGTGCATAAAATGATCAAATCTGGTACCCCAGAAAAAGAAGCGCTCAATGCGTTTATGAAACGGGTATTGGGGTCTATTGATTCTTAAGGATTTTTTATTACAATGATTTAAACCCACGCAAAGCGTGGGTTTTTTATTAAAAACAAATTTTAATTCTTTTAAAGAAAAAGTTATTAATTTGTACTTTTGTTTTTAACCACAACAAACCTATGGCCAAAACAACGGACAAGCATAAAAAATCAATCGTACCTAAAGTTACACTAACCAATCCACAACGGCTTGTTTTTGGTAGCTTTTTGGTCATTTTAGGGGTGTTGGTTTTTATTGCGATCCTCTCCTATTTCTTTACAGGCGAAAGCGACCAAAGTGCGCTTAATGGCTTTACCAACAGAGCAGTCCCAACCAAAAATTGGTTGAGCAAAATTGGCGCATGGATCAGTCATCTGTTGGTGTATAAAGGATTTGGTATTGCTTCGTTTTTGTTTTCTGGATTGTTGGTACTGTCTGGCATTACAGTCCTAATGAATACGTCCAAAGAACGTTTGTTTCGCCATTGGACATGGGGTGTTTTGGGCATCATTTGGCTCTCCATTACTATGGGCTATGCTTTTCATACGTTGCCAAACTTGGGCGGAACTGTAGGGTATCAACTCAATTTATTCCTTCAAGATTATATCGGTAAAATTGGTACGGCCCTCCTCCTCTTGTTTGGGTTTATATGTTATGTTGCCATCCGCTTTAAAACCACCCCACAACAGATTGCAAAATTGTTTTCAATTCAAAAAAAGCCCAAAACAGAAGCACCTTCTGTTGATGAAGCTGTACAACACAGTTTTGATGAGGATAAAGACGAAACTATTGAAAAAGAATCAACATCTTCGGCCTTTGAAGTGCCTTTAAAGAATTTGGAACCCACCATTCAAAACCATTCGAACATCAACAAAGATGAACCCCAAAAAACTACTGAGGAACCTGAAGTCAAAATGGAAGTGACCATCGCAGAAGAAGAAGTTTCGGAGACGGATAATTTGGCTGCAAAACTGGTTGAAGATTTTGGTGAAGTTGACCCTACTCTAGAGTTATCGAAATTTGTATTTCCGTCTTTAGAATTGCTTAAAAAATATGATGCTGAGGGGATTACCATAGATCAAGAAGAACTTGAAGACAACAAAAATAAAATCGTTGAAACGCTCAACAATTATAAAATCGGCATCAGCAGCATCAAAGCTACGGTAGGGCCTACGGTAACGCTGTACGAAATTATCCCAGATGCTGGTATTCGGATTTCAAAAATCAAAAATTTAGAAGATGATATTGCGCTTTCGCTTTCAGCTTTGGGGATTCGGATCATCGCCCCAATTCCTGGTCGCGGAACGATTGGTATAGAAGTACCAAACAAAAATGCCACCATCGTTTCGATGAACTCTGTTGTGGCGTCCCAAAAATTCCAAAAATCTGAAATGGAATTGCCTGTTGCCCTAGGAAAAACCATCAGTAACGAAACCTTTGTAGTGGATTTGGCCAAAATGCCACACTTGCTTATGGCCGGTGCCACAGGACAAGGAAAATCCGTGGGACTGAATGCCGTACTGACGTCCCTACTCTATAAAAAACACCCTGCCGAAGTCAAATTTGTCCTCGTCGATCCAAAGAAGGTGGAACTCACGTTGTTCAACAAAATAGAACGCCATTATTTGGCCAAACTTCCTGATTCGGAAGATGCCATCATTACGGACAACACCAAGGTAATCAATACCTTAAACTCGCTGTGTATTGAAATGGACAACCGTTATGATTTACTCAAAACGGCCTTTTGCCGAAATATTAAAGAATATAACGCCAAATTTAAAGCGCGTAAATTAAACCCAAATGATGGGCATAAGTTTTTACCGTATATCGTTTTGGTGGTGGATGAATTTGCAGATTTAATCATGACCGCAGGTAAAGAAGTCGAAACGCCTATTGCACGTTTAGCCCAATTGGCTCGTGCTATTGGTATTCATTTGATTATAGCGACACAACGTCCGTCGGTTAATGTGATTACAGGAATTATCAAAGCGAACTTCCCAGCACGTATTGCCTTTAGAGTGACTTCAAAAATTGATTCGAGAACGATTTTGGACAGTTCAGGTGCCGATCAACTGATTGGTCGTGGTGATATGCTCTACACACAAGGTAATGATTTGGTGCGTATACAATGTGCTTTTGTGGATACTCCTGAGGTGGAACGTTTAACCGATTTTATTGGTTCACAAAAGGCCTATGCAAGTGCGTATATTCTCCCAGAGTACATCAGTGAAGACTCTGGCACAAGTCTTGATATTGATATCAATGACAGAGATAAACTATTTCGTGAAGCTGCAGAAGTGATTGTGACTGCACAACAAGGTTCGGCCTCGTTGTTGCAACGCAAATTGAAATTGGGGTACAACCGTGCAGGACGACTCATCGATCAGTTGGAAGCCGCAGGTATTGTAGGTCCATTTGAAGGCAGTAAAGCACGACAAGTTTTGGTCTCTGATTTAGTGGCATTAAATCAATTATTATACAATGAAGGTTCTTAAAAAAACGATTTTCTTTTTTGCGCTTATTTCTTATGGCGTAGGTATTGCGCAAACAAAAGACCCCAAAGCAAAACAATGGCTTAACGAGGTCAATGACAAAGTAAATGCCTACGAGAATATTCAAATTTCATTTAAATATGTTTTAGAAAATGAAGCCGAAAATATTCGTCAGGAAACCAAAGGAAAAGTAACGCTTGAAGGGGATAAATACGTGCTCGATATATTGGGTATTCAGCGTATTTTTGATGGAAAAACGCTTTATACCATTAGCCCAGAGGACGAAGAAGTTACTATTTCAACAGAGAATCCAGACGAAGAAAACACTATAGCACCGAGTAAGTTACTCTCTTTTTATGAATCGGGCTACAACTACAAACTTGATATTGTTCAAGACAAATTTGGTCGAAAAATTCAGTACATAAAACTTTCGCCTATAGATTCAAATTCTGAAATTAAATATGCGTTGCTGGGAATAGATGCCAAAACAAAACACATTTATAACCTTATCGAAATTGGAGACAACGCGACTAAAACAACCCTTACCGTATTGGAATTTAAAACCAACACACCCCTTTCTCCATCTTTTTTTAACTTTGATGCCTCGAAGTACAGCGATTATTACATCAATAATTTAGACTAAGGCCAAAATTGAACATATTAGACCGCTACATACTGTCCACCTATCTCAAGTCATTTTTTAGTGTCTTTACCATTCTGATGCTAATTTTTCTTTTGCAATCCGTATGGGTCTATATCGCAGAACTTGCAGGGAAGGATTTGCAATTTGATGTCATTCTTAAATTCTTAATTTTTGTTTCGCCTCGTATTGTAGTGCTGGTCTTGCCGCTTACCATTCTGTTGGTGTCGATTATGGTTTTTGGTAATTTTTCTGAAAATTATGAGTTTGCAGCCATGAAATCAACAGGGATCTCTTTGCAACGTGCTATGAAGAGTTTGAGCATTTTCATTGTTTTTTTATCCGTAGTCAGCTTTTTCTTTGCCAATAATGTGATTCCATTGGCTGAGTACAATTTTTTCAACCTCAGGCGCAACATCGCTAAAGTAAAACCTGCTATGATGGTGGCCGAAGGACAATTTAATCAACTGCAAGACATCAACATCAAAGTGGCCAAAAAAAGTGGTGAAAATGGGGAGTTTTTGGAAGATGTCATCATTCATCAAAAAAAGGGAAATTCATCTGGAAATTACACCGTTATCAAATCAAAAACAGGCGAATTTTACAGTGACGAAAGTTCTGATCTTATCCAACTTATTCTTTATGATGGAAATTATTATGACGAAGTCCAACCGGCAAACTATCGAAAGCGTACAAAAAATAGACCTCAAATTAAGAGCACCTTTGAACGTTATGTGATTAATATTGATATTTCAGAATTTAATGATGTTGATTTTGATCAAAAAGATGCTTCTGCACGATTCAATATGTTGGGGGTGAACGAGCTAAACACCACAATAGACTCGTTGTACACCACACAACAAAAATCCATTGATGCATTTTCCAAAACCATGCTCACACGTTCCCATCAAAACAATTTAAATCTAAATTACAACATTGCGCAAAACGATTCATTGGCAGAAATACCAGAAAATGTAATTGATTTATTCACTAAAAATAAAGCTGTTCAGTTGTATGACTTGGCCATTGGATCAGTAAGTTCTGCACAAGACGATATCAAAGTAAAAACAAAATCGTTTTCCATTTCAACCACACACATCAATAAACACATTATTGCGTTGCATGATAAATTTGCGCTTGGACTGATGTGTATCATATTATTTTTTGTGGGGGCACCACTGGGCGCGCTGATCCGAAAAGGAGGAATTGGACTTCCCCTTGTCATTGCTATTTTAATTTTCTTGACCTATCATTTCATCAGCATATTTGCAAAAAACAGTTCAGAGGATAACAGTCTAAATCCAATTTTTGCGACATGGTTGGCCGGAATTATCATGTTGCCGTTTAGTATTTACCTCACCAGTAGAGCAACAAAAGATAGAGCATTGATGGATTTAGATGCACTCTTGATTCCCTTAAAAAAACGCTTGGTAAAAACAAGTGTAATCGTTGAGAAAAATACCAATGTACAAACTGTAGAAACACAAAACATTCAACATTTTGAAAATGACAAACTCATAGACCTGATAAAAAATTACAGGCATTATGGGCTGACTTTAGCACATAAAACCAATGCGCTCAAGCATCTAAAAAAGCGAGGGATTACAGAATTAGAACTCAAACTAACAGGTAATCTAAGCAACGAGTCCTATGAGTCGGGAGTGCGCCATATGGAAGATTATCATGAAAATGCTACCGTAGCATATTATGCACACCTTATCGTTTTAATTCTTGGAATTGGTGGTTTTGTTCTAAATAATAACGGTTTTCCTACTGTAGGATCGATCATGATTGCCCTCGCCATTTTTGCATTGATCTTGTTTCTTATTCTGTTTCCTAAAGTAGTGAAAAATCAGGCTGCATTTTATAAACTCTTAAAGAAGAAATTCATAACCCATAATGTTGTTTTTATCATTTTGGGGCTTCCCTTATTTTTTCTTTACCGATTGTATTTCAATAAAAAAATGAATGAAGATTTAACTAAAATTTCATAAGTTTTAATAGGGTTCTCCTATCTTTGCAAAAAATAATTCATGGCAACAGAACAATCAACTTTAGAACAAAAACTCAACACCATTCAAGAGGCCATTGCAGACATCAAAGCGGGCAAGGTGGTGGTTGTAGTGGACGATGAACACCGCGAGAACGAAGGGGATTTTATAGCTGCTGCCGAAGCCGTAACGCCCGAAATGATCAATTTTATGGCGACTCATGGCCGTGGACTTATATGTGCACCGTTGACCGAAACTCGATGTGCTGAATTGGATTTAAACATGATGGTTCAAAACAATACGGTATTGCACCATACACAATTTACGGTTTCTGTAGATTTGATTGGTCATGGTTGTACAACAGGAATTTCAGTTTCCGATCGCGCCAAAACCATAAAGGCCTTGGTGGACAAAGAAACAAAGCCCCACGATCTTGGTCGTCCAGGGCATATTTTCCCACTTAAAGCAAAAAATGGTGGAGTTTTAAGACGAACAGGACACACTGAAGCAGCAGTAGATTTGGCCCGATTGGCTGGATTTCAACCCGCTGGTATTTTGGTTGAAATTTTGAATGAAGACGGCACTATGGCACGCCTACCCCAATTGAAAGAGGTGGCCAAAAAATTTGATTTAAAAATCATTTCCATTGAAGACCTTGTGGCCTACCGTATGCAACACGACTCGTTGATTGCCAAAAAACATGATTTTCAAATTGAAACTCGTTTTGGGAGTTTTAGACTGCGGTCTTACCAACAAACGACCAACGATGCCGTCCATATAGCCCTCACTAAAGGGCAATGGAATTCGGAGGAAACCATCCCTACCCGTATCAATTCTACATTGGTCAACAACGATATTCTGGGTACACTCACCAATAATGCCGATAAAAAATTAGATGAAATGTTT
This sequence comes from Flavobacteriaceae bacterium, assembly GCA_965658025.1. Taxonomy (GTDB): domain Bacteria; phylum Bacteroidota; class Bacteroidia; order Flavobacteriales; family Flavobacteriaceae; genus UBA3537. Next base: position 41,293 of record CBFHQL010000007.1, on the reverse strand, counting down.
CGCGTGATCAATAAGGAGGGAAAAGGTGCTATTATCTTTATCAATCAAAATTCGAGCCCACAAAAAACACTAAAGCGCTTAGACGTTTTAAAAGACATTCAAAAAAGTGGTACGGTTGCAAAAGCGCCAAACATCAGTATGGATGAAAAAGATTTTGGGATTGGTGCACAAATTCTTCACGACCTAAACATTCAAAAATTGAATTTAATTTCGAATAGCAAACAGAAAAAGCGTGTTGGAATGATTGGCTACGGTCTTGAAATTGTAGATTATATCAACTACTAGCCACACACTTTTTGTATACACTGCGCCATTGTTTTAGCTCTGTGGTGCACTTCGTCTTCCGTCCAGGACAATTTAATCAAACACGAAATGTTACGCCCTATATAATGGTCGGATTTAGAAAAATCTTTGTCTTTTAAATCGTTTAATCCTTGCGTTATTTCTTTAGACAAAGGATAAAGCGATTTTTGTTCTTTTAGGTGTTCCCATTTACGGATATAATGCCAATTGTTGTCGTAATAATGAAAACACACATCAACGCCATTGGCTTTAAATTCTTTACTAACCGCTCTGGCGGTGTCCAAATCGTCCAAAAAGAAATTTAAAAACGCATAACTTTCCTCCCCACCTTCTGGAACTGTCCGAAAGGTAACGGATGAAAGGGCTTCTAATTCTTGTCTTATTATGGTGTAATGCTTTTTTTGAAGGGCCAAAAACTCATCGATACGTCTAAATTGCGCTAAGCCAACAGCGGCATTAAGTTCAGAAATTCGAAAATTGTAGCCCAAATACGGATGCTCTTCTGCCCCACGGTCAGAACCGATATGGTCATGTCCGTGATCACTAAAATGATCGAGGCGTTGTGCATAATCTTCGTTATTGGTGATGACTCCTCCCCCTTCGCCACAAGTGACTGTTTTGACAAAATCAAAAGAAAAACAACCCAAATCGCCGATAGTTCCCAATGCTTTGCCGTTGTATGTACCGCCAATGGCTTGGCAAGCATCTTCGATTAACAACAAGTTGTGTTCATCACAAACAGATTTTAAAGCATCAAGATTGGCCATACTCCCACACATATGCACGGGCATAATGGCTTTAGTTTTTGGCGTAATAGCGGCCTTAACAGCGTCGATATCAAGGGTTAAGGTGTCGTCAATATCTACAACTATTGGTGTGGCCCCCATCATTAGGATAGCTTCAAAACTAGCCACAAACGTAAAACTCGGCATAATGACTTCATCTCCCGCCCCTACACCAGAAACCGCAAGTGCCATACTCACCGCAGCGGTACCATTGCTCACCAGTTGGGCGTGCTGCACCGCAAAACGTTTTTGAATCTCTGCTTCTAAATCTTTGGCTTTCCAATGGCCTTTGCGTAGGCCATCAAAACCATAACGCATCAAAACGCCAGAGTCCAACACATCGTTGACTTCTTTACGTTCGGCATCGCCAAAAAGTTCAAATCCAGGCATATTAGGAAATTTCAGTTACAGATTCAGCAATGGGTTTACGGACTTTTTTCATGCTGGCAAAAGGGTCGTCTTCTGCTCTGTAGCCCATAGGCATAAGCAGTACAGATTTTAATCCTTTCGCTTTTAAATCGAAATAGTCGTCAATTTTTTGAGGTTCAAAGCCCTCCATAGGACAAGCATCAATGTTTAGGTCGGCACAAACCGCCAAAAGATTGCCCATCGCTACATAGGCCTGCTTTGTGCCCCAAAGCTGTACGTCCTCATGTGTTTTGGCAGCAAAACTTTCAATGATGTGTGCTCTGTAGGGCGCCAAAATTTCGTCTGGGGTTTCACGAATGGCTTTGATGCGCTCAAAATAGTCTACCACATAATCGGCGTCCAATGACGTTTTAACACAAAAAATAGCAACATGAGAGGCCTGTGCCACTTGTTGTTGATTCATGGCCAAAGGCACCAGTTCGCTTTGAATGGTTTTGTTGTGTACCAACAAAAGTTCTACGGGTTGTAACCCATAGGACGAAGCGGAAAGACTAAATCCTTCTTTTATTTTTTCTAAATCTGATGCGGAAATGACTTTGTTGCTGTCAAATTTTTTGGTGGCATAGCGCCATTTAAGGGCGTCGAGTAGACTCATATGTTTTGTTTTGCACAAAAATAAGGAATTTTAGAACGATGAAGACCTAATGAAATTTTAAAATTTTTTATATATTTACAATGAATAAAGTCCCAAATTTATTCTTCATACCATGAAATACCTATAGATCTATAGTATTTATTTTTTCTTGAAGATTTTTGGAACCTGTTCAGTTACGCTGAATTTTTTTCGACGTCGATAAATACATGTATCCATTAAAAATGAAAGTGAAATATAAAAATAAAATTTTGAATGTAAATTTAATTTTAGCATTGGTCTGGATAATATGGTTCATTGTGGGAATTTTTGAAAAAGAAGAACTTAATTGGATAGATTATGGTTGGATTGTGATGTCTTTTAGTTATTTAGGGATATTTTTTTATCAAAAAAAATATAAATATATCACTATAGAAGATGGTATAATTAGAATCAATGGCCCTCTAGGAAAAGAATTAAAACTTACTGAAATCAAACGAATTAAAAAGTTTGCTGGGGATTATATCATCAAAACAGACCGAAAAGAAATGACTATAAATACACAAATCATTGATTCTAATTCATTAAAAGAATTAGACGCAGAATTAGAAAAACTAGAAGTGGTTTGGGGATGAGTGTATATACTCAACAAAGAGGACACTAGACACTAAAACAAGTTTAGTATGACTTTCGAATAAAAAAATAAAATATAAAAGAAATAAACGCTTTCCTTGAGCTTTTTTCGATAAACTCAAAAACATTCGATAAACTCAACAACATTCGATAAACTAAAAAAAGTCGAAAGGGTGCGGATTTAAACAAGTTAGCGTACATTAAAAACCAACATATGAAATTTAAACTAACCATCTTTTCAATTTTAATACTTTCGATTTTAAGTTGCTCTGACGGAGAAACTAAAAAGCAGTTGTCCGAATTAAAAGCTGAACTTGAAAAAACCAAAACGGAATTGAATAATTGTTCGGCTGAATTGACCGAAATAAAAAATACGGCAGAAAATAGATTCATTCGTGCAAAAAAATTCCTTTCAGAAAACAATTTGACTGGTGCTAAAACTGAATTTCAAGGAATTGTAGATAATTACAAAGGAACTAATGACGCAAGTACTGCTTCAAAAGAAATAGCGAAAATCGAAAGGACAATTGAACAAAAAAGAATTGAAGCGGAAAGAAAAAAAGCACTTGGTTACAAAGTTTTAAAACCTACAACAAGAGTTAAATATGGAGATTTATCTCTACGATTTGATAAAGTATGGAAAGGAAAACGTTGGTCGTTTGATGATTACGGTAGTCAATATTTTTTAAGAGACGCACAAAGAGGAAATAGCCATATTATGACGAGAGTTTCGGTTACTTCCGAAAATAATAATCCGTCTTTACCACCAATTTTAGTTTATCAAATGGACAATGGCGAATTGAGACTTTTAGGAACACTTGGTTACAAATTTAGGAGATGGAAAGATTATGGCTCATATCTTGGAAACTACGCTGATTATGGAAATGATTTTGCTCATTCAAAAACAATTCCATTCAATTGTGGTGTTGAGCTATCAAATGATGATTTGAAAAGCGGAAAAATTTATGTGGTTCTAAAAAAGCAAGCGTGTTTTAATCGCACAAAAGTTGATTATGGAAATCCCGAAATTGCTTATCGAGAAAGTTCTTGCAATCCGAAACGAATTTTAAAAGTAGAGGATTTTGATAATGATTATGTTCTACTTAAAAAATTATAAAAAAAACAGAATATGAAATTAATCAACAAAATATTTGATAATCGAATAAAAGCATACAATCTTTTGTTTGAAATTAATCTTGAGGATTATTATCAGATGTCCAAATCAATTTTAGACAAAAATGAATTTCAAAGGCGAAGAGTGAAATCATCTTCAACTGTTTATAGCTTGTTAAAAAAGGATTTATTAGAAGGCTGTATTGTTCCACCAATCGTACTTGCTTTATCGGACAAAGATTTTGACCCAGAAAAAGGATTTGAAGAAAAACAAATTACAGATTATATAATTAAAGAACAGAATCGACTAATAATATTGGATGGACTTCAAAGAACTTTCACACTACGTGATTTATTTAAAGATTTAGAATCTTCTCAAGATGAAGAGTCATTAAAAAAACTTAGCTCACAAAAATTAAGAATTGAAATTTATTTGGGAATTAATAAGATTGGAATCTTATATCGTATGTTGACACTAAACACTGGTCAAACACCAATGTCTATGAGGCATCAAATAGAAATTCTTTACTCGGACTATTTAGAGCAAGATTTAGGAGGTATAACTTTATTACTAGAATCTCAGGATAAGACGCCTAAAGGCAACAAAGAATATAAGTTCAAAGAAATTGTTGAAGGATTCAACTCATATTTAGACCGCAATTACCTACCTATGGATAGGAATTCTGTATTAGAGAATATTGAAAGTTTAGAAAAATTATCTACCAAAAATTTAGATAATGATTTATTTGTCGACTATTTAAAAGCATATGATGGTTTAGTGCAAACCTTAGTTGAAAAAGCTAATGGCTGGGAGTTTGATGATAAAACATTGGATACTGCATTATCTGGTCAACCTTTTGGAAAAGATGCTATGAAACTTTTCAAAAGAACACAATTAATGACCGGATTTGGTTCTGCAATTGGTAAATTAATTGACTTCAATTCAATCGAAGACTTAAATGACACTCCAAATCTTTACAATGACATTCAATTAGGTGATGTAAATTCTACTTTTAATAATTACATAACGAAACTTGATTATATTAGAAAAGTTGCTAAGAAAATTGGTAATGACCAAAGAATGTTTTTTCATCATTTTTTTCGAGAACTATTTGACAAAAAAAGTGATTCCTATCTGGATTTTAATAAATCTATTGATGAGGCATTTTCTACCTATTTAAGAAAAACCCAATAGTATGCCTATAGATTATACAGGGAAAAGTTTATCTGACCTTGAATTAATAAAAGATGGCTCGAATACTTTCTTTAAAGTTTCAGATAAAGAAAGTTTAAATTCAATTTTAGTTGAATATCAACCAATTTTAGATGAGGAATATTCTAATACTAATTTTGAGTTAGTTCTTTTTGAAAACAATTACTTAAACGCTGAAAATGATGTTTTTCAAATCTTTGATAAACTTGCAAAAATTAGATTAGGTTGGATTTTTCCTTTATCAAATTTGGAGGGTAATGAAAATGATTTTTATGATAATGACCATTTGAATAAGTATAAGTATGTAGCATTTCAATTACTACTATTAGCAAATGAAAAATCTATTACTTTAAAAGATGATTTAGAACAATACAATATTTCAGACATTTATAAAGATAATCCAATCATACTTATACTCTCAAATGAAAACACTTCTAAAATTCCCGATTTTTCGATTAAAAACTATATCCCAAGTCTATCTAAGTATGGGTATTACAAAAAGAATGAGATAAAGAACATATTAAATTTCAGTCAAAAAAACACTTATTGTTTAGGATATAGAGGTAAAGTAAAATTGAACCTTTATAAATCTCAAAGAGATATAGATAGTGATAGATTCTTTTCGGAATTATTTTCTAAACATTTAAAATCATTAGGTCATCATTTAATAAGATTCCATATACTTTATCAGATTATCGAATATATTCTGACTGAAAGGTTCGATGTAGTATTCAACAAACTCATTCAAGAATTTAATGATGGTGATATTGTTAAAAATGACTTCATTGAAAAAATTAATGAACTTGGAAAAGAAAGGAGTAATATTAAAAAAGTAGTTGATTGTCTAAATGAAAATAAAACTGACTTTGATATTCCAAATTTAGAAAGAGATTGTAAAGACTTATTAATAGCTCATAAGAAAAAAATCAGAAATACTCTTGGTGATTTAATTTACGATGTTAGGAACTTAATAGTCCATAATTATCGAGATATCGAAGATGAAGAAGTTGAAATAATTGAAAATATAACACACGAATTAGAATTATTGACAATAAATATCATAGAAAAATACAGCCCACAACAATGTGTATAAGTAATAGCAGTTCAAGTGATAATACGAAAGAGAAACATAAAACAAAGGCAAGTGTAAAATCTAAAGGTTAGTGAGTAGAAATCCGCTACTATTCTTATACGGGACCGTTGTGGGTTTTCTTTTGCGGAGAAAGAGGGATTATATTATGATCCCAAAAGGAAATCCTGGGCAAGCATAAAAACCCAATACACGCCTTGCGTGTATTCTTTTTTGCTTTAAGTCCTTTTCAATCATAAATGATTGACCGTCCTAAAAGCAAAAAACCCACAACTTGTGTTGTGGGTTTTCTTTTGCGGAGAAAGAGGGATTCGAACCCCCGGAGGTGTGACCCTCAACAGTTTTCAAGACTGCCGCATTCGACCACTCTGCCATTTCTCCTAATGCGAGTGCAAATATAAGTGGGTTTTCTATTCTTTTCAAATAGTTTCTGATTTTATTTTTATTAAGTTCATATTTCTTCACCCTATATTTTTTTAAAAACAAAAACACAATCCTCAAATATTCGTATTTTAGAGCTATGAAACATCCATAACTAAAATTTTGTCGATTAAAAATATCACCGCATGGATGTTCCATGTGACCGAAAAAAATAATACATAAATTCACATGAATTGGAGCAACGCCCTACGGGATTTTGAACATTATTTAAAAATTGAACGTGGCCTTTCGGAGCATACCGTGAGCAGTTACTGTTTGGATGTAAAAAAACTCATTTTATATTTAGAAACACACAATCAGTCCGTCAGCCCCATAAATATTACTGCAGAAACGGTTCAAGGGTTTTTGTATGAAATGGCCAAAACGGTTAATGCACGTACTCAATCTCGTGTCATTTCTGGGTTACGCAATTTTTTCGATTATCTAATTTTTGAAAACTACCGCACCACCAATCCGTTGGCGCAAATCGAAGCACCAAAAATTGGTCGTAAACTTCCCGACACCCTTTCCGTGCAGGAAATTGATAAGATTGTGGCCGCTATTGATTTGAGTACACCCCTAGGCGAGCGTAACAGGGCGATCATCGAAACTTTGTACAGTTGTGGGTTGCGTGTGAGTGAACTGACTAATTTAAAACTCTCCGATTTGTTTTTTGAAGAGGGGTTTATTAAAGTAACAGGGAAGGGCAACAAACAACGCTTTGTACCCATTGGGAAAAACACTCAAAAATTCATCAATTTGTACCGCCATCATGCCCGTACCCTACTTAATATTGACCCTAAATATTTAGATACTTTGTTTTTGAATCGACGAGGAAAACAACTCACACGGGCTATGATTTTTACCATTGTTAAAACCTTTACCCAAAAAGCAGGGATTGAAAAATCGATTTCCCCCCACACCTTTCGCCACTCATTTGCCACGCACCTGTTGGAAAATGGTGCAGATTTACGCGCGATTCAAGTGATGCTTGGGCATGAAAGCATCACCACAACAGAAATTTATATGCACATTGATAAAAGCCATTTAAAACAAGTCATGACCTCTTTTCATCCACGTCGGGCATAAAAAAAAGCAGTTTAAAAAACTGCTTTTCATCTTTTTATTAGGTCTTTTATTTCGCAATATTCACGGCTCTTGTTTCACGAATAACGGTAACTTTGACCTGACCGGGATAGGTCATATCGGTTTGAATTTTTTGTGAAATTTCAAACGACAATCGACTAGCGTTGTTGTCGTCCACTTTTTCGCTTTCAACAATCACACGCAATTCGCGCCCCGCTTGAATAGCATAGGCCTTTTGTACGCCTTTAAAACTAAAAGCAACTTCCTCCAAATCTTTTAAGCGCTGTATGTAGGAGTCCAAAACCTGACGTCTTGCCCCTGGACGAGCACCAGAAATTGCATCACACACTTGAACAATTGGTGAGAGTAAAAATTTCATTTCGATTTCATCGTGGTGCGCACCAATAGCATTACACACTTCTGCTTTTTCGCCATATTTTTCGGCCCATTGCATCCCCAAAATAGCATGTGGTGTTTCCATATCAGTTTCAGAATCGGGGACTTTACCAATATCGTGTAATAATCCTGCACGCTTGGCCAGTTTTGGATTGATGCCCAATTCTGCAGCCATAACACCACAAAGCTTGGCGACTTCTCTAGAGTGTTGCAATAAGTTTTGACCGTATGAAGAACGGTACTTCATTCGCCCTACAGTTTTTATTAATTCAGGATGTAAACCATGAATACCCAAATCGATGACAGTACGTTTTCCAACTTCAATGATTTCTTGTCCAATTTGTTTTTCTGTTTTGCGTACAACTTCTTCAATTCGTGCGGGATGAATTCGTCCGTCGGTGACAAGTTTGTGCAACGATAGTCGAGCAATTTCACGGCGAACAGAATCAAAGCACGATAGAATAATGGCTTCTGGTGTGTCGTCTACAATGATCTCAACACCAGTAGCCGCTTCTAGTGCTCTAATGTTTCGCCCTTCACGACCAATAATACGGCCTTTCATATCATCCGATTCAATATTGAAAACAGAAACACAATTGTCAATGGCTTCCTCAGTACCAATCCGTTGAATGGTATTGATGATGATTTTTTTGGCGTCTTGTTCGGCTGTGAGTTTGGCTTCTTCCATTTTGTCTTGCACATAGGCCATCACATCATTTTTGGCTTCAGATTTTAAGGATTCTACCAATTGTGCTTTGGCATCATCTGCGGAAAGTCCAGATATGACTTCCAATTGTTGAACTTGGCTTTTGTGCATTTTATCCAACTCCTCTTGGCGTTTATCCAAAACGGAAAGACGCTGGTCATAGTCGTTCTTTTTGGATTCGAGTTCGTGGCTTAGTTTTTTGTTTTTAGACAATTCTGAAGAAATTTGAGATTCTTTATCTCTTGTACGCTTTTCGGCTTCAGCCATTTTTTTATCTCTGGAGAGAATTACTTTTTCATGCTCAGATTTGAGTTCTAAAAAGCGTTCTTTGGCTTGAAATATTTTATTTTTTTTAATGCTCTCTCCTTCTGACTTTGCCTTAGATATAATATCACTAGCGGTACGTTTTGCATTTTTTGTAATTTGAGTAGCATTATTTTTTTCTCTTATTTTTGAAATGATCAGTCCTATGATGAGCCCCAATACTGCGGCTCCAGAAGCAATCATTATGATGTTTTGATCCATTGTTTGTGATTTTAATTAAAAAAAAAGCCTGTAGAGATCTGGGTTTTGTATAAACTCCTTTTAAACAGGATTTAGAGCTGAAAAGCTGATCAAGGGTCTGCGACAAGGCAGCATGCTTTTACAACTTAAACGGACTCCATTTATAGAATTCTCGTTGAGTTTATCAAAAAATTGACCAATACAGGCAGTATGTATTTTATATTTTAAAGAACGTTGGCGTCTAAGTGCTGGTCTAACTGCTGATTCAAATCAATCAGGCGTTGCTCGAGGACTTCACTTAAACTGTTTTTATTTATTTTCGTTTGTTCCGTTTCAGCAGCAAATTGTAAGGCGCACATGGCCAAAACGTCTTGCTTATCTTGTACGGAATAGCTTTGTTCAAATTTTTTAACGGTTGCATCTATCTTCTGAGCGGCTAAACGCAAACCTTCTTCTTGGCTTGGCGCTATTGTTAAGGGATAAACCCGATTTGCAATAGACAATTTAATTTTTAATTGCTCACTCATGAATTATTATTTAGTCCGATAAACTCGCAATGCAATCGTTTATCTCTTTAATCAAAGCATTTATTTTGAGCTTTGAAGCTCGTTTGTCTTCGTTACTGCCAAGCATTGAACTTGCAATTTTTAAAGAATCAAATTCTGTTTGCTTTTCTTGAAGCAATTGCAATTGATTCTTGTTTTGGGATTTTAATTCTTCTATCTCCCGTTTTAGAGCAGTATTCTCATCTTTCAAAGATCCAAACTGGTTCAGTATCTTGTCTATTTTAACTTCTAAAGTTTGGACGATTGTTTCGATTTTGCTCATCTACAATTTCAATACCATTTATACAAATTTAACATTCCATATCTAAAATCGCAATTTATGTGCCGATATTTTAAAAATAATTTAACCAAACCAAATGCTTTGCTTTTTGTTTTCAATTCTATACTTTAGCGAAAGATCACGTTATGGATATTTTTAAGATTTTATGTTTTTTGTGCTCTGTTTACACAATGGCACAAGCCCCCTACCCACAAGACTACTTCCGTTCGCCTTTGGATATACAACTGGTGCTTTCGGGAACATTTGCTGAATTGAGATCCAATCATTTTCATTCGGGCTTAGATATAAAAACCAATAGAAAACAGGGACTCAAAGTGTATACTGCAGCTGTTGGCTATGTAAGCAGAATTAAAATTTCTAGATATGGGTATGGCAAAGCATTGTACATTACTCATCCCAATGGCTATACTTCGGTGTATGCGCATCTTCAAAAATTTTCTCCAAAAATTGAAGCTTTTGTCAAAAGCAAACAATACGAAAAAGAGGAATTTGAAATCGAACTGTTTCCAGATCCAAACGCACTACGCATTGAAACGGACGAACTTGTAGCATTTTCTGGAAATACAGGGGGGTCGTCTGGTCCACATCTGCATTTTGAGATTCGTGACAAAAATTATCGCCCTTTAAACCCGATGCTTTTTGGATTCGATATTAAAGATACAACACCCCCAGAACTCTATCATCTTTATGCCTATCCCCTCTCTGATGATAGCCATATTGAAGGGCTTCGTGAAAAGAAAAAAATGCGGCTCATAAAACAACCCAATGGAAATTATAAAGCCGAACCCATTGCTGCCTATGGTACTATTGGTTTTGGAATTGTAGCCAATGACCGCCAAGACTATGCATCGAATAAAAATGGGTTGTCAAAAATTGAAACCTTTTTTAATGGAAAAAAATCTATTGAAGTGGATTTTAAGCGGTTTTCGTTTGATGAAACCAAACACATCAATCGTTTTATAGACTATGCGCATTACCGTTCGAAAAAGCAAAGAATTCAAAAATTGTTTATTGAAAAAAATAACCCGCTTAGTTTATTTTCTTTTCAAGAAGAAAACGGGACCTTAAGGATAAGCGACAGCACAAATTCGGCTTACACGATTAAAATTCAAGATTTTAAGAACAATAAAACTACAGTTCAAATTCCAATCATAGGAATTTTTCAAGAAGTCTCTTCAAAGGATTCAATTCCTCCATATTTTACTTATGTAAACGCCTCAGAATCAACCTTGTTAGAAGAACAGTCCTTTCGCGTAGAAATCCCTGCTTATGCTTTATACGACGATATTCACCTGGATTTTAAAGTCAAAAATGATACATTAACAATACACGAATCTAGTATCCCTCTAAAAAAATCAATGACCATTACATTTGATGCCAATCGCTTTGAGCCCAAAGATTTAGCTCATCTTTTTATTGGACGTCTTTCACGCTATGGACGATTGTACTACACTTCAACAAAACGAAAAGGCAACACACTAAGCGCACGAACAAAATACTTTGGTCGATACACCTTGGGAAGGGATGATGAAGGGCCAAAAATTACACCTGTAAAATTCAAAAATGGGAGTTGGCTAACAAAATATCGCTATCTCAAAATCAAAATTTCAGATACTGTTTCTGGAATAAAAAACTTTCGTGCTACTGTAAATGGAAAATGGATTTTAATGGAATATGATCCCAAAACCAATACACTAACACACGACTTCAATGATAATGTAATCAATGACATCAAAAATAATTTAAAGCTTATCGTCACCGATAATGTTGGAAATAATTCTAAATTTGAACTTACCTTTTACAGAAAATAAATCATACCATTTTGAAAATAAGATATTTATACACTTTAATTCTTCTACTATTTATAGCTCAACATCATGTGTTTGCGCAAACAGCAACATTGCGGGGTGTACTGCTTGACGAAGAAAACAAACCCATTGAAAATGCAACAGTTCGTGCAAATGACTTTGGAACCATTTCAAACAACAATGGATTTTATCTTTTGGAAATTCCTGCAAACAAAAACGTAGAGGTCGAATTTTCCCATGTACGTCATAAATTTGTTCGTGCAGTATTCAAACTCAACGATGGGCAAGAATTTGAATTCAATCCTGTTTTAAAAACAGACGTTGAACAAATTGAAACCGTAATCATAACAGGGACAAAACGCTCTGTTTTAGAAGGCGTAACCACCATTTCACCAAAAATAATTCGAACGATAAAAGGTGCGCAACCTGGTGTAGAAAATCTTCTAAAAACATTACCTGGTGTTAATATTTCAAACGAATTAAGTACTCAATATTCTGTTCGTGGAGGGAATTTTGATGAAAACTTGGTTTATGTTAATGACATTGAAGTCTATCGCCCCTTTTTGGTACGGTCTGGACAACAAGAAGGATTGAGCTTCGTCAATACAGCAATGGTCGAAAATTTAGAGTTTTCAGCAGGTGGATTTCAAGCTAAATATGGCGACAAGCTTTCTTCTGTTTTGGACATCACCTACCGAAAACCAACTCGCTTTGGTTTTCGCACAGATTTAAGTCTTTTAGGGGGTAGTATTACTACCGAAGGAACGAGTAAGGACCAAAAATTTTCAGCGTTGGTTGGGCTACGCTATAGAGATAATAGCTTGCTTGTAGATGCCAAAGAAACACAAACTAATTATGATCCTAAGTTTTTAGATGCACAGACCTATTTAACCTATCAAATGAGCCCAAAGTTTGAATTGAGTTTTTTAGGAAATATCACTTCTAACACCTACAATTATGCACCAAAAACAAGGCAAACAAATTTTGGTACATTAGAGAATCCCATTGCATTGTTGGTGTTTTATGAAGGTCAAGAGCAAGATGCCTACAACACCTATTTTGGTGCTTTAAAGGGTTCTTATCAGGTTAATGATAATTTAAACTTAAAACTTATCACTTCTAGTTTTCATACCACCGAACAAGAATATTTTGACATTTTGGCACAATACCGATTGGGAGAAGTCAACAGTAATATTGGTGACGAAAATTTGGGAGAAGTTGAATTTTCGGAAGGTATTGGAGGACAAATCAATCATGCGCGAAATGATTTGGATGCCTTAATCTCTACTGTTGAGCATCGTGGAACGTACAAAAAAAATAAAAATCATTTTCAGTGGTCTATAAAATACACCAATGAAGACATACGCGATCGTGTTGTCGAATGGGAAGTGATTGACTCTGCTGGATTTTCTATCAATCCGCCAAATTTAGATCAATTTGATAATCAACCTTATACTGCTGACACAGGTCCTTTGGTGCCCTTTCAAAACATTCGTGCAACAAACAATACTACCGTGGAACGCTTACAAGCATTTGCACAATGGAGTAAGCGCAGTACACTTGGTGCAAATGAAGTCTTTTATAATTTTGGTGTACGTGCGCACCAATGGCGCGTCAGTGGTAAAGACATTGCTACAAAACAACAGATGGTTTTTAGTCCAAGAGCACAATTTAGTATAAAGCCCAACGGTAAAAAAGATATGCTTTTTAGATTGAGTGGTGGATTGTATTATCAACCTCCATTTTATAGAGAATTACGTGATGCTAGTGGCACAGTAAACAGCAATGTAAAAGCCCAAAAGTCCGTACATATTGTTGCTGGGCATGAATATAGTTTTGAACTTTGGAAACGCCCCTTTAAATTGGTTTCTGAACTCTATTACAAAAGCCTCTCTGATGTAAACCCATATACAGTTGAAAATGTACGTATTCGGTATGCAGCGAACAACAATGCTGAAGCATATGCCTATGGATTGGATATGCGTCTAAATGGTGAATTTGTCCCTGGTACAGAATCGTGGTTTTCTTTTGGTTATCTCAAAACCGAAGAAGCTATTGGTGGACGAGAATTTATAGCACGACCAATGGATCAACGTTTGAAATTTGGTGTACTGTTTCAGGACTATATTCCCAAATTACCTAACATGAAAATGTATCTAAATTTGGTTTATAATACAGGTGTTCCTGGAGGATCGCCAAGTTATGCCGATGTGTACAGTTATCAAAATCGATTACCTGATTATAAACGTGCCGATATTGGTATGTCTTATGTGGTAGTAGATTCAAAAAATAAAGCCAAAAATGGATGGAAAAAACGATTTAAAGAATTATCCATCGGGGTAGAAATATTTAACATATTTGATGTTCAAAACTCAATTACAAATACTTGGGTGCGCGATGTCTACTCAAAACGCCAATATTCTATACCTAACTATCTAACACCGAGAGTGTTCAATATTAGGTTGGACATGCGCTTTTAGGCGGGTTCTAAAACAAGTTCTTTAAGAGTATCAATAACCTCATTCAGTTCTTCTTTTGTGTTGAATGAACTAAATGAAAAGCGAATTGAGGGTTTTTGCAAATCCTCTTCTGAAAGAATTTCTCGAAGGACATGAGATCCTTTGTCACTTCCGCTTTGGCATGCACTTCCTTTGGAACAAGCAATACCTTTTAAATCCAATTGAAACAAAAACAAGGGTGCTTTATCAACTGAAACCGGTAGACATACATTGACCAAAGTATAGGTACTCTTTGATGCATCAGCACTTGTGCCATTGAATTTAATTCCCGGAATTTCTGTTTTTAAACGCTGTATAAAATGCGCTTTTAATTCACTTATGTATATTTTTTCTGAGTTTAGATGTTCATAAGCCAAAGCCAAGGATTCATCTAATCCAACGATATCGTGTAGACTTTCTGTACCCGCACGACAGCCCCGCTCCTGTGCTCCACCAGTTATGATGGATTGTAAGCCCAAACCACTTCGTACAAACGCAAACCCAATACCTTTTGGACCATGAAATTTGTGCGCACTTGCAGCCAAAAAATCAATTGGAATTTCAGCCAAATCCAAAGGATAATGCCCTACCGATTGCACTGTATCGCTATGAAATAGTGCCTGGTGTTTTTTACATAAATCTGCAACAAATTTTAAATCGAGTATAGTTCCGATCTCATTGTTGATGTGCATCAATGAAACAAAAGTTTTTTGTTCAGAGTCCTCTAAAAGTTGTTCCAAATGCTTCAAATCAATGCCACCATTCTCCAAAAGACGAACATAACTAACTTTAATTTTTTCTGAATTTTCGAGCGCAGTTATGGTATGCCCAACGGCATGGTGTTCAATTCGCGATGAAATAATGTGTTTGACCCCCAAATGACATACCGCAGAGCGTAAAACTAGATTGTCGGCTTCTGTACCTCCTGCAGTGAATACAATTTCAGAAGATTTTATATTGAAATGCGAAGCAATGCGTTTTCTGCATTGTTCTAATATAGATTTTGAGGAACGCCCTACACTGTGCGTAGAAGATGGATTACCATAAGTAGATTTTAAGACTGCAGCCATTTTATCCGCAACCTCTTCGCGGACTTGTGTTGTAGCAGCATTGTCTAAATAAATAGGCATAGTTCTTAAAATTTAGCACATCAAATATAATTAAATTAAATAATTGAAGATAACATTACATTTATTTCTTAATTCTGTTATTTTTGTCGTAAATAGTTAGTTCATGCGTAATTGGTTATCCTTTTTTTCCGTTTTATTCCTTATAACATCTTGCAATGATGGTGATGTACTGCAAGTACAATTGGATTTTGATAAAGATTTATCACTATGCCAAATTCAAACAGAAGATCAAGGATCAAGTCTAACCTCAAGTTTTTTGTTTTATGACACACGCAATGATCCTTTTCAATCCCTCACACTTTTAATTCCTAGAACAACCGCAACAGAAGCGATGTTTAATCCTGTTGAATCTGGGGTAACACAAACACTTACCATCGATGGCAGTAGTGTTCAATTTCATTACAGATCCTACAACGGCGACCCCAATGCATTAATTTGTGCGGTAATTCCTCCTCCAGGGATTGCGGTTACCCAAAACTATGCGTCTACCAGTGGAACAGCCGAATTTGTATCCATTTTTGAAGACGACGACGACGACGGTATACCTACGGCTCTTGAATTTGATGGCGATACGGATGGTGACGGTATTCCTAATTATAAAGACAATGATGATGATGGGGATAATGTACCCACCATCAACGAAAAACCAGACCCCAATAATGATGGCGATTTGGCTGATGCACAAGATACTGATGGTGATTCCATTCCAGATTATTTAGATCAAGATGATGATGGAGATGGTACACCTACCATTAATGAAGACGAAAATGGCAATGGCAATCTATTTGATGATATTGCTACAGGATCTTCTTCTGCACGTTTTTTGGATGAAAATTTTTCAAATTCTTACGCCGTTCAAACAACCAATGCCAATCAATTTAAACGTATTGTAACGATTACCGTCACATTGAATAACATTGATATTTCTATCCTTTCGGCAGATACATTAGAGATGGGTACCTACGAAACGATTATTTCCTATTAAGGTGTTTTTCGCTGATAAATATAAACTTCTGTCGCACCGTGCCCATACTTTTGATAGTTTGCAGGGTAAAATTTGAGGTGATCATAGCGCTTTAAAAGATATTCTAATTCAAGTTTAAGCACCCCCTCACCTACGCCGTGAATAAACACCACACGTTGAATCCGTTTTGAAATCGCAAAATCCAATCGTTTTTTGGCAGTGTCCAATTGTAGCGTTAGCATATCATGATTTTGCATCCCTTTTGTAGAGTTCACCAACTGATGAATATGTAAATCCACTTCCATTGGGGGTTGTTGTCTTGATTTGGTTTTAATTTTTGGAGCTGATTTTCGCTTTTTTGATTCTTTTTCAGAGAGAATTTGGTGTAAAGACTGCCCTTTGAACGAGGACGAATGCAAAAGATTGTGATCCATCTTCACCAGTTCTGAAGCATCAAAAGTCATTTCGAAACCAGAAGACGTTTCAATGGTAATGTCCGAGCCCAAAATACCAACAACACGCCCTGAAATGTCATCATCCAAAACCGATATGTTATCATTGATGCTAAACTTCATTCTTCCTCGTCATAAGATTGTACAGCATAGGGATCAATTTCTGGTTTATCACCAATTCCTTTGGAAATCATATACAGACCAACAACCAGTAAAAAAAGACCACCTATAGATAAAAGAACGTTAGAGACAGAATACAGTTCGGTGTATATCAAAATAAAAATACCAGCTAAAAAAGAGCCGTATTTTAATGTGTTGCGTGTCATTTGAATGAAATCTTGTTCGTGTAAAAATAAGACCTTTGCGCTAATTTATGAGATAAGACAGCGTGTTTTTTCAAAATCAATAAATATTTATTACTTTAGATATCCTAAATATTTCTATGGCCTTAGAACACTATATGCTCCCTTGTTTAAGTAAAACACTTTTCGGTTTTGAGTGTATGGGCTGTGGACTTCAACGTTCACTTTTATTGGTGTTCAAGGGTCAATTTTTAGAAGCATTTTGGATGTATCCTGCCATCTACCCACTTCTTATTTTAGTCGGTTTACTCATTGTTTCCCGATTCTATAAATTTAAATTTTATCAAAAGAGCATCAATATACTATCTATAATTTCTATTGGTGTCATTATTACGAACTATCTAATTAAACAATTCATTTTATGAAAAAATCGTTAAACACTACGCTTGTATACATACTCAGTATTATAGGTTTACTATGCTGTTGTTTTGGAGGGCTTGGATTTTTACTTTCTGGTCCTGCATACTTGATGGCCAATAAAAAACTTAAAGACGCTCAACTGAATCCTGACGATTACGAAGGGAACATCAATGCTATGGAAACCGCCAAAACAGTGGCTTTGGTGGTTTTAATCATCAATATGCTTTACCTTCTATATACGATATACTCCATTGCTACGGGTGGTTTGAGTGAGGCTCAAGAACAGTGGCAAAAAATGATGGAAGAAATCAACCAAAACGCCTAGAGAAGCGTTTTTGGTTTAAACGATCATCATTTAATATTTTAAAGGTGAATCTTCCTGTAGGGGCAACTCATCGTATCCCATATTGAACAGGGTAAACCCAAAAATATCGGCATATTGTTCTATGGTTTTGCTAACTGGTGTTCCCGCACCATGGCCAGCATCGGTTTCAATTCTAATCAATGTAGGGTTAGTTCCAGATTGTTTGCTTTGCAACTCTGCCGCAAACTTAAAACTGTGTGCTGGTACCACACGATCGTCGTGATCGCCAGTAGTGACTAAAGTTGCGGGGTAATTCACGCCTACTTTTACGTTGTGTACTGGGGAATACCCCTTGAGGTACTCAAACATTTCCTTACTGTCTTGTGCGGTTCCATAATCATAAGCCCATCCTGCACCAGCAGTAAAGGTATGATAACGCAACATGTCCAAAACACCTACAGCTGGTAGTGCAACTTTCATCAAATCCGGGCGTTGGGTCATGGTTGCTCCCACAAGAAGTCCACCATTTGATCCACCACGAATGGCCAGAAAATCACTTGACGTATAATGTTCAGAAATTAAATACTCGGCGGCGGCAATAAAGTCATCAAAGACATTTTGCTTTTTCATTTGTGTTCCTGCGTCGTGCCATTCTTTTCCATATTCTCCTCCTCCACGAAGGTTTGGAACAGCATAAATTCCTCCTTGTTCCAACCAAACGGCGTTGGTGATGCTAAAACTTGGATTTAAACTGATGTTAAAGCCTCCATAACCATACAAGATTGTAGGGTTTTTTCCGTTGCGCTTTAATCCCTTTTTATGCGTAATCATCATCGGAACTTTTGTCCCATCTTTTGAGGTGTAAAAAACTTGTTTGCTTTCATACTCGTTAGCATCAAAATCAATTTCGGGTTGCCAATACAGCTTTGAACGACCTGTTTCTACATCAAATGTGTAGATGCTCGATGGGGTTTTGTAATTGGTAAACGAATAATAATCCGTTTTATCTTCTTTCTTACCGCCAAATCCTCCAGCATTTCCTAATCCAGGAAGTTCAACATCACGAACAAAATTACCTTCATAATCATATTGCTTCACTTGAGAAATGGCATCCACCATATATTCTGCAAAGAAGTAACCACCTCCTGTTGATGGACTCAACACATGCTCTGTTTCAGCAATAAAATCAATCCAATATTCTGAACTTGGGTTATTGGCATCTACAGTTACTATTTTTTGATTAGGCGCATCAAGGTTGGTCACTAAATATAATTTTGACCCTACATTATCAATTAGATAGGTGTCACTATTGGTGTGGTCTAGTATGGTGTTGAATTTGCTGTTGGGCTTTGTCAAATCTTTAATAAACAATTTATTTCCTGAAGTTGAGACACTGGCACTTATCAGTAAATATCGATTATCCTCAGTTACACGAGCACCAATGTATCGGTGCTTTTCGTCTTTAGTTCCACCAAACACTAAAACATCTTCTTTTTGAGAGGTGCCAAGTTTATGGTAATACACTTTATGCTGATCCGTTTTGGCCGAAAGTGCACTGCCTTTGGGTTTGTCGTAACTCGAATAATAAAACCCTTCGTCTTTATACCAAGACATACCGCTAAATTTGATATCTACGAGCGTATCGCCAATTATTTTTTTAGACACAGCGTCCAGGGTTAAAATCTTACGCCAATCGCTTCCGCCCTCTGAAATACTGTACGCCATTAGGTTTCCGCTTTTCGAAAATGCTACACTTCCGAGCGAGATGGTACCATCTTCTTTGAATGTATTGGGGTCCAAAAACACTTTAGCTGTTGAAGGGTCTTCTCCAGTTTTGTATCGATACAAAACATATTGGTTTTGGAGGCCATTGTTTTTATAAAAATAGGTGTAATCCCCTTCTTTGAACGGGGATCCTACTTTTTCGTAATTCCAAAGCTTTTCAAGACGTTTTTTAAGTTCCTCTCGATAAGGTACATTGGTAAGATAATCAAACGTAACTTCATTTTGGGTGCGTACCCACGCTTCGGTTTCTTCGCTTCGGTCGTCCTCCAACCATCGGTACGGGTCTTGTACAGCAGTATCAAAATAATAATCTACAGTATCCACTTGTTTTGTTTCTGGATATTGAACAGAGATATTGCGCTCTGTTTTAGCATTTTTTGTGCACGCCATAGCGAAAATAAATAAGGATAAATAAAAGAGTTTGTGCTGCATAGGATTAGGTTTTAGGAAATAAAAATTTGAGTATTTGTATAACTGTTTTTAAAATTTACAACGTAAATTTAAACTTCAAAAGACTTTAATGTCTGTATAATGATACCGACACATTCTAAAAGCTGATCTTCGGTCATCACCAGCGGTGGTGCAAAACGAATAATATTGCCATGTGTTGGTTTGGCCAATAAACCATTATCTCTAAGTTTTAGACAGATGTTCCATGCCGTATCGCTGTCTTCTGAGTCGTTGATGACGATGGCATTCAAAAGGCCTTTACCACGAACGAGTTTTACGATAGAACTTGTTGCGATATATTGATTCAATTGCGCTCTAAAAAGTGTTCCAAGACGATCAGCGTTATCCGTCAATGCTTCGTCCTTTATAACTTCAAGCGCTGCAACAGCGACTGCAGCGGCAATAGGGTTTCCACCAAAAGTACTTCCATGCGATCCTGGGGTAATGACCTCCATGATTGAATCGTTGGCCAAAACCGCCGAAACAGGATATACACCGCCACTTAGCGCTTTACCCAAAATCAAAACATCTGGTTTGACATCTGGACGTTCAGAACAGTCCTTTTGAGGACAACTGCAATTGCCACAAGAAGCCAAAAGACGTCCTGTACGTGCAATGCCTGTTTGAACTTCATCCGCAACAAACAAGACATTGTATTGGGTACACAATGCTTTAGCTTTGATTAAATAGTCATCTGCAGGTACATAAACTCCTGCTTCGCCTTGCATGGGTTCAACAAGAAAACCAGCAATGTCGTCATGCGTTCTTAGAACCTCTTCTAATGCATCGGCATCATCGTAAGGGATTTTGATAAAACCTTCGGTAAAAGGACCAAAATGCTTACGTGCTACAGGGTCATTTGAAAAGGAAATAATGGTAGTTGTACGCCCATGAAAATTATTTTCACAGACCACTATTTTTCCTTTGTTTTCAGGAATACCTTTCACTTCATAGCCCCAACGGCGTGTAATTTTAAGTGCTGTTTCTACGGCTTCAGCACCAGTATTCATGGGCAATACTTTATCGTATCCAAAATAGGAAGTGATAAATTGCTCATAAGCCCCCAACTGATCGTTATGAAAAGCTCTGGAGGTTAAGGTAAGTTTTTGAGCTTGTTCCATCATGGCATTTACAATTTTTGGATGGCAATGCCCTTGATTTACAGATGAATAAGCCGAAAGAAAGTCATAGTATTTTTTGCCTTCTACATCCCACACAAACACCCCTTCTCCGCGTTGGAGTACTACTGGAAGTGGATGGTAATTGTGGGCACCATATTTGTGCTCTAATTCGATGGCTTCTTTTGAAGAAATTGCATTTAAAACAGACATAATCAAAAAAATTAAGATTCGGAAAATAAACATTCCTTCTTAATGGAGAGAAATCATCCAGGTGATTGCAAATTAGTAAGATTTTTTTGTTTTTAAAAGAAAACAAGGTGTTATTAGGTGATTTTGAAAAATTATATGCAAAAAATGTGACTTTTTCCAGAAATCTGTGTCTAATACTAATGAAGTAACATATTAAAACAATAAATACTATGGAAAAAGTTGTAGACTCTACAAAAGAATTAGGTGCTAAAGTTTGGGATAGTTTTAGCTATTTTATGAACGAAATTGGGCAATTTATCCCCAAACTACTCGGCGCATTACTCTTTTGGTTTGTTGGCCGATTTATTGCACGACTACTGCGTAAATTAATCATCAAACTCGCAAAATTCATCAAAATTGATGTGATTGCCGACAAGGTAGAACTCGATCAAATGCTCGAGCAAATTGGCATCAAACACAAGTTTTCGGAAATCATAGGCAACATCATCTATTATGTGCTGCTGTTGGTGGTTCTGCTCACTGTTTTTGATATTCTTGGCCTTGCCGTTGCCAAAGAATTATTTGAAAAAGTTGTTGGGTTTATCCCCGATATTTTTATCTCTGTTATTCTTTTTGTCTTTGGGTTGTACCTCGCCAATTTTGTACGCGATTTTATCAATGGACGATTGAACAACATGAATATCGAACAAGCGTCGGTCATTGGATCTATTGCTAAGTTTGGTATTTTATTGATTGTTTTTTCAATGATTTTATCGCAACTCAACATCGGAAATGATTTGGTATCCAAGCTCACACAATATTTGTTTGCTGCTATTGGATTGGGTCTGGCTATTGCTATTGGCCTTGGTGGAAAAGACGCCGCAAAAGAATTGATTGATCGGGTGTTTAGACAAAAGAAATAAACATAAAAACCAAAGTTTTTCATGCTGTTCCATAGGGACAGCATTTTTTTTTACAGTATTTTTGCAAGCATGCGTAGAAAAAAAGCAAAAAAAGAATTTTTTAAGCTCGACGTTTTTGATGCTGGAGCAAAAGGGAAAAGTTTGGCGAAAGCCCCCGACGGAAAAATTGTATTTCTATCCAATGCTGTCCCCGGTGATGTCGTAGACGTGCAAACCTTCAAAAAACGTAAAGGCTACTACGAAGGAAAAGCCACTAAATTCCACAACTATTCTGAGCATAGAGTCACCCCATCTTGTGCGCATTTTGGGACTTGTGGGGGCTGTAAGTGGCAGCATATGAACTACGATCAGCAGTTGTATTTCAAGCAAAAAGAAGTCACCAACAATCTGCAGCGTATTGGCAAAGTCGAATTGCCAGAGGTCACTCCTATTCTTGGTTGTGCCCATCCTTATTTTTATAGAAACAAAATGGAGTTTTCGTTTAGCAATAACCGTTGGCTTTCTCTTGAAGAAATCAAGGACAATACCACCATCGAAAACAGAAACGCACTTGGGTTTCATATTCCGGGTATGTGGGACAAAATTTTGGACATCGATAAATGTTGGCTTCAAGCCGATCCGTCCAATGCCATTCGAAATGAACTAAAAACGTTTGCCATTGCGCAAAATATCCCATTCTTTGACCCCAAACAACAATCGGGTGTACTTCGTACCCTTATGATCCGAACAAGCAGTACAGGTGAAATTATGGTCGTAGTTCAGTTTTATTCGGCGACCAAAAAACAAATTGATACCGTACTTGATTTTCTTAAACATAAATTTCCTCAGATTACCTCTTTGCAATACGTCATCAATCCAAAAGGCAATGACACCATTTATGATCAAGAAGTCATTTGTTATCATGGACGACCGTACATTATGGAAGAAATGGAAGGTCTTCAATTTAAAATTAACGCCAAATCGTTTTACCAAACAAATTCTGAACAGGCCTATAATTTATATAAAATCACTCGAGATTTTGCTGGGCTTACAGGTGAAGAACTTGTTTATGACTTATATACCGGTACAGGCACTATAGCACAATTTGTAGCTAAAAACGCCAAAAAAGTTGTGGGTGTCGAAGCTGTTCCAGAGGCCATTGAAGCGGCCAAAGAAAATGCGCAAGAAAACAACATCAACAATGCAGACTTTTTTGTGGGTGATATGAAAAAAGTTTTTAATGACGCCTTTATTGAAACCTACGGCCAACCTGATGTAATCATCACCGATCCACCGAGAGATGGTATGCACAAAGATGTTGTACAACAAATTTTGAATATATTGCCTGCAAAAATAGTATACGTTAGTTGCAACAGCGCAACACAGGCACGCGACCTTGCGCTTATGGATGCGCATTATAAGATTACTAAAACACAAGCCGTCGATATGTTTCCGCAGACGCATCATGTAGAAAATGTTGTACTTTTGGAAAAAAGAATTTAATTTTTTTATGAAAAAAATAGCGCTTCTCTCTTTTCTTTTAGTGTTCACAGCTTGTGAGCCGGACGATATTTGCAGCGAAAACACACAAACCACCGCACGCCTTGTGGTCGAATTTTTTGACATCGGCGCTTTAGACAGTCCAAAAACAGTAGCTGGGCTGTACGCTTTAGGTCTAGATACAGATGGTAACGATGTCCCTATTAATGGAGAAAATGTTGCCTCTCGATCAAAAATTGAACTCCCACTCAATGGTGCTCAAAATCAAACACAATTCAAATTGTACAAAAATTATGATGTGGTAGATAATGCTGTTGTAGGAAACCCAGATATTATTACAATTGCATACACTACATCTTCCGTCTATGTTTCTCGTGCATGCGGCTACAAAAATGTGTATTCTATTCAGGGGTTTAGTATCGAAACGGATGCAGATCTTTGGATGATTAACGCCGAATTTGACATCAATAAAGAAGTTACTAACGAAAATGAAACCCATGTCAAAATATTCCATTAGTATACTTTGTCTTTTATTGACCGTTTCATCGCTGTTTGCACAAAAGGATGAAGAACAACCAACGGCTACAACCAAAACCGACAGCATTGGTTTTCAAGAAAAATACGGATTGCGGTTTGGTATCGATCTCAGCCGGCTTGGACGAACTGCTTTTGAAACTGATTACTCTGGTTTTGAAGTGAGTGCAGACTATCGCTTAGGACAGCGCTTGTATGTGGCTGGAGAGCTTGGTTTTGAAGAAAAAGCAAACAAAACCAACTATCTTGAAACAAGTGCCAAAGGCAGCTATTTTAAAGCTGGAGTAGATTTTAACCTGTACAATAATTGGTTAGGCATGGAAAACTTAATCACTAGTGGACTACGAGTGGGCATTTCGAGTTTTAGTCAAACGCGCGAGCGTTTCACTATTTATGACACCAACAGTCAAACTTGGGGTGAACTTCAAAATAGCGAACGTGTAGAATTTTCTGATCTATCAGCAGCTTGGGCCGAATTGATTTTTGGCATCAAGACTGAAGTGTTCAACAATGTGTTTTTAGGGTTTAATGTTCAAGTTAAAACACGTTTAACAGAAAAAAGTCCGCCTAATTTTGAAAACATTTTTATTCCAGGATTTGGACGTACGTATGACAGTAGTAAAGTGGGTACTGGATTTAGCTATACGCTATCCTACCTTTTGCCTATTTACAAAAAAGCGCGATCTAAAAAAGAAACTCCTGATGAAACCGAACCTGCGATTGAAGAATAAATTAATCTAACGTATAAGCTTCTTATATTTGATGCGCTTTGGCATCAAATCGCCGCCTAAGCGTTGGCGTTTGTTGGCCTCATATTCACTGAAACTACCTTCGTAAAAATAGACTTCTGAATTGCCTTCAAAAGCTAAAATATGAGTACAAATTCGATCTAAAAACCAACGGTCGTGACTGATGACTACAGCGCATCCTGCAAAGTTTTCTAAACCTTCTTCAAGTGCACGTAAGGTATTGACATCTAAATCGTTAGTGGGTTCATCCAAAAGTAAAACATTACCTTCCTCTTTGAGGGTCATAGCCAAGTGTAAACGGTTGCGCTCGCCACCAGAAAGCAGCTTGACTTTTTTGTTTTGCTCGCTTCCCGAAAAATTAAAACGACTTAAATAGGCACGCGAATTGACTTGTCGCCCACCCATCATGATGAGCTCTTGATTATCGGAAAAATTTTGCCAAATAGATTGTTCAGGATCTATGTTAGAATGGCTTTGGTCGACATAAGCAATTTTGGCAGTTTCTCCTACTTTAAACGCACCTTTGTCGGCAGTTTCCTCACCCATAATCATTCTGAAAATGGTAGTTTTTCCAGCGCCATTGGGTCCAATAACCCCTACAATACCTGCTTGAGGTAAATTGAAATTCAAATCATCATAAAGTAGTTTCTCGCCATAGGCCTTACTTACGCCTGTAGCTTCGATAACGTTTGTCCCTAAGCGCGGGCCATTAGGAATATAGATTTCTAACTTCTCGTCAAGCTGTTTTTGGTCTTGATTGAGAAGTTTGTCGTAGTTTTTTAAACGGGCTTTTTGTTTGGTTTGACGCCCTTTTGCACCTTGTCGTACCCATTCCAATTCACGTTCTAATGTTTTTTGACGTTTGGAAGCTGTTTTGCTCTCTTGTGCAAGGCGTTTCGATTTTTGATCTAACCATGAGGAATAATTCCCTTTCCATGGAATACCCTCTCCTCGATCAAGTTCTAAAATCCAACCCGCTACATTGTCTAAGAAATAGCGGTCGTGCGTTACGGCTATCACGGTGCCTTTGTATTGTGCCAAATGCTGTTCTAACCAATGTACCGATTCGGCATCCAAATGGTTGGTAGGTTCATCCAAAAGCAAGACATCTGGTTCTTGTAACAATAAACGACACAAGGCCACTCTACGCCGCTCTCCACCAGAGAGTACACCAATTTTTTGAGCGCCATCAGGGGTACGCAAAGCATCCATTGCGATTTCGAGTTTGGTATCCAATTCCCAAGCATTGGACGCATCAATTTGGTCTTGCAACTCTGCCTGACGATTCATGAGCTTTTCCATACGGTCGGCATCAGAATATACTTCTTCTAGACCAAACATATCGTTGATTTTGTTGTATTCGTCTAAAACTGCAACGGTTTCTGCAACTCCTTCTTTTACGACTTCAAGAACCGTTTTTTCGTCGTCCAATTGCGGTTCTTGTTCAAGATATCCTACAGAGTAATCTTGAGAAAAGACTACATCACCTTGGTAGTTTTTGTCTACTCCAGCAATGATTTTGAGTAAAGTTGATTTTCCAGAACCATTAAGCCCAAGTATACCAATTTTTGCCCCATAGAAAAAACTAAGGTATATGTTTTTAAGCACAGGTGTATTTGCACTTTGGAAGGTTTTGGTAACCCCCGTCATGGAAAAGATTATTTTTTTATCGTCACTCATTATACACGTCCTTTTAGTGCATTAAATACCCAAGCAATAGCAAAAAAACCAATCCCTACGGCTGCAAAGCCCCAACCTGCAATATCATTGTACCGAAAAGCACCTAGACCGATGAGTGCTAAACCCACAAAGATCATAATAAATGTGGCCCAGGCTAATACTGTATTTTTATTCATTTTTATATTTTCTAAATTGAAACTCAAATATCGTGAAATTTTAAAACTTATGATTTAAGAACTGCTGGAATTTTTAATGTTGCTGATTTTTAATTAAAAAAAACAGCATTTTCTCATTAATTTACTTCTTAAGTTTGGGTATAAATAAAAAAGTGCAAAAAAAATGTGACTTTTTGTAAAAAGATGTGTCTTATTACATAGGAAGTAGTTTTATACATAAAAGTCTAACTTGTTATTACAAATGAACCATAAAGCAACATATCATGAAAAAAACAATTCAAAATGATTTAACCCAGAAGTACAGCAAAGCAACCATTGCGACGCATTGGCTTACAGCTTTGTTAATCTTAATTCTATTTCCTCTAGGGAAATACATGGAACGTTTAGAACCATCAGAAAAGATGGGATTAATAACGATTCATGCTGTTCTTGGCATTATTGTTTTTGTACTTACCATAGTGCGAACGCGTTCTTTTTTTAAACACGAGAGGCCTTCAGATTTAGAAACAGGGTCTAAGTTCAATAATAAATTGACCGTGTGGATACACAATGTGTTCTATATTATTCTTTTTGTTTTATCCATCTCAGGAATAGCGGTCATGCTTTTGGGTGGATATGCAGAAGCATTGCAGTCCAGTGCTCCTGAACTTATAAAAAACCGCAGTGAAATTGCCCCAATGAAAGTACATGGCATCACATCGCTCATCATGATGATTCTTTTGGTGTTACATGTATTAGGTGTTTTGAAACACTACATTTTTACTAAAGAAAACACACTCAAAAGAATCGTTTAACCTCTACTTCCCTAAAATCTATTAAAAACAAAAATCTACAACTTATGAAACAAATATATTTGATAGCGCTATTGTTAGTGCTTTACGCCTGTAAAAAAAACAGTAACAATTACCAAAATTGTTCGGAAACTGAACTCATTAAAGAAGGAAAACGGCTCGTAACCGTCTTTGGATGTAATGATTGCCATTCGCCAAAAAAAATGACAAAATTAGGTCCCATTCCCGACGAAAGTCGTCTACTTTCTGGACATCAAATGGACGATAACGCTAAAACAAATCATCCAAAATTAAATTCAAACGAGTGGATTTTATTTAATGTAAGTGGAACAAGTGCCATTGGTCCTTGGGGTACGTCGTTTGCGGCAAATCTAACCCCTCATGAAACGGGGATTGGGACTTGGACGTTGAAACAATTTACAAGAGCCATGCGCGAGGGAAAATTTAAGGGCTTAGAAAACGGAAGACCACTACTCCCTCCTATGCCTACCATTGGCTACAAAGCGCTCACGGACTATGAAGTACAAGCAATATTTAGTTATTTAAAGTCACTTGAACCGATAGATAATTTGGTTCCAGCACCTATTCCTAGATGATAAAAGACACTATAAATAAAGAATTCGACTACCTATTTAAGGCCCTTAACATTGTTGAGGATGAATTAAAAAAAGAGTTTTTAGACGTTGGTGTTTTAGAGCATGTTCCAAAGCATTCATTTATTGTGGAACAACATAAGTACATCAAATGGTTGGCGCTGGTCATCTCTGGAAAAGTACGCGTTTGGCAAGAAAATGAAGACCGAGAAATTTTACTTTATTATGTTCGTCCTGTACAGACCTGCGTAATGTCCCTGTCTGCCACGTTTAGAGACTGTAAAAGCGTTGTCAATGCTAAAACTGAAGAAGATACCACCCTCATCAAAATTCCTGTTCGCTTTGCCACAGAGTGGAGTTTTAAATATAAATCATGGAACAAATTCACCACCAACGCTTTTATTCATAGTTATGAAGACCTTCTTCTCGCCTATAAAAATTTAGCATTCAACAAAGTAGATCAACGCTTGATGAAGTATTTAAAATCTATTCGTATTCAAAACAACACCCCATTTATAAAACTCTCGCACAGTCAATTGGCCAAAGAAATAGGGACGACTCGAGAAGTCATTTCCAAAACGCTAAAACAGCTGGAACACAACGGTGTTGTAAAACTGAGTTTTAAACAAATAGAGTTGCTTTAAATTATTTTTTTTTGGAGTTGTAACAAAAGGTACAGGTTTATGCTTTCTATCCCTCCTACATTTGTAACGTAATTCAAATCTATAATAAATAAAACCACAAAAAAATGAAACAAAAAATCAATTCAATCATCGTCATTTTGTTTGTACTGCTTAGTGTTGGATGCGGAACAAACAAAGCAAAACACGAAGTTATGAAAGCCAGCAAATCTTGGATTTCAAATTTTAACTCTGGAAACACCACAGCAATTGCCAACGCCTATACAGAAGATGCTGTTATGGTCGCCAAACCTTTTGGAACGTTTAAAGGACGAAAAGCCATCAGTGAATTTTGGACACCATTTGTAAAATCTGGTGCTTCAGATTTGGTTTATTCAAACACAAACGTAGAGGTCATCAGCGACACCAAAGCCATCATTTCATCCGATTGGGAAATGAACGTTGGAAAAGGAATCATCACCAATGAAACTTGGGAAAAAATAGACGGAACATGGTTGCTTACAGAAGACCATTTTGAAGTCAAAGAACAATTCAATAACACAAAAAACAATAATCAAATGAACACAAAAGAAACTTATGTATTGGTCCATTCTGCATGGTTAGGCGGATGGCAATGGGAAAACGTAGCCAAAAGCCTTAAAGACAATGGACATACCGTACTCACACCTGACCTTCCTGGACATGGAAACGACAAAACACCACCAGGCGAAATTACTATGAAAGACTATGTACGTACACTTTCAAATATTCTCAAAAAGCAAGACAAACCTGTTATTTTGGTTGGACATAGCTTCAATGGAATTACAGTAAGTCGAGTTGCAGAACTTTATCCAGATAAGGTTAAAAAGCTGGTCTATGTTGCCGCATTTTTATTGCCCAATGGAGGGTCGTTCTTTAAAGCAGTTCAAGGTGTTGAGGGCTCAAAAGCTGTAGAAAATTTCTATTTGTCGGATGATAAAACTTATGCCTTAGTCAAAGAAGACGAAATCCAGAATGCTTTTGCGCACGATATCCCCAAAGAAGCATTTGATGGTGCAAAACCCTATATCGTTCCAGAACCCGCAGCACCACTCATGTATGAACTGGAAATTACAGATGCTAATTTTGGTGAAATCCCGAAATACTACGTCGAATGTACCGAAGACAGAGCCATCCCAATTGAGATACAAAGAGCCATGTACAAGGGCAATGTAAAAAAATCGTACTCACTAAAATCAAGCCATACACCTAACTTCTCTCAACCAGGAAAATTAGCAGCTGTCCTAATGGAAGTTATTGAGGACTAAGT
This sequence comes from Flavobacteriaceae bacterium, assembly GCA_965658025.1. Lineage (GTDB taxonomy): Bacteria > Bacteroidota > Bacteroidia > Flavobacteriales > Flavobacteriaceae > UBA3537. Next base: position 10,921 of record CBFHQL010000007.1, on the reverse strand, counting down.
CGCTGTATTAGATTTAATAAAATCCCGACCTACATGGTTGGGATTTTTTATTCTAAAATAGGCACCTCAAGAAAAAGCAATTGTGCATCATTTTCAGCAACTACTTCAAAAGATGAAGTTTTCGAAATACCAACAGCATCTCGCTTTCCTAACTTTTGATTCAAAATGGCTGAACTACCGTAAATCTGTAAAACATAAACACCGTGTACCTCGGACTTTAAAGTATATTTGAACACATCATCTGTGTTCAAGTTGATTCTTGATATTTGTGCATCTTGATGAATTTTTAAACTATTTTCAAGCTTAAAATCATCGATTGACTCTACTAATACTTGTAAAATTCCGGATTTCGACTGTTCAAAATGCCGTTGATCATAACGCGGCGAAACACCATGTTTATTTGGTAAAATCCAAATTTGAAACAAGCTTAAATCTTCGGTTAAAGATGCATTCATTTCAGAATGAAAAACACCTGTACCCGCCGACATAACTTGAACCTCTCCTGCCTTTACTGTTAACCATTGCTCGCTCATAGAATCTTTATGTTTCAAAACCCCAGATATAGGTATGGTAATAATTTCCATATTATCGTGGGGATGTGTTCCAAAGCCCATATTTGGTGCAATTCGATCATCATTTAGGACGCGTAATGCACCAAAATTCATTTTTTTTGGGTCAAAATAACGCGCAAAACTAAAAGAGTGGTTGGCCTTAAGCCAACCATGATCAGCAAAACCTCTTGAGGAGGCAGGATGAAAAATAATGTCCATTAGATGTGTTCTTTAGTTTCAAGGAATTATAATTCTTCGTTAAACAAAAACCGTTAAGTGAAGATTATTATTATTTTTGTTGTAAAGATAATGCACATGGACCTAAACTTCAATAAAAACGAAGACCAGAACAAACTACTTGTTTCTGAACTAAAAAAACGGTTGATACAAGTAAAACTAGGCGGTGGTAAAGCGAAAATTGAAAAACAACATGCCAAAGGGAAAATGACCGCACGAGAGCGAATTGATTATCTTTTGGATCCCAAATCCAAATCCATCGAAATTGGTGCTTTTGCAGGACATGGTATGTATGCAAAACATGGGGGTTGCCCCTCTGGTGGTGTCATTGTAAAAATGGGCTATATTGCCAAACGCCTGTGTATTGTGGTGGCCAATGATGCAACTGTGAAAGCTGGAGCTTGGTTTCCCATCACAGCCAAAAAGAATTTACGTGCACAAGAAATTGCAATAGAAAACAAACTCCCCATCATATATCTTGTAGATTCTGCAGGAGTCTATCTCCCAATGCAAGACGAAATTTTTCCTGATAAAGAACACTTTGGGCGTATTTTTAGAAACAACGCCATCATGAGCAGTATGGGCATCACGCAAATATCGGCGGTCATGGGCAGTTGTGTTGCTGGTGGAGCATACCTCCCCATTATGAGTGACGAAGCTATTATTGTGGATAAAACAGCCAGTATTTTTTTGGCAGGAAGCTATCTGGTTAAAGCCGCCATTGGCGAAAGTATCGACAATGAAACCCTTGGCGGTGCTACTACCCATTGCGAAATCAGTGGTGTAACAGATTATAAAGCCAAAAATGATAAAGATGCACTGGATAAAATTAAATCCATTATAGATAAAATTGGAGATGCAGAACATGCTGGATTCAACCGGACAAAAGCCGTGCAACCCAAAGAAAATCCTGAAGATCTTTTTGGAATCCTACCGCGCTCGCGTGCCGATCAATATGACACCTACGAAGTCATCAAACGATTAGTAGATAATTCAGAATACGAAGAATACAAAGCGGGTTATGGAAAAACCATCATTACCTGTTATGCGCGTATTGATGGTTGGGCCGTTGGTATTGTAGCAAATCAACGTAAGTTGGTCAAAACCAAAAAAGGAGAAATGCAATTTGGTGGGGTAATTTATAACGACAGCGCCGACAAAGCGACTCGATTTATTGCCAATTGTAATCAGAAAAAAATTCCTTTGGTGTTTTTACAAGATGTTACTGGATTTATGGTCGGCAGCAAAAGCGAACATAGTGGCATCATCAAAGATGGCGCAAAAATGGTAAATGCCGTAAGCAATAGCGTGGTGCCAAAATTTACCATCATCATGGGGAATAGCTACGGAGCAGGGAATTATGCCATGTGTGGCAAGGCCTATGACCCTCGATTGATAGCCGCATGGCCAAGTGCCGAATTGGCCGTAATGAGTGGAAATAGCGCTTCTAAAGTGCTTTTACAAATAGAAACTGCGGCGCTTAAAAAACAAGGAAAGAAAATTACGGAACAACAAGAAGCCGAATTGCTTTCCAGCATCAAGGAAAAATACGACGAACAAGTATCTCCCTACTATGCCGCTGCTCGACTTTGGACTGACGGTGTCATCAATCCATTGGAAACACGTACATGGATCAGTATGGGCATTGAAGCGGCTAACCATGCACCCATCGAAAAAGACTTTAACTTAGGCGTGATTCAAGTCTAACAAATCTAAAGTTTTCTGGCGTTGGATTTTCCCGGATTTAGTCCTATGAAACTTGGGTAAGAAATAAGTGGCCTTAGGTCTTTTGATGGCTTCAATTTCGTTTAAATCCAAATCCATTTGTTTGGCTTTAGCTTCAATAATTAAAACTACTTTTTGACCCAAAACTTTATCTGGAACTCCAGCAACAAAAAAAGGTGTTTTTATCTGATTTTGTAGTTTTTGCTCCAATACTTCTGGGTGTATTTTTACCCCTCCAGAATTTATCACATGGTCATAACGTCCCAACCATTTAAACGTATCATTGGAAATTAGAGAAACAACATCGTTTGTTTGCAAAAGTTTTGGATTTAAATGTGGTGCATTCACTGTGAGGCAACCACGATCGTCTTGGGCAATAGAAATGTTTGGCAGTACTCTAAAAACAGTTTCTCCTTCAGATAGATTTTTAGCAGCAATATGACTGACGGTTTCCGTCATTCCAAAAGTTTCAAAAACTGTACAATTGTACTGTTTCAACTGATGTGCTAAATCTATTGAAACAGCTGCACCACCCACCAAAAGTGTCCCAATTTGATTAAGTTTTGAAAGGGAATTGCGGATTTGCAAAGGTACCATTGCTGAAAAATCGTAGGGTTTCGAAATAAGCTCTAAAGGGTTTGAGGAGGGTTCTATAATATCTAATTTTAGCCCCAAAACCCAAGCGCGCACAAACATCATTTTGGCAGCAATATATGAAAACGGTAAACAACAAAGTACAGAATCACCAGGACTTAAATTAAAAAAAATACCTGTTGCTTTGGCGGAATTCACAAATGCTTTTTTTGGTATTGATATTGTGGTTGGTTCGGAGGTTGTTCCTGAAGTACTTAAGGAAATATTTTCAGAGTCATCAACCCAATTTAGGATAAATTCTCCTAAATTACGCTCATTTTCACTTCCTGTTTTAGCGAAATTATTGGCCAATATTTTGACCGCATCAATAGTGTATTGAACGCCATTGAGGTGAAACAATTCATTAGGTTTTATATGACTTATCGCATTATTCAACATTAATCATTAGTGACTTTACCAAATAATTTTTCTTTCCAATTGGTCCAGTTGTATTTTTTTGCAAAAACAAAGAGTAATAAAGGGTAAATTACAAAGACCGGAAAAAAGACATCTGCCCCAGCTAGTTCGGGTTCTGAAATGTCTTTTAGTATAGAATGTGTTTGGAAAGCCGTCCAATCGGCGGTAAGCAACAACGCAGCCAAAAGATTGTTTGCCGCATGAAAACCAAGCGCCAATTCCAATCCTTCATCCATAAGCGTCATGATGCCCAACAAAAATCCTGTTCCGATATAATGAACCAAAAGGATGTATCCGAGTTTGCCAATTTCAGGGTTAGAAATATGCAATAATCCAAATAATGTGGAGGTAAAAATAAGAGGCAACCACCTGTTTTTTACCAATGCACCTATGCCTTGCATCAAATAGCCACGAAAAAAATATTCTTCAAAACTTGTTTGCAGGGGTATAAAAAGAATAGAAATAAGCAGTAAAATTAAAAATGGTTTTAATTCAAAATTAAACACATAGTGCTCTGGATTCATAAAATATTCTAAACCAATAAAAAAACTTGTAAAAACACCCCAAACGATGAACGCAAACCAAAAACGACGCCAATCAATTTTTTCTCTAGAAGTGGTTAAACTTTTTAGGGTTTGTTTATGTAAGAACTTTGCAACAACAAATACAGCCAACAGCCCCACAGCAAAGGAGAGCAACATCAAAAATAGATTCAAATTTGAATCCAACATGGCCATGAGTTGATAAGGATCTTCCAAAGTAGCAAAGTTGCCTCCGTCTTCCATCATCTTAAGCATCAAAGCAGCTGTAAGTGGAATTTGCCCCAAAATAACGCCTATGATTACAATAATTACACCGACGATATACAGCCACCAATCGTGTTCAAATTTAAATGCTTGTTTTATATACATATCTAAAATTTAATATTCCATTTGTTTAAAGGCATATACGTCAGATGCCCATTTTTAATTGTTAAAGGCGAATCCATGTTGTTTGTAAACAACCCTCCAGTTCCTAAACCTTGAGGTCGTTTTACACCCAAATGATAGGTCCATTGTGCAATGGCATTAAGGCCAATATTGCTTTCTAATGCACTGGTAACCCACCACCCAATCGACTGATTTTCAGCCAAATTTATCCATGACTGACTACCCGAAAAACCACCCACAAGCGTTGGCTTGAGAATAATATATTGGGGATTTATAGTTTGTAGCAATTGTTTTTGCTTTGTTACATCATGTATTCCAATTAATTCTTCATCCAAAGCAATAGGTAAAGGCGTTTTGGCGCAAAGTTCGGCCATAGCAGCGTACTGGCCAGCACTTATGGGCTGCTCTATCGAATGCAAATCATAATCTGATAAACGCTTTAATTTTTCCATTGCTTCCAAAGGAGAAAATGCACCATTGGCATCCACACGAACTTCAATGGTGTTGGCATCGTATTCATTTCTTATGGACTTAATCAAAGCCAATTCAGTTGCAAAATCTAAAGCCCCTATTTTGATTTTTATACAATTAAAACCTGCATCTAATTTTGAACGGATTTGTGCTTTCATAAACTGCTCATCACCCATCCAAATCAACCCGTTAATTGGTATAAAATCTGTTCCTGAGGTGAACTTTGAGGGGAATAAAATACGAGGTGTTTTTGATTTTAAATCCGAAAAAGCCATTTCTAATCCAAATTGAATGGATGGAAACTCTACTAGTGCAGTGAGAAGATGTTCTAAACCTAAATCGATATGTTCACAAGCCCATTTTAGTTTTGCTTCAAAATCTGGACGGTCATCGTAACTCAACCCTCTAAACATGCCGCATTCACCTATGCCTACGGACTGTTCATCTTCAATTTTGATAAACCATGTGTCTTTGGTTTTTAGCACCCCACGTGAGGTACCACTGGCGTGTTTAAACTGTAATTGATATGGTAAAAATGATGCTTTCATCTCTATACCGTATAAAAATGTTCTAAAATCAATGCTGAAGCAAACAGCAACGACAAGACAAAAGTAGACAATGCAACAAGCTTGAGGTGAGGATCGAAAGCTTTGGGATTTGTTATGTAATAAATGGATTTAAGATGAAATAATAAAGGGACAAAGGCAATCCATGTGACAAACATTAGTTTCGAAAAAGACATCATATACTGAAAAATGACCATCAAAATAATAGCTAAAAGAATAAGTGAAAAATGATACACTTTAGCATTTTTAGGCCCCAAATATCCAGCTAATGTATTTTTATTCGACTTTTGATCTGAGTCTAAATCGCGCATGTTATTCAAATTGAGTACTGCTACACTAAGTAATCCAACAGATGAAGCGGGTAAAATTAAGCGAAAATCTATATGCTGTGCAAACAAGAAAAAAGTACCAAAAACACTGAGCAAACCAAAAAATAAAAAAACCATAAGATCTCCAAGTGCTTTGTAGCCATACGCAGACTTTCCCACCGTATAGCTTATGGCAGCATAAATGGATAATCCACCTAAAACCATAAAAATCAAAGCATTACCCAGCTGATCAAAGCCAAAGACCAACAAGATAAGTGTTATAGCCAAAATTCCACTGATGATTGCATTTAATAGTACAGCCAACCGCATTTGCTTGGCAGATATTTCACCACTCTGAATAGCACGTTTTGGGCCAATACGCGAATCGTTGTCCGTCCCTTTGACGCCATCACCATAATCATTGGCTAAATTGGATAAAATTTGAAAACTTAAGGTCGTTAGAATGATAAGTGTAAAGATAGAGACATCAAAAAAATCCAAAAAATAGGCATAACTCGAACCCACGATTGCCCCTGAAATCGAGAGCGGCAAAGTACGAAGTCGAGATGCCGATATCCAAGATTTTAGATGGGCCATACTAAGGAATCCATTTTTTATTAAAATTGGGTGGACGCTTTTCTAAAAAGGCATTACGGCCTTCTTTGGCCTCATCCGTCATGTAGGCCAAGCGTGTCGCTTCGCCCGCAAAAACCTGCTGTCCAACCATGCCATCATCCGTTAGATTCATGGCAAACTTTAGCATTTTTATGGAAATAGGTGATTTTTGTAAAATTTCTTGTGCCCATTCAAAAGCAGTAGCTTCTAATTTATCGTGAGTAATAACAGCATTGACCATCCCCATCTCGTAAGCTTCTTGCGCTGAATAATTACGACCTAAAAAGAATATTTCTCGGGCTTTTTTCTGTCCAACCATTTTCGCTAAATACGCCGAACCATAGCCCCCGTCAAAACTTGTAACGTCGGCATCGGTTTGCTTAAAAATAGCGTGTTCTTTACTGGCTAAAGTCAAATCGCAAACAACGTGCAGACTATGACCTCCACCCACAGCCCAACCTGGAACTACAGCAATAACGGCCTTTGGCATAAAACGAATCAAACGCTGAACTTCCAAAATATTTAAGCGATGATAACCATCTTTACCAACATAGCCCTCCTCGCCACGAGCTTTTTGATCACCGCCACTACAAAACGAATAAACACCATCTTTGGATGATGGCCCTTCTGCACTCAACAAAACAACGCCTATTGAAGTGTCTTCGTTGGCATCGTGGAATGCTTTGAGTAGCTCTGAAGTGGTTTGTGGCCGAAATGCGTTACGCACTTCTGGTCGATTAAAGGCAATGCGTGCAACCCCATCACATTTCTTGTAGGTGATGTCTTCAAATTCAATTGCGGTTTTCCATTGTATTGCGCTCATAATGTTTATTTTATTTTTTTACTAAATAAATACCGTCAGATTCCAAGCGGATCAAACGCTTTTTGTACAACGCCCCTACAGCTTTTTTAAAACTTTTTTTACTCATTTGAACCACCGATTTTATAGCTTCAGGTGAAGATTTGTCTGTAATGTCCAAAAATCCATCATGATCATTAATCAGTTCGAGTAAGGCTTGTGCGCTTGGTTCGATATTTCTATATCCGATTTGGGACAAACCAATATCAATTTTATTATTAGGGCGGATTTTTTTTACAATGCCTTTTAAGCGGTCACCAATGCTTAAATCTTTAAAAATATCACCATGAAAAATAAGCCCCAAATGGCGTTTGTTCACTATGACATTCATGCCTAATTCAGAGGGATGCGACACAATCAAGTCAACTTCGTCATACAAAGCTACTGACAATGCGCTGTTGTCTAAAAAACGATTGGTTTTGCTCGACGCCACCAAACGGTCCGACTTTTCGTCTAAATAGCAATACACCAAGTACCAGCCCCCTTTTTTCATTTTGAAGGCCTGTTCTCTGAATGGACAAAACAGTTCTTTAACCATACCCCAATCCAAAAACGCCCCATATTCATTAACGGCATTGCAACGCAAAAGTGCAAATTCTCCCTTTTGGATGTATGGTGTATCGTTAACAGCCACCAAGCGTTCTTCATTGTCCAAGTAAACAAAAACGTCTAAGACATCATCGATTTTGAAATCAGCGGGGACATATCTGTTAGGCAACAAAACTTCGTTGTCTTCATCATCGCCCAAAAACAACCCTGGATCGGTATCTCTTAAAATTTTTAGGGTGTTAAATTTACCTAGTTCAATCATGTTGCAAAGGTAAGCATAATCGAGGGAATAATAACTTGTAAAAAATACGTTGAGCAATTAAAGTTTTTTCTAATTTTGCAGGAATGAAAAAATTTACCATTTTAATAAATTGCAAAGACCAACCGGGTATTATTGCAGCGACAACAAATTTCATTCTTGGTCAGCAGGGCAACATCACTTATGTGGATCAACATGTAGACCACGAACAAGAAGTGTTTTTTATGCGTCTTGAATGTACTTTCGAGAAAACAAATCCGTCCAAAAACGAACTTAAGAAACAATTTGATGTTTTGGTTGCACAACAATTTCAAATGGATTGGACACTGTTTGATGCTGAAACACTGCCAAAAATGGCACTTTTTGTTTCAAAATATGATCATTGTTTATACGATATTTTGGGGCGTTTCAAATCTGGGGAATTGAAAATAGAAATTCCTTTTATTGTAAGCAACCACATGGATTTAAAACCTATTGCCGATAGTTTTGAAATTCCATTTTTTCATGTACCAGTTACGCCCGACACTCGAAGTGAGGCCGAACAAGCACACCTTAAATTATTGAAAGAACATCAAATCGATTTTATTGTTTTGGCGCGCTATATGCAAATCATACCACAAGGACTTATTGATGTATATCCTTCAAAAATCATCAATATTCACCACTCTTTTTTACCGGCCTTTGTAGGTGCAAAACCCTACCATTCGGCGTTTAAACGTGGTGTGAAAATTATTGGTGCGACTTCACATTATGTAACCACCGAATTGGACGCTGGCCCTATCATTGAACAAGATGTTGTGCGTGTTTCTCATACCCACACCATCAAAGATTTAATAAGTAAAGGGCGCGACTTAGAAAAAATTGTGCTTTCTACAGCCATTAAACACCACGTCGACCAAAAAGTGATGGTGTATGGCAACAAAACGGTGGTTTTTTCTTAAAATCCAATCCTAATACACCGATTCTTTACCAAAATGCTTGGTGAGTAAGTAGTACACGACTGCACGGTACTTGTTACGATTGGATTTACCATACATATCAAGCACTTTATTGATGCCTTCATCTAATTTTGGTGAATCGCTTAGCCCTAATTTATTGATTAAAAAATTGTTACGAACAGTCTCCACTTCCGATGGATCTGTACCCGATACGGTGCTCGCATCGTTGTCGTAAATTGAAGGACCACAACCGATGGTTACTTTTTTTAGAAGATCCATGTCCGGTTGAACATTACATTTTGTTTTTAAATCATTCGCATACTTTTGAATTAATTCTTCTCTTTTGCTCATAATACTATTGGGTTTATAATTAATAATAATTCGACTGCATTATACAGTTCCTCATAAGTTATGACACACCATTTTGAAAAAAGTCACATTTTTTTTGAACTTTTTTTTAACTTTTTTTGATGATTTCATCAAAATAAGAGAGAAGAATTTTGTCATTTTCAGACGATGGGGTAAAGATTTCAAGGAGTTTTGGCCCATCAGCAGCATCAAAAAACTGAGCTAAGGCCTCCACCAATGTGTGTGTAGAATTGGCCATACTGTACGAAAAACCAAAGTCTTTTGCCAACGCTTTTGCAGTGCGTTGGTGCTTTGTTTCAAAATAAGTTTCGAATAGAGGAGAATTGTCGTTTCCGGGGAGAATTCTAAAAATTCCACCTCCGCCATTATTGATGACAATAATTTTAAAATCGTCTGGAATAGAGGTGTTCCAAAGCCCGTTAATGTCGTAGAAAAAACTCAAATCGCCTGTAATCAACAGGGTTGGACGCTTAGAAACTACTGAAGCTCCTACGGCCGTACTCGTAGAACCATCAATGCCGCTTGTCCCTCTATTGCAATATAATTCAATGGAAGAATGAAATTCAAAAAGCTGTAAATAACGAATAGCAGAGCTGTTTCCAGACTGAACCATATACTGATGAGGAATTGCGGCAGAAATTAATTCAAAGGCCTTAAAATCACTAAAAGGCATGGATTTCAAATAACGTTCGTGCCCTTTTCGGCGGTAGTGCTTAACTGTGTTCCAAATATCAAAATATGTACTTTCCGTATTGTTAGAAGTTTTAAAAAGTTGGCTAAAAAAAGTGCTAGGTGTACACTTAAAATGTTTATTTAACCTAAAAAAAGTATCATTTGCTCTGTACGGGTCCACATGCCAATGGTGTTTTGGTTGATATTTGCGTAAAAAAGCTTTTATTTTTTTTGAGATAATCAATCCGCCAAACGTCAAAAGCAAATCTGGTTGAAGTGCTTCAAATTCAGTTTCGTTTAGAGGTGCTATCAATTGATCGATAAAGGGAAAAAAATTGGGGTGATGTAAATTTGACGTGGTTTCTGTAAGTACGATGACTGAGGGGTCATTGGCTAGTTGTTCCAATACGTCTGATGCCAGAGAATTTGGTGGATTTACCCCAACCAAAATCAATTTTCGTTTGGCTTTTTGCCAAGTTTTAAGCACAGAAGCACCAAGCGTAACACTGTCTTTATAAACACCTTTTTTTGATGGACTATCAATTTTGATGGGCTGATCTACAGTTTTATAGAGTGGTTCATCGAAGGGTACATTGATGTGTACAGGACCCATTTTTTGCTGTGCGGCATCGAGTGCTTTGGAAATTAGTTGTTGTGCTTTACGCTGTGCTTGTAAAACACTTGAAAAAAGAGTTTTGACTGGAGGAGTCAGATTGGCCTCAAAAAGAATATGCTTCCCAAAAGCATGGGGTTGAATGATGGTTTGTCCATCACCAATATTCACAAGATGTTGTGGGCGATCGGCAGAAATTACGACCAAAGG
>CBFHQL010000006.1:0-127159 GCA_965658025.1 Flavobacteriaceae bacterium | reverse complement strand
GGAACACCCGCCATTACAACACGTGGTTTGGTTGAAAGCGATATGGAAACTGTGGTTGCTTTTATTGATGAAGTTATCAATAATCATGAGGATGAGGATGTTTTGGAATCTGTGGCCAAAAGAGTCAATGAAATGATGAGTCACCGACCGTTATTTGCTTGAAACAACTTCATAAGTTATAATTTAAACCTCCTGATAAATAATTAGGAGGTTTTTTTGTTGTGTTTTTTTTATATATTTGGAGTATTCCAAATCCTTATAATAATGAAACACCTACACTACGTTTACTTAGGGTTATGTTTACTTCTGACATTCCCTTGCGTTAGTCAAAACGCCACTTTAAATTTTGAATACGACGAAGCTGGAAACCCCGCTGCCGCACGATTGTATCGTGTGGTTATAGTTAATTATTAATAAAAAAAGAAACAGAATGAGCAGAAACTATAAATTTTATAACCCAAAAGGATTATATTTTGTAAGCTTTTCTGTTGTAGAATGGTTAGATGTATTTACTCGAAATGAGTATAAAAATATACTAATAGAAAGTTTAGCTTTTTGTCAAAGCAATAAGGGTATGGAAATTGTGGCTTGGTGTATTATGACCAATCATATGCATTTAATCTTTAGAAGTGTAGAGGGGGAAAAACCAGAGCAATTACTAGGAGATTTTAAACGATTTACAAGTAAAGAAATAGTAAAATCCATACAAGAAAATCCAAAGGAAAGTAGGAAAGAATTTTTGTTAGAACAGTTTAAAAAAGTTGCAAAAAAGTCATCCAATGTGAAGCATTATCAGTTTTGGAGGCATGACAACAAACCAATAGAATTATGGAGTAATGGAGTGATAAGAGAGAAGATTAATTACATCCATCAAAATCCAGTTGAATCGGGATTAGTATATAAGGCAGAGGAATATGTGTACAGTAGTGCAAAAGATTATGCAGGAGAACAGGGATTGTTAAAAGATTTAATAATTTTTAATATGGTAATGATATAAAGAATAACACAAAACCACACGAAAGGATTCGTGCGGCAGCGGGGGGCAAGCGTCTACGCTTGTGTCGTATTAACAGTACGAGCAAAGATGCTTCAGTGTGGATTTAAAATAACCCCATAAAAAAAGCCCACAGAATTGTGGGCTTTTAATTAGTTATGCTTGACCAGTAGGCCCAAAATTGAGTGGTACTGGTGGTTTATCATAATCTTTGATTTCGCCATGAGCTTGTTCAAAACGTTTAACATTGTCCTGCAAGGCCTTAGAAAGTCGTTTGGCATGTTGTGGGGTCAAGATAATTCTGGACTTCACTTTGCTTTTCGGAATTCCGGGCATAATATTGACAAAGTCAACCACAAACTCAGATACAGAATGGTTAATAATGGCCAAGTTAGAATAGGTACCTTCGGCAACCGAAGCATCCAATTCAATATTTATTTGGCCTTTTTGTTTTTGTTCTGAATCGCTCATAACTTATAAATTAAACTCCTGTTTTTCTTCTTTAGCTTTCATCAAAGATTCTAGTTCTTCACTAGAGCCAACAATCATGTTGTCATAAACTCTAAGGCCTGTTCCTGCTGGAATACGGTGTCCAACAATCACATTTTCTTTGAGTCCTTCTAGTGTGTCTACTTTACCATTTACAGCGGCTTCGTTCAGTACTTTTGTAGTTTCCTGGAACGATGCTGCAGAAATAAACGACTTCGTTTGCAAAGAAGCTCGTGTTATCCCTTGTAAAATTGGTGTTGCAGTCGCTGGACGAACATCACGTGCAGAAACAAGTGTTTTGTCTTCACGTTTCAAAATCGAGTTTTCATCTCTAAGCTCACGTGCAGTAACAATTTGTCCTGCTTTAAGCGTTGCAGAATCACCGGCATCCTCGATAACTTTCTTACCAAAAATATCATCGTTTTCATCAATAAAATCCGATTTGTGTACCAATTGGTTTTCTAAGAAGATTGTATCTCCAGAATCTTCAATTCGTACTTTACGCATCATCTGACGAACCACAACTTCAAAGTGCTTGTCGTTGATTTTCACCCCTTGCAGACGGTATACTTCTTGAACTTCGTTCACAAGATATTGTTGTACTGCAGATGGGCCTTTGATGTTTAAGATATCGTTTGGTGTTACCGAGCCATCAGAAAGTGGCATTCCAGCTTTTACGAAGTCATTCTCTTGTACCAAGATTTGGTTAGAAAGTTTGACTAAGTATTTCTTGATATCACCAGTTTTAGATTCAATAATGATTTCTCGGTTACCTCTTTTGATTTTACCAAAAGAAACCACACCATCAATTTCACTCACCACCGCTGGGTTGGATGGGTTACGTGCTTCGAATAATTCGGTTACACGTGGAAGACCACCTGTAATATCACCAGCTTTAGAAGATTTACGAGGAATCTTAACCAAAATCTTTCCAATGTTGATTTTTTCATTATCCTCTACCATCAAGTGCGCTCCTACTGGAAGGTTGTATGAACGAATCACACCACCTTTTCCATCTTCGATATGTAATGTAGGAATGAGCTTTTTGTTTCTAGATTCAGAAATTACTTTCTCTTGGAAACCGGTTTGCTCATCAATTTCTACTTGATAAGTCACCCCTTGCTCGATGTTTTCAAAACGAACTTTTCCAGAGAATTCAGAAATAATCACACCGTTATATGGATCCCACTGACAAACGACTGTACCTTTTTTCAGTTTTTGACCATTTTTGACAAAAATGGTAGACCCATAAGGGATGTTGTTTGTACTGAGTACGATTCCTGTTTTCTTGTCGACTAATTTGATTTCTGAGGTTCTAGAAATGACGATATCAACGTCGTTTCCTTCGTTGTCTTTTCCTTTAACCGTTTTCAAATCTTCGATTTCAGCTACACCATCAAACTTGGCCGCTAGGTTGTTTTCTTCTGAAATGTTTCCTGCAATACCACCTACGTGGAACGTACGAAGTGTAAGCTGTGTTCCTGGTTCTCCAATGGATTGTGCAGCAACAACGCCAACAGCTTCTCCTTTTTGTACCATCTTTCCAGTGGCAAGGTTTCTTCCGTAACATTTGGCACAAATACCGGTTTTGGCTTCACAAGTCAATGCAGAACGAACTTCAATAGAATCTATTGGCGATGCTTCGATTTTCTTTGCAATCGCTTCACTGATATGTTCACCTGCAGCAACAAGAAGTTCCTCAGTAATAGGATCATACACATCATCCAATGAGGTACGTCCTACAATACGTTCTTCTAATTTCTCTACAACTTCTTCGTTTTTCTTGAGCGAGGTTACTGTAATTCCGCGCAATGTACCACAGTCGTCAGTATTTACGATAACGTCTTGAGAAACATCTACTAATCGACGTGTTAGGTAACCTGCATCGGCTGTTTTTAGTGCGGTATCGGCAAGACCTTTACGCGCACCGTGCGTAGAAATAAAGTATTCCAAAATTGAAAGTCCTTCTTTAAAGTTAGAAAGAATTGGATTTTCAATAATTTCTCCACCACCAGCATTAGATTTCTTTGGCTTGGCCATCAATCCACGCATACCAGTCAACTGACGAATTTGTTCTTTAGATCCACGTGCACCCGAATCAAGCATCATATACACAGAGTTAAACCCTTGCTGATCTTCACGGATTCGTTTCATAGAAAGTTCCGTAAGTTCGGCGTTTGTAGAAGTCCAAATATCAATCACTTGATTGTAGCGCTCATTATTTGTAATCAATCCCATGTTGTAGTTGGCCATAATCCCATCAACTTGTTTGTTTGCTGAATCGATCATTGCATGCTTTTCTTGTGGGATGATAATATCTCCAAGACTAAAAGACAATCCACCTTTAAAGGCGAAATTGTATCCTAATGATTTGATTTCATCAAGGAATGCAGCTGTTTCTGGAACAGAAGTTGCTTTCAAAATTCCGTGGATGATATCGCGAAGCGATTTTTTCGTCAAAACTTCATTGATGTATCCTGCAGCAGCAGGTACTTTTTCGTTGAAAAGTACACGACCAACGGTGGTTTTAATAATTTGCGTCGCTAATTCACCTTCATCATTGAAATCTTCGGTACGTACACGAATTTGAGCATTCAAATCGACACGTTTTTCATTGTACGCAATGATGACTTCTTCTGGAGAATAGAACGTTAATCCTTCTCCTGTGATTTTAACGTCTTTTGTAGACTTACGCAACTTGGTCATGTAGTACAAACCAAGTACCATGTCTTGAGAAGGTACAGTTACTGGCGAACCATTGGCTGGATTCAAAATGTTGTGCGATGCAAGCATCAACAGTTGCGCTTCCAAAATTGCTTCTGGTCCAAGTGGTAAATGTACTGCCATTTGATCACCATCAAAATCGGCATTAAAAGCCGTACATACAAGGGGATGCAATTGAATTGCTTTTCCTTCGATGAGTTTTGGCTGAAATGCTTGGATACCCAAACGGTGTAAGGTTGGCGCACGGTTTAGGAGTACTGGATGTCCTTTCAAAACATTTTCCAAAATATCCCAAACCACGGGTTCTTTTTTGTCAATAATTTTCTTTGCAGATTTTACAGTTTTTACAATTCCTCTTTCAATCAGTTTTCGGATGATGAAAGGCTTGTATAATTCTGCGGCCATATTTTTTGGCAATCCACATTCAAATAATTTTAATTCTGGTCCAACAACAATTACAGAACGTGCTGAATAATCGACACGTTTACCCAGTAAGTTTTGACGGAAACGCCCTTGCTTTCCTTTCAATGAATCTGAAAGTGATTTTAAAGGTCGGTTAGAATCTGTTTTAACCGCCGAAGATTTACGCGTATTATCGAAAAGTGAATCTACAGATTCTTGAAGCATACGCTTTTCATTTCTCAAGATCACCTCAGGCGCTTTGATTTCTACCAAACGCTTCAAACGGTTATTTCTGATGATTACACGTCGGTACAAATCATTCAAATCCGAAGTTGCAAAACGACCACCGTCTAGTGGTACCAATGGACGTAATTCTGGTGGAATAACTGGAATGGCTTTCATGATCATCCACTCTGGTTTATTCTCACGGTTTTGATTACCATCTTTTAACGCTTCAACAACTTGAAGACGCTTTAATGCTTCTGTTTTACGTTGTTTTGAAGTTTCTGTATTGGCCTTGTGGCGTAATTCAAAAGACAATTCCTCTAAATTGATACGCGACAACAATTCAATCAGACATTCTGCACCCATCTTTGCGATGAATTTGTTAGGGTCTGAATCTTCTAAGTACTGATTTTCTTGTGGAAGTGCTTCCATAATATTCAAGTACTCTTCTTCCGTAAGGAAATCCATTTTCTTAACGGGTTCACCTTCTTCATTTTCAGCAGTTCCTGGCTGAATCACCACGTAACGTTCGTAGTAAATGATCATGTCTAATTTCTTAGATGGTAACCCAAGAAGATAACCGATTTTGTTTGGTAAAGAACGGAAGTACCAAATGTGCGCTACAGGAACAACCAAATTGATATGCCCTACACGCTCACGACGTACTTTTTTCTCTGTAACTTCCACACCACAACGGTCACAAATAATGCCTTTGTAGCGAATACGTTTATATTTTCCACAGGCACATTCGTAATCTTTTACAGGACCAAAAATACGTTCACAGAACAAACCGTCACGTTCTGGTTTGTGGGTTCTGTAATTAATGGTTTCTGGTTTAAGAACCTCTCCTCTTGAATCTGCTAAAATAGATTCTGGCGAAGCGAGACCTATCGAAATTTTGTTAAACTTCTTTTGTGTTGTATTATCTTGTTTTCTTGCCATTTTTTTATGGTATATGATAATGTTTTTATTCCTCTAATCTGATGTCTAATCCTAATCCTTTGAGTTCGTGCATCAATACGTTGAACGACTCTGGTAATCCTGGTTCTGGCATTGGCTCCCCTTTTACGATTGCTTCGTAAGTTTTGGCTCTACCAACAACGTCATCAGATTTTACAGTTAAGATTTCTCTAAGCGTACTTGAAGCACCATATGCTTCTAGAGCCCAGACTTCCATTTCTCCAAAACGCTGACCACCAAATTGTGCTTTACCACCAAGAGGTTGTTGTGTAATGAGAGAATAAGGTCCAATGGAACGAGCGTGCATCTTATCGTCTACCATATGCCCTAGTTTTAGCATATAGATGACACCAACCGTTGCGGGTTGATCGAAACGATCACCAGTTCCTCCATCATAAAGGTAAGTATGCCCGAATTGTGGAATACCTGCCTCTTCTGTGAGTTCATTGATTTGATCTAAAGTTGCACCATCAAAAATTGGTGTTGCAAACGTACGTCCAAGATTTTTACCTGCCCAACCAAGAACAGTTTCATAAATCTGACCGATGTTCATTCGTGACGGTACCCCAAGTGGATTCAATACGATATCTACTGGTGTTCCGTCTTCTAAGAATGGCATATCTTCGTGGCGTACAATACGCGCTACAATACCTTTGTTTCCGTGGCGTCCAGCCATTTTATCACCAACTTTAAGTTTACGCTTTTTAGCGATGTAAACTTTTGCAAGCTTGATGATTCCTGCTGGAAGTTCGTCTCCAACAGAAATGGTGAATTTCTCTCTACGAAGTGATCCTTGAAGGTCGTTTTCTTTGATCTTGTAGTTATGGATTAAGTCTTTTACCAACTTATTCAAATCAGCATCAGTAGTCCATTTTCCTGCAACTAAATGTGCATAATCGTCTACTGCATTAAGCATTTTAAGGGTAAACTTTTTTCCTTTTGGAAAAACTTCTTCACCGAGGTCATTAAAAATTCCTTGTGCTGTTTTTCCTCCAACAATTGAAAAGAGTTTTTGAACTAAAACAGATTTTAGTTCTTCAAACTTCACATCATAGGTGTCTTCAAGTTTAGAAATATCTTCTTTGTCTTGAGCGCGTTTACGCTTGTCTTTGACTGCTCTTGAGAATAGTTTTTTCTCAATCACTACACCATGCAATGATGGCGATGCTTTAAGTGATGCGTCTTTGACATCTCCAGCTTTATCTCCAAATATTGCACGTAAAAGTTTTTCTTCTGGGGTTGGATCAGACTCGCCTTTTGGTGTGATTTTACCAATAAGAATGTCGCCTGGCTTAATTTCTGCACCAATGCGAATCATTCCATTTTCATCCAAATCTTTAGTGGCTTCTTCAGAAACGTTTGGAATATCATTGGTTAATTCTTCATTACCCAATTTCGTATCCCGTACTTCCAATGAATATTCATCGATATGAATAGATGTGAAAATATCATCACGAACTACTTTCTCAGAAATCACAATAGCATCCTCGAAGTTGTATCCTTTCCAAGGCATAAAAGCAACTTTCATGTTACGTCCTAAAGCAAGTTCTCCATTTTGCGTTGCATAACCTTCACAAAGTACCTGACCTTTAGTGACCTTGTCGCCTTTTTCAACAATGGCCTTAAGATTTACTGAAGTCCCTTGGTTTGTTTTTCTGAATTTTGTTAATGGATAAGTGTAAGTGTCAGAATCAAAACTTACTAGGTTTTCGTTTTCGGTTCTGTTGTATTTGATGACAATTTTATCGGCATCTACATATTCTACCACACCATCAGCTTCAGCGTTGACCAAGACTCTAGAGTCTGACGCAACTTGACGCTCTAATCCAGTTCCTACGATAGGTGCTTCTGGACGAAGAAGTGGCACCGCTTGACGCATCATGTTTGATCCCATCAGGGCACGGTTGGCATCATCGTGTTCTAGGAACGGAATAAGCGAAGCCGAAATTGATGAAATTTGATTTGGTGCAACGTCCGTATAATCAACTTGTGTTGGTTCAATAACTGGAAAGTCTCCTTCTTGACGAGCAATAACTTTATCTAATGTAATTTTACCGCTTTTGTCTACAGGAATACTGGCCTGAGCAATGAGTTTTTCTTCTTCTTCCTCTGCACTCAAATATACAGGTGCTCCCTTGATATCCACCACTGCATTTTCAACTTTTCTGTATGGCGTTTCAATGAAGCCCATTGAATTTACTTTGGCGTATACAGAAAGTGAAGAAATCAAACCAATGTTTGGTCCTTCAGGGGTTTCAATTGGACATAATCTTCCGTAGTGGGTGTAGTGTACGTCACGCACCTCAAATCCAGCACGTTCTCTGGAAAGTCCACCAGGTCCAAGAGCCGATAATCGACGCTTGTGTGTGATTTCAGCCAATGGATTTGTTTGATCCATAAACTGAGATAGCTGATTGGTTCCAAAAAATGAGTTGATGACAGAAGATAAGGTCTTCGCATTGATCAAATCAATAGGTGTAAAGACTTCATTGTCACGAACATTCATGCGTTCTCGAATAGTACGCGCCATACGCGCCAAACCTACGCCAAATTGTGAGGACAATTGCTCTCCAACTGTTCGAACACGTCTGTTTGAAAGGTGGTCGATATCATCAATTTCTGCTTTAGAGTTAATCAACTCTATTAGGTATTTGATGATGGTAATGATGTCTTCTTTGGTCAAGACTTGCTTGTCCATTCCGATATCAAGACCGAGTTTTTTATTCATTCTATAACGTCCAACTTCTCCTAAATTGTAGCGTTGGTCACTAAAGAATAATTTATCGATAATTCCACGAGCTGTTTCTTCATCTGGCGGCTCTGCATTACGCAACTGTCTGTAGATATGTTCTACAGCTTCTTTTTCAGAGTTTGTTGGGTCTTTCTGAAGTGTGTTGTGAATGATGGCATAATCCCCTTGCTGTGATGTTTCTTTGTGGAGCAAAATAGTTTTTGTTCCAGATTCAAGAATCTCAAGTGAATTTTCTTTGTCAATAATTGTATCTCTGTCCAATACAATTTCGTTTCTTTCAATAGAAACAACTTCTCCTGTGTCTTCGTCCACGAAATCTTCATGCCATGTATTAAGTACACGTGCGGCGAGTTTTCTTCCGATAACTTTTTTCAATCCTGATTTTGAAACTTTTACTTCTTCTGCAAGATCAAAAATTTCAAGAATGTCTTTATCACGCTCAAAACCAATCGCTCTAAAGAGTGTTGTTACAGGTAATTTTTTCTTACGGTCGATGTAAGCGTACATAACGCTGTTGATGTCCGTAGCAAATTCAATCCATGAGCCTTTGAATGGGATAACACGTGCTGAATATAATTTTGTACCATTGGCGTGAAATGATTGGCCAAAGAATACTCCTGGTGATCTGTGTAATTGTGATACGACTACACGCTCGGCACCATTGATACAGAACGTACCGCTTGGTGTCATGTATGGGATTGTACCCAGGTATACATCCTGTACGATGGTTTCAAAATCTTCGTGTTCTGGATCTGTACAATACAGTTTTAGACGTGCTTTTAGGGGTACCGAGTAAGTCAACCCTCTTTCGATACATTCTTCAATCGTGTAACGTGGTGGATCTACAAAGTAATCTAAAAATTCTAAAACAAATTGGTTACGAGTGTCTGTTATTGGAAAGTTTTCCATGAAGGTATTAAAAAGACCTTCATCGGCTCTTTCATCTGATTTTGTTTCTAACTGGAAAAAATCCTGGAAGGATTTTATTTGAATATCAAGGAAATCTGGATATTCAGTTCTATTGACAATAGACGAGAAATTTAATCGTTCAGCTTTTTTTGCGCGCATCGACGGACGAATTATTAATTAAAAAATAAAATTTATTGGTGCATATGTCTTTATACACAAAAGGGTTTAGGTCTCAGAACGTCCTGTCCTGTGACCTAAACCGTTAAGTTTGGGAAAGCTAAGCTTACTTAAGCTCAACCTCAGCTCCAGCCTCTTCTAAAGAATTTTTAAGCCCTTCAGCTTCATCTTTAGAGACACCTTCTTTGATCGCACTTGGTGCGTCATCTACAAGACCTTTAGCTTCTTTCAAGCCAAGACCTGTAAGTTCTTTAACGAGTTTTACAACTGCAAGTTTAGAACCACCTGCTGCTTTAAGTATAACATCAAATT
This sequence comes from Flavobacteriaceae bacterium, assembly GCA_965658025.1. GTDB lineage: Bacteria > Bacteroidota > Bacteroidia > Flavobacteriales > Flavobacteriaceae > UBA3537. The sequence goes on along the minus strand of CBFHQL010000006.1, from coordinate 117,215 downwards.
CTGTTTGCTCTTCAGCGGCATCACCACCAGCAGCAGCTCCACCAGCAGCAACTGCAACTGCAGCAGCAGCAGGCTCAATACCATACTCATCTTTTAAAATTGTAGCAAGCTCGTTTACTTCTTTTACTGTTAAGTTTACTAATTGTTCTGCGAAATCTTTTAAATCTGCCATTTTTCTATCGTTTTAATAATGTGTTTTAATAATAATTTATAATTGTGTAAGTGCGTGCGCGTTTAGGTTTATCCCTCTTTTTGAGATAACGTTTTAATTATTCCTGAAAGTTTACTACCACCCGATTGAAGTGCCGAAACCACATTTTTGGCTGGCGATTGAAGTAATCCGATGATTTCTCCAATGAGTTCTTCTTTCGATTTGATGTCTACTAACATGTCTAATTGATCGTCCCCAATGTAAACGGCTTCCTCTATGTAGGCACCTTTCAAAAAGGGCTTTTCAGATTTTTTACGGAAAGCTTTGATTACTTTTGCGGGGGCGTTTCCAGTTTCAGAGTACATGACTGAAGTATTACCTTTTAATGTTGTTGGTAAATCTCCAAAATCTTTGTCTGAAGCTTCCATTGCTTTTTCGAGCAAGGTATTCTTTACTACAGAAAGTTGCACGTTTGCTTTGAAACATGCACGTCGTAGTGCGGAAGTTGTTCCTGCGTTTAGTCCTGAAATATCGGTCAAATAAAAATTTGAACTTTCAGCTAATTGGGCAGTTAACTCCTTTATTACTTTTGATTTTTCTTCTCTTGTCATAATATATGTTTAACGCCTAACTAACTGCTTTTGAATCCACTGCAATACTAGGGCTCATGGTACTGGACATAAAAATGCTTTTTACATAGGTTCCTTTGGCTGCAGTTGGTTTTAGTTTCATTAGAGTGGATAATAATTCTTTGGCATTACCTTCAATTTTGTCAGCAGAAAAAGAAACTTTTCCTATAGCTGCATGAATAATCCCTGTTTTATCAACTTTAAAATCTATTTTACCTGCTTTAACTTCAGATACTGCTTTTGCAATATCCATTGTTACAGTTCCAGTCTTTGGGTTAGGCATCAATCCTCTTGGTCCTAATACACGACCTAGTGGTCCTAATTTACCCATTACGCTTGGCATGGTAATGATGACGTCTACGTCTGTCCATCCACCTTTGATTTTATCAAGGTATTCATTTAGACCTACGAAATCTGCACCAGCATCTTTTGCTTCCTGTTCTTTGTCAGGGGTTACAAGTGCCAATACTTTTACGTCTTTACCCGTTCCATGCGGAAGTGATACAACACCTCTCACCATTTGGTTTGCCTTCTTTGGATCTACCCCAAGGCGAACAGCGATGTCTATAGAAGCATCAAATTTTGCATTTGATATTTCTTTTACTAAGGCAGAAGCTTCACTGAGTGAGTAGAATTTACTCTTGTCAATTTTTGCTACTGCTTCTTTTTGTTTTTTTGTTAATCTTGCCATTTCAAATACAGTTTATTTGGGTGCTTCACCACCTTTTACAGTTATACCCATCGATCTGGCAGTACCAGCAACCATTTTCATTGCAGATTCAATAGTAAATGCATTTAAATCTACCATTTTGTCTTCAGCAATAGTTTTCACTTGATCCCAAGTGACTTTAGCTACTTTTTTAACATGTGGTTCACCAGAACCTTTTTTTACTTTGGCCGCTTCTAATAATTGCACTGCAGCTGGAGGAGTTTTAATGACAAATTCAAATGATTTGTCTTTATAAACGGATATCACAACTGGTAAAACCTTACCAGCTTTGTCTTGAGTTCGTGCATTAAACTGCTTACAAAACTCCATGATATTGACCCCAGCAGCACCTAAAGCGGGTCCAACCGGTGGCGATGGATTCGCTGCACCTCCCCTAACTTGTAGTTTAACTACTTTGTCTAGTTCTTTTGCCATTTTTAATTTTTAGTGACTTGTATTTAAAAGTGGAAGCTGAAAATACAAACCGTGTTAATTGTAACAATTATTAAATTTTATCTACTTGCATATAGCTGAGTTCTAGTGGTGTTTTTCTTCCGAAAATCTTTACCATAACCTCAAGCTTACGCTTTTCTTCATTTATTTTCTCTACAGAACCATCAAAACCATTGAATGGACCGTCGATTACTTTTACTGTTTCGCCAATAACAAATGGAATAGCAACGTTTTGATCAGCTTCAAGCGCCAATTCATCAACTTTACCGAGCATTCTATTAACTTCTGACTGACGTAGTGGCACAGGTTCTCCACCTTTTGTTTCTCCCAAAAATCCGATTACATTGGTGATGGATTTTATGATGTGTGGAATTTCTCCACTCAAATTGGCTTGAACCATGATGTAGCCAGGAAAATATACTTTCTCTTTTTGTACTTTTTTTCCGTTACGGATTTGAATTACATTTTCTGTAGGCACAAGGACTTGATCTACAAAGTTATCTAAACCCAAACGAGAAATTTCGGTCTCGATATACGTCTTGATTTTGTTTTCTTGTCCGCTTACAGCACGAACAACATACCACTTTTTCTCTTCCTTTTGCTCTGACATCAGTGTATTATTATTTTATCCAGTTAAAGAACGTTTCCACAACACGTGCAAAAACAGTATCTACACCCCAAATTGCTAGTGAAAATATAATTGAGAATAACGCAACAAGGACAGTTAAGCTTTGCCCTTGAGACCATGACGGCCAACTAACGTTGTTTTTTAATTCATCAAATGATTCTTTAATATATTCTATCATTTTTACTATATTAATTTGAGTTGATTTGGGTTATATTTAGCTTCTTAACGGTTGCACTTCTAGTACCTAGCACGGGTTGAGAGACTCGAACTCCCGACACCTGGTTTTGGAGACCAGTGCTCTACCAACTGAGCTAAACCCGTAAATACAAGTCAAGGTATCCTGAATTTTCAGGACACCTTTACCCGTATTAATCTAACAATTATTAGTCTAAAATCTCAGTTACCTGACCTGCACCAACTGTTCTACCACCTTCACGGATCGCGAAACGTAGTCCAACATTCATGGCGATTGGTTGAATCAATTCAACCGTGATGGTCAAGTTATCTCCAGGCATTACCATTTCTACTCCAGAAGGCAATGCAATGTTTCCTGTAACATCTGTTGTACGCACATAAAACTGTGGACGGTAGTTGTTATGGAACGGCGTGTGACGCCCACCTTCTTCTTTCTTAAGGATATAAACCTCAGCTTTAAACTTAGCGTGTGGTGTTACAGATCCTGGCTTACAAATTACCATACCTCTAGAAATATCAGTTTTTTCGATACCTCTTAGAAGGATACCTGCGTTGTCTCCTGCCTCACCTCGGTCAAGGATCTGACGGAACATTTCGATACCCGTAATCGTAGACGTTAATTTTTCTGCACCCATTCCGATGATTTCAACTGGGTCTCCAGTGTTTGCAATACCAGTTTCTATACGACCAGTTGCAACAGTACCACGACCAGTAATTGAGAATACATCTTCAATTGGCATTAAGAAGTCTTTATCAACATCTCTTTTTGGTAATTCAATCCAAGTATCAACAGCTTCCATCAATTCCATTACAGTATCAACCCACTTTTGCTCACCGTTAAGTGCACCTAAGGCAGAACCAGAAATTACAGGTCCGTTGTCTCCATCGTACTCGTAGAAGTTCAATAGGTCTCTTACTTCCATATCAACAAGCTCTAAAAGCTCTTCATCGTCTACCATGTCTACTTTGTTAAGGAAGACAACAATTCTAGGAATACCTACCTGACGTCCTAAAAGGATGTGCTCACGTGTTTGTGGCATTGGCCCATCAGTTGCTGCAACCACTAAGATTGCACCGTCCATTTGCGCAGCACCAGTTACCATGTTCTTTACGTAATCCGCGTGACCTGGACAGTCTACGTGTGCGTAATGACGATTTGCAGTTTGGTACTCTACGTGTGATGTATTAATTGTAATACCTCTTTCTTTTTCTTCAGGAGCATTGTCAATTGTATCAAATGAACGTGCTTCTGATAAACCAGCATCTGCTAATACTTTAGTGATTGCTGCTGTTAAAGTTGTTTTTCCGTGATCTACGTGTCCAATAGTACCGATGTTTAAGTGCGGTTTGGAGCGATCGAAAGTTCCCTTTGCCATGATTTAAATTTTAGTCTTTGTTATATTAATAATATTAGTGTTCTAATTTATGTGCCTTAAAAAAAATGAGCCAATGACGGGATTTGAACCCGTGACCTCTTCCTTACCAAGGAAACGCTCTACCCCTGAGCTACACCGGCTTAAAATTTTAGAGCGGGAGACCGGGTTCGAACCGGCGACATTCAGCTTGGAAGGCTGACGCTCTACCAACTGAGCTACTCCCGCAATATAATTTTATCCTATCAAATTAAATGTGGGGAGAGCAGGATTCGAACCTGCGAAGTTAAAAAACAACAGATTTACAGTCTGTCCTCGTTGGCCGCTTGAGTATCTCCCCAATTTAAAATTGGTTTCAGTATTTTTAAGAACTTGAGCCGATGGAGGGACTCGAACCCACGACCTGCTGATTACAAATCAGCTGCTCTAGCCAGCTGAGCTACATCGGCTTTTTTATGTTTTTTGCACATAAAAAAAGCCCGCTATTTCTAACGGACTGCAAAGGTATATATATTTTTTTGGTTTCAAAACATTTTTTTAAATATTTTTACGAGGTTTGCTGACGGATTTTTTCTTTTCGTTTCTTGAGCTGGCGCTCCAATATATGAACCGCTGTATCTACACCCTCTTCAAAGCTTTTACATTTTTTCTTTACGACCAGACTATCTCCAGGAACAGAAAGCTTGGCTTCAAATATTTTGTTCTCCTTTTCTGAAGTATTTTCTACCTTAAGAAATACGTCTGACTTGATTATTTTATCATAAAACAAATCAAGTTTATTCATTCGTTTTTGAATGAAGTCGCTAAGTTTTTGATCAATATTAAAATTGATGGACTGGATGTTTACTTTCATAACGGATAAATTTTAATTTATTATAATTTTGTTTGTCTCGGGTGTGCCTTGGCATACACTTTTTTGAGTTCCGAAATATTGTTGTGTGTGTATACTTGAGTAGCAGCCAAACTTGAATGCCCTAAAAGCTCTTTTACTGCATTGAGATCTGCCCCATGATTCAACAAATGTGTTGCAAATGAATGCCGTAAAATATGAGGACTCTTTTTTACTTTTGATGAGAACTCAGAAAAATAGGTGTTGATGATTCTATACACCAATGCAGCATAAATCTGAGCACCTTTTTGGGTCAAAAAAAGAAAACCAGGAGCTTTGATTTGAGGTAAAGCTTTGCGCATTTCAAGATAAGATTTTAAGGTTTCTTGCACTGTAGTTAATAACGGAATGTAGCGCTCTTTATTGCGCTTGCCTAATACTTTTATTTGCTGTTGTTCAAAATCGATATCTTTGAGTTTTAGGTTGATCAGCTCTGAGCGGCGCACCCCTGTGGAATACAATAATTCCACAATAAGTTTATTCCTCATGGCTTCAAAATCGTGGGTCGCTGCTGAATTTAAAACCGCTTCTATTTCCTGTTCAGAAAAAGGAATATGTACTTTTTTTTGAACTTTCAACGCTTTGTGTTTGGCCAAAGGTGAATCTGCCACATCGCCTATTTTTATTAAAAATTTATAATAGGTATTCAACGAGGACGTTTTACGGTTTATGGACCGATTACTCAATCCACTATCGACAAGCTCAATAATCCAACTTCTTATTTGCGCATAATTTACTTCCGCCAAATTGTCGTCTGAAAAGTTCGTCAACAAGAAGGACTGAAAGTCTTCTACATCCTTGCGATAGGCCGCAACGGTATGTGCAGCATAGTTTTTTTCTAAAGAAAGATAATCAACAAAAGACTGAATGGACATAGGGTGCTATTAGTTCCCTAAGATACAAAAAATTCAATAGCTTTTGCTGATTATCTTATAGGTTTACGACAACTAGTCCTTTTTTTCAAAGAACCCACTAGCAGCCCCAATAGCACCACCAACAATGGCTAGAGAGATAGTTTCAATAGCTATAGTAATAAAAAAATCGGTGTTAATGCACTTACTGGAGAACCAGAAAAAACACATACTCAAGCTGTAGAGAAGTCCAATGACAAAACCAGCTTTAAGCCCAGTCGAAAACGTTGAGATGTTGGCCCAGCGGTTGTAAATGAGCGCAATCAAAAGCGCCATAAACAAACAGCCAAGAGCAATCATCCACATACATGGCTCAGAATCATTTGCATGTAGTTCTGTAAATAACACGCCGTAAAATAACCAGCCAAGTAAAAAATAAACAATGGCACCTACGATGCCCGATAAGAGAAATGATTTGGTGTTCATATCAAAATAAATTTAGGTTAGATTCAAATATAAACAAAAAAAAACACCTTTTGCAAGGTGTTTTATATTTTAACAAATTCAGCGGTTATAGATTCTCGGCATCTCTTAGGCCTTGAATGTACTGCGCTTTTTGAATTTCTGCTCGTCTTTTTACGGAAGGTTTTGTAAATTGTTTACGTGTTTGTAATGAACGTTTTGTCCCTGTACGGTCAAATTTACGTTTGAAGCGTTTTAACGCTCTATCTATGTTTTCTCCTTCTTTTATTGGTATTATTAGCATAAATGTAAACCTCCTTTCTTTAGAATTAAGAGTGCAAATATATAATCTTAATTATGATATGGCAACAATTTATTTTAAAATATTTCGGGCAATGACTAATTTTTGTATTTCTGTAGTCCCCTCCCCGATGGTACAGAGTTTTGAATCTCTATAAAATTTTTCTACAGGATATTCTTTGATATATCCATAGCCCCCATGAATTTGAACTGCTTCATTGGCAATGCGTACACAGGCCTCGCTGGCATACATTTTGGCCATAGCTCCTGCGGTGGTAACCTTTTCGCCATTATTTTTCATGGATGCTGCTTTGTGCACCAAAAGTTCAGACGCTTGAATTTCGGTGGCCATATCAGAGAGTTTAAAAGAAATGCCTTGAAAACTCGAAATAGGTTTTCCAAATTGTTCACGTTCTTTAGAATATTTTAGTGCCGCCTCATAAGCCCCTTTGGCTATCCCTAAAGATAAGGCTCCTATGGAAATTCGTCCTCCATCCAAAAGTTTAAGTGACTGCACAAAGCCCTCACCTTCAGCGCCGAGCATGTTGTCTTTGTGGACTTTACAATGATCAAAAATAAGTTCTGCGGTTTCGCTTGCACGCATGCCTAATTTGTCTTCTTTTTTTCCAGAACTGAATCCTGGCGTCCCTCGTTCCACCACAAATGCAGACATCCCATGTGCATCGCCTTTTTCGCCAGTTCGGGCAATGACTACAGCCACATCTCCGCTTTTGCCGTGTGTGATGAAATTTTTGGTTCCATTCAATATGTAATGGTCGCCATCTTTGGTGGCAGTCGTATTCATTCCGCCGGCATCACTTCCCGTATTGTGTTCCGTAAGACCCCATGCGCCAATCCACTCACCAGAAGCGAGTTTTGGCAACCACTTTTGCTTTTGTTCTTCGTTTCCAAAATAAAAAATATGGCCTGTACACAATGAATTGTGTGCCGCTACAGATAATCCTATGGAAGGATCTACCTTTGCAATTTCTTCAATAATGGCAACATACTCATGATACCCCAAACCAGAACCACCATATTCTTCAGGGATAAAAATCCCCATAAACCCCATTTCTCCAGCTTTTTTGAGGACCTCTAAGGGAAAATGTTGGGTTTCATCCCAGTCCATGATGTGGGGGCGAATATATTGTTCTGCAAAGTCACGAGCCGATTCGGCTATGAGTTGTTGTTCTTCAGAGAATTGAAAATTCATATGGGTCTAATTTACGTACAAATATAGACTAATTATGGCTAATTTATCGGCAGGAAAATCTTTAAGTTTTGTTAATTCCTCTAGCACCTGAAAGCCCTCTTTTAACACACGCATTTCTACAATGGTATAAGCTAACTCGTAATCAATAAATGGAATTTTCACCAAATCTTCTTGATGCGCTTCATTTAAATTTATTTTAACAATACTCCGTGGTTGTTTGATGACAAAACGCTGTTTGATGTGTTCAATTACCTCGTCAGACAATCCATAAACAGCTTTAAGCTCGACCATGTCAGCAAAACCACCTTCAAATTTTGATCTATACCGCAAAATACGCTCAGAAAGTTTTGGCCCAATACCGTACACACTTTGGAGTTGTGCTGCTGTTGCCAAATTTAAATCCAACACTGTATTTTTGGGTTTGGCCTTTTTTTGTTGCGCTTGAGTAACCCATTTTGGAAACTTAAAAAAAGGAGAAATCGTATGAAGCAACGAATCCGAAACACCAGTCACTTTTTGAAATTCTTTTGCAGAATTGACCCAGCGATCTTTGGCTCTAAATGCTTGCAAACGTTCTATTTCTTCAACAGACATCCCTAGGGTGTATCCTTTATATGGTGTGATGAAATTTGGGTTAAACGGATAAATTTTTGGTTTAGATTCCTCAACACTTTTTTGGTGTAATGCTGTAAATTCTTTTTCGAATGATTTTAATGAAGTCTTATCGGGAGTAACTGAAAGTAAATCATTTTGTGGTGCAAAAAATAGAACTAATTGCATGCTAACAATAATTACAAAAAGGATAAAAACTCCTATTCTTTGGCGTTTTGAAAATCTGTGGGGCACTAAAAAAGATTAATTTCCTATTGTTTGATCGCTTTAAGGTATTTGTCCAATTCTTTTTTCACTTTTGGTGCCAAAATTACAATTCCAATCATATTGGGGACCATCATGGCAAAAATCATAGCATCAGAAAAACCAATGACTGACCCTAAACTTGCCGCTGAACCAACAATGACAAAAAGACAAAAGATGATTTTGTAGGTATATTCCATTTTTTTGGAACGTCCAAACAAATAAGCCCATCCTTGAAAACCATAGTAAGACCAAGAAATCATAGTACTGAATGCAAATAACACCACGGCGATGGTTAGTACATAAGGGAACCACGAAATCGCAGATTCAAACGCGCCAGAAGTTAATAATATGGCTTGTGCATCATTCAAAGACGCATTAGCTGCATTGACATTTCCTGTGATGATGAGCACCAAAGCGGTCATAGTACACACCACAACAGTATCAATAAAGGGTTCCAACAATGCTACCATCCCTTCTGATGCGGCATATTTTGTTTTTACTGCCGAGTGCGCAATAGAGGCCGAACCAATCCCCGCTTCGTTAGAAAAGGCGGCACGTCTAAATCCTTGTACAAGGACGCCAATAGCACCACCAGCAACACCTTCGGGGCTAAATGCACCATTGAAAATTTGACCAAATGCATCGCCAATCATATTTATATTAGTGAAAATCACAAACAACGATGCGGTCACATAGATGACCACCATAAATGGTACGATTTTGTCGGTAACTTTCGCAATTTTCTTGATACCGCCAATGATGACAATCCCCACCAAAGCGGCCATAATCACACCAAACAACCATCCTTTACCGTGCAATACCGAAGCCTCACCCCCAGTAATATTTTCTACCAACTGAAAGGCCTGATTCACTTGAAACATGTTTCCACCTCCAAATGAGCCCCCGATGACAAAAATGGCAAATAAAACCGCTAATATTTTTCCTAATTTTTCTAAGCCCTTAGACTTTAATCCTTTTGTCAAATAATACATGGGGCCACCATAAACGACACCATGCTCGTCGATGTCTCTATACTTTACCCCAAGGGTACATTCTACAAATTTGGAGGCCATCCCCAAAAGTCCAGCGACAATCATCCAAAAGGTTGCGCCAGCGCCACCAATAGACACCGCAATAGCTACCCCCGCAATATTTCCTAGGCCAACAGTAGCCGAAAGTGCCGCTGTAAGTGCTTGAAAATGAGACACTTCCCCTTCATGACCTTCCACAGCAATGGTTTCGATGCTATCGCCACCTGGCGTGGCATCCCCAGCCGCTTCCATAGTTTCGTGATGGTCTATACTATCATACTTTCCACGGACAATATTGATGGAAGTCAAAATACCTCGAAAGTTGATAAACTTAAAATAAATGGTAAAATAGGTCGCCCCAATGATTAAGGGAAACAAGACCCAAAAGACTTTGATGTCTTCGGTGAATTGAATTTGGTAAAATATAAAGTTGACAAACCAGCCAGTGGCTTCGCCAAATTTTTCATCAATAACTTGATCGATGCCTTTGTCTTGAGCAAAGCTAAAAAAGGGTAAAATTAAGGCGAGTACGGTTTGTATGTTACGTTTCATAAGGTATGCTGTTGGTTTTTTAAAAAGTGGCAACAAGATGCTAAAAAAAAATGAGTTTTACAACTGATGATCTAACCCTTTGATTTCTAAGTGGATAGCTCTTTTGCACTTCCATTTAAATATACCACCATAAAAAAAGTGAAAAAAAGTTGCTAAAAAATGTGACTTTTTGGGGTTTTAGGGGTCTAAACTATTGAGGGAGGTATAAATTAATATAAAAACTAAAATATATGAAAAAAACTGCTCTACTTCTTTTTGCCTTATTGTTAATGAATTGCAACAGCAAAGAAGACAAACCAAGTGATATCAATTCTGAAAATATGAGTTTTAAGATTGAATACACAGCGCAATTGTCTGACGCTGACCTGAATCTTGAAGTTACATTTTTATGGAATGATAAAAATGGGCAATCTCAAAGTGAAACAAAAACTATTATCAATCCACAGGCCTACTCTGAATTAGCTGACTCAAAAACAATTGACATCAAGAACGCTATTGGAGTTAAATTTAAAATTAATAGTGGAAGTAATTACTTATCTGATACTTATGTAAAAGTTACAAATACCAAAAGCAACGAAATTTATGAAGTTACAAATACAGAATCAATTGGTTCCAGCGGCGGAGCTATTAGTAATAACACTTTAACCATAACATTTAACGTGGAAAACAAAAAATTCATTTCTGAATATTCGACAATTAATTAAATAGTAATGAAGATTTATAATTTATTCACTAGTCTAGGACTAATTGCATTATTATCCTCTTGTACTACTCAACCAAAATGTACAGATGAACTTGCAAAAGATATTGCTCTTGAACTTGCGAAAGAGTCACTTGTAACAGATATAGCATATCAAAAATGTTTAAACTTAAATTACCCTTTGAAATACTTTATCCATGTTGATGATTTAAAAAATAATATTAGAAAAGAAATTAGAACTGGTCAATCAAAAAGTGATTTATATACAGATATAATCAGTAATTCTAAAAGGATAGTAAACAATTTAAATCCGAAAATCCAAAACATAAGGACTTCAAATAAGCAAGAGGACCTTAGGAAATGTACTTGTGAAGCAATTCTAATGTTGGATAATGGAAACTCTGCTGATTTAATATATTCTGTTCAACTGACTGAAGATGATGAAACATATGTTGAGCTACAAATTGTTGAATAGCCCCCGCTGGTGCGCGAAATCGAAGATTCAACGAAGTTAATCCTTTCGCGTTCCAAAATAAAAACCACACGATAGGAATCGTGCGGTAGCGGGGTTTTACAACAATGGCTATAAGTAATTGCTTGTTCTTGCCTAGTTCTGAAAATCCTTGTTTCGACAAGCTCAACAACATCAGATTTTCAGCTTGGCGAATACTTACAAAGTTAAGTGCTAACCCACGCTACTACTCATATACTAACCAATCCCAAAACCCTACTACCCCAACTTGATATGATAAATCGAATTGAGGGTTTGGATTTGTTCGGGTTTGCCCAAAACAATCACTTTGGATCCGGGTACGAGTTTTTGGTTGGCTTCTGGATTAATGTGGTACTGTCCGTGTTGGTCTTTGTAGCCAATGACATTACAACCCGTTTTTTTGCGTAAATCCAATTCCAAAATTGTTTTCTGTTGGGCGGTATCATACAGTTGTTCAACAGCAACTTCTTCGATGTTAATGGTTTGATCGCCAACAATAGAGAGGTTATCGACAAACTCCAACAAATCGGGAACCACCACCAAAGAGGCCATATGGTCACCGCCAATACGGTCGGGAAGGATAACATTGTTGGCACCTGCAAGTTTCAGTTTACTGGAAGATGACTCTTGCGACGCCCGACTAATAATTCTGATGTCTGGGTTAATTTGACGTGCCGAAAGCACCACAAAAACATTTTCTGAATCATTGGGCAAGGCGGAAATCAAACAAGAGGCCCTATCGATTCCTGCAGCGGCTAACACCTCATCTTCGTTGGCGTTACCTGTTACAAAAAGAGTAGCTTCATTTTGGTGTTTTTGAACCACTTGTTCGTCTTTTTCAATCACCACAAAAGTACGGTTGTGGGTGGCCAATTTTTTGGCGGCTTGTTTTCCATTTCGACCATAACCACAAATGATGACATGGCCGGATAGTGCATCAATTTTCTTTTGCATTTTCTTTTGTTTTAATTCGTTGATATTATTCCTCGAAATGATGTATTCCGTAATCACTTTTAACGCATATCCTACAATAATGACACTGGTTAAAATCAGAATAATGGTAAATATTTTTGCTTCTTGATCTAAAGGATGTACTTCACCAAAACCCACCGTAGTCACTGTGATGACGGTCATATATATGGCATCAATCCAAGAAAAATCAGAAATTGATTTAAAGCCAATAACACCAATAATCAGCACAAGAACAAGCAATACCACAGCGGTATTGAGTTTGGATCTAAAAATTTTTATAATGGGGTTAGACATAGGTTTAAATATCAAAAACAGAGCTGCGTTTCGAAAAAATCAAATCTTTGATGCGCAACCAAAAGGCCAAAAATAAATAGACTGCAAAGCCAAAGCCAATGGTCACAAACGTCACATAAATAAAAGATGTACGTACCACTTTGGCGCGCATCCCAAAACGATCGGCAATACGTTGGCAAACATGAAATCCATGACGCTGTAAATAGAACAAAAGCTGATAAAATAACTTCATACCGCAAGTTACGCATTTCGATTCAAAAGTACACTACCAATGCCACATTGAAGGCATTTAAATTGATCGCAATAGTTATTTTTGAGTTCTATAAGCGCTTGAGATTCAAGAGCAGTTTCTGCAATGGGTTTTAGCGCATTAAAGGCCTTAACAATCGCGTTTTGCTCTGGTGGTATGGCCTTAATGATTGAAATTAAATCCTCTTGATCCAAACCCTTTACCATATGGTAGGCGTACCGCATGGGCAGCACCGCATTGATAATGAGTAAATCGGCAAAAGATTTTGAAATAGGTTTTAGTTTTTCTGCTGATGTTTTTTTAAAAGTATAATGCGTCCGCCAAAAATCTGAAGTTTCAGCGCTTAATAAATCTTGTAATTCTGTATAAGAATGGGCTTGCATCAATTTTGAAAATAGAGGTGTGTTTTTGTGGTACAATTGGACCAATTGTGCCAGTCGTATCGTGGGGAAATTTGGCGGTCTTAATCTAAAAAATTTCAAGGGCAACACACCTACATTTGAAAGTTGATGTTTTTGTTTTAAAAAATCGTATGCGCTTTTTAAATCTCTAAAATACGGATCCTCCACATCGGCGTCAAGCAAGCCCGACTGCCCAAACAATAGAGCTTCCATTTGCAACGGATTATTTTGAATTTTTCGAAAAATAGAAAATGGAAAAGATTTGGCCACACTCCAAAAGGCATCTGCATTGACTTTAGCCCCAAAAGCACGTGCCAATTGCCAAAACATCACCACTTCCCAATCTTGATGGGTTGCAGTGAGTTGTCTTTGGATAGGTTCGAATTTATGCTCTAAACGTTCAAAATACAGGCGTTCCACCCAGTTGGAAATTAGAAACTCATCTACAGAGGGAAATTGTGACGCACATGGAATCCACTGGTTTTTATTCGCTTTTAAAGTGAAATAATTTTCTAAAAGTTGAGCAGATACATAGGGTTGAAGGACTAAGGTCGGTACCACAGAATTATCCGCACGAAACACCTCGCTGTCATGCGCCCAAACCACGTGCAAAATCACATTGTCGTAGGCAGGGTCTTGCTCATGACGATGCACATACCAATCGGAAGATTGCACATGAATTTCCACATTACCTACCCACAATTGTTGATCGATATAAAGTTGTGCATTAAAAAAATCGGGGCCTGAATTGCTGTTGGGTATACCAACCGATTTGATGACAATGGATTGATTTTCGGTTGTATGTAACGATTCGAGGGCGAATTTTTTATGCAACCAGACATGATGTAAAAAGTCTTCTTGCATGGTCTAAAATTAACCATTTTAGAAGAAAATAAAAATAATTTAGAAAAAGTTTAGGGCTGATTAATCCAAATACCCCATTGAACGCATCCAATCATCATTAAACATTTTACCGACATAGCGACTGCCGTGGTCGTGAAACAATACCACCACTACATCGTCTGGTCCAAAATGTTCTTTGAGTTGCAATACCCCTTTTATAGCTGCACCAGCAGAATTCCCCAAAAACATCCCTTCTTCTTTGGCTAAGCGTTGGGTGTATACAGCAGCATCTTTGTCGGTGACTTTTGTGAATCCATCGATAAGATCAAAATTTACGTTAGCCGGAAGGATATCTTCTCCAATGCCTTCGGTCACGTAAGGATAGATCTCATTTTCATCAAAAATACCGGTCTCGTGGTATTTTTTGAACACACTGCCGTAGGTGTCAATACCCCAAACTTTAATGTTTGGGTTTTTCATTTTTAAAAAACTACCTACACCAGAGATCGTGCCTCCAGTTCCTACGCCTACCACAAAATGAGTGACTTTTCCCTCAGTTTGTTCCCAAATTTCAGGACCGGTACTTTTAAAATGAGCTTTACAATTGCTCGGATTATCATACTGATTGACATACCATGAATTGGGCGTCTCTTCTGCCAAACGCTTAGAAACCGAGTAATAGGAGCGTGAATCTTCAGGTGCTACATCTGTTGGACAAACCACCACTTCAGCACCCACAGCCCTGAGAATATCCATTTTTTCTTTAGATTGTTTATCAGACAAAACAAAAATACACTTGTACCCTTTTACAATAGCGGCAAGCGCTAAGCCCATACCTGTATTGCCAGATGTGCCTTCGATGATGGTACCTCCTGGTTTTAAACGACCATCTGCTTCAGCATCTTCAATCATTTGGAGTGCCATTCGATCCTTGACAGAGTTACCAGGGTTGAAGGTTTCATATTTTGCGAGCACCAAACAAGGAAGTTCTGCAGTCAATGTGTTGAGTTTTACAAGCGGTGTTTGCCCTATGGTTTCAAGAATATTATTGGCGTAATCCATGTAGAAAATTTAGACAAATTTACATCAAATAAAAAGTCAGTGCAAACGAATTTTGATGAAGTTTAATTAATCAAATTTTATGGCTTGCACAGGATTAATTTTTGTAATCAAATAAGAAGGAATGACGAGGACTATTAAACACACCAAAAAGGTCATCAAATTCAGACCAAAAATGTACTGTATATCGATGAAAACAGGAGCTTTGGTGACATAATACACCGATGGATCTAGGGTTATCGGACTCCAATATTTTTGAATAAACAATAGAGACAGACCAATTAAGTTTCCAATTAAAAGTCCGATGAGAGACAAATAACCTGCAACGTACAAAAATACTTTTTGTATACTCCAATTGGTGCTGCCCAACGCTTTAAGTAGCCCAACCATGCGTGTACGTTCCAAAATCAAAACCAACAGCGCTGTAATCATGTTGATGACGCCTACCAAAATCATCATTCCAATGATGCCATAGGTGTTTTTGTCAAAAATTGAAATCCACTCAAAAATGAGTGCATATTTTTGTTTTACAGTTTCAGCATTTAATGTTGATGGGGTTTGGGCATAAACTTCAATGCCTTTATCCTCTAAGGTGTCGTAATCTTTTACAAAAACTTCAAACTGGCCTATTTGGTCTTTTTCCCATCGATTGAGTCGCTGAACATGATTGATATCGCCGATCAGAAAAGTTTTGTCTAATTCCTCAAAACCCGAATTAAAAATCCCAACAACCAAAAATTTGACAATGCTTGGGGGACGATTTGTATCTGATTTCAAAAAATACATTTGGAAGGATTGCCCTACTTTTAAGTTTAATCTTCGACTCAAATACTCAGAAATCAGCACCTCTTGACTGTATTTATCTGAATAAATAGGTATGCGCCCCTCAATTAAAAAATCATTAAAATAACGCCAATCATAATCCTGACCCACGCCCTTTACATAAAGTCCTTCAAAATCAGTTTCCGTCCTTATGATGCCAAATTTATGTGCTACAGCTTGAACGTGGTTAATACCGTCAACAGATGTAAACTCGGGATAAAATGGTTGATTTTTAGAAATCGGTACTTGAGCACCTTGAGAGGCATTAGTATCGAAATTTGAGATGGTAATGTGTCCATTAAAAGCCACAGCTTTATCGCGAATTTTTTGTTGCAGCCCTATGCTCACGGCTACCGCAATAAGCATCACCACCATACTGATGGCAATGGCTACAATTCCTATTTTTATTATTGGCGCCGAAACACTACTTTTATAGGACTTTGCGTTTATAAGACGCTTTGCGATGAATAATTCGAAATTCAAGTCTAAAAAATGAAATTTAAGATTATCAAAAATACAGTTTTATTATTTGTTGTGGTATTTCTGTCTTGTGGAAATCGTTCTACAAAACAAAATCAAGCAAATCCAGTTGTGGGCGCCAATCAGTTGGAACTATATGTACCGATGCTTCAAGGAAAAAATGTTAGTGTTGTAGCCAATCAAACCTCTGTAATTTTCAAACACCACAGAGAAGATTCATCTGTACAAGAGTACACCCACTTGGTTGATTCCCTTTTAAGTTTAGGTGTGGCCATCAAGAAAGTATTTGCACCGGAGCATGGGTACAGAGGTATGGCTGATGCTGGGGAATATGTCAAAGATGGAGTCGATGTCAAAACAGGATTGCCCATTGTGTCGCTTTATGGTACGAACCGTAAACCCAATCCAGAAATTTTAAAGGATATTGACGTTGTGATTTTTGATGTTCAAGATGTGGGCGCTCGTTTTTATACATTTACATCCACTTTGCACTATATGATGGAAACTTGTGCAGATTTAGGGATTATTGTACTTATTTTGGATCGGCCCAATCCCAATGGCCATTACATCGACGGTCCAGTATTGAATCTTGATCATAAAAGTTTTGTAGGCATGCATCCTGTTCCTGTTGTACATGGTATGACTGTAGGTGAATATGCTCAAATGATTAATGGCGAAGGATGGTTAAACAATGGCGTTCAATGCACTTTGAATGTTGTTCCTGTGGCAAATTATCACCACAAAAAAACATACGAATTACCCGTCAAACCTTCACCAAACCTTCCCAATGCAAAAGCCGTAAATTTATACCCAAGTTTATGTTTTTTCGAAGGCACAAACATTAGTGTGGGCCGTGGAACGGAACTACAATTTCAAATTTTTGGAAGCCCTTTTCTTGATGAAAAACAATTTGATTTTCGTTTTACGCCAAAGCCAAATTTTGGTGCAAAAAACCCAAAAAACAAAAATTTATTGTGTTATGGAAAAGACCTTAGAGGGACTGATGCTTTGAGTAAAATTAATTTGGAGTGGTTGATTGTCGCCTATCAAAACTCCGCTGAAAAGTCCTCTTTTTTTAATTCATTTTTCACAAAACTCGCTGGGCAAACGGAATTACAAAAGCAAATTGAAGAAGGTTGGAGTGCATCAGAAATTCGAAACAGTTGGCAAGAAGATTTAGAAGATTTCAAAAAAATTAGAGCAAATTACCTTCTGTATCCGTAGTGGGCTTTCTGTATTTTTGAAATGGTTGTTTGAGTAAAGATTTCAAATTGCTGTTCTCTTTTTCATCTGGAAATGTATCCACCCCATAGACAAGCGCATCGCGATCTAAATAAGAATAAGTTCCAAAAAGACGATCCCAAATCGAAAAAATATTACCATAATTGGAATCGGTATGCGGGAGTTTATAATGGTGATGTGTTTTGTGCATATCTGGTGAAACTATAACATAACTCAGCGCCATATCTATAGATTTTGAGAGTTTAATATTGGCATGACTAAATTGAGTAGCTATCAAGGATAGGGACTGGTAAAGCATGACAAGAGCAATAGGCGCACCAATAACAAACACACCCAAAAGCGTAAAGGCGTAACGCACCACACTCTCCAATGGATGGTGTCTGTTGGCTGTGGTGGTATCCACTTTATGATCGGAGTGGTGGACTAAATGAATCATCCAAAGCGGCTTGATTTTGTGTTCTGTAAAATGTGGCAAATAGGCCCCTATCAAATCCATGAGCAAAACACCAAGAAGTGCAAAAAGCCATAATGGCATTTCAGGCAGCCAATACAAAATACCAAATTGATTTTCTACCACCCAATCGGCAGATTTAAGCAGCAAAAAGGCCAAACTAAAATTGATAATAATAGTGGTTCCTGTAAAAAACAAATTAGGCAGAGCATGACGCCATTTATTATACTTAAAATTAACCAATGGTACAGCACCTTCTAAAACCCAAAAAAAGGTTAGTCCACCAACCAAAATAATACTGCGGTGAAGCGAAGGAATAGTTTCGAAATAATTAAAAATTTGCTCCATGGTCAATTGTATTCAAAGATACTATTTTATTTTTTTTTGCATGGCTTCCACAATATTGAAGGCCGCAGGACAAATTTTAACATTTTTTAGCGTAAGTGCATTGATTTGCTGAAACTTTCGACGGTCCGTATGAGGAAATTCTCGACATGCTTTAGGACGTATGTCGTAAATACTACACTTGTTATCGGTGCCTAAAAAAGCACAAGGAACAGACTGTAAAACATAGTCGTTATCCTCATCAATTTTTAGAAAAGATGCTATAAATTTTGAAGGTTTCATTCGAAAAGATTTTGAAATACGTTCAATATCTTTTGTAGTAAACAGCGGCCCTGTAGTTTTGCAGCAATTGGCACATTCCAAACAATCGGTACGCTGAAATTCCTGTTCATGTAACTCTTGCATCAGATAATCTAAGTGCTTTGGTGGTTTCTTTTTTAGCTTTGCTAAGAAAGTTTTGTGTGTCTTATGCTTATCTTTGGCACGTTCAGGCAAATCATTAAGTTGGTCTTGCATGATGCAAAAATACATGAAAAAATTACTTTATGAACGACGTTTTTGGAACTGCTATTTTAGATCATCAACTTGGGAAATGCAAAGAAGACCTCATCACTTCTACCAGTATTTCTGACGAAGAACCCTTGAATGTTTCTTATTTATTTAGAACTTTTGAAGAAATGCCCGAATTGGAACAAACAGCACTGAGTCTAGTCAAAGGCAGTATTTTGGATATTGGTTGCGGTGCAGGAAGTCATAGTGTGATTTTAAAAACAAAAGGGTTCGACGTAAAATCCATTGACATCTCGCCCAGAGCCATCGAATGTTGTCAGCTTAGAGGATTGGACAATGCAAAAGTTTTGAATGTTTTAAATGAAACGCAAACTTTTGATACTTTACTGCTTTTGATGAATGGTTCAGGGATTTTTGGATCTTTAGAGCAAACGCCAAAAGTTTTAGCACATTTAAAAAAATTATTAAATAAAAATGGACAAATACTCATCGACTCCTCAGATATAAAGTACATGTACGAGGATGACGATGGCGGCTTTTGGATGGATACTCATAACGCCTACTATGGCGAATTGGAGTATACAGTGCGGTACAAAAATAAAGTAGATTCGTTTCCGTGGATGTACCTTGATTTTGATCGATTAAAAACTGCTTGTACAATTGTAGGTTTGATGTGTAAAAAAATCAAAGATGGCCCTCATCACGATTTTTTGGCCCAAATTACTTTAAAATGAATCGATTAAAAATCGAATTTATAAAAAGCACCTGCAGACACTTGAACCCCTTGAACGGGATAATGCATCCATCGTTGGTAATTTTTCCCTAAAATATTATTTAATTTTAAGGTCGCAAACCATCTTGATGTCAGTTCATAAGTAGCATCAATATTCAAATCAAAAAAGGAATCTAATTGAATTTGTTCTTCTTGAAGTACATATGTTGGGAGAAGAATCTGTTTTTCTAGGTCGTAACGACTGCCTTGATAAAATCCTTGAATACCCAAATTTAAGCGCTCTGTCGGTTGATAGCGCACCCCAAAAGACAGCTCTAGTTCAGGTAAATTCCATGCTTTTTCTTCTGAACTCAAACTAAATGAATTAAAGGATGAACTGGCCGAAAAATTGAACGCATTGCTAACTTGAAAAAGAAGTGAACCTTTAACTGAAAACGTTTCAAGATCGTCGTAGACCAAACCAAAGGAATTGCCATAACTATATGGCTGTTGTGCCAAGGTTGTTTGCGCTGAATTCTTTTGAAAAAATACTGCATCATTCTGTCGTGAAAAGACTCCAGTAACATCGTATGATAAGCTATTGGACAACTTCCCCTTTGTGCCCAAAAAGAACTTGTAGGGCATCGAGGTCGAACGAATATTGAGTGTTGGAGAAACAAACGGATTTATGGCATACAAATCTCTATACGTATTCTGCATCAAATCCCCTTCAACACCTGCATAAGCAATCAAAATAGAATTGACAACCGCATAAGAAGCTGAGATATTTGGGTACACATAAAACTTTTGTTTTGAACGCTCTATGTCATTAAAATAGACTGTTTTCAGTCCTAAATTGAGTATTAAATTAGAACGTTCAAATTTGTACATTGGTGACAATGATGCCATGAAATTCCCAAAATCAAGCGTTTGTGCATTATTGTCATTTTGCTGAAAGGTTCCATTTAGAAAATCAATATCAAGACGAGTTTGGATTGGGGTGTCTAAAATATTTAAATCTAAGTTTGTCCCAAGTTGAGCTCTCATTTCATTTGAATTAAAGTCATCTGAAAGCGTGTACATATTGGCTTTTGCAGATTTAAAAACCCCTTCATTGACGTTTAAACCGCCTTTCGATTCAAAAATTGAAACAACTTGTTTGGCGTCAAATGACTGATTTTGGGTATTGTCGAAATGGGGAGGCAATCCGTACCAATGCGTCATAAACCGTTGTGCATCTACACCAACATTCCAGTTTAAACTGCGTTGGTCAACAGCATACTTGAATTGAGCAGTGTTTGTCGAAAAACCGTCGTCTAAAATCACCTCTTTAATTCCACCTTGTGCCGATTGATGATTTAAAAAAGCACTTAGGTTTTTCCCCTTGGCAAGGGATTTATTCAAAAACAAATCCCCGTTTATAGAAGTATAATTTCCTCCTGAAAGCGACACGATA
Source organism: Flavobacteriaceae bacterium (assembly GCA_965658025.1). GTDB lineage: Bacteria > Bacteroidota > Bacteroidia > Flavobacteriales > Flavobacteriaceae > UBA3537. The sequence goes on along the minus strand of CBFHQL010000006.1, from coordinate 95,891 downwards.
CTATTGAATTTTTTTTCTCTTTTTAATTGTTCAAGTCCTAAAGATTTTGATTTAGCCGGGGTAAATGTTGATGCAACAGGAATGGAAAAAATTGTATACTCAATGGCGGCTTTTGGTTTGTTTTGTTGATCATCTAAAGCTGGCGAGTGCTTCAATTTAAAGGCATCAGAAATTTTTGGTGTGTAGGGTTTAACCACCTTGACGAGTTGAGTATCTAAAGAATCTTTGGGTATATTTTCTTGCGCCAACGTAAAGCCAGAACAAGCCAGAACCATAGACAAATAAACGGCATGTGCTCTTTTAGTTTTCATCCTCATTTTTTGTTTCTTGTTGAGATTCAATTGATGCATTAGATTTTGAAAGTTCGCGTTCATAGGTTTCAAGCAATTGAGTTGCTTCTGTTTTTAGGACTTCAAATGAAGTGAAATTTTTGATGACACTTTCTAAGATGTATGTTGCTTGAAAAGCATCATCAAGCGCATAATAATTTTTAGCCATCAAAATAAGTCCTTTACCCGCAAATAATTTGTTGCTTGGGTATTGCTGAATCAATTCCTGAATCAATTCATTGGATTGAGCAAATGCTTGTTCTTTGCTCTGAAAAAAAGCATCGTAATACTTTGCTTCTGCTGCATAGGCCATTGTGTTTGAAGTGGCTACTTTGGTGTAAGAGCTTCTGGCTAAATCTTCGTCACCCAGTTCAAGTGCAGATCGCGCAGTGATGATCTGTGCATCACTTTTAATAAAATCGTCGGTGTTGGGATTATCCAAAATAATTTGTGCATAATTTAGCGCAGCAGAAAAATCGTCTTGTTCGTATGCTATTTTCATCAAATTGGATTGCGCAAAAAGAATATTTTGAGGGTTTTTGGCCTCCAATGCTAAACGCTTTAAAACCTGCTGTGCTTCTCCCCCATTTTCAAGTTTGATGACACATAGTTTTTGAAGGGCTTGTTCGGTGAATTCATTTGGAGGTTGCTCAATCACAAATTCATAATGGGGTAATGCATTTTCTTTTAAATTTTGCTTAAAATACAAGCTAGCCAAATAGAACTGTGCTTTGTTGATTTGCCCTGCATTTGGAAATTTCAAAATATAGTCATTAAACAAAGTGATGGCTTTGTTAGTATTATTATCGAGATATTGCTTTTCAGCAGCTTCGTAAGACGTTTTTTCCAACTCTTTATCAGTAATACCTACATAATTCAGTGTTCCAACCCATGCGGCATATTCATTGACATGACCAGAATCTATATAAATAGAGCGTGCGGAGCTGATGGATTGAAACGCTTCGGGTGTGGAGGGATAGTCTGCTGCAACACGTTTGAAAACTTCCAGTGCCTTTTGATTATCATTGGCATTATAAAGCAATAATCCCTTGCGTAAAAGCGCTTTTGAAACCAACGCGCTCTTGATGTATCTATTAATAACTATATCGTACGTTTCAAGTGCTTTTTGGGTGTTATTTAGAGCGTTGTAGGTATTAGCCATTTCGAAATAAACCTGATCTAAATATGCAGATTTTTTATAATTGAGGACTTTTTTTAGGGTGTTTAATTTGTTGGTTGTTTGTCCCAAAAAACCATAACTCACTGCGGTTTGAAAAGTGGCATAATCAGTAGATGGCGCTTTGTTGTCTATCACTTTTGCATAGGTATCAATTGCTTTTTGATATGCTTTGGTCACATAATAGGCATCTGCGGTGCGCAACAACGCATCATTTATAAATGACCTTTGCGCTGATCTTGTTGAAACAAAAGATTCAAAAGCAGCAATGGCTTTGGGGTATTGTTTTAGTTTGAAATGTGTATACCCTAAACTGTAATTTAATTGCTTGTATTCTGGTGCAGTACTCGCTTTTTTGTTGTTTTTATAGTTTAGAAAACCATAAAGCGCGGTATCGAAATTTAAGTTCAAAAAATCAATTTCGGCATTCCAGTATATTGCCCTAGCGGTAATATAAGGATCAATGTCGAGCGCAATCGCTTTTTGTAAAAGAGTCTGTGCTTGTGTATAATCAGTACTATTATACAATTCTAAGCCTCTATAAAACGCAACTTTTTGATAATTTGGTTTCAAAGCATTCCGCATATTGGACTCCAAAAGCAAAAGGGCTTCTTTATAATTTTTGGAAGACATATAAGAATCCACCAAAAGGAGTTCTATAGATTCCCGAAAAGGAGATTTTGGATAGCGTTCTAAAAAATCACTTAACACCTGAGGGGTAGAAATATAAGGGTTTCCAATATCGTAACTGAGTTTGGCATAATTTAGCCATGCATCTTCTTTGATTTTGGCATCAAAATCCATTTCTGAAGCAATACGAAATGCGTTTAGGGCTTGTTGCTTTTTGTCTAATTTGATATAACTTTCTCCTAAATGATAATACGCATTTTGAGCAATGGCGTTATTTCCATTAATGATTTTATTGAATTCTCCAATGGCGTTTTCAAAGTCATTTTGCTTGTAATAAGCATAACCCAATTGATAAAAATCCACATTGGTCCATTTTCCTTTTTGGCCTTTATAGTCCTTAAGGTACGGAATGGCTTCATTGTATTTTTTTAGATTGAAATAACTTTCTCCAATAATTTTTGACAACTCTGAAGATTCCTTTTTATTCGCCTTTTCCAGAGCGTTTTTGGCGACATCAATGGCTTTTTGAAATGCACCTAGCTTAAAATTCAAATCCGCTTGAAAATAATTCAATTCATTTTTGTAGCGCTGTTGATCAGAAATTTGATCTAAATATTTGGTGGCTTCATCATAATCATCACCTTCGTAGGCCATAAAACCAATATAATATTTGGCTTGCGCGCCATATTGATCTGAATATTCAACTTTGGAAAGATTTTCTTTGGCTTGCTTAAAATTTTTGGTGGCGTAATTGACATAACCATAATTAAAATAAAACTGCTCTTTCTTTCCGGCGGGAACTTGATTGATTGATACGTTCTGATACCACTTCCGTGCGTAGGCATATTTTGCATTGGCAAAATAATAATCTCCAGCATCGAGATATACGGTGTTTTTCCTTGGACTCGTAGGGTAACGCTCCAAAAAGCGTTCACAGTATTGTTCAGCTTGTTGTTGATTCAATCGAATGGCACAAACTGCAAAATAATAGGCCGCATCGGAAACTATGTGCGGATTTTTGGATTGCAGTTGAAGATTATCAAACAAGCTTTGCGCAGAGGCATAAGAGCCGAGCTCAAACAAAGATAAAGCCATTAAATAATCTTTGTTGGGTCGATTGTAAGCCTCAGTTTTTTGAGCGTACAACGAAAAACTAAGACAAAAGATTAGAATGGAGAAAAATATGCTTTTGTAACTCATACGAACCAAGGTTGAAATGTATTCAAATATAAAGTTTATACCCTTTATAACGGAGTAAATTGATTTAAATTATGGCAAAAAAAAACTTGATCTAAAATAATGCATTGTTTAATGCACATGAAATTTGATTATTGCCTTGAATAGTGATACTTTTATAGAATATTTATAATAAAAATCCATGTCCGATTCTGTTTTAAAATTAGAAAATGCTTCCATTTTTCAAGATAAAAATTTGATTCTCAACGATGTTGATATCGATGTAAAGAAAGGAGAGTTTGTTTACTTAATTGGAAAAACGGGCTCAGGAAAAAGTAGTTTATTAAAAACGCTTTATGGTGACTTGAAACTCGCCCAAGGAAAAGGACAAATTGTAGGATTTGATCTAACAGATTTGAAAGATAAAAATATTCCATTTTTAAGAAGAAAATTGGGGATTGTTTTTCAAGATTTTAAGCTCCTCAACGAACGAACCATTAATGATAATATGGACTTTGTTTTGCGGGCAACTGGATGGAAAGACAAAATTAAAATAAAACAAAAAATTGAAGACGTTCTGACGAAAGTGAGTATGCAAAATAAAGGGCACAAATTTCCGCATGAACTTTCTGGTGGTGAACAGCAACGTGTGGCTATTGCAAGGGCATTATTAAACAATCCTGAACTCATTTTGGCCGACGAACCTACAGGTAATCTTGATCCTGAAACTAGTATTGAAGTTATGGAAGTTTTACAAGATTTGAATAAAAAGGGAAACACTATTTTTATGGCCACACACGATTATGGTTTACTCTTGAAGTACCCAAGTAAAACCCTAAAATGTGAGGACAACAAAGTGTTTGAAGTAGTGCAACGAAAAGAAAACTAATCTGATTGCTTTTTCTTATACACGTGAGGATTTTCAGCGATACCTTTTTTAAATAGTTTTCGAACCATCATCCGAATTTTACTGTCTAAATTTAGTAAAGGATCAATAATTCTTTGTTTTGGCCAACCTCTAAAGCTGGTGACATGAAAAGCATCGTTTGCGCGCAACGGATCATCAGAAAAATAGTAATTTGAAACGCAACAACGAACACCATCAACAGATACTTTACTGACTGAATGCCAGGACTTTTGATGGGTTGCCATGACAACCAGTCGATTGAATTTACTTTCAATAGTGATGGGCTCACTTTTCAGGCCATTAGGCCAAATTTCTAAATTACCGCCATTGTTCAATTTCCAATCAGGTGTTATATAATAAAGAAGATTAAACACGCGCCACCTTGATCTATCTTTATCGTGTGAGTTGTCCAAATGTGGGTTCAAAAAATTATTTTTATCCATAAGGGATAATCCACCAGCGTATAAATTATCATCGGGATATAGACTTGAGATATTTAAATTTTCTTTGAAAAAGTCTACAATCCTTTGGTCTTGAAAAGCATAAATAATCTCTTGAAGCAATGGATGGTATTGATCCATTTGATAGGCCACATATTTGAATTCTCTCAAGCTTTTTTTAAGTATAGCATCTTGTGTAGAGGGAAAGTGATTAAAAATTTCTAGAGCAATTTTTTTGGGTAATAAATCATCAATAAAAAAATAGCCTATCGATTGTTCAGAATCTGAATAGGATGCTAGTATTTCATTTTTTTTTGATTCTAATTTGATTAGAATAAAGTCAGCTAATTCTGATTTATTGTAATTCATGATTGTTGTGTTGATTCAAGTGAGTTTAAATTTAGGTCTTTTGATTCAATAAAAAAATAAAAATTGTATTTTGTGGCTAATATTTCGTTTATGATTTCAGTATTAATTCCTGTACACAATTATTTGATTACACCATTGGTTCAAAGTGTACACAAACAATTGACCGCAGAAGAAATTGCCTTTGAAATCATTTGTTTAGATGATGCTTCAGAAAAATCTGTTATTGAAAAAAATCAGAGCGTTAAGTCATTTTCAGAGGTGTCTTATATTTTATCTAAAAAAAATAATGGAAGAGCCATCACTAAAGAACTTTTATGTCAAAATGCAAAATATCCATGGGTCTTATTTCTTGATGCTGATGTAGAATTGATTGATGATTGTTTTATCTCAAATTATATACATCAGATAAAATCAAATTCTGTGCATAGTTTTATTTTTGGTGGTTTCGCTTATAAGAAAGAAAAGCCAAAGAATGATTATCTATTGAGGTGGAAATATGGACAAAAATATGAAGCCATTTCCGCCAAAAAAAGAAATAAACAGCCCTACAAAGTCACAATTGCAGCTAACCTTTTGGTGAAAAAAGAATATTATTTGAAATTAAAAATAAATAGTTTAGGCAACAGTTATGGTATGGATCTTTTGTTGGGTGCAGTACTTAAAGAAAATAAAGAGCATGTATTACACATTGACAATCCTGTGTATCATTTGGGCATAGAAAAAAGCATAGACTACCTCAAAAAAAAAGAATATGCAGCAAAGTCTTTATTTAAGCTTTACAATGACAAAAACATCAAACAGTCTTCAAATAGTTTACTCAAAACCTTTATTGTTTTGAAAACCTTAAAACTCAATTACATTTTTGCTTGGCTATATACTGTCTTGAAAGCACCGCTTAAACAAAACTTGACAGGAGGAAATCCAAACATAAAATTATTTCAGTTTTATAGAATTGCTTTTTTATGTAGCCTGGATTTAAATTTATAGAAACCTCTTCTTTAGAAATTAAGGTGACGATTTTAGGAGTTTTAACCAAAACTTTGAAATTGTTTCATCTGAAAATTTTTCAATACTTTTTTCTGCGTTTTGCTTGCAATGGAGATATAGTTGTTTGTCCTCAAGGAAACAATCAAAGGCCTTTGCCAATGCCTTTGGATTGTGGTTTTCAACAAGCAAACCATTTATTTCATGTTGAATAACCTCTTTTGGACCTGATTTACAATCCACAGAAACAACTGGAGTTCCAAACGATAAACTCTCTATAAGTACCATAGGAAATCCCTCATAACGACTACTGAGTACACTAAACAGCGCCCTTTTTATAATACTAGAAGGATCAGCACAATAGGGCAAAAACACTATTTGATGCTGAAGTTGCAAGTCTACCGTCTTTTGTTTTAAGTATGTTGTGTCAGGTCCATCCCCTAAAATAACAAGTTTGATGTTTTTTTGTGCTAATTTAGATTGGTTGTACCCAGCAATAAGCAATGAAATATTTTTGATTTTATCATCAATTCGTCCAAAATATAAAATGAACTTTTGAGGCAATTTTGGGGTATCTTGATTTACAACAGGTTCGCTCCTGGACAAACAATTATAAATCGTACTGACTTGATTAAATCCGTATTCAAGCTTAATCCGTTTTTTTATTTCTTGAGAAACGGCAACCAACTGAAATGCTTTATTGTACAATAGTTTTGCTAAAAATCTTTGTTTTGGAAAATAATTTTTTAACCAATAGCTATGAACCACATAAATTACTTTCTGATGGGCATATAAGATTTTATTAATGAGTAATTGCTTAAAAAACTTTGGTCGCGCTCGGCTATCAATAATGTAATCAAAATTCTCTGATTTAAGATAGTTGTAAAACAATCTAAAACGTTTTATTTTTCCAAATATGGAATCTTTTTGATCTTTTAATTTACCTAAATTCAAAAGCTGACCTTGATATTTATAATCAATTTGATTCAATATAGATATAACATGAACATCATAATGTAACTTCGATAAAACAAATGATAAATTAGCGGAAGATTTCTGAGCACCACCCCTCCCCAATGACGAGGTTACAATCGCTATTTTTAATTTTGATTTGCTCATTGATTTGAATGAAATAAAGTTTCATAATCTTTTCCGCTAGCAAGAAGGCGTTTTCGAGGTTTAAAATATTCCGAAAAAATACTTCGCGTGGAATCGACAGCTGTTGACGAAATTTGCAATACATCAGCCATACTGTGAAAAAAATCGTCTGTCATATATGGACAGTTAGGGTCAAACTTCAGGTTTACATCATTTTTGTACTTCTCTGATTGCCATATAAAAAATGGGATTTCATACATGCTTCTGGTTCCAATATCTTCATTATGCCCTGCAAAATCTGCATCCTGAAATAATTCCTCTCCATGGTCGGACAAATACATGACAGTACTTTTGGCACCTAATTGCTTAACCCTATTGATAATAGAATAGACCACAAAATCAGTATGCAAAACGGCATTATCATAATGATTAACCGTTTCAATATTTGATGGGGATAAAAATTTTAAATTGGGGGTGTCCGTAAAAATTTGTTGGTCTTTGGGATAACGATTTTTGTACAACATATGAGTACCGGCTAAATGAATTATAATAAATTTTGGACTATCGCTTGGTGATTCAAGAATACGATCAAGTTCTGGAATTAAGGATTGATCTAAAATTCTGTTGTGTCGGCCATGCATCGTGGTCATAAATTTGATTTCTGATGAGGAACGTCCGATTTTTGTAACCAAACTTTCATACATTCCAATAGGACGCTGATTGGACAACCAATAAGTTTGAAAGCCCACCGAATTGGCTAATTGAATAATAGATCCTTTCCAAATATCATCTGGATTTTCATAATTCCCTAATGTTAGCATTTTGGTAACAGATTCTATGGTATGCGCATTCGGACTAATAACATCCTTATACACCCACAAATCCTGGGAAATTGAGGACAAATTGGGCGTTGTTTGTCGGTAATAACCATAAAGTCCCATATGAGAACGAGCGGTTGATTCGCCCAAAATAACAATATGGACACCATTTTTGTTTTCAGTTATTGGTAAAATTGCTTTTTGGAAATTTCCTGTTTTATCATCTGCATAAGCATCAAATCCTTTGGATACTCTAGAATATTCATTGTAGGATTTCAAAACAAGGTATGGCAAATTATAGATGATTTGTGTAGAGAATTTTAGATATCCAAGACATAATCCAAGTCCTATCAACAGTCTTAAAGACATGGCCTTACCTATTGCGCTAGTTCCATTGTATTGTTTATACACTCTCATGGCAAAATAAGCCATCACAATTAAAAGAAATAGTACCGAAAAAATCTCAAAAGAGCCAATGTAAGTTTTTATAAACTCTGATGATTCCTCAAAATTGGTGTCAAATACTAAATACAATGTAGATGAACTGATAAAAACTTTAAAGAGTAAATAGTATATCGTTTCAATAACCAATGACAACGAAAATAATATGTATGCTACTATGCCAAATAAACGCCTAAATCGATTTGATTTAATAAAAAATGAGAGGCCAACCAAGACAAATGCAAAAAGGCAATTTTCAACGAGATTTAAAATAATTTCCTGCTCATAAGTACATTTAAAAAGTACTAAAAATAGAGCCGTAATAATCACGACTAAATAATTCAGGTAAAGGATTTTAAAACGATAAAAACTTCGCATTTTGAATTAATTTCACAGTAGTTTGTTTTTTCCGAAAAGTTCATCTTTAAGTACTACTATAACTACTCCTAAATATACTAAATTACTGAAAAACAAGCCCATAACAACCCCCTCAGTTTGATAATTTTCGATTAATTGATGTCCAAAAACATAATACAAGAGCAACCCTAAAAGTTGTGTGGATACAAATTGAATAATTTGCTTTTTGGCCAAAAATTTGAACGAAAGAATGTTGGCCACAAAACGTAGGAAATCAGCAAGAAGCTGCCATTTGAATAACAATGTCATGGATAAAAATGCCTTATTATAGATGGTCAATACAATAAACTCACGAAGGTTATAAACGAATAACATGCCTACAACCACCAATGGCACCAAAGATGTGTAAATTGATTTTAGTTCAGAACGAAATTCGAAAGATGATTTAATTTCAGCATATTTTGGTAATATATAAAGCGAAAAAATAGCGATAAGAAACTGCATATATATTTTTGAAATCGAGGACATAGCCGTCCAAATTCCTGCTTCATTTTCACTTAAACGTTCAGAAATTGAAGTTCTAAAATTGATATCAACCAAATTTGAGCAAACCGTTGCAACAAACGAAATTAGGGTGAATCCAAGAAGTATTCTGAGCATTGGGGTCTTGAAAACAAGCTGTTTAAAACGAATATACTCTTGAAGTGTTTTACCGAAAAGAAAAATTGTAATACAAAACTGGATGATTGGCGTTACGGCAAGAGCCAACAGGACTCCATTTATATTATAAAAATACAAACTAATCAACAGTAAAATAGAGGCCAATGTGTACCAAATGATTTCAATTTTTGCATTGATTTTGTACGCCTTAAGTCCGCTAATCACACCGTAAAAAATTCGATTCATAGCAATAAATGGAGCTGCTACTGCCAATAATTGAAATACCAAATAATAATCTTCACTAAAAAACAACCAAACGGATAGCTTTGTCGCACCGAAAAACAGTAAAAGAGAAAGAACAAGTGTAGCTAAAGTAGAAAGCATATAAACCGTAGAAAACAGTTTTTTTAGCCCTTCTTGATCATTTTTATATTCGGAAACATATTTTACAACACCATTAAAAACGCCCAAAGAAGAAAGACTCATTAAAATACTAGAGAGGTTTCGAATTTGCCCCACTTTTGCAATTCCAGACTGCCCTGTATAGTGTGCCAAAAGATTTTGAACCACTAGCGAAATAAGGAGTCGAACCCCAACAACCACAGAATTCAACGAGGTGATTTTTAAAATTAAATTGTTGGCTATGAATTGTGGTAATTTCACTAATTAAAATTAAAATAGTTCACACGTCACAAACTATGAACTGTTAATGTTCAAAATTGTTTGTGCATGTTATCAAGAAGTGAAGTTACTGATTTTTCTTCAAAAACAAGTAATAGATATTAATTGCAAAAATTGCGGCGTTGGAAATAATAATGGGCCAAGCATTGGAAAGCAAAACTCCATAAACTACAAACAATAAACACGCAACAGAATTGACCATTCTAAGCCCACGTAAATGTGGCATAGCAAAAGATATGAGCAGTACCACGGTTGCGGCATAACCAATCCATTCGGCAGTAGTAACCAATGAAAAATCCATTCTAAAGTGCTTTATTTCGCTTTCGGTCTACTTCTTTGAGGTAAATTTTTCGAAGTCTAAGACTATTGGGCGTGACTTCTACATACTCATCCTTTTGAATGTATTCTAAAGCTTCCTCAAGTGAAAATTTTATAGCAGGTACAATTTTGGCTTTATCATCGGCACCCGAACTACGAACATTACTCAATTTTTTGGTTTTTGTGACATTAACCACCATATCATCACCACGAGAATTTTCACCTATTACTTGGCCTTCATAAATCGATTCCCCTGGATCTACAAAGAATTTTCCACGATCTTGAAGTTTATCAATAGAATAAGGAATAGCTGAACCGTTTTCCATAGAAACCAAGGACCCATTTTGGCGTTCAGGAATTCCTCCTTTTAGGGGTTGATATTCTTTAAATCGGTGTGCCATAATGGCCTCTCCAGCAGTGGCTGTAAGCAATTGATTTCGCAAGCCAATAATTCCTCTTGAGGGAATAATAAATTGACACACCATACGCTGCCCTTTGACTTCCATACTCAAAAGCTCTCCTTTACGCATGGTGACCATTTCTACGGCTTTTCCTGAAATATGTTCTGGCAAATCAATAGTCATTTCCTCTACGGGTTCACATTTAATCCCATCAATTTCTTTGATGATAACTTGTGGCTGACCGATTTGAAGTTCGTACCCCTCTCTACGCATAGTTTCGATTAGGACTGATAAGTGTAATACACCACGACCAAAAACCATAAACTTGTCGGCGCTATCGGTTTCTTCTAAACGAAGTGCTAAATTCTTCTCCAACTCTTTTTCCAAACGTTCTTTTAAATGGCGTGAAGTGACAAATTTTCCTTCTTTACCAAAAAACGGAGAGTCATTGATGGTAAACAACATACTCATGGTCGGCTCGTCTATCGCGATCGTTTCTAAAGCTTCAGGAGCTTCTATATCGGCAATGGTATCTCCAATTTCAAACCCATCTAATCCAACAAGTGCACAGATTTCTCCTGCATTAATTTTTTCAACTTTCTTTCTTCCCAATCCTTCAAAAACATGAAGTTCTTTTATTTTAGATTTTAACTTTGAGCCATCTCTTTTTACCAATGTAACAGGTTGATTTGTTTCTAAGGTTCCACGTTGCAATCGCCCTATGGCTATTCGACCCGTAAACGATGAATAATCCAAAGAAGTGATCAGCATTTGTGTATTGCCTTCATCAAATTTTGGGGATGGTATATGATCAATAACCATATCCAATAGTGGCGCAATGGAGTCTGTTTTTTCATTCCAATCGTCACTCATCCAATTGAATTTGGCTGAACCATATACTGTTGGAAAGTCCAACTGCCATTCTTCAGCTTCAAGTTCAAACATAAGATCAAAAACAGCTTCATGGACTTCGTCTGGTGTACAATTTTCTTTATCAACCTTATTGACAACAACACAGGGTTTCAACCCTAAACTAATGGCTTTTTGTAACACAAAGCGCGTTTGTGGCATTGGCCCTTCAAAGGCATCAACCAAAAGCAAAACACCATCGGCCATATTCAGGACGCGTTCTACTTCTCCACCAAAATCGGCGTGTCCAGGAGTATCTATGATGTTGATTTTGGTGTCTTTATAAACGACAGAAACATTTTTGGACGTAATGGTAATTCCACGTTCACGCTCTAAATCGTTGTTATCCAAGATCAAATCACCTTTATTTTCGTTTTCACGAAACAATTGACAGTGGTATAAAATCTTATCCACAAGAGTAGTTTTTCCATGATCGACATGGGCAATAATGGCAATATTTTTTATCTTATTCATAGCGAACCCTATTTTGAGCGAGCAAAGGTACGCTTAATTTTTAGGACTATACAGCATTACAAAAACAATCATAGGGTTTTTAATTTGTTTATATTTGCAACATAAACACATTTTTGATGGGACATCACAATATTCCAAAACTAAAACATACCGATTCTGGTCAATTTTTCTTGCTTGCAGGACCCTGTGCAATTGAGGGGGAAACTATGGCGCTGCGCATTGCAGAACGCGTTTGCAAAATCACAGATAATCTTAATATTCCCTATATTTTTAAAGGAAGTTTTAAAAAAGCGAACCGTAGCCGTATCGATAGTTTTACAGGGATTGGCGATGAAAAAGCGCTGAAAATTTTACGTAAAGTTTCTGAAACTTTTGATATTCCAACCGTTACAGATATTCACGAGGTTAGCGATGCTACAATGGCTGCCGAATATGTAGATGTACTTCAAATTCCTGCATTTCTTGTGCGTCAAACCGATTTGGTTGTGGCTGCCGCAAAAACAGGAAAGGTTGTTAACCTAAAAAAAGGGCAATTTATGAGTCCTGAGGCCATGAAACACGCCGTTCAAAAAGTAAAAGACGCTGGAAATGAAAAGGTTTGGATTACTGATCGTGGGACCATGTTTGGCTATCAAGACATGATTGTAGATTTTAGAGGAATCCCCACCATGCGCCAATTTGCACCAACGGTTTTGGATGTGACCCATTCACTTCAACAACCAAATCAAACAAGTGGCGTCACAGGCGGTCGCCCAGAAATGATTGAGACCATTGCCAGAGCAGGTGTGGTCAATAATATTGATGGTTTATTTATTGAAACCCATTTTGACCCCGCAAATGCCAAAAGTGATGGGGCTAATATGCTGGATTTGAATCATTTAGAAAAACTTTTGACGAATCTTACTGCAATTAAAAAGACAATAAATAGTCTTTAAAATTTTGATTAAATATTTTTAGTCTTTCAATTGGTTTTGACTTTGAATCGCATTGAAACCATATTTATCGATAAGATAAATAAGCGATGTCATTGTGGCTGCACCCAGTTCTAATTCACGTTTGTTCACGGCATCAAAAGTGTCGTTGGCAGCATGATGATGGTCGAAATAACGCTGAGAATCTGGGCGTAATCCAGCCAAAACAAGTTCGTCATTTTTTAGTGGACCAATATCAGCACCACTTCCTCCTTTTTTGAAATAATGAATAAGATAAGGTTCAAAAAGGGGTTTCCAATTTAAAATTTGGTTGATTTTATAGTCAGGACCATCAAAAGAAAAACCTCTGGGCGTAAAACCTCCAGAATCACTTTCTAAAGCAAAAATGTGTTTTTCTCCTTTTTTCTTGGCGACCTCAGCATATTTTCGACCGCCTCGAAGTCCATTTTCTTCATTCATAAAAAGCACTACACGTATAGTGCGCTTTGGACGAACTCCAGTTTCCTTTAACAGACGTAATACATCCATCGATTGTACACAACCGGCACCATCGTCGTGCGAACCGTCACCTAAATCCCAAGAATCCAAATGTCCGCCAACAATGATGATTTCGTTGGGGTATTGACTCCCCGTAATTTCGCCAATGACATTGTAGGACTGAACATCTTTCAGTTGTTTGCAATTTTGTTTGAAATAAAATTTGACTTTTGGCTCAATTTTTAAAATACCACTTAGACGTTCTGCATCATTAGTACTAATGGCTGCTGAGGGAATACGATTTTTCACAGGCGTATCACCATAAGACATAGCACCTGTATGAGGTAGATCATCGAGACGAAGGTTCATGGAACGCACAATGGTTCCTACAGCGCCGAGCTTGGCAGCTTCTTTAGCGCCGTCATAACGCTGGTCGACACATCCTCCGTAGGCCTCAAATGTTGAAATCAAATCGGCTTGCATGGATCTATTAAAAAATACAATTTTGCCTTCAACATCACCACGACTCAATCTGTTTAAATCTTCTATGCCTTGAACTTCTATAAGTTCGGCTTTTAGCCCCTGTGGTGGGGTGGAAACAGACCCCCCTAAGGCACAGAGATTGACGGGAATTGTTTTTCCAGGTGCAGTTTCAATGTATGCAAATTCTGGGTTGCCACGCACCCATTTTGGCACCATTACAGGTTGTAACCAAACTTTATCTAAACCTAACTGTTCTAACTCATTTTTGGTGTATTCTACAGCCAATTCTGCGTTGAGCGATCCCGAAAGACGACCGCCAATTTCATTTGATAAATACCTTAGCCACTCATAGCTTTTGCCATTGGTAAGAGAAGTACTATAGATACTTTTCAGTTGGGCAGCATCATCTTGCGCAAAAACGATAAGATTGATGGATAAAAAGAAGATTATTATTTTATTCATTGGGGATTGATTTATTTTCAAATTTACGATTTACTTGCAAAAGTACGAACGTCTACATCTGTAATTTCATCAGCACCAAGGATGATAAGACGTTCGACAACATTCCTCAACTCACGAATATTTCCAGTCCAATTGTAACTTTTCAAAAGCTTCATGGCTGAGGTCGAAAATTGCTTTGTAGCTGTACCTTGCTCGGAAGCTATTTTTGTACTAAAAAAATTGACCAGCAATGGAATATCATCTCTACGGTCGTTGAGCGGAGGAACTTCGATAAGAATGACCGCTAATCGGTGGTATAAATCCTCTCGAAAACGGCCTTCTTCAATTTCTTTTTTTAGGTCTTTATTGGTCGCCGCAACAACACGAACATCGACTTTGATGCTTTTGTCACTGCCCACGCGTTGAATCCGATTTTCTTGAAGGGCACGTAATACTTTGGCTTGAGCAGAGAGGCTCATATCCCCTATTTCGTCCAAAAACAAAGTCCCCTTGTTTGCAGCTTCGAACTTTCCTGCACGATCTTTGTGCGCACTTGTAAAAGCGCCTTTAATGTGACCAAAAAGTTCACTTTCAATAAGTTCACTAGGAATTGCCGCACAATTGACCTCGACCATTGGCCCTTTGGATCGGTTACTTTTTTGATGCAACCAATGCGCTACTAATTCTTTCCCCGTTCCGTTGGGTCCAGTAACAAGGACTCGTGCCTCGGTAGGAGCTACTTTTTCTATAATGGATTTAATTTTTGAAATGGGTTCGCTTTCGCCAATCATTTCATAATTCAGACTAATTTTTCGCTTTAGTCGTTTATTTTCAACCACTAATTCTTTTCGATCGAGAGCATTTCTAATGGTATTTAAAAGACGATTTAAATCTGGGGGTTTAGAGATATAATCGTAAGCACCCAAACGCATTGTACTTACAGCAGTGTCTAGATCGCCATGTCCAGAAATCATCACGATTGGGATTTCGGGTTTGATTTTTTTGGCGGCTTCCAGTACCTCAACACCATCCATTTTTGGCATTTTGATGTCACATAAAATCAAGTCAAAATCTTCTTTTTTTAATGCTTCAACCCCTGCAAGACCATCACTTGCTTCAAATACTTGATAATCTTTGCTTTCTTCGGTTAAAATTTTGACCAAAACGCGACGAATGGCTTCTTCGTCTTCTATGATAAGTATTTTAGACATATGCTTTTGTGTGTTTTATACAAAGATAAATTTAATATTTTAACCACTTTAAAAGGTCCTTATAGCTTGGTTTTTTTCCATGCATCAAAATACCAACTCGGTAAATTTTTGAGGCCATCCAAACCGTGAAAATAAAGGTCAAAAAGAGGATAAGTAAAGACAAGGTTTGTTCCCATATCGGGACACCAAATGGAATGCGCATGAGCATTACTACAGGTGAAGTAAAAGGAATATACGAAAATAGCGTTGATACGCTTCCATGCGGATCTTCCACAACGGTAAACGCGCCAACATATATGGCCAGCATCAATGGCATAATGATGGGCAACATAAATTGCTGTGTATCCGTCTCATTATCTACAGCGGCACCAATAGCGGCATAAAGTGAACTGTACAATAAATAGCCGCCAACAAAAAACAAGATAAACGCAAACACCAAATTCCACAATGGTAAGGTGTTAATCTCTACAATTAACTCTTGAAATTTAGAATTGACTTGTGGGTTAGATAGTGTTTCCATAACCTCAGCAGATTGAGAAGTTTGGGCAACAGACAAATCAATGCCAAACACAGAAGATACGCCTATTATCAAAATACTACCCAAAATAATCCAGATGGCAAATTGTGCTAGTCCCGCCAGAGATGTACCAAAAATTTTTCCCAACATCAGTTGTATAGGTTTGACAGAAGAAATTATGATTTCTATAATGCGGCTTGTTTTTTCTTCAATCACACTACGCATAATTGAATTCCCGTATACAATGATGAAAATAAAAAGTAAATATCCTGCTACTCCACCAAAGAGTAGTTTTATGACACTACCCACTTTTGAGGTTTTTACGCCCTCATAACTTTCTTGATTGATATCAACATAGGTTTTTGCAGCTTTAATTTTTGAAAGATCAACGCCAGATTTTACTAATTTCAACTCCCCAAGTCGCTTTTCAATTTTGGATTCAAGGTTTGAAATAAATCCTAATGAAGGGGATTCTTTAGAGTAAAATTTAATTTGCTCTGCTACCTCATCCAATGGTACATTTGGAACATGCAAAAGTCCGTCAGAGCCATTAGTATTGGAAAGTTGTTTAGCATCGTTCAAACTCATATCATCTAATTTTTCATAGATGGTATACTCCGATGAGACAAGCACTTCTTGCAAAAATTCAGAAGAATCTAGTACTGAAATTGTGCGTACTTTTTCGTTATTGATGCTCGTCAAATAAGCAATTAACGAAATAACAGCAACCATAATCAGTGGACTCAAAAACGTCATGATAATGAACGATTTGTTTTTTACTTTAGATAAAAATTCTCGTTTTATAATTAATGATAAGTGATTCATAATTAGTTGCTTTTGACGGTTTGAATAAAAATGTCATTCGCATTTGGAATGACCTCCACAAAATGATTGATTTGTGCGCTTTTGTTTAAAAAGGCCAACAAATCACTAGGACTATCAGTTGAGCCCAACTCAATGTTTAATTTCAAATCATCTTCCAAAGATTTGAAATCTGCTTTTGAATATTTAAAATGACTGCCAATTTCTTTTTCTAATTGAACCAAGTCTTGAGCATGTAAACCAACTTCGAATGTATTTGTTTTGTGTGTTCTTTTTATATCATTTAGGTTGCCTTCTAAGATTTTTTTGGATTGATGAATGAGGGCAATATGGTCACATAGTTCTTCTACAGATTCCATACGGTGTGTTGAAAAAATCACTGTAGCACCTTCATTTCTGAGTTGCAAAATTTCATCTTTGATTAGGTTTGCATTGATGGGATCAAAGCCCGAAAAGGGCTCATCAAAAATGAGTAATTTGGGTTGGTGTAAAACCGTTACAATAAATTGTATTTTTTGTGCCATTCCTTTGGACAATTCTTGAATTTTTTTGTCCCACCAATGTCCAATTTCAAATTTCTCAAACCAATGATTTAGTCGTTTTTTGGCCTCTTTGTAGGAAAGCCCTTTGAGCTGAGCCAAATACAAGGCCTGCTCGCCTACTTTCATGGACTTGTAGAGTCCGCGTTCTTCCGGCAAATACCCAATGTTTTGAATATGCTTCGGATTTAAGGATTCACCATCCAAAATTACCTGACCTGCATCAGGCATTGTGATTTGATTGATGATGCGTATTAGGGTTGTCTTTCCAGCGCCATTTGGCCCTAAAAGTCCAAAAATACTACCTTTTGGTACTTGAATGGAAACTTCAGAAAGTGCTTGGAATTCACCAAAATTTTTAGAAATATTATTTGCTTCTAAGAGTGTACTCATATATATTTTAGATTTACTATAAGTTGTGCTGCAGCGCTTTTCGTTACACTGTAAATCTAAAAAAATTTGTCAAAGATTGCACCCTCGACTCAAGAAAATAAATCTCTGCTAAGAAAACATATCCTTAACCTTTTCAAAAAAGGATTTATCGGATTGCTCTGGTTTGGGTTCAAAGTGCTCATTGGTACGCATTTTTTCAAAAAATGCCTTTTGCTCTTTATCCAAAGTTTTGGGGGTCCATACATTGATATGCACCAACAAATCGCCTTTACTGTATCCATTGATGTTTGGAATCCCTTTTCCGCGCAAGCGCAGTATTTTGCCCGATTGTACACCAGCTTCAATTTTGAGGCGTACTTTTCCTGTTACGGTATCAATTTCGACGGAAGAACCTAAAACAGCATCTGGAAGACTTACATACAAATCATAATGTAAATTATCGCCTTCACGTTGTAATTTTGGGTGCGCCTCCTCTGAGATAGCCACCAATAAATCTCCTGAAATCCCATTGCCAGGAGCCGCATTTCCTTTGCCCGAAACTTTAAGTTGCATCCCATCTTGTACCCCTGCAGGAATTTTGATAGAAACAGTTTCTTCTTCCACCACAAATCCATTGGCATCGGCATTGGCCGGGCGGTGATCAATCATCTGCCCAGATCCACCACAAGCAGTACATGGTGAAGCTGTTTGCATGCGTCCCAAAATGGTATTTGTAATGCGGGTGACTTGCCCTGTACCATTACATGTGCTACAAGTTTTATACGTAACCCCTTTGGCCTGTTTTTTTCGCTTTACTTTTACTTTTTTCTCTACACCATTGGCAATTTCTTCAAGTGTAAGTTTAACACGAATTCTTAGATTGCTTCCTCGAGCAGTTCTTTGGCGTTGACCGCCAAATCCTCCAAATCCTCCACCGCCAAAAGCACTGCCAAAAATATCACCAAATTGACTAAAAATATCGTCCATATTCATGGAACCACCACCAAATCCACCAGCACCTTCAAAGGCCTGATGGCCAAATTGATCGTAACGCGCCTTTTTGTCAGGATTACTTAAAACTTCGTAGGCCTCTGCTGCAATTTTAAATTTTTCTTCAGCCGATTTATCATCTGGATTTTTGTCCGGATGGTATTTGATCGCCATTTTTCTGTAGGCTTTCTTTATTTCTGCTGCGGAGGCATTTTTGCTCACCCCCAATACTTCATAATAATCCTGCTTTGCCATATATAAATGGTTTTTTTATTATTGTCCGATGACTACTTTTGGAAAACGAATCACCTTTTCTCCAAGTTTGTAGCCCTGTTCTATCACATCAATTACTTTTCCTTTTAAATCTTCACTTGGTGCAGGAATTTGGGTTACTGCTTCATGATGATCGGCATTAAACTCATCTCCTTTCTGCACTTCTATCACGCTAAGCCCTTTTTGCTGTAAGGTGCTATTGAGTTTATTTTGAATCAATTCCACGCCTTTGGAGAGTTCTGATTCTTCGTGTTTTGAAATTTCTAATATGGCACGGTCAAAATCGTCCAAAACAGGCAAAAGCGCCTGAATGACGTCTTGACTTGCTGTAGAAAATAACTCGACACGTTCTTTTGAAGTACGGCGCTTGTAGTTCTCAAATTCTGCAAACAACCGTAAAAATTTGTCTTTCTCTTGAGCTAATTCTTCCTTAAGCTGGTCTTCAACAGAAAGTTTAACTTCTGGTGCTTTTTGTTCTTCTTCTTTATTCGCCTTTTGCTTTGTTGCCTTTTTGGTCATCTTTAAAGAGATTAAATATTTTTTTATAGATGGCAAAAGTACTGCCATTCTACATAAAATGTCATAATGTCACGAAAAAAAATTAAAAAATTTGTTAGAGACTGTAGGATAACTCTAATTCAAAAGGTTTTTGAGTGCTGCAGACAATTCGTGATAATTGAATTTAAACCCTGTATTTTGGATTTTTTTGGAGCAAACACGCTGACTTTCAAGGACTACAGCACTCATTTCACCTAACAGAAGTTTGAGTGCAAATTCTGGAACGTTAGGAAGAAATATTGGTCTTTTGAGCACCTGAGCAATGGTTTTAGTCAATTCGGTCTGTTGCACTGGGTTTGGGGCTACAGCGTTGAATACTCCTTCTAATTTAAACTCCAAAGCATGCGCAAATATGGCCACTAAATCATCGATGTGAATCCAAGATTGCCATTGTTCTCCAGAGCCCAAAACCGCACCACAATACTTTTCAATAGGGGCTTTAATTTTTGGCAACGCACCACCGTTGGCATCCAATACGATTCCTATTCTCAGTAGTGTTGTTTTGATGCCCATTTCCTGAAACTGAGTTGTTGCAGACTCCCATGCGCTAACAACAGTGCTTAAAAATGAAGAGTCGTCTGTAGATACATGTTCTTCCTCATAGTAGTTTGTTTTTGAATCCGAATATATACCAACAGCACTAGCAGAAATCAATTGTTTTACAGGAAAATTACCTTCTTTAATGGCTTTTGATAAAACCTGTAACGATTGTATTCGGCTGTTGCGTATAGACGCTTTAGCGGATTTGGTCCAACGTTGTGCAATCGATGATCCGGCAAGGTTAATTACCACTTCGACTCCTTCAAAACAAGAAGTATCCATTTCATTTTTTTGAGGATTCCAATGAAAGTATTGAAGGTTTTTGTTTGAATGCACCAACGTCTTTTGAGTCGTCAAAACATGAATGGCGTATCCTTTACTCAAAAGGAGTTGAGTGAGTGCTTTACCCACTAAACCTGTTGCGCCCGTAATGAGAACTGTTGTCGCCATTGGCCAAAATTATCGAATCCAATCGCTCTGATGTGTTAAAAAAAGAGGTTTAACAATTATTTATGCTTATTAGATGTGAAAAACTGCTAAAAGTTAACGGAATTTAGCTAATTATTGTTGCGCGTAACATCTCTCTTTTACCTGGAGGTCCTGGTAAACGTTCGACTGAAAATCCTACTTGTTGCAACGCACGACGGACACTACCTTTGGCCGAATAAGTGACTAAAATCCCCTGAGGGCGCATGGCTCTGTACATACATTTGAAAATAGGAGTAGTCCAAAGTTCGGGTTGTACGCGAGGGCCAAAAGCATCAAAATAGACAATATCAAAAGCATTAACATCTTCTAAATCAGAAAAAAACTCTTGTCGCTTTACAAGAGTGAAATTAGTTGAAATTTTATGCTCAACACCCCATGATGTGTTATGAAGTTGATCAAAAATCTGACTGCTTGATGAAACTAATGTATCGTAATCAAGTGCTTTTAATTCTTCATCAGAAACAGGATAGGCCTCGATGCCATGGTATGTTATCATGGTTTTTGAGGTCAAGTTATCCGTTGCAGTGAGCAAGGCGTTTAGCCCAGTACCGAAACCAATTTCTAAGATAGAGAGTTGTTTTTGTTGTGGGTGACGATTGATAAACTCGTGCAACCCCATGTCAATATAAACGTGTTTTGCTTCTTGCAATGCGCCATGTATGGAATGGTATTGCTCGCCCCAATCTTCGATTTGAATGGTCTTTGAACCGTCTGCCGTAGTGATGATGGAACGTTTCACTTGACGATTATTGTAGAATCAAAACACCATCAGCTTCAAAATTATATGAAACTTTAGGGGTTGTAATAGCGGCAATTTCTTCTTTGGATGCCCCTGCATCTTCGGCATAATGACGTAAATCTTCAACTGAAGTTTCAGAAATAAATGCTTTTCCATTGATGAGAACCTCGCCCTGAGCATCCAATGGAACAAAAAAACCATAATCTTTAAAACGTACCATCAAATCACTTTCATCGGGCATCGTCAAGGTCATCCAACACCCTTTTTTCGTGCACACTTCTTTAATCGTTCCGCTAAGCGTCAATTGCAGTGTATCGCCTTTACTCTGGATGCGTTTTGATAGTTCACTAAGCGTTGTTATTGAATCAGTTTGAAATGCTGTACCATACAAATTATAGGTTTTGGATTGGACTTGCACCGGCACACGACGCTGTTGTTTTTCTTTACAATTGATAAAGAAAAGAAATGCTAATAGGAGTAAAAGATGGTTTCTCATGTTGAAATAAGTTCAATAAAAACCTAAAGATAATAACTTTTAATAATGTATGTAACAATAGCCGTTATTTTAGTAATTTTGTGATAAATTTGAATAGAAATACAAAAGAATGAACCCAATAAAGACCACAACGATTGCGCAATCAAAACTCAGTACTGTTGATTTTAATAATTTAGGATTTGGCAGTGTATTTTCAGACCATATGCTTGTTTGCGACTTTAAAAATGGTGCTTGGGGTCAACCTGAAATTATTCCTTTCCAAGAAATCTCGCTCATGCCATCCGCAAAAATTTTCCATTATGGTCAATCCATTTTTGAGGGTATGAAGGCCTACAAAGACAAGGACGCCACAACATGGTTGTTTCGTCCAGATGAAAATTTTAAACGATTAAATAAATCGGCCAAGCGATTGGCCATACCTGAGTTGCCTGAAGAGGTGTTTTTTGAAGGGTTAAAAGCCCTTCTCAAGGTTGATAACGACTGGATTCCGACAACAGCAGGAAGCTCATTATACATTCGTCCTATTATTTTTGCAACTGGTGAAGGTTTTCATGCCTCACCCGCCGACGGCTATCGTTTTCTGATTGCAACTGCACCATCAGGTCCATATTTTTCTGGAAAAGTTAGTGTGCTTATTGAAGAACAATATTCGAGATCAGCCAATGGTGGTGTTGGATTTGCCAAAGCTGGTGGAAACTATGCTGGGCAATTTTATCCTACACAATTAGCTATTGAAAAAGGTTACAATCAAGTCATTTGGACCGACGACAATACGCATGAATATATTGAAGAAGCTGGTGCGATGAATATTTTTATTCGTATCAATGACACCCTTATTACAGGGCCAACAAGCGACCGAATTTTGGATGGTGTCACGCGCAAAAGTATTATTGAAATTGCAAAAGCCGAGGGAATTCCTGTCGAAGTCCGCAAATTTACCGTTTCAGAAGTCATCGATGCTTCCAAAAATGGAACTTTAAAAGAAATGTTTGGTGCTGGTACTGCAGCAGTCATATCTCCTATTTCCTCGTTTGGCTTTAGAGATCAAGATTATGACCTTCCAAAGCTTGAAACTTCATATGCTACACGTCTAAAAGACCGAATTACCTCCATTCAAACCAATAATGCACCAGATCCTTTTGGGTGGCGCTACAAGGTTTAATGTTATTGATTTAGGATAGCGTCAATATTGGGCTTGAAATAATTTGGCCCTTTCAACACCTTACCGTCTGCTCTGTAAATGGGTTGCCCATCTGGACCAAGTTTACTCATATTACTGCGTTGGATTTCATCAAAAACGGCTTCAATTTTGTGTTGCATCCCATGCTCGATGATGGTACCACATAGAATGTATAACATATCGCCCAAAGCATCAGCCACCTCAACTAAATCATTGTTTTGTGCCGCTTCAAAATATTCTTCGTTTTCTTCTTTCATCAAGTCAAATCGGAGTTGGTTTTTTGCAGCACCCAAATTGGCTTTGGGGGAAGTTCTATAGCCAATTTTAAAGGCCTCATGAAAACGTTGTACCGCTTTTATTTTGTTTTTCATCTATCTTTATTTTTTTGTAATTTTGAAAAAGAATTCAAATCTAAAAATACAGAAATATGTTCAGTCGAGGACAACTAATTTTCGGAATTCTTTTTGCCATCGTTTTTGCGGTCATCATTTTTAGGGCATACAGAACAGATGCAGCCCTCAATAAAAAATACTACAAAGGCAGTATTTGGATACTTCTTATTTTTATTGGTTTTATTTTGGGTATTGCCGCGATTAAATTTCTTTTGGGGTACTAAAAAAGCCACTTATTGAATTCAATTAGTGGCCTTACGTTTTAAATTTTAAACTTATACTTTAATTTACATTAGGTAAAAAGTTGTACTGTTTTGCGTAGTAGAGCATTTGACTGGCAAAATCTTTTGCATAGTTTACATTAATCGCTGTTATTTCACCATTTTCATCGGTTACGGGCTCCAACACAGGATTGACAAAACCGCCGTAAGGCGCAGATTTAAACTGTTTGTTACGTTCCAATACCTCTGCGTGTATGGCTTGATCAACTTTTACACCGTAGCCCTCTACCAATGCTTGGACAGCTTCAAAATCACCTTCGGATTTTATGCGCTGTGTTTCTCTTAATAATTGTCCAAAGAGCTCGTGAAGTTTATCGTAATCATTAATATTGAAATACGTTTTACCATCTCTATTTACTTTTTCAATAACATTATCTTTTTGGCCTTTTTCAAAAACCCAAGCACTCACCCATTGTCGGTTGCGCATGTGTGCTTCTTCGACATCGTCCCCAAGGTCCAATCGAATAAGCTGTGTCATGAGTCCATTTCTAATATAACCGTCAAAAGCAGCCGTACCCACAGCTTTCCAATCCTCTACCAAACCAAGTTCTTGAAGTTTTGAATCGTAAAGATAGTAGAGTCCAACCAAGTCGGCGCGCCCTTCTTCCAATGTAGAGGCATAGTTTTTTAGGGTTTCCTTTGTTTCGCCTACTCCGGGATTCAATTGCCCTGAAGCATGACCAACAACTTCGTGAAGTGCGGTATGAAGTTTATCGGCTAATTGCCCATACTTTTTTTCAAGTTCATATTCTTCTTCATCATGAACAAATTCTTTCAATCGTCCAGAACTTCCAGAGTTGTTATACGCATTGATGATGTTTCCTAATGAAACAGACTTACTACCAACTTCAGCACGAATCCAGTTTGCATTGGGTAAATTTACACCGATTGGTGTAGATGGAGAAGCATCACCTGCCTCACCAGCAACATTTACGGTTTTGTAACTTACACCAACAACATTTTTCTTTTTGTGCTCTGGCATTAGGGGAGAATTGTCTTCAAACCACTGTGCGTTTTCTGAAAGTACAGCCATTTTTGCAGACATATCGAAATCTTTTATTTGAACGATGGTTTCGTAAGAACCTCTATAGCCCAAGGGGTCGTTGTAGACTTCTATAAAACTATTGATATAGTCGATATTACCTTCTGTTGCCGCTGTCCAAGCCACATTGTAATCGTCCCAAGTTTGTAAATCTCCAGAGTTGTAATAGTCGATCAGTAGGCCGAGAGCATCACCTTGTGCTTTGTTTTCGGCTACGCCTTTGGCGAGTTTTAACCATTTGACAATTTCGTCAATAGCTGTTCCATAAAGTCCTCCTGATTTGTACACACGTTCTTTGAGTACTCCGTTTTCTTTGACAAGTTGAGAATTTAAACCAAATGATAGCGGTTTATCTGGATTTGGCGAAGTTTTGGCTGCATAAAATGTTTCTACGTCTTTGTTCGTTACATTAGGGCCATAAAAATTAACAGCAGACGCTAAAACATTATCTACATCTTTGGCTTGATTAACTTTTTTTGCATCCTTGTCATTGAACAGCACATCAAAGGCTTCTCCTTCAAGGGTGGCGTTACTGGCATCAAGTAATGTTTTTAAATATTCTGCCGAAAATTCAGGTTTTATTTTCGCATTGCTGTAGTGGTGATGAATCCCATTGCTGAACCAAACACGTTTTAAATAAATTTCAAAAGCATTCCAATCTTCAGTAGATTTATCGCCATCATAAGTTGTGTAAATAGTTTGTAAAGCTTCACGGATGGTCAAGTTGTGTCGGTAATTTTGATCCCACATAATATCTCGTCCAGAAAGCCCCGCTTGGGTTAAATAATACACCAATTTTTGTTCATCCAAGGATAGATTTTCCCACCCGGGTAGTTGATAACGTAAAATTTTAAGATCGGCAAATTGCTCCACCATGTACGGAAAGTTTTCTGTATCGACATTGATGTATAAATCATCTGAGTCAGATGAGGTTGTGTCTGTTTTGCATGAAAAAAATAATTGTAAACACGCAAAAGCTGTAAGTAAGAATTTGTAGTTAGCGTTCATAATATAAGGTTTAAAAGCATTGAATTTAACGATTCAAAGTCCACGAATATAGTTTTTTCTAAAAACAATAAAAAATATATTTTGATGCACGGATTTCAAAGAAATTTATAAATTAGTAAAAACAACAATCTTCAAATCTTATGAAAGCACTCAAATTTATTTTATTCCTACTTTTATTTTTATTGTTGGCGGGCAGCACCTATGTTGCCGTTCAACCCAACACTTATGATTTTTTTCGTACACGAACAATTTCAGCACCAGTGGATGTCATTTATAATACTGTACATGATTATCGCAATTGGGAATCGTGGTCACCATGGAAAGAAAAAGACCCTTCACTAACTTTCGAATATCCAGAGCTCACCAAAGGGGTTGGTGGTACTTATTCATGGAGTGGAAAGGACGGAAAAGGCACAATGAAAACCCTTGCCGCGTCGCCCAACGATTCTTTACTTCAAGAGCTAAAGTTTGAACAGTTTCCAGCATCAAAAGTCTATTGGAATTTTGAATATAAAGAACCAAATGTGACAGAAG
Organism: Flavobacteriaceae bacterium; assembly: GCA_965658025.1. Classification (GTDB taxonomy): domain Bacteria; phylum Bacteroidota; class Bacteroidia; order Flavobacteriales; family Flavobacteriaceae; genus UBA3537. The sequence goes on along the minus strand of CBFHQL010000006.1, from coordinate 69,406 downwards.
TTACTTGGGGTATGAAAAGTGATGATGTTCCTTTTATGCTTAAGTTTTTTGCACTCATTAGAGGTGGAATGGAGAAAATGGTGGCTCCAGATTATGAAAAAGGACTGGCAAATCTAGAGGCACATGTACAAGAGCAAATGGCCATCTACAGAATTGAAAACAAGGGTATTACAGAATATGGGGGTGGATTTTATTTGTACATTACCTCGAGTACAACTCCAGAGAATATCAGCGTGACCATGGAAAAAAACTACGCCACCTTGTACAACTATATGGGTGCAAATGCCATTGAAAGCTATGGTGCGCCAATGAGTATTTATCAATATCGAAATCCTGAAGATGGATCGATGATTCTCAGTTGCGGAATCCCTGTTAGTCAATACCATAGAATAAAAGATGCAAGTGGCGTGTTGTGTGGGTATATGCCGCGAACAAAAGTGCTTAAAACAACACTAAAAGGGGATTATAAAAACCTTCAAGAAGCGTGGACAAAAAGCTATCAAAATATGAATAAAATGAACTTAAATCCTTCAAAATTGAAACCATTTGAGTTATATTTGACCAATCCTCAAGAACACACAAATCCAGCGGATTGGATTACAGAACTTTTTATTCCTATTGCTAATTAATTTTTAAAACACATTATGAAATATGCTTTACTAGTATTCTTGGGGGGTGGTGTTGGTAGCGTATTGCGCTACTTGGTTGGGAAGCTATTTCAAGGGCCACTTGGGACATTCCCTACGGGAACTATGACGGTCAATGTCGTTGGTAGTTTACTTATCGGTGTTCTTGTTGGATATGGCCTAAAAAATGGAGGTCTATCTGAGCCACAAACACTGCTTTTGGTCACAGGGTTTTGTGGTGGATTTACCACATTTTCAGCATTTGCCTTAGAAAATCAAACGTTTTTAAAAGCTGGAGATTATACCCTGTTTTTTGTCTACTCTTTTGGGTCATTAATTTTGGGGGTTGCAGCTGTACTTTTAGGGTTGTTTTTGTCGAAAAATTTTTAAATCACTTAAAGCGTTTCACACCAGCTTGTACAGCCAAAGGAATATAGTTTTCACGTGGCACAATTGGACAAGAATAGCGTTCGTTGTAGGCGCAATAAGGGTTGTAGGCCGTATTGAAATCTAACCAAATACTATCAGATTTAGGAACAATTAAATCCATATAGCGCCCTCCTCCGTAGGTCGATAAACCATTTGTATTGTCCAAAAATGGAAGAAAAAGGTAATTGGATTTGACATCGGCAGAATCGATGGATTGATAAACATTCAACGCTATATTTTTATCCAATAGACGAAAAGACAATACACCAAAAATACGTTCCTTAGAAACGCGTTCTGTATTGGTTTTCATATCAAAATATGCCGAATTTGGAGTAGGCGTCAATTTGGCTTTGACCACAAAACTTGAATCAATTGGGAAAAATGAAAGTGAAGAAAACACTTTTAAATCCTTGGGCTTTAGCGGCGATTTAGAAGCGTCTTTAAACAATGTATTCATTCTTTTTTGAAATACAGAGTCGTACTGAACTTTTACTTTTTTGTTTGCACAAGACATACCCAAAACAGCAACAAGAAAGAAAAGAAAAAAAGATTTTAATGAATTTGACATAACACTACATTTTATTAATTGGATTGTGTGCCACCACATCAGAAAGAATAATCTGGGTTTTTGTTTCACCATAAGAAATCAACTCATCAATAAATTTTTCTAAATGCCTTTGATTCTCAAAAACCACTTCCATTACAATATTTTCGTTGCCCGTAATTCTGTAGCAATTCACCACTTCTTCATACGATTTAATTTGATGCAAAAAGGGTTTTAAACGCCCCATAAAAGCACGTACAGTGATGAGCGCTCGAAGTCCGTAACCCAACGCATTATGATCAACTTTGGTAAGATAATCGGATATGACACCTAAATCTTCCATCTTTTTGATGCGCTCAGCTACCGCTGGAGAGGATATACCAACCTGTCTGGCAATTTCAGTATTCGAAATGCGTGCGTTTTTCTGTAATAAATTTAAAATTTTAGAATGAATCGAATCGAGTTTCATTTTTAAATAAATTTTAATAAAAATAATAAAAATTTAAATATAAAAATATTTAAAACATTAATATTTAAATAAGAGTACATTTAATATCTACTAATTTTACAGTGATTAGTTTTCTCTAAACAGCAAAACATCGAAATGTATTTAAATTTTAATTCGGCGATTTACAACAAAGCACTAGAAATTGGGAGTCTTTCCAAAAAGATTTCAGATTATCTACATGCCGATCTTGCGCCCCTATCAGAATCTGGACAAGAAAATACTGATATTTATTTCTCTGGTGACATCATTCAACATTCAATGTCTTTATCTACAGAAATTTTAAAGGCAGAACAAACCACGGAATCAGACAAAAAATACCATCATGCCCATACACTCAAATGGCTTACCTATAGATTGAGTCAAAACTGCAGACGCTTAGAGCAATGCAGTAGCAACGGTCGAGACTTCATGTTCTTATTAAAAAAAGAGTTGAAAAAGTTCAAAAAACTTCAAAAACAGTGGATGCTAAGCTTGTAAGTAAAAAAAATAAATTTTACTATTTACTTAACATACTGAAAATCAGCTTATTCTATTCGATTTTTTTACTCAAATAAAATTTTTAAAAAAAAGTTCAAAAAAAATGTGACTTTTTTACAATTGTTGTGTCTTAATACATAGGGGAAGTTGTTTTCCCCAATAATTAAATTTAATTAACAACCTACAAAAATTTTATCATGATGAAAAAATTATTATTAAGCTCTTGCTTATTGTTATTGAGCACAACCGTCTTAACTGCACAGAATTTACCTACAAATCCAGATCCTGGAAAATGTTACGTAAAGTGTATTACAAAAGATGTGTTTGACACAGTTACCGAAACCGTTCAAGTACAACCTGCTTACCAAACCTTGTCGGTAGTACCTGCTACGTACAAAACAGTTGAAGAACGCGTGCTTGTGAAAGAGGCCTCTAAGCGTTATTCTTTTGTTCCTGCTGTTTATTAAACTGTAGATGTATCTTACACTACTGGTGGAGGCGCAGAAGAATTAACAGTTATCCCAGCCACTTTTGGTACTACAACACAATCTTTTGAAGTTTACCCAAAAACATCAGGTTGGGAATACAAACAACTTGAGGATTGTCAATCATTAAACAAAGAGGATTGTGTCGCTGCTTGTTATGTAGAGCGTCCAGCACAATTTCGCGACGTAACGGTTACAACTATTACAAGAGAAGCTTCTACGAGTAGAGGTTCTGCGGCATCTGCAAAAACAAAAACCTACAAAAAGCAAGTGATTAAAACGCCTGCCCGAGTAAATGAGGAGGTCATACCAGCGGTTTATAAAACAATAAAAAGACAAGTGGTGGATCAGCCAGCTAGAACAGTAAGCCAGACTGTTCCAGCTAAAACTGAAACCATTACACGAACAATATTAAAGTCCAAAGGAGGCATCACAACATGGGAAGAAATTGACTGTAAACTATTGGATCCTAATGTATTGCCTATTTTTTATGAACTTGCAAGTGCACGTTTGACGTCAGAATCCAAAGGAATTATCGACAATACCTTGATGCCTATTCTAAATTCTAAAAATGTGAATATTGAAATCATGTCGCACACCGATTCTAGAGGAAACGATGCATACAACATGTCTTTGTCGCAACAACGTGCCAATGCTGTAGTAAACTACTTAGTTTCTAAAGGAATTTCAAGAAGTAGATTATCGGCAAGAGGATTTGGTGAAACACGATTGGTAAACCGTTGTTCTAATGGTGTACAGTGTTCAGAAACAGAACACCAACGCAACAGAAGAACAGAATTTAGAGTTATAAACAAATTAAAACAAAAACGCCTCAAAACACCTTAAAAGAGCGTCTAAATGACGCTCTTTTTTATTTCTTTTGCAAAGAATAAAAAGGGACTTCTCTAATGCCTTTTTGGACGGCAATTCCATAATTGTAAAGAAGGTCGTCCACCATCAAATCATAAAACTTATAGTGAAGTTGCCAATCAAATTGTTGGTGCTCATTTTCAATATCCATTTCAATAATCACTGGAGTATTTATGAGTGAAGATAGCTTATATTTAAAGTCATCAAGAGAACTGTTGTCTGCAGAAAATTGAATATCGTCAACTAGAAACTGAGGGCTATCGCTACCCCAATCGATTTGATTTTGTGGCCAAAATTTATCTCTACAATTGGCACAATTAAGCACAAGAGTATTTACTTTTTTCATAGACGTTTTAAGCTTTAAACCCAAAACCTTTACAATTTTTTTGGCGATTGGCATAAACTCTTTTTTGTACTGAAGTTCCAAAATATACATTTTATTATCATCAGTGTTAAGGTCTATTTGTGTTGGTGAGGCCTTCAGCATATAACTCAATATATATTTTAGACTCCCTTCTATTTTTATAAAATTTGGGGTGCGAAAAATGGTAATCCCAGGGCTGAAATCTGACTCGGATTCAGAAAGTTTATAACTTCCATCTAAGGTTTTTGGTGTGTTGCTTTCCAATTCATAAGGGGTTAAATCTATAAATGTACGGGGGTCGAAAGGGCTGGATGATTTTTTTATAAACCGCTCTAAATTATAGGCACTTAAATTTGCTGGATTACCTTGCCAAATAATTTGAGCTGATGCATCAAGAAGCACTGCAAAAGGCAAATCGGTAACCCCATATTTTTTGAATGTTTCCCCATCATAGTCAATCGCATTAGCAAAACGTGTTGGACGCTTGGCCAAAAATTTTTGTACCGTTGCCGAAGTTTCCTCTGAAAGGGATAGTATAAATAAATCGTCTTTGTATTGCTCCTGAAGAACATCCAAATAATCTGAAACCGTAATGCATGGACCGCACCAAGTGGCCCAAAATTCAATCATGAATAATTTTTGCTTAGACGTTGGTGTATGATAATCCGAATTTTGTAAAAGCTCAGAAATTTTAACTTGAGCAAAAGCAAGGTTTGTAAGACAGAAAACACCCAAAACTAGTGCTGTTTTGATTGGTTTAAAATTCATCATTTTAAATTTGTTAAATACTGTAACAAATATCGTGCTAAATTAAATTGGTGCTTAATTTTTAGATAAAATGGCCTTCATTTGCTGTTGCAAATCTTTAGCTTTTTGTGCAGCTTGTGCTGCAAAATCTAATCCGTTAGATGCATAAATAATACCTCTTGATGAGTTAACCAAAAGTCCGACATCAGAATTTAATCCATAGGCACAAACTTCTTCTAAACTTCCGCCCTGAGCACCTACACCTGGCACCAACAAAAAACTATTGGGTACAATGGTTCTGATGGATTTAAAATATTCTGCTTTTGTGGCACCAACAACATACATCAAATTTTTGGAATTTTTCCATGATTTTGAAGTTTGCAAAACCGATTGATATAGCGGTTTTTCTTTGTACTCAAGCGTTTGAAAATCAAAAGCCCCAGAATTGGAAGTTAATGCCAACAAAATGGTATGTTTATCTTCAAATTCCAAAAACGGCTCAATGGAATCCTTGCCCATATAGGGTGCTGTAGTGATGCTATCAAATCCTAAATCTTCAAAAAAAGCTTTGGCATACATGCGGCTTGTATTGCCAATATCGCCACGTTTTGCATCGGCAATTGTAAAAATTTCAGGGTAATTTTCGTTCAAATAATTTATGGTTTGCTTTAGGGCCTCCCAACCTTCTTGACCATAAGCTTCATAAAAAGCAATGTTGGGTTTGTAGGCCACACACAAATGGTGCGTCGCATCAATAATTGCTTTATTGAATTCAAAGATTGGCGAAGGTAATTTCAAAAGATGCGCCGGAATTTTGAACAAATCAACATCTAACCCAATACACAAAAAAGACTGCTTTCTTTTTATTTCTGATATGAGTTTTTCTGTGTTCATTAATGTTAAATTTGATCTGAATCTGCCTTCAGTTTTTCTGTGTTTTCTGCGAGCATCAACTCGTCTATAATTTTTTGAACATCACCATTGATGATGTTAGATAAATCGTACAAAGTCAATCCAATTCTGTGGTCCGTAACACGACCTTGAGGATAATTATACGTTCTAATTTTGGCACTTCGATCACCAGAAGAAACCATACTTTTTCGCTTTTCGGAATCTGCAGCTTGTTTTTTGGCCAATTCCATTTCATACAGTCGAGAACGAAGTACTTTTAGTGCTTTTTCTAAATTTTTGTGCGATGATTTTTGATCTTGACAACTGACAATCATACCTGTGGGTTCGTGATGAAGTTTAATCGCAGAATAGGTCGTATTGACCGACTGACCTCCTGGTCCTGTAGAGGTTGTACGTTCTATTCGAACCTCGGTCATGTCGAGTTCAACATCAAATTCTTCGGCTTCTGGAAGAACAATCACTGACGCGGCACTGGTGTGTACACGGCCTTGAGTTTCTGTTTGAGGTACTCGCTGAACACGGTGTACTCCAGCTTCAAATTTCATGGTACCATAAACATCAGCACCAGAGACTTCAAAGATAATTTCTTTGTATCCACCAGAAGTTCCTTCATTAAAATCAACAACATCAACCTTCCAGCCCTTAGATTCACAATATTTTGTATACATCCGATGAAGATCGCCTGCAAAAATACTGGCTTCATCACCTCCTGTTCCTGCACGAACTTCAACAACTACATTTTTGGCATCCTCAGGATCTTTAGGGATGAGTAGGAATTTTATTTCTTCCTCTATTTCAGGTAACTTTGCTTTGGCTTCATCAAGTTGCATTTTGGCCATTTCCACCATTTCGTCATCACTCCCGTCTGCTATAATGTCTTGCGCTTCATCGATGTTGGAGACTAGTTCTTTATAAATTTCGCCTCGATCCAAAATTTTCTTTAAATCTTTATATTCCTTGTTGATTTGAACATAACGCTTTTGATCAGAGATTATATCGGGTTGAATGATAAGGTCACTTACTTCATCAAAGCGTTGTTTTATGATTTGAATTCTTTCTAACATGGATTATAAATATTGAGAGCAAAAATAGTACTTTAAGATGAGATTGGCCTTAAAATCTAATACTCAAACGTACCATAGTCACTTTTGATGGTCAATTTCTTGGTTGGTGAAGCTTCAACACGACCAATGATTTGGGCATCTACATTAAATGTTGAGGCGATTTCTATAATGCGTTCTGCAATTTCTGGCTGTACATACAATTCCATACGATGACCACAATTGAAGACTTGATACATTTCTTTCCAATCTGTTTTGGATTGTTCTTGAATCAATTTAAACAAAGGCGGAATTGGAAACATGTTATCTTTTATAATGTGATGCTCATCAACAAAATGAAGGATTTTTGTTTGTGCACCGCCACTACAATGCACCATTCCGTGTATGAGTGCTTTAGGGCAAGAATCTAAAATTGCTTTTATGATGGGTGCATAGGTACGTGTGGGTGAAAGCACTAATTTTCCTGCGTCAATTGGCGCATTTTCTACCGCGTCTGTGAGTTGAACTTGACCTGAATAGACCAATTCTTCGGGGACGGCAGCATCAAAAGTTTCTGGATATTTTTTGGCTACATCTTTATGAAAAACATCATGTCGAGCAGAAGTGAGTCCATTGCTGCCCATACCGCCATTGTACTGCGCTTCATATGTAGCTTTTCCAAATGAAGACAAGCCAACAATAATATCGCCGGGGCGAATATTAGCATTATCAATAACGGCACTACGTTTCATTCGGGCTGTGACTGTTGAGTCTACAATAATAGTACGCACCAAATCACCTACATCTGCGGTCTCTCCTCCAGTTGAATGTATGGTGACACCATGCTTTTTTAAATCGGCAATCAATTCTTCAGTACCATTAATAATTGCTGAAATTACTTCACCGGGAATCAAATTTTTGTTGCGCCCTATGGTTGAAGACAACATAATATCGTCTGTGGCACCAACACACAACAAATCATCAATATTCATGATGAGTGCATCTTGTGCTATACCTTTCCAAACGGAAATATCTCCAGTTTCTTTCCAATACGCATAGGCAAGAGAACTTTTGGTTCCTGCACCATCGGCGTGCATGACCAAGCAGTAATCCTCGTCATGGGTCAAGTGATCTGGAACAATTTTACAAAATGCTTTTGGAAATAATCCTTTATCGATGTTTTTTATGGCATTGTGCACATCTGTTTTTGATGCTGAAACACCACGTTGTGCATACCGTTGACTTACTTCGTTTCCCATAAATTATTGTGAACTACAAATGTAATACAGTATTTGATGTTTTGGAATAAAAAACGTTTAAAAATTTTCAATCACTATCTAGTAAAGAGTAATTCTCTATATTTTGGCAGTGGCCAAAGTTCGTCGTCGATAAGTAATTCTAACTTATCACAATTGTAACGAATTTCATCAAAAAGTGGTTTCACTTTATTGCAATAGGTTTCGGCTTTTTTGATGGACTCTGAAATGACATTGGCTTTTTTACGTTCATTAATCATGGCAGTTACACCAGAATTAATGGATTCAATATAATTGGAAATATCTTTGATTAAAACCAATTGTTCGCTCGCATATTTTTTAAAATCACTACCATAAATATCCTTCAACCCACGTACATTATTGATGAGAATATTTTGGTATTTAACGGCCGTTGGAATAATGTGATTTCGTGCTACATCTCCTAATACACGCCCTTCAATTTGAATTCGGTTGATGTAGTCTTCCACCTCTATTTCATAACGTGCTTCGATCTCAGTTTTGTTCATTACTCCTAAGCTTTCGTAAAGCGCAACCGTTTTAGGTGCAATTTTAACTTTTAATGCCTCTGGTGTATTTTTATTGTTACTCAAACCCCGTTTTTTAGCTTCTTTTTGCCATTCCTCACCATATCCATTACCTTCAAAAAGTATCGCTTTTGATGTTTTTATGTATTCTCTCAATACATTAAAAATAGCTTCATCTTTTTTGAGGCCTTTTTTATCAATTAAAATATCTGCCTCTGCCTTAAAGTCAATGAGCTGTTTAGCAACTATGGTGTTGAGTACTGTCATTGGGTTTGCACAGTTTGCTGTAGAACCCACAGCTCTAAATTCAAATTTATTTCCTGTAAAAGCAAAAGGCGAAGTTCGGTTTCTATCGGTATTATCAAGAAGAATTTCCGGGATTTTTCCTACAACGTTGAGTTTCAAGTCGGTTTTTTCTTTTGGAGATAATTTACCTTTGGTTACCCCTTCAAGTTCACTCAAAACTTTGGTGAGTTGTGCACCAATAAAAACAGACATGATTGCTGGTGGCGCTTCATTAGCTCCCAAACGATGATCGTTACTTGCCGAAGCAATCGAGGCGCGCAACAGCTCTTCATTTTCGCAAACAGCTTTGATGGTGTTGATGAAAAAGGTAAGGAATTGTAAATTACTCATTGGGGTTTTTCCAGGGGCCAAAAGATTAACACCTGTATCGGTACTTAAACTCCAGTTGTTGTGCTTTCCAGACCCATTGACCCCAGCAAAAGGTTTTTCATGAAAAAGCACTTTAAAATGATGCCTTTCTGCGACTTTTTTCATGAGGTCCATCACAAGTGAATTGTGGTCTACCGCTAGGTTCGCTTCTTCATAAATGGGTGCCAATTCAAATTGATTTGGCGCAACTTCATTATGGCGTGTTTTTACAGGAATTCCCAATAAAATGGACTCCTTTTCTAGGTCACGCATAAAGTTTAATGCACGATTAGGAATAGTACCAAAATAGTGATCGTCCAGTTGTTGCCCTTTTGCAGAGGAATGACCTAACAATGTGCGTCCCGTTAGTTCTAAATCTGGTCGAGATGCCGCTAAAGATTTATCAATTAAAAAATATTCTTGCTCCCATCCCAGTGATGCAGAAACTTTTTTGACATTTTTATCAAAATAGCGTGCAACCGAAGTGGCAGCATCGTCCACAGCGTGCAAAGCTCTTAAAAGTGGTGTTTTATAGTCAAGTGCTTCACCAGTATAGGCCACAAAAACCGTTGGAATACATAGTGTTGTCCCAAAAATAAAGGCGGGTGAAGTAGGATCCCAAGCCGTGTATCCACGGGCTTCAAAAGTGTTGCGAATTCCTCCATTGGGAAAAGAAGATGCATCAGGTTCTTGTTGTACCAATTGATTGCCTTCAAACTGCTCTATCGCTTCACCTGATCCAAGAGTTTCAAAAAATGCATCGTGCTTTTCAGCAGTAGCGCCCGTGAGGGGTTGAAACCAATGGGTATAATGTGTCACTCCTTTGGCCATAGCCCATTCTTTCATGGCAGTTGCAATTTGGTCGGCCATATCGCGACTAATCGTTTGGTTTTTATCTATTGCAGTGGATAGATTTTTAAAAGTAGCCTTGGGCAAAGAACTGCGCATCGCTGATGTTCCAAAGACATTGGAACCATAGACTTCAGATCGTATGGGATGTTCTTGAACAGAAACTGACGCCCTGTTCATTGATGTTTTTAGTGCATGAAAGCGTAGGGTTGACATAATAAGAGGATTAAAATTAAGTACAAAATTAAACGTATTGTGGCAAAAAAATGAAATGCTATCAATTTTTTATTAACAATTTGAACAATAAAAGAACTAAAAATTATTAATTTTTTGATTATACCCCAAAAAAAATAGGGTTTACATAAAAAAAGCATATATGTTAATAAATTACACCCTTATTTTACATGACCAAAATAGCTAATTTATATATTTGTTGCTGAATTTTTTAATCAAAATTAAACGTATTATGTCAAAATCAAAATTAGAATACATTTGGTTAGATGGGTACTACCCAACTCAAAATATGAGAAGCAAAACCAAAGTTGAAGAAAATTTTAGTGGAAAACTAGAAGATTGTCCAATATGGTCTTTCGATGGATCTTCTACAAGACAAGCTGAAGGGAATTCTTCAGATTGCTTGTTGAAACCTGTTGCGATTTATCCAGACCCTGCAAGACGCGATGGTTATTTAGTAATGACTGAAGTTCTTAATGCCGACGGAACTCCACACGAATCCAATGGACGTGCCACAATTGAAGATGAAGATAATGATTTCTGGTTTGGTTTTGAACAAGAATATTTCATCATGGACACAAAAACACAGCTTCCTCTTGGATTTCCAGTAGGTGGTTATCCTGCTCCACAGGGAATGTATTACTGTTCAGTAGGTGGAAAAAACACACATGGTAGAGATCTTGTTGAAGAACATGCAAATTTATGTATAGATGCAGGCCTAAACTTCGAGGGCATCAATCAAGAAGTTGCTTCTGGACAATGGGAATTTCAATTATTTGCCAAAGGTGCACAAAAAGCAGGTGACGAAATTTGGGTAGCTCGATACCTCCTTGATCGTTTGACTGAAAAATATGGATATTACATCGATTACCATCCAAAACCACTTGGAAAAGACATGGATTGGAATGGTTCTGGAATGCATGCTAACTTCTCTAATACAACTCTTAGAACTTGTGGTTCTCAAGAAGTTTATGAGAAAATTTGCGAATCTTTCAGACCTGTAGTAAAAGAGCATATTGCTGTCTATGGAGAGTTTAATGACCAACGTTTGACGGGGTTACATGAAACAGCTTCTATCAATGATTTCTCTTACGGAATTTCTGACCGTGGAGCTTCCATCAGAATTCCAATCATCACTGTAGAAAAAGGATGGAAAGGATGGTTAGAAGATAGACGTCCAGCTTCTAATGGAGATCCTTACAAAATTGCTGCACGCATCATCAAAACAGTAAAATCTGCAAAGGTTTAATTTAAACTGTTTCATAATTTTCACAAAGCGGTTGCTCAGAGCAACCGCTTTTTTTGTATATTTGATTGAGAATAGATCCCAAGTCTAATCTTCAACACCAAGAAAACGCATAATTAAGGTATTTAAATTTCGGTAATTCACAACCAAATTAAATTTTGGTTGGGATTTAAAATGTTTAACACTTAACCTAAAATTATGAAACAAGACCTCAACAAGTTATTATGTCTCGATTTATATTTATCGGAGATAAAGTCCAAATCTAAAAAAGCAACTAAAGACAACTCCCTAGAAAATGTTCCAAGAGTACTCCCACTCATCAGTTGGGATGTGTTTAGCGAAAGCTATTTTAAACACCTCAATGCGTCGAAAAAAGCTTTGGATTTAAAAAAAATCAAGGCGTTTGCCAAACATTATCACTGGAAAAATGATATTGATGCTATTTTTGATGAAAACGATTTTGAAGCCATTATTCTTACCGATAAAAATCAAAACATCATCTGGGTAAACGAGGGCTTTACCACAATGACGGGGTACGCCAAAAAGGAAGTACTCAAAAAAACTCCTGGCTTTTTACAAGGCAAAAAAACATCTAAAAAAAAGACTGCTGAAATAAAGTTTCGATTGAAAGAGGACAAACCTTTCAGTACTAGTTTAGTGAATTACAGAAAAAACAAATCGATCTATAATTGTGAGGTACACATTTTCCCTCTTTACAATACAAAAACAACGCATTTTATAGCATTGGAACGCGAGGTGATGCACTAAAGTTCTGAACTATGAATACCTTAAAAACAATCTCATTGTGCGTTTTATTCTTGATTTTTGGATGTAGCGAAGAAAATGAACAAAGTCCGCTCCAAATAAAGTTTAAGAATACAACACCTTTTAGTATTGAATCCATTTTAATTGGAGAGCAGTCTATCGGCACATTACACCCCAATGAAAGCACAAATTATATCGCATTTGATGCATTTAATTTTGACACTGGCCTACCTGACGAGCGTTGCACTGGAACCATTGACGATAAACCCATAGAAAGCTATAATGAATTCTATTGGTGTGGAACACAAAAAAACACAGTATACGAAGGAGTTTTTGAAATGAATATTCAACTCGTCGAAAATGAGTATAACAAAATTTATTTGATCTTAAAGGTTGAATAAGCTAACGAAAACTTATAATTTTTTTGCCACTGTTTCAACGGCAGCTATGGTAAAATCCAAATCTTCATAAGACAACGCATCAGTAATAAACCAACTTTCAAAAGCACTTGGTGCAATATATACGCCTGCATCAAGCATCCCATGGAAAAATTGTTTGAAGCGGTCGTTGTTGCCGTGGGCCGCTGTTTCAAAATCGACTACAGGAGTTTCGGAAAAATGTACAGAAATCATTGACCCTACTCTGTTTATGGTGTGTGGAATATTATTTTTAACCAGTGCATTTGAGATGCCCTGATGTAAATAAGCCGTTTTTTCTGTAAGTCTTTGATACACCTCAGCATCATTGTTTAATGCATTTAAAAGTGCATAACCAGCAGCCATAGCCAATGGATTCCCACTGAGTGTCCCCGCTTGATACACAGGGCCTTCAGGTGCCAAATGTTGCATGATTTCTTTTCGTGCGGCAAAAGCGCCTACAGGCAAACCACCACCAATCACTTTACCAAAACACACTAGGTCTGCTTTGATGCCATAAAGCTCTTGAACACCACCTTTGGCCAAGCGAAAGCCCGTCATCACTTCATCAAAAATAAGTACAGCTTTGTGTTGATCACAAAGTGTTCGTAGCCCTTCTAAAAAGCCCTCAACAGGTGGAATACACCCCATATTGCCCGCTACAGGTTCCACAATAATAGCCGCAATTTCATCTTTGTTGGCTTTAAATATTCGTGCTACAGCATCCAAATTGTTGTAGGGTGCCAACAGTGTATCTTTGGCCGTTCCTTGCGTCACTCCTGGGCTATTAGGACTACCAAAAGTGACAGCACCACTTCCCGCTTGAATCAAAAAAGAATCGGAATGTCCGTGGTAGCATCCTGAAAATTTTATAATTTTTTCTCTCCTTGTATATCCTCTTGCCAGACGTACTGCACTCATACATGCTTCGGTCCCTGAATTTACAAATCGGATTTTATCAATATTCGGAACCATTGATATGGCCAAGGCGGCAATTTGTGTCTCGATTTCAGTAGGCATTCCAAATGAAGTGCCTTTTTTTGCTTTTTCAACCACAGCATCAACAACAGGTTTATAGGCATGCCCCAAAATCATTGGCCCCCAAGAATTGATGTAATCAATCAGGCGGTTTCCATCTTCATCATAGAGGTATGGACCTTCAGCTTTTTGGACAAAAATAGGGATACCTCCTACGGCCTTAAATGCACGAACTGGAGAATTTACACCTCCGGGAATAACGGCATTGGCTTCTTTGAATAGTTGACTACTGCGTTGGTATTTCATAAGGTTTAATTTGGTCTAATGATAAGTGTTTGTCCAATGCTTAATTCGTTGGAATTGAGTCTGTTAGCAGATTTTAAACGTTCCACAGTAGTGTTGTAGCGTTTTGAAATCGAATACAGTGTGTCTCCTTTTTGGACAATATGCGTTTCTGCTATTTGCTGTTGATTATTTTTATTTTTGGCTTTTCTGTCAAAAATATCATAACGATACAATTTGTAGCGTTCGATCAAACTGATGAGTTTTTTTGGGTACTTTGGGTCTGTGGCATAACCTGCCTTTTTCAAACCTTTAGCCCATGCTTTATAATTTGTGGGCTTGTATTTAAACAAATTTGCATAACGCTTTCTTTTGGCCAAAAATAATGAATGGTCTCTATACGATTGATTAGGGTCATTATATTTTCTAAAACATTCTTGCGCTCGATCATCATCGTGGTAAATTCGAGGCCCTCTCCAATCATGACATTTGATACCAAAATGATTGTTAGCTTGTCTTGCCAACCGCCCTTTCCCAGATCCAGATTCCAAAATCCCTTGTGCCAAAGTAATACTAGCAGGAATTCCATAAAGTTTCATTTCATGAATAGCGACTGCCCTAAAAAAAGCAATGTATTCCTCGGTAGAATTGTAGGTTGGCGAGATGACCACTGAAGGGGTTTCAGGAAGTTTAGGGGTATTGATTTTAACATCAACCCGTTTTTTTTGGTTTGCTCTTTTTCGAGCACCACAGCTGGACAAAACCATGCCTAACAAAATCAATGCTACAATACGTCTCATGCGATTAACTCTAAATTGTGTTTCTTTAAATAGTGGTTCATGCCTTTTATTCCCTGCAATCCACCCGTGTGGATCGCCAATATTTTTTCAGATTTTGAAAAAAATCCTTTTTGAATCAAATCAAAAATTCCAAACATCATTTTTCCCGTATAAATTGGATCCAAAGGAAGTTCAAATTCTTGTTTAAACTTATTGATAAATTGGATCAACTCCAAATTCACTTTTGCGTATCCTCCAAAATGGTATTCATGACATAACGCCCAATTGGATTGCTGTGCAAATTTACAAATATCTTCCCTTAAAAATGTGCCTTTTAGAGCAGGAAATCCAATTATTTTTTGATGAGGCAGACTAGAATTAATCAAGCCAGAGATGGTCCCTCCAGTACCCACAGCACAACAAATGACATCAAACTCATGATCGGCTTCGGTCAGAATTTCTCTACACCCATCTATGGCCAATGCATTGGTACCCCCTTCTGGGATAATATAAAATTTAGGGTATTTCTTTTGTAAACAATGAAGAAATGAATCCTCAGTTTTTTGTCGGTAGGCAGCACGACTTATAAATTCTAAATGCATCCCACAAGCTTTTGCATACAATAGTGTTGGATTAGAATCCACAACGCTAGCCAATTCTTCTCCGCGAATAATTCCGACCGTGGGTATGTCTAAGGCCTTACCTACAGCTGCAGTTGCAGCGATATGATTTGAAAATGCTCCGCCAAAAGTCAAAACCCCCTTAAAATTACCATCAAGAACAGCTTGAATGTTATACTTCAATTTTCTGTACTTATTTCCAGAAACCGTAGGGTGAATTCTAAATTCTGGTTTCAAAGAAAGTTGAGCTGTTAATTTTATATTTTCAATCTGTCGTATGTCGAGCATTAAATATGTAAAGTGCTTAAACTGTAAAAATACAAATCTTTAAAGCATTTAACCATAGCTAAAAATTCTATTTCTTTGATAAAATAAGCGCATCAATGTTCTTTGAAATTTACACTATATTTGTTAGAAATGAACAAAAGAATACCCATAGAAGAAGGTGATTTTTATTGGACTCCCGAAGGATACCGGTGTTTTACAGAACAATATCATTTGAAACGCGGATATTGTTGCGAAAGCAATTGTAGACATTGTCCTTATGGATTTAACACCTCCAAAAAAATAAAAAATTGATGCCCATGACACCGAATTTAAATACTTTTAAAGACGAGATTTTAGAAGGAATTCCCAAAGAATTACCTCCACTAAGACCTTTTGACCCTTCTTATAATCATGCGCCAAAACGCAAGGCCATCCTAAATGCTGAAGAACAAAAACTAGCACTCAGAAATGCGTTGCGTTATTTTGATAAAAAATTTCATCCTGTGCTCATTAAAGAATTTAAAAATGAATTGGATGAATACGGACGAATTTACATGTACCGTTTTCGACCCCACCACAAAATTTATGCACGTCCAATAGACGAATATCCTGCCAAAAGCAAACAAGCAGCAGCCATCATGTTGATGATTCAAAATAATTTGGATGATGCTGTAGCGCAACACCCGCACGAATTGATTACCTATGGTGGAAATGGTGGAGTTTTTTCAAATTGGGCGCAGTACCGATTGACCATGAAATATTTGTCCGAAATGAACGACGAACAAACCTTGGTCATGTATTCTGGTCACCCTATGGGACTTTTCCCTTCACATAAAAATGCACCAAGAGTAGTGGTCACCAACGGAATGATGATTCCAAATTATTCTCAGCCCGATGATTGGGAAAAATTTAATGCATTAGGTGTTACTCAATTTGGTCAAATGACTGCAGGAAGTTATATGTATATTGGTCCACAAGGCATTGTTCATGGCACAACTATTACCGTATTGAATGCTTTTAGAAAAATAAATAAATCACCACGGGGCCATATTTTCCTCACTGCTGGTTTGGGTGGTATGAGTGGCGCACAGCCCAAAGCAGGGAATATTGCTGGATGTATCACCATTTGTGCCGAAGTAAATCCCAAAGCCACACAAACCAGATACCAACAAGGTTGGGTCGATGAAGTACTCTATAAAATAGATAAGCTTGTAGAACGGGTTAAAGTTGCAAAAGAAAAAAAAGAAGTGGTTTCTATTGCCTACCAAGGAAATGTAATCGACGTTTGGGAAGCTTTTTACGAAGCTGATATTTTCGTTGAATTAGGTAGCGATCAGACGTCGTTACATAATCCGTGGGCAGGAGGTTATTACCCTGTTGGTTTAGCTTTTGATGATGCCAACGAAATGATGCAAAAGCACCCTAAAGAATTTAAAAAAATCGTACAAAAAAGCTTGATTCGTCATGCAGAAATCATCAAAAAACACACCCAAAAAGGAACTTACTTTTTTGATTATGGGAATGCCTTTTTATTGGAAGCATCAAGAGCTGGCGCTGATATTTTAGAAGCCAATGGCGAAGATTTCATCTATCCAAGCTATGTGCAAGATATTATGGGGCCTATGTGTTTTGATTATGGTTTTGGCCCTTTCCGTTGGGTTTGTGCCAGTGGATCTGAAAAAGATTTAGCTAAAACAGATGCCATTGCATGTGAAGTTCTCGAACGTATACAAGCAACTGCACCTTCAGAAATTCAACAGCAAATGAACGATAATATTCAATGGATTAAAGGTGCTCAAAAAAACAATCTTGTTGTAGGATCACAAGCCCGTATTTTATATGCTGATGCGGAAGGTCGAATAAAAATTGCTGAAGCGTTTAATACTGCAATTGCCAATGGTGAAATTGGCCCAATTGTTTTAGGGCGTGATCACCACGACGTATCAGGTACCGATTCCCCGTATCGAGAAACAAGCAATATTTATGATGGCTCAAAATTTACAGCCGATATGGCCATACACAATGTCATTGGCGATAGCTTTAGAGGGGCCACATGGGTAAGTATTCATAATGGCGGCGGAGTCGGATGGGGTGAAGTCATTAATGGTGGGTTTGGTATGGTTCTTGATGGTTCTAATGAAGCTGAAAAACGTTTAAAATCGATGTTGTTTTGGGACGTGAATAATGGCATTTCTAGACGAAATTGGGCACGAAATAAAGGCGCTACTTTTGCTATAAAAAGAGCCATGCAACAAGAACCAAACTTGAAGGTTACCCTTCCAAACAACGTAGATGACACGCTTTTTGATCAGATTTAACAAATTAAATTACATCATTATGAAAAAACACATTTTACCGCTTGCTTTTCTATTATTTACACTAATTTCTTGTGATTCTGTGCGTGTTGCGGCAGATTATGACCGTTCTGCTAACTTTGAAACCTACAAAACGTTTGCCTTTTTTAAAGATGGTATTGACAAAGCAAAAATTAGTGATTTGGACAAACGTAGAATTTTACGCGCCATAGAATCCGAACTCTTGGCAAAGGGGTTTACAAAGTCCAAAACACCTGATTTATTGGTAAACATTTTTACCAAAGAACGCCAAGAAGTGAATGTATATAACAACAACTTTGGTATGTATGGCTGGGGCTGGGGCTGGAATCCAATGATGATGGGATGGAATAATACCAACGTCACTAACTCTACACGTGGAACTCTATTTGTAGATCTGATAGATGCACAAAAAAAAGAACTGGTTTGGCAAGGCGTTGGTCATGGGTATTTGAGTTCAAATATGGAGCGTAAAGCTGAACGCATCAAAAAATTTGTGTCTTCCATTCTTTCAAAATATCCGCCGCAACCAAAAAATTAGGATGGTGCCTTGACGTCCAATGCTTCACGTAAAGTGTTGCCCATCAACATGAAAGCCATCACTAGACTCATGATGCACAACCCCGGAATAATGGCGAGATAGGGTTGCCCCAAAACTATAGCATTGTAGTGCGTCTTGATCATTGCACCCCAACTTGCCATGGGTGGTTGAGCACCAATACCTAGAAAACTCAGACCACTTTCGATAAGAATCGCAGCAGCAAAATTGGCCGCTGAAATAACAATTACTGGTGCCATAATATTAGGCAAAATGTGCTTGAAAATTATTCTAAAATTTGTGTAACCCAATGCTCGAGCTGCGGTTATATATTGTTGTTCTTTGATACTCATGACTTCCCCTCGAACAACGCGCGCGACCTCTACCCACATGGTGAGGCCTACAGCAATAAAAACTTGCCAATACCCTTTTCCAAGTGCCAGAGTAATAGCAATAACCAATAATAAGGTAGGAATAGACCAAGTCACATTGATGAGGAACATGACCAGATCATCAATTTTTCCACCAAAATAGCCCGAAATACTCCCCAAAAAAATACCGATGATTAGTGAAATAAAAACCGCTACAAATCCAATAAAAAAAGATATACGCGCACCCACCAAAATCCGACTTAAAACATCTCTACCATAATTGTCTGTGCCTAAATAAAATGTCTTTGCAACAACATAGGGTTTTGGCGTTTTAAAATAGCCTACTGACTGTTCTAATCCTTCAATATCTTTGGCTTCGTGGGGTGTATAAATCAATTTTTTATCTTCTATTCTGTATGAAGAAATTGGCAACTCTTTATTGGGAAATTTAGAGCCAAAAAAGAGCTGATTG
Source organism: Flavobacteriaceae bacterium (assembly GCA_965658025.1). Taxonomy (GTDB): domain Bacteria; phylum Bacteroidota; class Bacteroidia; order Flavobacteriales; family Flavobacteriaceae; genus UBA3537. The sequence continues at coordinate 49,799 of CBFHQL010000006.1, read as the reverse complement.
AGTTTACTTTGATGATTTTTTTCAGGATTGGGTATCACCAACATGGGCACGGCAAAACCTGGTGGTTTTGAATGAATGCTCACATGCATTTGATTGGCATATTGAGTACTATCAGGTGAAAAGACGTAGGCGAAAATAGAAATCAATCCTACAAAGAGAATGAAAACCACACTAGCAACACCCAAATAACTCTGCTTAAATTTTTGGAGCGCCAATGCCGTTAGTCCCTGCATAGTTAAACTTAATTTTTAAGCACAGAAAGCTTGTTTACTTTGAACATTTTGTTCAAATCGGTCAATACATTAAGGGCTTCGTCCATGTAGATATCTTTACTGAGTGATTCATGCCAACGCTCTCGTTTTATTCTAAAAATGGAGTCGTTCTCCATGATTGGTTTTTCATAGGGTAAAGATTCGAATGATAAATTTGTGGTATACTCAGAAAGTGCATCAAAGCGCTCAGATTCCTTTTCATTGTTCTTCAAATCTGCATCATAATCACTGTACTTTAAACTGTAAATATCTTTTGAACGTACTTTTTTAATCCACTGCGCATTTTCATCTATAAGTTTTATTTCGGGGCTGTTGTCCATACGTTCTTTACTTCTTTTCACTGTAGTTTCATAATCAATAGAACTTTCCCAAAGCTTATATGAAGCGGGTTGAATTTCATCCCATGACAATGGGTTGTCTTGATCTTTTTCACCCAAATCAATATAACTATAGCGGTCTGGAACGACAACATCACTTTTGACACCTTCGAGCTGCGTTGAGCCCCCATTGATGCGGTAATATTTTTGGGTTGTAAATTTAAATGCACCCATATCACCACTAGTGTTGTTACGAATCATTCTGTTCAGGTCTATGACATTTTGAACCGTGCCTTTTCCATAGGTTTGTTTGCTACCAATAACAATTGCACGCTTATAATCTTGCATGGCTGCAGCCAAAATTTCTGAGGCCGACGCAGAAAATTCATTGACCAATATCACTAATGGCCCATCCCAAGTGACACTTGGGTCTCTATCTTTCAGCACCTGTCGATCTTCACCAGTAGAACGGACCTGAACAATAGGGCCTTCCTCGATAAATAAACCCCCAATTTCTACAGCTGTTTTAAGGGAACCTCCCCCATTGTTACGCAAATCCAAAACTAAACCTTCCATGCCCTCTGCCTTTAGGCGTTCGATTTCTCTTTTGACATCAGTGGTGGAGTTTCTACTGTTGACATCTTGAAAATCAATGTAAAACTTAGGCAAATTGATGATACCAAATTTGTAATTGTCTTTCTCAACAATACTCGATTTTGCATAAGTCTCTTCCAGCTCGATTTCATCTCTTGGAATGGTCAAATCTTCAATAGTTCCATCAACTCTTTTTAGGGTTAAAATCACATTTGTTCCTTTTGGGCCTTTGATGAGTTTGACGGCATCGTCTAAACGCATACCTACAATACTGACTGCTTCTTCTTCGTCTTCTTGACGCACTTTCAGGATGATGTCCCCAACTTGAAGTTTGTTTTGCCGCCAAGCAGATCCTCCTGAGATTAATTCAGTGATGCTGATTTTGTCCATTTTTTTCTGAAGTCGTGCGCCAATACCTTCATATTTTCCAGACATTTCTGCGTCAAAACGATCTTTGGCTTGTGGCGCAAAATAATAGGTATGTGGATCAAAAGACTCTGAAATGGCATTGATGTACATCGAAAGCCAGTCGTCGCGTCTCATGTCATCAAAATAAACCGACACTTCTTGCAGGTTTTTTAGTGTTGCGTCTCGTGCTTCTTTTTCAAGTTGAGTTTTCGTTTTTTCTTGTTCACCTTCTTCAGTTTCATTATCGGACAATAAATCGTGGTAATTTGTTAATGTGCTGAATTTTAGTTGCTTACGCCAACGATTGGTCATCTCTTTTTTAGAGGATACATAGTCCAATTGATCGGTATCGGACTGATATGTTTCATCTAAGTCATAATTAAATGGTTGGGTCAAAACATCATTATACACCGCTTTGGACTCCTCTATTCTTTGTGTTAAGCGTTCATAAACAAGATTGAAAAACTGCACATCATAGTTTTTAATTTGATCATCCAAATCCGTTTTGTACGCTTCAAATTCTTTGATGTCCGAACGGTAAAAATAATGTTTATAGGGATCTACAGTTTTTAAAAAACGTGTATATACTTCTTCAGAAAATTCATCATTAAAATCTTTGGGTTGAAAATGACCTTGTTCAAGCAAATAGGTGACCAACTGCATTAAAAGTTTATCCTTGTCAGGATTATCAAAGGTTTTGGTCGTAAAGCTACAAGATGCGAATGCGACAAAAACGGACAACAGGAAAATATTAATATGTTTCATAGACTTGAGTAATATTGATCAAAATTCGTTTCTAAAATAATAGAAAATTATAAAATCGAGGGCTTCACAACGCATAATTTTTTGTTAAAGCCCTCAAAAATGAGTAATCCCCAACAAAATACTTACTTTTGTAGAGGAAAACAAAGAAAATATGTCAAAAAAACCACTCATTCTGGTCACCAATGACGATGGAATTACTGCTCCGGGAATTAGAACATTAATCAAAGTTATGAACCGTATTGGCGAGGTCGTAGTGGTTGCACCAGACAGTCCGCAAAGTGGTATGGGGCATGCCATTACCATTAACGACACCTTGTATTGCAGAGAAGAACATATTGACAATGGTCCTCAAAAAGAATACAGCACCTCTGGTACTCCTGCCGATTGTGTAAAACTAGCTGTTCACGAACTTCTGAACAGAAAACCAGATTTGTGTGTTTCGGGCATCAACCATGGTTCAAATTCTTCCATCAATGTCATTTATTCGGGGACGATGAGTGCGGCTATCGAAGCCGGTATGGAAGGGATTCCTGCCATTGGATTTTCGTTATTGAATTACAACTGGGATGCCGATTTTGGCCCTACGGAACAATACATTGAAACGATTTGCCAAAACGTTTTAGAAAATGGCCTGCAAAAAGGCATCATTCTAAACGTAAACTTTCCCAACAAGACGATAAAAGGAACTAAAATTTGCCGTCAGGCCAATGCTAATTGGGTTGAAAAATTTGACAAACGCCGAAGTCCTATGGGACGTGATTATTATTGGCTCACCGGAGAATTTATCAATCAAGATCATGGCGAGGACACCGACGAATGGGCGCTTGAACAGGGCTATGTTTCCGTAGTTCCTGTACAGTTCGACCTAACAGCACATTACTATATTCAAGAACTCAACAATTGGAAACTCAATGGATAAGATTCAAATTTTTAAAGGATTTATCATCGGGATTTTGGCCAATGGTATAGGACTCTTTGTGGTCGCAATGACTATGGCCAAATCTTCTGGAAGAAACGATGGATTTTTGAGCGTTTTAGAAGCCGCCCATGCCGAAAATTTTTTGGGCAAACTTATTAGTCTCGCCGCATTGTTGAATCTTATTTGCTTTTTTTATTTTATTCGGAAGAAAAAAGATGCCTATGCCGCAGGGGTATTGATCGCTACAATTTTTATGGCACTCATCACATTTATCATTAAGCTCTAACCCATGAAGTATTATATCATAGCAGGGGAAGCATCTGGAGATTTGCACGGCGCAAACCTCATCAAAGCATTACAAAAAGAAGATGCCAAGGCCGAATGTCGTGTTTGGGGCGGTGATTTGATGCAAGCTGCTGGGGGCACATTGGTCAAGCATTATAAAGATTTGGCGTTTATGGGCTTTTTGGAAGTTCTTTTAAACCTCCGCACGATTCTAAAAAACATTAGCTTTTGTAAACAAGATATCGCGGATTTTCAACCCGATGTACTGATTTTTATTGATTACCCTGGGTTTAATATGCGTATTGCCAAATGTGCCAAAAGCCAAAATTTTAAAACGCACTATTATATTTCGCCACAACTATGGGCATGGAAAGAAAACCGTATTCATCAGATCAAACGTACTATTGACAAAATGTATGTGATTTTACCGTTTGAAAAAACGTTTTACGAAGATAAACACCAAATGCCTGTGACCTTTGTAGGCCACCCCCTAATTGATGCGATTGCCAACCGCCCAAAAGTAGATACTAAAACCCTGAGAAAAACATACGGACTGTCCGACCAACCCATTATTGCACTGTTGCCGGGGAGTAGACAACAAGAAATTAAAAAAATGCTTCGTGTCATGTTGTCTGTCATTGATGCCTTTCCTGAGTACCAATTTGTGATTGCGGGTGCACCGAGCCAGCCCAAAGGATTTTACCATAAATTCATCAAAAACAAAAACATCAAATTGGTAACTAATGCCACTTACGACTTGCTTAGTATTGCCGATGCAGCTTTGGTCACTTCGGGAACAGCCACTTTAGAAACGGCTTTATTTAAGGTACCCCAAGTGGTGTGCTACAAATCCAGTTGGTTGTCTTACCAGATTGGAAAACAGTTGGTAAAGCTCGATTATATTTCTTTGGTGAACCTTATTATGAACCGTGAAGTGGTCTGTGAATTGATCCAAAATGACCTGAATACAAAACGCCTTACCGCAGAACTAAAGCATATTTTAGACCCCAAAACCCAACAGCAGTTACATACTGAATATAGCGCCTTAGAACAACAACTGGGTGGCCCCGGTGCCAGCCAAAAGGTGGCTAAAGCGGTGTTTAAAGCGTTGAGATGACACATATGAAAAACCTACTTATAATCTAAAATGCGCCCGCTACCGCACGATTCCAATCGTGTGGTTTTTATTTGGAACGCGAAAGGATTTGCACACCAGCGGGGGGGTGGACGCTTGCGCTAGCATGAGTTATGTTTTTATTCCGCAAATCTTATTAATTTATCTCTTTCAGTCCACAAATAAGGTTTTGAAATTCGTTTAATCTTTTTACCCTTTTGATTTATGAAAAAGCAAATTCCGTCTTTCAGTACAATAGTTTTTTTGTTTTTGAATGAAAGTGCATTGTCATAAATAATTGGAATAATAATTTTGTTTTCTTTATTAATATAACCATACTTATTATCTTTTTTCACAAGAGCTAAACCATTGTAAAAATCTCCAAATAAATTAAAACTATTTTGTGGTTCAATAACAATTCCTTTTTCCTTATTAATGTATCCTGTTCCTTTGTTAGTTATAAGTGCTAAATCATTTTGAAAATGCCTAATTCGTCCATATTCAAAAGGAATGATTATTTTGTTTTCTGTATCAATAATCCCCCACTTATTATTTTTTTCGGCAGTAAACATTCCATTTTTATAATCTAACACATTATCGTATTCTATTGGAATTACTATTTTTCCAGTGTCATTCACTATTCCAGCCTTTCCATTGTTTCTAACACGCATAAAACCGTTTATAAAGTAACCTGAAATTTCATCATAAATAGGTTTAATTATAATTTTTCCATTTGTGTTAATTAAACCTTCTTTTAACTGTTGTTTTTTAATCTGATTTAGATACTCGACAAAAACCTGACTTCCAGTTCTATCTTCAGAGTGCATTCTTTTTCTTTTTTCTACTTTATTTCCAGAAACCATAAAGACAGCTTTATCGTCTATTATTGGTCTATAGTTAAAAATCAAGCTATCAGAAAAAAGGACTTGTCCTTGTTCGTTAATATAATTCCATTTGTCATTTGATTTTATCGCAGCGTAGCCCTTGTAAAAAGGAAAGGCATCTTCATATTTTAATGGAACTATTATATCTCCGTTTTTGTTTATAAATCCATACTTTTTGTCTTTTGTAGCAAGTCCTAAATCATCTTTATACCAATAAGTAGCATTAAAATTAGGAAACATTTTTTCATTACCATCTTTAAATAATAATCCAGGAATAGAATCAATTATTATATTTGACTTACCATTAAAAAAGTCAGAAGCGTAAGTGTATTTAGCTTCTTTAACCGTTTTTCCTTTTGAATTCAAGAAGCCGTAATTCAGAGAGTCTTTTTTTGAGAACATTGAACGTTCTACTAAATCTGAATAGTAGTTGTTTTGGTCTCCTTGAATATTGTCAGATATTCTTAAAAACTCTATTTTAAAAACATCGTTTCCAATTTTCTTTTGTCCGAAAGCATTGGTAGATATTATTAAAAAACAAATAATTATAGATTTTACGATATCCAAGTTTGTACTATTTTGTCAATTATCCATTTACCTTTGTTATTTTTCCTTATGAAAATTCTGTAACCAGACCCATTTAAAAACCCAGTTGAAAATCCACAATTAAAAACTCCATAGTTTTTTGTTTTATCAATTAAAATTCTACTAAAACCTAATCTTCCAGCTATGTGGTTTTTATCCTTCAATTTCCAAAAATCTCTACTTTTTGGAAATTTAGAACTGTATTCAAAATTTAATTTTCTATCATTTATTTTTAATTTATTTAAATCAATATTTAATTTTTCATTATAATTTATACATTCAGTATCTATATTTAAATAATAATTTTTAAAATGATAAGTTAATTCGTTAAAATCATCCTTTTCAAATCGGACTACAGAATCAATAATTACTAGAGAAACAAAAGAAGTGTCATTTTCAATTTTTTGCTTTTTCGCTTTCCATTTATCCGTCATAATTTTATAACGTAATGAGTCTTTTCTGATTATCTGGCCATCTTTATATTGGACTGGCGGTGGCGGTGGTGGAAATCTATAATCGATATAAATTGAATCTATAACTTCCGGAAATATCTCATAAAATACTTTTTGTTCAAATTGAGTACAAGCCCCTTCTTTTTGGCATTGAAAAACTAAAAAACAACAGAAAATTAAGTTAATGATTTTATTTAATCGCATGATAAACTAGTGGTTGATTCAACTATTTCTCTGTATTCAGTGTAGTTCTCATCTTCATCCATAGATAATAAATTATTAGCATCCCAAAATCTTAACCCATCCCATGCATAAGATTTGTAATAATCAGTTGGATAAGCATAACTATCCAGTTTTCGCAAGGCCATAGCTATTGGTTCTATATATCTTTCAGTCATAAATATGTGTTCAATATTTCCTTCATTATATAATTCTTTATAATATTTATAAAATTCAAAAATTCTAGGCTTATCGTTTATATTTTCACTTGGTTCATTTAATAAAACGTATCTAGATATTTCTGCATGAATTGCTTCGTGTAATATCATTGATGCTATATCTAAAACAGAGCCACTTGTGTCCTCAATTATTATGTCTACTATCCCTGTGTTTACTAAATTAGAATCATCACAACATGCATCATCACTACTATTGCAATTACCTTCTTTAATTCTGATTTGAAGTTTAGGGTCACTTTCAAAGTTACCAATAGTATTCTTAAATAAGGTACTGTTTGATGCTTTTAATTTATCGTATACACACTTTAATTTAGGATTATCCACAAATGATTTATCCAAAATAATTTCATTATCAAAATCCACTTCGGCATCATTGGCTAGGGCTTCCAACGCTATTTCTACAAACGACTTTGCATTATCACATCCTTTTTCGTCAATATAATCAGAAACAATCGCTTTCTGAGCACTACTAAGGAGGTTTAAATTACCAAAATGTTGAATAGCAATACAATTTTGAATATTCAAATGATCTTCATCAAACTCCATATCCTCTGGAATTGTTGGGCTTGTTGGGGTAGTGCCCTCAGATACTCCAGAACCACTTCCTGTTCCCGAACTTGAACCTCCGCCATCGGTTGGATTGCCCTCATTAGTACTGTTGCCTGGGTTTGTCCCTCCATTGTTACCATAACCTCCGCCACCTGAACAATTTGTTATCTCAACATAATACGTCCATGAAGTACAATGTGTTCCCTCTCCTGGTGCATGGTTTTCGCCTAAATTACACTCCCAATACCCATAAATTTGTGGATGACAAGATGAAGAAATTTGTTGTTCATTTGGAAATAGTTCCGAAAGGTCTAAAAAATTATTCTCTATTATTTCAAATGTTCCATCGTATTCTTGTAAAGGGTTTGAGAACCAATTTGCTGTAGGATGATATTTTATAATTTCTGATTTTATTATACTTTGTTCATCATCGATATGAACTACCAAATTGTAAAAGTGATTGGCTTCAATATTATTATTTTTGTTTAGAACAAAAGTGTACGTTGTAGCGTGGTCTAATTCAATTAAAGTTATTTTATCTGTCAATATGCTATACTCATCATTTTGTCCATAAGAGGTTACAGATTTTTCAACTTTATTTGAATCAAACAAAGCATTAATTTTAAAATATGATTTATCGTTTACAACATTTGACTTAAAATCTTCTAGGGTTACAGATTTTACTTTTTTTTCTTGCGCGTTTTCAATATTAACATCAGAAACTTGCTCACAATTCGTAACCAAAAGTGTAAAGACTAAAAGTGCGGCACAATACTTTAAAAAGCGGTATGGGTTTACTTTCATGGTAGTAGGTTTTAAGCGTTTTTTTAAAAATTTGCCTACAAGTTAGGGAAACCCTAAATACATGTCAAGCATCATGTAACCAACGGCTATTTGACGTAATAAACGGCCATCTGACGTAATAAGTGGGAAAATGGACTAACTCTGAAACAAGTTTAGAGTGACTTAAGATAATTATTTAAATTAGCACCAAACAACCCAAACTACCTTTTGATGTCCTCAATTATATTTAGCTACCCCATCCCTAAACTCACCATGGCTTTTATGGGTGGTGCATTTTTAAGCAACTTTGTTGTATTGGAACTAAGCGCCATCACCCTAGGCATTGCTCTTGTGGTTTCTATGGTGTCGTTTTTTCATTTCAAAAGCACACCACAAAACAAATCCATTGCCTCTATTTTGTTGTTGTTGCTTTTTGTCTTGCTAGGACTATGGACAACCCTACTTCATGAACCAAAATCCAAACATAACCATTACAGTCATTTTTTAGAACAAATAAATACGTCTAACCGCTTGGTGTTAAAAGTCCGTAGTGCAATGAACCCAACGGCGTACAACTACCGCTACAAAGCCAAAGTAATAGAGATGAATAATCAAAAATCAAGTGGTGAAATTTTAATCAGTATTCCAAAAAATACTGCCATTGAACCTTTGCTTGTAGATGATCTTTTATACATCCAAACAGAGTTGAAAAGCATCAATCCGCCCAAAAATCCATTTGCTTTTAGCTACAAAGACTATATGGAACGCAAAGGCATTTTTCATCAAATCAACCTCCAAGAACACAGCAAATTTATAAGAGCAAAAGGGAAACAAAGTATAAATGGTTGGGCAAGCAAAGCCAAAACCTTTGTGGAGTCAAAAATTGATGCATTAAATATCAATACTACAGCCCGGGCGTTTCTAAAGGCCTTTTATTTGGGGATTAGAAATGAAATTCCAGAGGACATCAAAACAAATTACAAAGATTCTGGTGTGTTGCATATTTTAGCGCTTTCAGGCTTACACGTAGGAATTCTACTGACTATATTGGAATTGGTACTGAGCCCAATTGTCCGCTTACGTCACGGCAAGAAAATGCGCAGTTTTATGATCATCGTCATCTTGTGGGGGTTTGCTGTTCTGACTGGACTGAGTCCGTCCATAGTTCGTGCTGTTACGATGTTTAGCTGTTTTGCCCTTGCCCATGGATTACATCGGCCGACCAACAGCATCAACACCCTTTTTATTTCAGCATTTGCGGTGTTACTCATTCAACCTAATTTCCTTTTTGATGTAGGTTTTCAACTGAGTTATACCGCTGTTTTGGGCATTTTGCTCATCAAACCCATTTTAGATCAGTATGGACAACCCAAACATTTTGTTTTAAAACCTATGGTCACTTTACTAAATGTTTCTGTTGCGGCACAACTTGGTATTTTACCCCTTAGTTTGTATTACTTTCATCAATTTCCAGCTTTGTTTTTTCTGACCAATTTATTGGTCATTCCACTGCTGGTATTATGTCTTTGGGGTGGTCTTTTTATCATTGTCTTTAGTGGCATCAAAGCCATCAATGAACCTCTAATTTATGGTTTTGAACATCTTATTGAAATGATGAATAGGTGTACAAATTGGGTGGCAAATTTTGATGTTTTCCTTTTTAAACACATCACTTTTGATGGGGTGATGCTGTTTGTCTCTTATCTTATTTTTGGTTTAATTTTTAAATTTATAAAGACAAAAAAATTCAAAACCATCGTTGTTTTAGGAGTTGCTATTATAGGGTTTCAATTGTATGTTTTGTTTAATTATAAAATTCAATCCCCACGAGAATTTTTTGTTTTTCAAAAAGTAAAGCATACTTGTTTGGGGTTTAGAAATGGAACTACATTTGAAACCCATACTACAAAAACGGACAGTTTAAATTTTACGTTTGTTCAAGATTATATAACTAATGTAGGCATTCGGAAAAAGGTTACATCAAACCTAAAACGATTTTACAACATTGATGGTCATCAATTATTATTGGTAGATAGTCTTGGACTCTTTGATTTTAAATCCACAACATTTGACTGGGTTTTACTTCGAAACAGTCCAAAAATTCATTTAGGACAACTCATAAATAAGCTACAACCAAAACTTATTATTGCTGATGGGAGCAATTATAAAAGTTTTGTGGAACGTTGGAAAAAAACCTGTACACAAAAAGGGGTAAAATTTTATGATACCAACACCAACGGCGCGTTTGTCTACCCTTTAGATTAAGGCGTAAAAGTGGGTTTAAATGATTTGGCGAAGCTGTTAAAGGCCTCTTGGTTATTGATGGTTTTGTAGTGGTCTTCGGCAAAAAGTTTAAGGTAAAGTTCAAGTTGTGGTGCTGTTCTATACCCTGGTATAGGTGCCAAAAATTCGGTGCTTTCTCCAAGAAATACAATGGTTGGATAGGCATTCACGCCAAAATATTGTGCAAGTTGGTGTTTGCTGTTGCGGCGTTTGGCTTTGGCTGGATCATAGTTAGGGTTTGTGAGCGGTTGCCCATTAAAATCAACTTCCTCATTGCCCTCTGCATTGAATTTAACGGCATAATAATTAGCGTTCACATATTCGGCAAGCTGTGGATTAGAAAATGTGTTGCGGTCCAACATTTTGCATGGGCCACACCAAGTGGTGTACATATCTACCATGATTTTTTTTGGGTTTTCTTTTTGTTTGGCCAAGGCCTCATTCATGGTCAACCAATTGATTTCTTGTGCAGTTCCACAAAGTGAAAAGCCAAAAATAAAAAGAACAAGTATGTGTTTTAGTCTAAACATAATTTTCGCTGTAATGATTTGTTCGTTGTGTTTTGTTCATCCCTATGGTTTCGTCGACAAAGGCATTTCTTTTTTCACGTGTTTTAAACACCCAAATACACACAGAATCTTTACTGTGGTAGATGGCTTTTAGTTCGTCATCTATTTGGCACAAATACGCTGGTATTTCAGTTTTTATGCAAATCATTTTTTAAACTTTTATTTTACGCCATGCATGAGTTTTTTAAGTAATGGATGTAAAACTAATGACACTAATCCCACCGCAATAGGCACAATGGTAAAAATCAAAAAGAACGCTGATAAACTGTACTCTTTAGTGATATTTTCAACCTCTGCACCAACAGAGTGCGCCAATTTGTTTCCAATTGCTATAGCCAAATAATAAACCCCAAACATTACTGCAATCATTCTGGCCGGAACAAGTTTACTCAAATAGGACAATCCCATTGGAGACAAACACAATTCGCCAAGCGTATGGAATAAATAAGCAAACACTAACCATGCCATACTCAACGAAGCTGACTCTGCCCCTGCTAAAACATTCCTAGCGCCAAAGGCCAAAAAGGCAAAACCAAGTCCTAATAGGAATAACCCTAAGAAGTATTTGACCGAGGCCGGCGGATTGTAACGGCTGTCCCACCATTTAGTAAATAAAGGTGCAAAAATGATGATAAAAAGAGAGTTTAAAATGGCAAACCATGTGACTGGTACTTCAGTGTTGGTGTCATTATACTCTGTGTATAATTTAAAAATGACTATGGCCCAAACTATCACAAAGCTAAAGCCCAGTATAATGTTCGACAACCCTATTCTACTGAAGGTTTTACGAAAGAGACTCCAAAGTACATAAGTGATGATGAGCAGTGGAACCACGGTAACAATCAAATCAATGAGTTTGAAAATATCGGCTGCGTTGCCTTCCAAAAATCGATTGGTGAAATCTCTGGTGTACAAAGGTAACGTGCCCGCTGCTTGTTCAAAAGCGGCCCAAAAGAAAACCGTAAACAGACAAAAAATAGTAAAAGCAATCATTCGATCTCGTTCTATTCTTGTGTATCGAGGAATTCTAATAATTAAAAGGAGAATAAAGGCAATGGCCGCCAAAAGCGCAAAAAACAACGAATCTTTCATGCCCGCAACGGTAAAGTTGAGGGTGTTGATTTGGCCAATTTGACTCAATGGATCATTAATGATAAAAATTAGCGCTGAAAGGGTGAAAATCCCAATAAGAATATAATCTATTGGCTGAAAAGTATTAAGTTTTACACCTGATTTCGCATCTACAGATTTATTATCAACAAGATTATCTATAAGATCATTTTGTTCATTTTTAAGTTTAGAACCAATATCACCAAAAAGAGGTTGAGCAAAATAAAATTGTAACATACCCAACAGCATAAAAATACCCGCAAGACCAAAACCCCAGCTCCAACCTACTTTTTCTCCGACCCATCCACAAAGCATAATTCCAAGAAAAGCACCAGCATTTACACCCATATAAAAAATGTTGTATGCACCATCCTTTTTATCGTCTTGACCGTCATACATTTTTGAAATAATAGATGTCATATTGGGTTTAAAAAATCCATTTCCTAAGATTAAAAGTGAAATTCCAATGTAGAGAAATGTTGGTGTTTCTACGGCCATGGCGGCATGTCCGAGCGTCATCAAAAGCGCTCCAATCACAACGGCCATTCTATAACCAATTTTGTTATCGGCCAACCAACCCCCTACAAGTGGTGTTAGGTAAACAAACATGGCATAGGTGCCTAAAAGCGATAGTGCAGCAGGCGTACTCCAACCCCATCCAGGGTTGTCGCCAGTGACTACTCCAGTAAGAAATATAACTAAAATAGCCCGCATTCCGTAATACGAAAAACGTTCCCACATTTCCGTAAAAAATAATACAAACAGTCCTGCTGGATGCCCTAAAACTTTGTCTTTAAAGATTTGATCTGTTGCTGTGTTCATTTTGGTTGGTTTTAAGATTCTGATGTGATATCCTCAGCACCATGAGTGAGACGTTTTAGCGGTTTTAGGATGGCAATAACCAATATTCCAAAAATGGTACAAAATACCGCGATACCAGTAAAGATTGTAAATTCACCAAACTCAGAGGCAGATTCTCCGAGAAGTCCAGCAACTTTATTGCCCAATCCAGTAGCTGCAAAATAAGCACCCATCATGAATGCCATCCAACGTTCTGGAGCAAGTTTTGTTATAAAAGAGAGGGCGACTGGCGAAGCACACAATTCACCCAAAGTGTGAAACAAATACGCAAAAATTAGCCAATACATTGCTGAAGATCCAGTACCTTCATATTCCATTGAAGCTGCCGACATAAAAAAGAATCCCCAACCCATGATGATAACTCCAATGGCCATCTTAAACAACGATGATGATTCTTTCTTTCTATTTTTCCACCATACCCAAAAACTACCAACTATAGTCGCAAATATTAAAATAAAAATCGCGTTTACAGATTGAAACCAGCTTGCAGGAACCATAAAGTCGCCTAAAGATAAATCCGTTTTTTGGTAGGTATAAACATTGAGCAAACCTCCCGCTTGTTCAAAAGCACCCCAAAATATTATGATAATTAAAAATGAAAGATAAGTTACTAAAATTCTATCTTTTTCAACTTTGTTTCCATCATTATAAACTACAATTCCAACCCCAACTGCAAAGGCCAAACCAATAACTAAAAGCCCATAAGACCATGACCCCCCAATAAACCAAATACCAAGTCCAGCCAATACTGTAATAACAAATCCTGCCACTGAGTTAGAATGTTTAAAAATAGCTAAAAGTAAATTTTGACTACCGCCTTTTTCTTCTTTTGACCGCTCATCAACAACAAGATTTCCGACATGCTTTAAATGCTTTTGTCCATACCAATATGTTAACTGACCTAATGCCATTCCAACACCAGCCATTCCAAAGCCATAGTGCCACCCAATATTTTCTCCAACATAACCAACAGCGAGTGCAGCAACTGCTGCCCCTAAATTTATACCCATATAGAAGATATAAAAACCCATATCGCGTTTATTTTGCTCATTTTTTGGGTACAATCCACCTACCATAGTCGATATATTGGGCTTAAGCATTCCGACCCCCATGACTATAAGAATCAAACCTGTATAAAAAGCCCACATTTGTTCAATGGCAAGAACACTATGTCCAGCAACTAATAACAAACCACCTACAAAAACGGATTTTCGTTGCCCTAAAATTTTATCAGCTATAATTCCTCCTGGAATTGATGCTACATATACAAACATTGTATACCAACCATAGAGTGCAATGGCACTATCATTGGCCCATCCTAATCCTGGATTATCAGACGCCGTTTCTGCAACTAGGTAGAGCACTAAAATTGCTCTCATCCCATAATAAGAAAAGCGTTCCCACATTTCTGTTAAAAAGAGAACATACAGCCCGATAGGATGCCCAAAAAGTTGTTTTTGATGTTGAAGTTCTGTTGTTGTTGACATAATTGTTCTTATTTGATTGGTTTCGCTAATTTATCCTTTTATTTTGATTTCTTGTTTTTCTTTGGGTTCAGAGGGTTTTTCAAGTCGGTCACCCAAGGTTTTTCCAATAAAGTTGGTCATTTTTTTATAGAGATGTAATCGCGTGTTACCACCATAGATGCCATGATTTTTGTCGGGGTAAATCCCCCACTCAAACTGTTTATCGGCCTGAATTAGGGCTTCGACCATACGCATGGTATGCTGCAAATGCACATTATCGTCCCCAGAGCCGTGAATCAATAAGTAGTCGCCTTCTAATTTTTCAGGGTAATTGAAGGGCGAATTATCATCATATCCATTAGGGTTTTCTTGTGGCGTACGCATATAACGTTCGGTGTAAATGGTATCATAAAAACGCCAGCTGGTTACAGGGGCAACGGCAATAGCCATCTTAAAAATGTCACTGCCTTTAAGCAAACAATTGGTACTCATATGACCACCAAAACTCCAACCCCAAATGCCTATGCGTTCTTCGTCAATATAAGGTAGTTTTGCAAGTTTTTTTGCTGCTGCAATTTGGTCTTCTGTCTCATATTTCACCAGATTTAAATAGGTGACTTTCTTAAATTCAGCCCCTTTATACCCTGTTCCTCGACCATCGACACAAACGACAAAATAGCCCTGTTGCGCCAACATT
The DNA here is from genome assembly GCA_965658025.1 of Flavobacteriaceae bacterium. Classification (GTDB taxonomy): domain Bacteria; phylum Bacteroidota; class Bacteroidia; order Flavobacteriales; family Flavobacteriaceae; genus UBA3537. Next base: position 34,428 of record CBFHQL010000006.1, on the reverse strand, counting down.
TGATACCAATAATCGTTGGTGCTGTTCCAACGGTTGGCCACTTGCTGAGAACCTGGCCCAGAATACTGATACATCAGCATGGGGTATTTTTTGTTAGGGTCAAAATCAACAGGTTTAATCATCCACATATTGAGGTCGTTCCCATTGATATTGATGGTGCTAAATTCTTTTTTAGAAGTACGGTAATTGCCTAATTTTTGCGCAACCTTGTCATTGTCTTTTATGCTTTTTAAGACCGTACCATCTTTAGCTTTGTTGAGGGTATACTCGGGTGGGGTGGTCGCACTCGAAAAGGTATTGATATAATAGGTGAAATCAGCGCTAAAAGCCGCTGCATTGGTTCCTTCATTTTTAGAGAGACGGCGTTTGTTTTTTCCACTAAGGCCAATACTGTACACATCTCTATTGATCGATCCATTTTCTACAGATTGATAAAATATTCTTTTTGAATTTTCATCGTAACCGTAGTAGGCCGTGACTTCCCAATCGCCTTGTGTGACTTGTTTGATAAGTTGACCTGTTTTGCTGTAATGATAAATGTGGTTAAATCCATCTTGCTCACTGGTCCAAATAAAGCTATTGTCTTTTAAAAAGGTAAGATTGTCTGTCACATCCACATAGGCCTTGTCGGTTTGTGTAAGAAGGATTTCGGAAGAATTAGTAGCTGTATTAATGGCCCACAAATCCAATTCATTTTGATGACGATTAATGTATTGTGCGCTTAAAATAGCTGCAGCATTGGTCCACTTGATGCGTGGAATATAAAAATCGGTGTAGGCTTTATCTACCTTAACTTCATTGGACGTTTGCGCGTTTAAATCATAAACATGTAAGGACACAACAGCATTTTTTTCACCCGCTTTTGGGTATTTAAACACCTGCTGGGTTTGGTATAAACCCTGTCCATAGACATCCATTGAAAATTCAGGCACTTCGGCTTCATCAAATTTTAGATAAGCAATTTTTTGGCCATTACTATTCCATTCAAAAGCCCGAACAAATGCAAATTCTTCTTCGTAAACCCAATCGGTTATCCCATTGATGATTTTATTTTTTTCGCCATCAAATGTGATTTGTGCCGTGGTATCTGTTTCTAAATTTTTTATGAAAATATTGTTTTGAAATCCATACGCCACTTTGGATCCGTCTGGGGAAAAGGTGGGTTCTTGAATTTTTTCATTCGAAATTTTTTGAAGTGATCCAGAAACCGTATCATAAACATAAAAGACACCTAATGTAGAATATCTGTAGACCGATTCGACCTCTGTTGCAAGAAGAATTTTGGTTTCATCATCACTAAAAGTGTAATTTGTAAAGTAGGGAATATCCTCAAGATTTTTGGAGTCTACAACAGTTTTCGTTTTGGACTGTGTTTGGTAGTCATAAACATCGACAGAAGTAGAACGCGTAGCACGGTTAAAATTTAAGACAGCATACTGTTGTCCATTATTCATGGAGTGTAGGACTTCCATGTTTTCGGTAGAAAAACTGCCGTTCCAAATGTCTTCCAGCGTAATTGCTTTGTCTTGCGCAAAAGAAAAGAAAGAAACAACAGAAAATAAGATTAAAAATTTGCGGAGCATAGGTATATTTTATAAAATGTTACCAATTTTACTAAAAATAATTCAAAATTCCCCTATTCTGAGCGGATTAATCTTCAATTTAACAATTCGCTTTTCATATAATGTATAGAATAGTATCTTTGTTCATCAATACTCAACTATGCAACAGCAAGTTTCTGGATTTTCTAAATACTCAAAAGCCGAAAAAATTAACTGGCTGATTACCAACTATTTCGATAGAAATACGCAGGCCAAAACCATTTTGGAATCCTACTGGAATACGGATACCAAGCTGCAACAATTGCACGATGAATTTATTGAAAATACCATTTCTAATTTTTATTTACCTTTTGGCATTGCTCCCAATTTTTTAATCAACAACAAATGGTATACCTTACCCATGACTATTGAAGAAAGTTCAGTCGTCGCTGCGGCGAGCAATGCCGCTAAATTTTGGAGTACGCGTGGCGGATTTAAAACCAAGGTTTTATCTACAACAAAAATTGGCCATGTCCATTTTATGTTTGAAGGGGATCAAAACACACTTCAATCTTATTTTAAAAACATCAAACCTCAACTTTTGGACGCTACTAAACCGCTGACCAAAAACATGGAACAACGCGGAGGTGGACTTTTGGATTTAAACCTCATCGATTGTAGCTCTAAAATGGCGCATTACTTTCAATTGGAAGTAACATTTGAAACCAAAGATGCCATGGGGGCCAATTTTATCAATTCGTGTTTGGAACAAATTGCCACAACCTTTGAAGCACTAAGCCAAAATAGTGCAGAACTCCATGGACATGAACCCAAGGTAGTTATGAGTATTTTGTCCAATTATGTCCCCGATTGTGTGGTTCGAGCCGAGGTCTCCTGCACATTGGACGAACTCACTTTAGAAGGGCATTTTACAGGGCAAGAATTTGCCGAAAAGTTTGTTCAAGCGGTACGGATTGCCGAAGTAGAACCTTACCGTGCTGTTACCCACAACAAAGGGATCATGAATGGTGTAGATGCCGTGGTTATTGCTACAGGAAATGATTTTAGAGCCGTTGAAGCTGGAGTACATGCCTATGCCGCCAAAGATGGTCAATATGCAAGTCTTTCCCATGCCAAAATAGAAAATGAGACCTTTACATTTTGGATGGATTTACCTCTAGCCCTTGGCACAGTAGGTGGGCTCACTGGCTTACATCCTATGGTCAAATTGGCTTTGGAAATGCTAGGAAATCCTTCTGCAGCAGAACTTATGGAAATTGTGGCCGTTGCTGGCTTGGCACAAAATTTTGCCGCGCTACGTTCACTAACCACTACAGGGATTCAAAAAGGGCATATGAAAATGCATTTACTCAATATTTTAAATCAGTTGGGCGCTACAAACACTGAAAAAGAAGCGATGATAACGCATTTCAAAACCAACAATGTTTCGCACCGTGCTGTGGTAGAAGCCCTCAAAAACTTTCGTGACTGATGCAAAAATTTTATAGCCACGGAAAATTATTGCTTACCTCCGAATATGCAGTTTTGGATGGTGCCAAAGCACTAGCTATTCCTACCAAATACGGTCAATCTTTAGAAGTAAAACCCATAGAACCACACGAAATTCGCTGGAAAAGTTTTGACCATAAAGGAACGCTTTGGTTTGAAACGACTTTACAACTTCCGAGCTTTGAACCAAACGCAACCAATGAGATAGCAAAGCGTCTTTCGGAGTGTTTTTTGGCCATTGCCAAACTTCAACCCGACTGTTTTTTACCCCATAAAGGATTTGAAATGCATAGCCATTTGGAATTTCCTCAAAACTGGGGTTTGGGGTCGTCCTCTACCCTCATTAACAATTTGGCGCAATGGGCCAATGTAGATGCTTTTGCATTGCTCGAAAACACCTTTGGCGGTAGTGGTTATGATATTGCTTGTGCGCAAAACGCCCACCCGATCGTATACCAACGCCAAAACAGTACACCGCATATAAAAATTGTGGCTTTTGATCCGCCTTTTAAAGATGAATTGTTTTTTGTACACCGCAACCAAAAGCAAAACAGCCGTGCGGCCATTGCCCATTACAACGCCCTAAAAACAACGCAAAACCTTGATTTTTCTGAACTGAATGCCCTGACCGATGCCCTTTTGGTAGCGACTACTTTGGAAGAATTTGAAGTACTCATAAGCAAACACGAAACCATGGTGGGTAACCTTATCCAACAAACCCCACTAAAAACTACACATTTTGCAGACTATCCCGGTGCTATTAAAAGCTTAGGCGCATGGGGTGGTGATTTCTTTTTGGCAACAAGAACCAATACACAATATTTTAAGGATAAGGGGTTTAATACCATTGTACCTTATGGTATGATGGTGGTTTAATATATTATCCTGATAATATAAAAAATGCTAAAAAATGAGTTAATATGAGAAACTTATAATTACGGTTTCCTAGTGTTTTTTCATTAGTTGCCAAAGCAATAAAAACCATAAATACAAAATTAACTATACCAAGAATTAAAACTAAAACATCAACCGCTTTAAATAATTGTAAAGCGCCAACTCCGACACATAATGCCAATATGAATGCAGACAATTTTAAATATTTATTGGTGTCCAAAAACAATAATTTTACTGGACTAAAGTAAAAGCTAACAAGAACCAAAAATATTAATGTAAAGAGAGTTGGTATGTGTTCTTTTTTGCTTATAAAGATCAAAATAATAGAGATTATAAGTAACAATAAATCAATTGTTTTTTGAAATGTAGGTTTCATAATAATTATAATTTATAAGACAATTTAAACAATAAAATTCTTGGCATTACATATGATTTTTCATCAGAAACAAATTCAATTGAAAACATTAATCCATAAAACTTTCATGAACTTTCACAAAATATTGATTTTTCAAAAAAACATCTGCTGGGTAATATTCTAAAGAATCTTTTCTTAAGAATTTAGATTGAAATCCGTTCAATTTTCTTTTATTTTTATAAAATTTAAATTTAATTGAGTCAATTTTCTTTAAAACTTCAACCACAAATTCCGAGCAATACAATTTATTGTCTTCTTTTCCAGAAAAAGTGAAATCAAACTTAATTTTCTTTTTTTTATAACTGTCAATAACTTCTGTTAGTTCTAATAAATTTGAATCTGTTAAGCCTTTAACTTTCCAAATAGCAGTATAGGTAACTTCTCTTTTTTTATCAAAAAAATCAAATACTGATGAACATTCCAAATGATTTTCCTTGTTTGAATTAATTACATGAAAAATCCTCAAGTTTTCATTAATAAAAACTCCTAAACCAACATGAGAAATGTTTTTACTTTCAAGATTAAATTCTTTTGAAATAATACCCTCTTTAGTCTCTGTTCCTCTAAAAAACAAATACACATTATGGTTACTTAAAGAAAATTTCTTCGATGATTCATTTTTTAAGTCTTTACAAGAAAATAATGATAATAAAACAAAAAAAAATCTTTTCAAATAACATTACAATAAACGTAAACCTATTCCTAAATTAATACCATACAATGATTTTAACTTAAACTCATTAAACTCTTTTTTATATTTACTCATTAAATCTGCTTGTTGAAACATGCTTACATTAAAATTTAAGAAATCATTAATTTTTTGAGTAAATCCAAATCTAAAACTCAGACCAAAATTAGATCCCAAATTTCTTTCTGTTTCAGAGCTATTTACCATCTCTATATCGCTTTTAAATAAAAGACTTCCGTAAAAACCTAAATCTATAAAAATTCCTGTATTTAGATTGTTATTTAACGAATATCTATAGTGTATAGGTATTTTTAAAAAAGTGTTTTTAGAGTGATAATCGGCATTGTTAAAATTAGAATTGTAATGCACATTTTGCAATTCTAGTTCAGCCACAAATGAGGAATTATTTTTGAGTAAAAATTCCTTTCCTAGTGAATTCCCATAGGAATGAGCATTAAATGTCCCTAAATTTTCAATCTCAACTTGAATCAATCCTATATTTGAATTTGCTAACCAAAATCCTTTTTGTTTATCCTTATTGTCTTGAGTATGTGAGTACAAACAAAAAGTAAAGCAAATAAGTAAACAAAATAGTTTATTAATCTTCATAATATTATGATTTTTAGTTAATATAAATTTTAGCAAAACTGGATTTATTTACCAGCAGTCCCAGCTATTAACCCTATGATAGCTCCAGCCACTCCGCATGCTGGTCCACAGATTGCGTTCCCTGCAATAGCCCCAGCAATTGCTAAACCTGCCCCACATGCAGATGACGGACATGGAACGCTATTGGTTTCACTAATACTATTATTATATTCAATAACAATTTCGTTACTAAATGTTAAAATATCCCTTTCAGTTATATTTAAAGACTCAAAACCCGGGATTGAATTCAAATTTTCAATTACACCTCCCTTTGAAATTTCAATTAATTTACTTTTAGTTAAGGGTGAGTAAATAGTCTGATTAATAACAAATTCAACATCCTTTTCAATAGCGATACCGATTTCATCTAATATTTGACTTACAGCATCAGCACTAACTGAACCTACTTCCATGCCAATTATTTCTAAATATTCGTCAATTATTTGCTGGTCAATTTCAAAGGTTGATTTAGCAAAATTTTGTGCAAAATCGTTTTTAATTAAATCATAAGAATCAACTACCAGTTTAGCTTCCTTTTTGAAATCATTAATTGGTGTCTTTTTAGCATCTACTTCTTTTTCAGAGCAATTTAAAATCATTAAAGCAGAAAAAAAATAGACAATAACTTTAAATGAGAATAACTTTTTCATAAGTAAAAATTTAAGTTGTTATATTAACCACCTTAATGGTTTTAAAAATAGATTTGAGGTGGTTGTTCAGCTTTTGAACAACTCAAATATAGTAAAAAAATATAGTATATTATGTCTTTTTATGTTAAATTTTTGAATTATTCATAGAAGTTAAGGCATATTATTCTATTATTGTACCTTTGAGTACTACCCAATTTAACAACCACAAACGCTGTGCCTGCTTTTTAATTAACCAACATGCACAATCGTTCTAATGAAGAATTTTTAATGGCCTTTGGGCTTAATTTACGTACCATCCGTAAGGCCAAAAACCTAAAACAATACCATGTCGCCGAGCGCTGTGGGATTCATAAAAACAACTATACCAACATAGAACGCGGCAAACGCAACATTACCATTGCCAAAGCACAATCCATTGCCAAGGCATTGGACGTCCCTGTCGCAGAACTGTTTACGTTTTAAAAGGGGATAAAAAAAAGGACTGAAAAATCAGTCCCTTAATAATTTTAATATTATTTATCTGCTAATAAAAAACCGCTCTGTTGTCTTCAATCTCAGCAGCATCTTTTAAGGCGTTGTATAACTGTGTATTGACTACATTTTCTTTGGCTTGCCCTACTCTATTGGCAGCAGCCTGATAGCTAGCCATTGCTGGAGCAGGGGTAACTTTGGTCACCTCAACAACATACACCCCTGTATTGCCTTCAATAGGTTCAGAAGTTTCGCCTTCTGCCAATCCAAAAGCAGTCCCAATCACCAAGGGCTCACGGCCCGCACCTGATAGGGTTGGGTTTTTCATATTTACCGCCACAGCCGTTCTTACGTTTTGACTTTCTGCGGAAGCGATATCGTCAAGGGTGGTTGCACTAATGCGGTCTTTGATAAGCTCCGCTTTCTTTTCTTTTCGAAGTTCTGGAAGTGCTGAAATAGATCCACTTTCAACAGACATCAACCCTTTTTTGTTTATCCCTGTTAGCTTCACGACCACAAAACCGCCTCCTGTAGTACTAAAACTTTTAAAATCACCTTCGTCTACACCATCTTCAAAAGCCCAACGAACAATGGCACGCTGTGCACCAATCCCCGGGATATTTTCGTCTAATTCTTTAACGCTACTCACATTACGAACTTCGTATGTATTTTCTTTGGCCACCGCTTCAAAATCGGCATCAGCAACAGCGATTTCAAATTTAGATTTGTTTTTAAAGACCTCGTCAATGGTTTCAACTGAGGGTTCAATTTCTTGAGCAATGGTTGCAACTTTGTAGGCGTCTTGTTTCTTCCCTTGATCCAAAACTTCAATAATATGGTACCCAAAATCAGTACGGACAACACCTAAGCTCCCCTTTGGATTTTCAAATGAATAGGCCTTAAATTCTGGTGCAAAACCATCAGTATAAGCAAATTCTATAACGCCTTCTTTTTCGTTGCTTACTTTGTCTGAGGATAAGGACAGCAATGACTTAAATTTTGAACGGTTTCTACGCAACACATTATAAATACTATCGGCAGTGACTTTGGCTTCTGCATCGGTTTTGGTGACTGATGCATCGGCGCGTACGCCCCCTAGAAACGGAATCAAGATATGACGTACTTTGGCAGAATCGGCGATGCCTTGTTTGGCAATCATTTTAGTGAGTTTATAGAAATTACCGTCTTTGTAAGGGCCATAAAGTTCACCTGTTTTTAGGCCTGTAATATTATCGGCCTGCTCTGATGAAAAAGCAGATCTAAAAACGAAAGCATCATTAAATTTTTGTGCGGAGTTGGCGTTTACAAAAGCGGCGTTGTCTTTGGTGTTTTTGAATCCAACCACAGTTTCATTGGCTTTTGCAACTTCGTTGTATTCCTCACGATCGGCGATAAGTGCTTTCAAGTTGTCTTGAATGGCTTGCTCATCGGCTAGTGATGCTTCTTCTTTGAATTCCACATAAATTAAATCTCGAGACGCTTCAACTTCATATTTTTTTGGAAAACGTTTCATGTAGGCCTCAATTTCAGATTTTTTGACTGTAATAAGACTATCTGGAATACTTGAATAAGGAACTTGGACATACTTCAAATCCACCTTGTCGTTTTCAAGTTGATAATCCAATTCTCCTTCTGTAAGTGTTCCTGTAATGCCTGCTTTCACAAGATTAAAATAGGTTTGTTGTACACCAGAAACAGCTACATTTTGCTCAAAAGTAGTCCACGATTGGTAGTTGATCGGCGTTCCGCCAAGTGTTGTAGTTTCTGGAGAAATGGCTTTAAGATTGGCGATAAATTCATTGAGTTTATCTTCGTCAAAAAGACCGGCCTCGTTTTTGAATTCTTCAAAAGAAGTTAGGTTTTGTTTCAACAAGTCACGCATGTAATCACGTTCTACAGAGATCCCTAGGGCATCGTATTGTGATTGCATCACTTTTGCACGAAGTTCATTTTCCCAAACACGATTCATCGCTTGCGTATTGGTCGTTGAGCCACCAGATTGTCTTTGTATATTTTCAACTTTGGCCATAAAGTCATCGCGGTCGATGTCTTCGCCATTGACCGTAGCGATCGCTGTATCACTTGCAGCAGATGAATCCAAGTTTTGGAAAATATCCCCAATGATAAAAGAGAACAATGCGAGCGCAATGATAAGGATAAGAAAAATTGATCGTTGTCGTATTTTATTTAATACTGCCATGGTATTTGTTTGCTTAAATTTCGTAAAATATAGTGGACGAAAATACCAATTTAATTTGAAATAATAAAAGGGAAATGTGTTTTATTAAAAAGGGAAGACTAAAGTTAATCTTCGGCTTCAATTTTTAGGGCAATTAATTCAATTTTGGTGTTGGAAACTTCCTCAATTGTAAACAAAAAATGGTCAATTTTTATCTGTTGGTTTTGTTCTGGAATTTCTTGTGTGTGGTGTACAATTAGCCCTCCTAAGGTCTCATAATTTTCATGCTCAGGCAACTGTAGTTTGTAGCTTTCATTGAGGTGATCGACCTCCAAACGTGCAGAAAACAAATAGGAATACTCGTCTATTTGTTCTTCGATGAGCGCCACAGAATCATGTTCGTCTTCAATTTCGCCGAACAGTTCTTCGACGATATCCTCAACGGTCAAAATTCCTGAAGTTCCTCCATATTCATCCAAAACAACAGCCAAACTTTTATGTTTTTTACTCAAAACATTTAAAATGTCTTTGGCCAACATGGTTTCGGGAACAAACTCAACAGGCATGAGCATAGATTTGATGGTTTTGGGGTTTTTAAACAAATCAAAGGCGTGTACATACCCCAAAATATCGTCTATGGTGTTGTTGTAGACCACAATTTTGGAGTGTCCTGTTTGGGTAAACAATGTGCTTAAATTTTTAATAGTATCGTGGATTTCTATAGCGGTAAGCTCTGTACGGGGCACCATGGCTTCACGAGCTTTGACTTCAGAAAATTCTAAAGCATTTTGAAAAATAATGATTTCGCTATCAACCTCATCATCCGCTTCAACAGATTCCATTTGCTCACTTATGTAATTGCCCAATTCGACTTTGGTAAAAGCCAATTGCACTTCATCACCTTTGGTTTTAAAAAATGTTTTTAAAACAAAGTCCGAAATCCAAATGACAAAACTTGAAAAAACAGAAAATAAAAGATAAAATATATATGCAGGAAGGGCTAATAATTTCAATAATGAATTGGCATAAATTTGAAAAAATACTTTTGGCAAAAATTCCGCTGTAATCAAAATTACAAGTGTAGAAATTACAGTTTGTGTGAGTAAACTCAACTCATTGAATAAGTAATACAACAGCTTAGAATCTGTGGGTAAATGTTCTGCAAACCAAGCCACCAAAACATCGCCCATGTATAGACCATACACTACAAGCGCAATGTTGTTTCCAATAAGCATTGTGGCAATAAACTTCGAGGGTTTTGCGGTAATTTTGGTTAATAAAAGCGAAAGAAAACCGCCTTGTTTTTTTTCAATTTCAATGTGGATTTTGTTGGACGACACAAAAGCGATTTCCATTCCAGAGAAAAATGCTGAAAACAACAAACTTAAAATAATGATAAGGGTTTCTGAGGACATGATTATAATTTACCTCGATCTTTAAAGCGCTTGTGGTATTTGTTTCTAAAAAAATAAATAAAAATGGCAAAGGCCACAAAAAATAAGGACAAATACGCACCATTTCTGTTGGTATTCCATTTGGAAAATGCATCATAGGCAAACAATGCAGCAAAAATGAGGTAAAAGTATTTGAAAAAGGATAAAATTTTCATTCTGTATATTGAATTTTAAAGATTAAATTCAATGTAAAGATACATATTATTCCTCAATGTAGATACGGCCAGTGACTTCTAATACTTGGGCGTTTGTAAAATTTTGATTGGCATCGAAACCATTGCCGTTGGTGAGGTAATCTTTTGTCCTAAATTTCACAGGAAAATCGGTAAACAACCATTCTTTTTTTTGATCATAAAACAATTGATCAGTAAACAAGGTATCGTTTGTGGCTGTAGTAAGTACGACATCGCCTCTAAGGTCTATCAAATCTGTATTGTTGTACACCACAGCACTATTGGCCACCACAAAGCTGGGTTGATTTTGGTCATTATATACCCTAAGGTCTATACCTTCTGGAAACTGATAATATGGAAATGCTCTATTGGAAAAATTAATCATCTTTGGGCTTACCAAAACAGAGGTCAATCGTCCAGAATCGGTATGCTTGGTATTGATGTTTTCGGCCACAGACATGGGTAAATAGGACAGTTTGTTGTTTTGTTGAATTTTATCCAGACGTTGTTCACACGAAAAAAGCACCGTTCCTATGATAAGGATTACGATGCTTTTCGTTATGTTTCGTTTGAATAAATTCACATTACAAGTTTGGTACCACTACACTGCGCTGAATCCAACAACCCACATTTATGGTTTGCCCTGCACGACCTGAAGAAAAGATTTCACTTTTTTGTGGTGCTTTGGCTTTGTAGTTTGCAATAGATTTTGCTGCATTTTTCTTCATGTTCGGATCTACCCGACCTGCTTTTGCTGCTTCGTTTGCTGCTAACCAATACACCGCACGTTTAGAGAAGTTGTCCGTTCCACAGTTGTTTGCACTTTTGGCATACATTGATGCAATGGCCAAATACGCTTTCCCTAAGCTTGGGTTAAATTTTAGCGCTTTCATGTAATAATTTCGCGCCTGGCTGTATTGCCCTTTTTTCTTAAAGTTTGTAGCGATTTTATACAGGATTTTAGATTTTGCAAAATTGTCTGTTTCAAGGGTTACCGCTTGATTATAATAATTGAGTGCTTCGCTAGTCTGCCCCGCTTTTTCTTTTAAAATTCCGAGATAAAAAGCAGTATCTGCATTAGGTTCTAAGGCATTTTTCTGTTCAACAATACGCACAAACAAGGGGTCGTCGTTACACCCTTTGGCATACATTCTATTCATGGCGCGTTGCAACCACAAACCGTCGTTTTTGAACGTTTCAAAATCTCTAGTGTATAGCGGAATAAGGTTTTCACAATTGGCACGTGACCCTAATTTTGTATCAATACTTGACGATATTTTGTCGTAGGCCTTCAAATAACTATTGTATGATTTCAACTTAGAAGCGTCTTTTCTTGTAAGCGCTTTGGGCTCACCGTCTTCATTCAAAAATGCATTACGTTTGTTGGTGTAGTTTTTGACTTCGTTTTCAACTTTTTCGCTGATCTCGTCATACATAGTAAACAATTCTTGAGCAGGTATTTTACCCGCGTCATACATATCGACAACTAGAGAAAAATAGGTGTACAAACTTTTAGGGTTTGTAAAGGTTTTTGCATCCGTAGTGTAGGCTTCATTGAAAGAGGTAAACAACTGGTCCTTGGACAGCCCCAATGCTTTTCTATTATCGTACTTCAATTGACTGGCTTTGGCCAAATATGTTCCTTTTGGTGTTACCGATGGAAAAATTTCTGCACGCTCTGACCATAGCTTAAGCATGTCGTTGATGTACCCAATTTGTTCTTCACCCGTAGAGTTTTTGATTTTGTGCTTCAAAATGCGTTCTCCATACACAAAAATCGCTTTGTTGAAACGTGGATTTCTTTTACGGAGTTCCATCCAAGGGGTGTAGGCCGAATCATAATTTTTTGACTTTACATATTCGCTAAAAATAGATAATGATTGTAAATCTTCTTGATTTTGAGCAAAAACATTAGAAAAACTCAAGGTCAAAAAAGTGATAAAAATTGTTAGTTTAGATTTCATTTGAGATTTTGTTATAAACATAAATATGTTTCAGATTAATTAAATTTTCTTTTTTCAAACCATCGATCGTTAAGCGACAAACTGATGTTAACATTAAAAAAGTTTTCTTGTACTAAGCTTGATGCTGTAGTACCGCGCTGACCAATTTCGAATGCAACGTTGGCATTAGAAAAGAATCGTCCGACTGGTACACCTACTCCAAAAGATATGCCAAATTCGTTTATAGGTTCATTATTGACTACCAAACCTGTTTCCTCAAAGCGTACGCCAGCCCTGTAAACAACGCGTTTGAAATAGCTACTAAAAGAATCATATTTTGGAATAAAAAATCCACCAATAGAAATTGCAGAAGCGTCTTTGTAGGTAGCATTATCAACAGAAACAAAATCATTGTCAAATTCAGAGGCCTTTAGAAATGTGTAATCAATCCCTGCAAACCACTTTCTTGGACGGCCAATACCTATTCCAAAACTTGTTTTAGATGGTAAAGACAAGTTTGTATTATCTAAATTTTGTGCAACGAGATCCACATCAGAAGAATCAATAACATATTCTTTATCATTAGTATCAATAGTTATGGTTGCAAACTGGCTTGTGTTTTTTGAATTTAAATTGGTTTGCGGCGTGTAGGTAGCAGTAGCCATCAACTCTAAATTTTCTGAAATATTTTTGGCGAATGCCAAACCGAAATTAAATGAAAACCCTCCAAGGTCCGAACGTTTTACTTCACGGCTTTGGTACTGAAGCAATTGTCCTTGTCCATTGTAACCAAAAGCGATGTAAGTATTCATAATACTCCCGAAATTGTACTGCGCATCGACACCAATTTTAAGGTTATCATTCAATTGATACCCAGCGCCAAAAAATACTTTATTGACACCTCCTTCTCCTCGATAGCGGTATTGAAGTTTATCGTCTTCATCTCTAGATTGGAGTTGATAACCCACTGAAGAATATGGGATAAGTCCGAAACCGAATCCAAATTTACCCGTAGGCAATACAATGGCTAAATAATCTACTGAGGAGTTACTCGCATCATCAGAAGCGGTAGTTGTTTTAAGCGTTGTGGACGAAAAACTTGTTCCAATAGCATACTTAACAGGTCGAGCTTCATTGTTGTATAAAGACAAATTTTTTCCTGCAAATGATGCAGGGTTTCTCAGATTGATGTGAATACTGTCTGTGTAAACACTCAAACCGCCCATGGCTTGATTCTCAACAGTTCCTTTAAATTTCAGACTACCAATACCATAAAATGAGTAAGGAGAGCTAGTACCTTGTTGTGCTTGAGAAAATGTAGAACACACAACGATTGTACAAATTATAAACTTTTTTATCATCAGTTTGAGTTATATTCTAATAAAAAATTAAGTCCTTCTAATAGAAAATTCGAGTTCGCAAATATGCTAATTTTAAATTGTTTACACAAGAAATTAGCATCTCCACCTGTTAAAATCACTGTTAAAGCTGGATAATCGGAGTTATAGGAAGACATCACCCCCTGAATTTCATGTATTATTCCCTGTACTACCCCACTATGCATGGACATTTCTGTTGTTGTTCCAATGTAGGAGGTCAATGCCAATGGTTCCAATAACGGAAGTTTGGCGGTATTGTTGTGCAGGGCTTTGTACCGCATTTGTAGTCCCGGCGAAATAGCACCACCCAAATATTGTGCCTTAGCAGTAACAAAATCGTAGGTGATACACGTTCCTGCATCAATAATCAATGTGTTTTTATTTGGAAATTGTTGTGTTGCGGCGGCCACCAAAGCTAATCGATCTAAGCCCAATGTTTCAGGGGTTTTATAAGCGTTTTCAAACGGCATTTTAAACCCGCAATCCAAAATGAGTACATGCGCATATTGGGAAAGTTCTTCCACAAGTCCATTGGGAAGATCGGCAACAGCAGCAATCAACACTTTATTTATTGAAGGAAATGTATCGATTAATTTTTGGGCAGAAGAACATAATGCTGCGGAGCTAGAACGCTCCAAAACACTAAGTTTATTTTGTTCAAAAACAGCAAGTTTTGCGCTTGTATTTCCGATGTCAATTATTAAGTTCATTACAACAATTAGGGTGTAAATTTACAAAACCATTTTTTTAAAAATTTACTTTGGGAATATTAAAATTGCATTATATTTGCATTCGCTATAAGCGGGGTACCTTAGCTCAGTTGGTAGAGCAACGGACTGAAAATCCGTGTGTCCCTGGTTCGATTCCTGGAGGTACCACCAAAACCCACTCCAATGAGTGGGTTTTTTTGTGTGCATATCATAGGTGGTTAAACATATCTTCTACCATCGACTCTAAGTCAAATTCAGGACGCCATCCCCAGTCATTTTTGGCACAACGATCATCAATACTTTCAGGCCAACTGTCGGCGATGGACTGACGAAAATCAGGCACATAATTGATTTTAAAATCTGGGCAATGGTTTAAAATGGTGTTGTACAACGTTTTAGGCGTAAAACTCAATGCCGCCAAATTGTAGGATGATCTTATTTTAATGAATTCCGCATCGGCTTCCATCAGCATGAACACCGCTTTTATGGCATCGTCCATATACATCATGGGCAAGGCCGTATCCTCCGACAAAAAACATTCAAACGGCTCTTGAGCAACCGCTTTATAAAAAATATCGACGGCATAGTCCGTAGTGCCACCACCCGGAACAGATTGCCAACCGATAAGCCCTGGAAAACGTAAACTGCGTACATCAACCCCATATTTTTTATGGTAATAAGCACACCAACGTTCTCCTGCAAATTTGGAAATCCCATACACTGATGTGGGTTCCATTAGGGTGTGTTGTGGAACATTAATTTTTGGCGAAGACGGTCCAAAAACAGCAATACTTGAAGGCCAAAATAGTTGTTTTATATACCCCTCTTTGGCCAAATTCAAAACATGAAACAGGGAGTTCATATTCAAATTCCATGCTTTTTCGGGATATTTTTCAGCTGTTGCGCTCAACATGGCGGCCATAAGGTAGACCACCTTGATGTTATATTTTTTGATCACCACTAAAAGTTCGTCATAATTTGTAGCATCAATTTGCTCAAAGGGTCCCGACGGTGAAAAATCAGTTTTTGGTTGTTTGATATCACTAGCAACCACAGCTGAAGCACCATAACGTTGGCGCAGAGAAGACGTAAGCACAGAGCCTATCTGTCCAGAAGCACCAATAATAAGATGTTTTGACTGTATATTCATTGTTTGTGTGTTGTTTTGATTTGGGATTTTTAAGATAAATATGTTCTAAAAAAATACTTTTCTTAGTAAAATATCTAATTTATTACCATCTTTGTTGGTGTAATTTTTTGGACAAACATGACGCTAAAACATATCAAATGTACCATTTTTTTTGTGATCAGTTTTTTGTCACTGATGTCACTCATAAGCTGTACGTCCAACAACAATAAAGCGTCAAAGATTGAATTGAGTGCTGCTCCGGAAACGATTATTTCAGATGAAAAACCTCAAGATCAATACATGGTTGAAATGGAAATTGACGACAGTGCATTGGCTGAATTAGATTTATGGACAGCTTTTTTTGTGCTACAAAAAGAAGTTTTAAAATTGAAAGAAAACAAACCCAATGCCTTTGAAGAAAGCAAACGCAACCTCAAAATATACTTTAAAGATTTGAGTCTAAATATCCCTGAGGTCTTTGACACCAATCCTATTTGGGCACGTCTAAAAGTTTTGGAAACTGGCGTTTCCCTATACAACGAATATTCAAATACCAAAGCAACGCCAGAACTCATAGCAACTGCGCGCAATACTGTGTTAATTGCTTATTACAATCTCGTGCGTCAAATCAATAAAACACACGAAAAACAAACACAAAGCATAAAGGAATAACCATTTTTTGTTCTTTTTGGGCGTTTTTTTGTTAATTTGTAACAAACTACACCCTTTAATCGTTACATTTAAGAACTAATCTATTATAAATCATTAATCTTATGAATTTCAAACAAAAAATCTTCTTAGCAACACTCGGATGTTTTTGTGTCATGGCTTGTAAAAATGATGCCAAAACAACTGCTGATGTTGAAAAAATTCCCGGAATTATCTTAGAAAACATGGATACGGAAGTAAATCCAAAAGATAATTTTTACGACTACGTTAACGGAAACTGGGTAAAAACCAATACTATTCCAGATGACGAATCGCGATGGGGCGGTTTTAGTGTGTTGCGAAAATCCACACGAAAAGATGTTCTTGACATCATCAAAACATCAAAAGAACTTGGTACATATGCCGAAGGTAGTGATCAAAAAAAGGCCCTTTTGGTATTTGAATCAGAACTCGATACAGTTGCGCGAAATGAAGCAGGTATAACCCCTATTCAGCCGCTTTTAAAAGCCATTTCTAGTATACAAAACATAAGCGATCTTCAAGAAGTTTATGCCAAAACCGTAGGCGTATCTGCGCCATTTGCAGGCATTGGCGCGAATGCAGACCTCAACGACAGCAGTATGAACACTACTTGGGTATACCCTGGTGGTTTAGGTCTTCAACGCGACTATTATTTAGATCAAGACGACAAAACCAAAGACATCAGACAGCAATATGTAGATCATGTTGCCCGTATGTTTGAATTCATCAACTACAGTAAAGACGACGCACGTGCAGCAGCAGAAAAAGTTTTGGTACTCGAAACTACGCTTGCTAAACCACGCCTTGACAAAGTTCAACGCCGCGATGTTCGAAACTTCAACAACCCAAAAAGTATCGAAGAACTAAGCGCTATTACACCAGCAATCGACTGGAACAAATTTATGACCGATATGGGTGTTTCTGAAATTCCAGAGCAAGTATTGGTCATGCAACCAAAGTATATGGCAGAGTTAAATTCATTTTTAAAAACAACAAGTATTGAGGACTTAAAGACACTAATGACATGGAGTACACTCGACAATGCCGCCAGTTATCTCAGTACAGAAATTGAAAAAGCCAATTGGGATTTTTACAGCAAAACACTTCGTGGCGCAAAAAAACAACGCCCTGCCGAGGAACGCGCACTGGGAACAGTGAGCAACACTGTTGGAGAAGCCATTGGAAAACTCTATGTAGAAGCCAAATTCCCACCAGAAGCAAAAGCAAAAGCCGAAAAAATGATTGCCAATGTCATCAAGGCGTTCCAATTACGTATTGAAAAACTTGATTGGATGGGTGATGAAACCAAAGCCAAAGCCATCGAAAAGCTCGATAAATTTACAGTGAAAATTGCTTACCCAGATGAGTGGGAAGATTATTCTGAGCTTAATGTTAAAGAAGGAAATTCTTATGCGGAAAACATGTTGGCCGTTTCTGAGTGGAGCCTTAAAGACAACCTTTCTCGAATAGGAAAACCCGTTGATAAAACCGAATGGGGTATGCCGCCACAAACAGTCAATGCCTATTTCAATCCACTGAACAACGAGATTGTTTTCCCAGCGGCAATTTTGCAACCACCGTTCTACAACTACACTGCCGATGAAGCCGTAAACTATGGCGGTATTGGTGCCGTGATAGGGCATGAAATTTCACATGCTTTTGACGATTCAGGGGCTCGTTTCGATGGGGACGGAAATGTCAATAACTGGTGGACAGATCAAGATTTAAAAGAATTTGAAAAACGCGGAAAAGCGTTGGCCGATCAGTACAGCAACATCGAAGTGCTTGATGGTGTCTTTATCAATGGAGAATTTACCCTTGGAGAAAACATTGGAGATCTTGGTGGTGTGCTTGGTGCTTACGATGGATTACAATTGTTTTTTGAAGAAAATGGACGACCAGAGCCCATTGATGGGTTTACTGCAGAGCAGCGCTTTTTTATGTCATGGGCTACGGTTTGGCGTACGCTTACGCGCGAAGACGCACTAAGAACACAAATCAAAACTGACCCACACTCGCCTGGGATTTATAGAGCCACACAACCGCTTAAAAATATTGATGCATTTTATGAAGCATTCGATATCAAAGAAGGTGACGCCATGTATCTTGCTCCTGAAGAACGGGTGCGTATATGGTAAACAATGAATAAGTAAAACAAAAAGCCACAACAAATGTTGTGGCTTTTTTTATGTAAATGCTATAGTATTATTTGTCTTATTGTCCTGTCTTCTGATTTGAAATCGCTGTTTTTGCCAATGTCGCGAGATTAAATTCAGGTGCCAAAGCTAAGGCCTCGTCCAAAATAGCAATAGCGGAATCGTGGTTTGTTTCTGGACTTTCACGGAACTTGGCAATAGATTTTAAATATAAAAAAGCCGCTTTAATAGGGACTTGATAAGGGGTTTGTGTTTCGTAATAGGGCTTCATCATTTCATCGGTACTGTTGGCGATGCCATAAGTGATGTTTAGGTTTGCTCCTGTCAAATCATTCGTTTGAATTTTCAAATCGGCCAATTCATAAGCCAAGCCCACATTGGGTTTGCGCTTAAACAACAGTTCATAATGTTCCAAAGCACGAACGGGTTCATTTAGGGATTTTAGGCTCACCGCTTTAACTTCAACCGCCATGTCTGTGTCGGATTCTTGTTTTTGGATTCCTAAGATATTAAGCGCTTGCATATATTGCCCTTCGTTCATGTATAAGGCCGCTAAAGTGTCTTGTCGCGCCACATTGGGCTCCAACACCAACAAATGCGTCATCGCATTAATAACGCCTTGAACATCGCCTTGCTTTTGCATTTGGGCATAATAGGATTTGTAGTGATCTAATAATGCGGTGTTGGTTTGAGCAAAACTAAATTGAGTTGTTATTCCGAAGAATAGATAAAGTGCAATGTATTTGAATTTCATAGGTAAATTTTTTAACGGTTCAAATGTAATTGATTTTTTTAAATATAGTGATGAAAAAAAGCATCCTGGAACGGATGCTTTTTCAAATTAACCAATTTAACTTTTAAAAAAATGTGTAAAATAAAAATAAATTACAATGTAAAAATACAAGCAAGTCTAAGCAACTGCAAGCGTCATGTAATAAGTGGCCATTTGACGTAATAAGTGGCCATTTGACGTAATAAGTGGGCAAAAATCATCAAAAAAAAGGTGTGAAAAATGGAGTTTTTGTATTGTTTTAGGACTAAAAAAGTGCCAAAAACGTCAATTTTGGGGTTAGAGTAAAATTTTAATCGCGTTTGACCAAAGCAAAAAAATCATTCTCTAAGGGTAGATACCCTTGGTCATACACAAAATAATAGACATTGCCTGTTTTGGTGGTATAAATACTGGTGAAATAATTAAAATCGAACCCCAATGCGGTAAGCTGCGCTCTCGATTTTTTTGTTTTTTGATGGGGGTTCAATTGTTCTAAGATACGCCAGTTTTTACGCAAGCGGTTATTGATGTTCCGCATCAAATTTTTTTGGTCCTTGTTCATGCGGTTGTTGTAGGTATTGCGGCATCCATCGCTGCAAAACTTTTTGTCGGTGCGGCCTACTATTTTTTCGCTACACTCTAAGCAATGTTTTGTACTCATGGTTTATTTTTTTATAAAGCTACAAAATATTCTTTAATAAACGACAACAAACGACTACAAATGAAAGTAAACAACAAACTACCGATTAAGTCAAAACACGGGAAATATATTTGCAGTGTCGAAAAGTTCGATGGCATAACTGTTAAACATTAAAAACAAAAATTATGAACACACTAAGAAACAAAGTACAGTTAATTGGAAACTTGGGGAACGACCCAGAAATTATTACGCTTGATAGCGGTAAAAAATTGGCTAAATTTTCATTGGCGACAAATGAACATTACAAAGACAAAGACGGTCAAAAACAGACCAAAACTGATTGGCACAATATCGTAGCGTGGAACAAAACAGCGGAACTTATTGAGCAGTATGTGTCCAAAGGCAAAGAAATTGCCATTGAAGGTAAGCTGAGTACACGAAGCTACGAGGACAAAGAAGGACAAAAGCGCTACACCACAGAAGTTGTGGTCAATGAGCTCCTGATGCTTTAATTTCAAACAGAAATAGTGCATTGAAAAACCCACCTTGCGTGGGTTTTTTATTTAAGAAGATGCACGCTGAGAAAGCGTAGAGTCTATTACTACCGAATGGTCAGTATTAGATTTATTTTCTAATTGTTCAATCAGCAGAGACGCAGCGGTTTTACCCATTGTATAACTATGTTGATTGATGGTTGTTAGTTCAGGGGCGAGATAAGGTGCCATACGTTCACTAACATATCCAATTACAGCCATGTCATCAGGGATTTTCTTGTTGAGTTCTCTAGCGACTTTATAAGAAGCAAAGGATGCATCTGTGTCTAGTGCAATGACGGCGTCGAGCGGATTGTTTTTGATATATTCTTTTAGAGTATTGGCAACCCCATTGCGGTCAGAGGTCAAAACAATTGGCGTTAGGCCTGCATCAGCCATGGCTTTTTTATATCCTTTTGTTCTTTGTTTTCCTACATTCAAATTGTTGATTGCAGACAATAAAATAATATTTTTTCTATTGGATTTAATCAAACCTTGCGTAGCTTCTGAAATAGCTGTATAATCGTTGGTGGTCACTTTGGTGCAAGGAATAGAATGGATTACACGATCAAACATCACTATTGATTTTTCATCATTTATAGCGTCTTCAAAATGACTAAAGTCTTCTAGGGTTTGCGTTTCTTCTGAAACGGCAACAATAAATCCATCAACTACACCATTACTCAACATATCAAAATTATCCACTTCTTTGTCGTGGGATTCTTTAGTTAAGCAAACTATTGTACTGTATTTGGTTTGAGATATTACACTTTCTATGCCATACAAGGCGCGTGCAAAAAAACTGTTTTGTACGGATGGAATAACAACAGCAATAGTGTTGGTACGCCCAGATTTTAAACCCAATGCAATTTTATTGGGCCTATAATTGTGTAATTTTGCCAACTCTACAATACGCTTTTTAGTAGCATCACTAATTTCATGACTGTCGTTTAGCGCCTTTGAAATTGTTGAAATGGATACGCCTAAAATAGACGCTAATTCTTTTAAAGTGATTTTGCTACTTGCCATGATTTATTGATTAAAAAAAAGTCCTCAGCCAAGACAATGACCGAGGACCAAAAGTACAAATTAATTAACAAAAATACTATTCTGAATAAGCACTCATTCCATGTTCATGAATATCCAGTCCTTGCACTTCTTCTTTTTCACTGACACGAATACCAAGTGTCCATTTTAGTCCACCAATAATGATAACTGAAGATACTATACATGCTCCAGCGTAAGCAGAAACGCCAACCAATTGACTAACCAACTGCTCAGTAGAAGCCAATGCGCCAAAAATACCTACAGCAAGCGTGCCCCATATACCACACACCAAGTGTACCGCAATTGCACCTACTGGATCATCGAGTCGTAAACGATCGATGAGTGAAACCGCAGAGACAATCAAAACTCCTGCTATAGCGCCAATCCATACCGCATCCATAGGACTCATTTGGTCTGCACCAGCAGTAATCCCTACAAGTCCACCCAAAATTCCGTTGAGAAACATGGTTAAATCTAAATTTTTGAACACTACCGTAGATGCAATAGCTGCAAATACCCCACCAGCGGCAGCGGCAATACAGGTGGTCACTAAGGTTAAAGAGGTCAATTCTGGATCAGCAGAAAGTACCGATCCTCCATTGAAACCAAACCATCCTAACCATAGAATCAAAACACCAGCTGTAGCTAATGGAATGTTGTGTCCAGGGATTGCTTGAACTTTTCCGTTTTTGATTTTTCCAATACGTGCGCCCAAGAGAACGACTGCGATAAGTGCCGCCCATCCACCAACAGAGTGTACCAATGTTGATCCCGCAAAATCATAAAATGGTGTATCGAGTTGATCCAAAAATCCTCCACCCCATTTCCAAGAGCCAAGAATCGGGTACACAAACCCTACATAAAGCACCGTAAAGATCATAAATGATCCAATTTTCATTCGCTCTGCGACAGCACCAGAAACGATGGTTGCTGCGGTTGCTGCAAACATCCCTTGAAATAAAAAGTCTGTCCAATAGGTGTAGCCCTCATTGTATGCTAAATCTAAAACGCCTTCCACTAGTGGTGCTTCCAAACCAAAGCCAGCAAAACCAAACACGCCAAGAGCGCCTTCAGCAAAACCAGGATACATTAGATTGAATCCGACAATAGCATAAAGCAAAAGTCCAGACGTGATGATAAAAATATTTTTAAATAATATATTGATGGCATTTTTTTTGCGCGTAAGGCCAATTTCTAAAAAAGCAAAACCGGTGTGCATAAAAAATACCAGTGCTGTACAGATCATCATCCATACATTGTTTGTAGTTAATTCCATAATTTATATCTTAAAAGTTGTCGTGGTTATTTTAGTTTAATGTTTCTCCGCCTTTTTCTCCGGTACGGATGCGGTAGGCTTCTGCGATATCGCTTACAAATATTTTTCCATCGCCTACTTCACCTGTAGCTCCAGAATCCAAAATGGCTTTGATGGTGACTTCCAAAAAATCATCATTAACGACAATGGATAAAAAACGACGTTGAATATCACTTGTACTGTAGGCAACACCACGATATACATGGCCTTCCTTTTCGTTACCAAGTCCAGTAACGTCCCAATAGGAAAAGAAATTTACGCCAACCTCATGAAGGGCTTTTTTTACAGAAGAAAATTTTGATTTTCTAATGATTGCTTCTACTTTTTTCATAATTGCTTTTTTTAGTTTTGAATACCCAAAAGTATTCAAAATAGAAATAAACCCCACAAAAAAAGGGGTGTTAAATGTAAATATTTATTAAATATTCAATTAACACCCCATATTTTATAGGGATACACAAAATATACATATAAAAAATAAAGAAACCTTAGAAAAGTCTAAGGCTCCTTTATTGGGTCTACTAATTCAAAACTAAAAAGTGTATAGTAGAAGGAGAGTGATTTACTCTCTTGTTCTTTTTCCTGGATAAGCAAGTGAGCCATGCTCAGAAACATCCAATCCAGCAATTTCTTCTTCTTCAGTAACACGTAAGCCAATTGTAGCTTTTAGGATACCGAATACAACGAATGACAATACAACCGCCCAAAGCATGTAGGATAACGCCCCTACCAACTGTGCTACAAACTGAGCAGAACCACCACCATTGAATAAACCAATAGTTTCTTCACCGCTCACACCCCAAAGACCAATCACGATTGTTCCCCAGAATCCAGCAACACCATGTACTGAAGCAGCACCAATAGCATCGTCAATTTTAAGTTTTTTCTCGATGAACTCAATAGAGAATACAACGATTACACCACCAATAAGTCCTGCAAGCACAGCACCGCCTTCGGTCATGTTACCACATCCAGCAGTAATACTTACCAATCCAGCCAAAGCACCATTGAGAGTTTGTGCCAAGTTTGGTTTTCCGTACCAAATCCATGTGGTGATAAGTGCTCCTAGAGCACCAGCAGCAGCAGCTAAGTTGGTAACCACTACAACAGCAGAAGCACCAACAGCATCGTCGCCACCCCAAGCTAATTGAGATCCACCATTGAATCCAAACCATCCTAACCAAAGGATAAATACACCAAGTGTGGACAAAATTTGGTTGTGTCCTGGAATCGGTACAACTTTACCGTCAACGTATTTACCAATACGTGGACCTACCATGTACGCCGCTACAAGGGCAGCAAAACCACCTACACCGTGTACAATTGAAGAACCTGCAAAGTCAATGAATTCTGCTTCAAAAGCAGTATTCAACCAACCACCGTTCCATTCCCAACCACCAGCGATTGGGTAAACTAATGCAGTCATTACAACCGTAAAGATAGCATAAGTCGAATACTTAGTTCGGCCTGCAATAGCTCCAGAAACTATTGTCGCAGCTGTGGCAGCAAACATGGTTTGGAAAAATAAATCTGCACCGTCTCCTTGAAGAATACCACTCCAGAAGAACCAGCCGTTTGAAGAATCTCCATACATTAATGAATAGCCTACAAACCAATACGTTAATGACCCAACACAAATGTCGAGTAAATTTTTCATCGCGATGTTTACCGCATTTTTTGATCGTGTCATTCCAGATTCTACTAATGTGAAACCTGCCTGCATAAAGAATACTAATATCCCTGATAATAGCATCCATAACATCCCCATGTCGCCTTCAACGGCTGCAGTGTCCTGAATAACCAAGGGGAGGTGTGAAAATAATGTGTGTAACATAATAAAATTTTTAATTTGTAATTAAAACTATAAACTATAGTTAAATTGGTTAATTTTTGCCAAAAATATATTATTTATAATTTATACCCCTAAAAAAATAGGGGTATTATTTAATTTTTATGAAATAATTAATTTACACCCCCTAAATTTATGATGTGTTAAAGTTTAAATTATGTTTTTAAATGAATTTGATAATTTTAATTCAGAATCGCCCAAATTTAATAGGACACTGAGCTTCGGCGTTTCGACTTCGCTCAACGTCCTCAACGAGGACACCGTGGACACTGAGCTTCGGCCACTGAGCTTGTCGAAGTGGTCGAAGTGGTCAAAGTGGTCGAAGTACCAAAAAAAACCGCCCAATTTCTTGGGCGGTTAACGTACAATATACACTCTAAAAAATTGTACTTTTTTGACTAATTCAGATAATTAACGAATATCTAAGTGTTACTTTTTGGTGATGATAAATTCACTACGTCTGTTTTGTTGATGCTCATCATTCGAACATTGTACGCCGTTAGAACAATGGTTAACGAGTTGTGTTTCTCCATAACCACGACCTGTTAGTCGGTTGCTATTAATTCCTTTACTTACTAAATAATCGATTGTTGCTTTTGCACGGCGATCAGATAAGTTCATATTAAAAGTACTGCTGCTGCGGCTATCCGTATGTGAACGTACATCGATTTCCATAGCTGGATAATCGTTCAGTATGTCTACTATTTTATCCAATTCAATTGAAGCATCAGGACGAATAAATGATTTTCCGTAATCGAAATAAATTGGGTCAATAAATATAGCCAAATCCGTTACCGTTCCTGTTTCTATGGCTTCGCGAATTGGATCAGGTTTATCTAACTGGATATCGGTTTGCACCGCACCACCATCTACGCCAGAAACCACCGTTTCCTTGGGGAAGTAATGCTCCTCATTTGTTCGAATAATGGTCACGTTCCCACAAAATTCGTCTTGAAATGAATAACGCCCTTGCTCATCGGCTTGTGCCTGTCCTACTTCTTCTAAATAACCGTTAACAAATACTAAATCAGCATTAGGAATGGGTTCTCCAGTCTTCAGATCTCTAACAACCCCTTCAAATACCACATTACATGGTACTTCTTCTTCGATTTCTTCTAGTTTTGTAAAACTATAAATATCGTCGTTTTGGTTGTCGCGGTTCGAAGCAAAATAACCTGTTTGTTCATTGATTACAAAGGCAAAATCGTCATAACTACTATTAATAGGTTTTCCGATGTTTTGCGGTGTTTCAAAAGCTTTATCGCTATTCATTTTGGTAAAAAACACATCTAAGCCCCCCAAGTTTGAGTGTCCATTAGACGAAAAGTAAAGTGTCCCTTCTTCATCTACAAAGGGAAACATTTCATTAGCTATAGTATTGAGTTCTGTAAGGTTTACAGGTGCGGAATAATTATCCTCTGAAATTTCGGTCACATACAAGTCTGTACCTCCACGACCTCCTGGCATATCAGACACAAAATAGAGCTGTTTTTCGTCTGGACTTAAGGCAGGATGTCCCACAGAATATTCACTGTTATTAAAGGGCAGTTCAACTGGTTTGGTCCATTCGCCTTCATCGTCCTTGTTACTACGCAAAAGTTTTAGGCGTGTCACTTCTTGACTGTCTTTCCCCAGTTTTCGATTGATATAGTCGTTGCGCGTAAAATAAATGGTTTGGCCATCTTTGGTGATGACCAAAGACCCTTCGTTATATTTGGTATTGAGGGGTTTGTCCAAAGCGTCTAAACCTGTACCTCTATAGATATCCGAGGCCGGTTCTTCATTCCACACATTTGTTTTGTTGGATCGATCGGCGGTGATGACATACAGTTCCCCGTTGTGCAAAAAGCCAGGATAATCTGAATATTCCGAATTAAAATTCACTTTTTCAATGCTGTGTTCTCCACTTACGTTTTCAATTGCTGGAAGATAAGACGAACTTGGTGTGTATTTTGCGGATTTACTCCTGTAAAATGCCTCCAAAAAACCATCGGCTTTTTGCATTTGATTTGTCGCTTTTAAACTTTGTCCATAGCGGAAGTTATAGTCATCGGGCGGATTATTATCTAACGCCAAGGCCTTGGCGTACCACGTTGCAGCATCTTTGTACTTTGCATTAAAGTAGTGAACATCGCCTAGTTTTCTAAACAAATCGGCATCTTCAACGCCTTTGTCTACAATTTTGGTATAGAGGTCTTTGGCATCCATATAGGCCAAATCTTCATACATCGTATGGGCTTTTTCGAGTTGCTTGTTTTGCGCACATAACAATCCGCCCAAAAGCACCAAACACCATATCAAATTTTGTTGTCTATTTTTCATATCGTTTTTGGTTTTAAGTTAAAAGAATCGAGGGGTAATGAGTCGTGACGCACCTGAACCCAACTCGAAACGCAAAAAGATTTCATGTGAGCCCGAATTATAGTTGGCCAACTCTTGTAGACCATAGTCGTAGGTATACCCAATAAGTACCGTATCCGAAACTTGAAACGCTGCCAATGCACTTATGGCTGCATCCCAACGGTAGGCCAATCCCAAAGTTAACTTCTCATTAAACAAAAAGTTAGCCGATCCATCTAAGGCCAATGGGGCACCAGCCACCATTTTGGCCATAAGAGCCGGTTTGAATTTGGTATTAGCCGATAAATCAAATACATAGCCCGCTGTTGCGAATACATGCATTTTTTCAGTCGCATTAGACACCTTTACATCGTCGTAATGGGTGGTTTCTAAAAAATTTGGTGTCGATAAGCCCAAATACCAACGGTCCGTATTGTACAAAAACAAGCCCACACCGACTACTGGGGATAAGCGGTTGTTGATGTTGTACTGAAACGCTGTATCACCGCCATCATTTAGTCTAAGTTTTGAATAATCTATATTCAACAAATTAATCCCTCCTTTGATCCCAAAGGCCAGCTGTGTCCCAGTGGTGTTCACAGGGATGGTGTAGGAAAAGTCGGCGGTTAGGTTACTTTCATCGGCAGGACCAATGGCGTCTTGATAAAAATTAAGCCCTAACCCAACACGTGGTGCGCGCTCCAATGCTTTGTGAATTCCAAAGTTGTAGGTTTCTGGCGCACCGTCTAGGCCTACCCATTGGTTACGGTACAACAGCAGTGCTGATAGCTGTTCACGTGAACCCGCATAGGCCGGATTGACCACCTGTGTGTTGTACATATAATTCGTATACTGACTGTCTTGCTGAGCCTGTACTTCACTAAAATTCAGTGCAACAGCCCATACCATGAGCCCCATCAATACTTTAAATGATGTTCTTGGTAGACTTTTGTAGCTAATGTGTTTCATATGATTATCGTTTTATAGGGGTTTTGATTGAATGTTCATTAACGCGGTCATTTTTTTATTTAATCTGAAGTCAAATAAATATATCCACTGTGGGTTTTTTGACTTCCATTCAACGGATAACTTACGACATAGAAATAGGTTCCTGTCGGTAATTTTTCGTTGCTTTGAATGGTTGCTCGACCATTGGAATAGCCCCTAAAGACATTGCCATTGGTGTTATAGTCATCAGTTTCATAAACCTTTACCCCCCAACGGTTAAAGAGTTTAACATTGTTTCCAGCAGGAATATTTTCTATGGTTAAAAAATCATTTTTACCATCACCATTATTAGAAACACCATTATATATTGTAAATGGTTTATCGACGCGCGCCAAGGTGAAAATACCATAGTTCGACAAGTCAGCAATAGTGGTTACGGTCTTGTTGGTTTCATCCACTAAGCCACCCAGGTTAATCCACTCTTTGTTGGTGTCATCCCAGTAGGTTACCACCATATCTTGTGGTTTTTCCATCACATTAGCCAAAGTGGTTTTAGCATCATAGCTAAGCGTTAGCGCCACATGCCCCGATCCATTTTCGCGCGTAATCGTCCAAAATTCATTAGTATCTATAAATGTAATTTCTTCTTCTTTATTTGCTGTGGGGGTATGGCCTTCGGCAGTTTTTCCTATTGGGGTTTCATAAAAATATTTGGCATTAAAATCATGGGCAACATTATCTGGCGCACTGATGGCGGCAAAGCGGTAATAGCCCGCACCGCCTTTGATGTCCCCTACAGGATATACAAATGAATCATCGCCTTTCTTTTGTACGATACCGTCCACATGACTATCGTCCGATACACTAATGGCCACGGCCTCATCTTCAAAAATGATGAGTCCACCATGAATGTCGTCTTGTACAATGCCTTCATTAAAATCGGCTTCGTTGGCCACACTAATTTCGCTATGCAATTCGTAGGTCGGCAGCAAACCGTTGTCATTATTATACAATACATCGTAGAAATAACTGGTTTTGCTTCCTTTGATTTGTTGTGCAAAAGCTGTTGCGGTAGGATGTTTTTCAAATCGTGTCAAACGTTCGCCTGTAGAGGTGGTCGTAAAGGTGACCACGCCATCGTTGTTGAAATGCGAAAAGAAATACGATTCTCCGTCGTTAGTAAAGGTTCCAGTGGCTTGATTATCAAAAGCCCCAATACTCGAAAAAATGGTACCTGGTTGGACTTGTATGACCCCCACATTAGTGGTTTGTGCATAACCACAAACGCCAAGAAACAGAACCCATACAAGGTACTTTATGTTGTTGTGTAGATGTGTGTTCATATGTTTTTGTTTTTTGTTTTTATTGTTATACATCCAATAGCATTGATTTAAATCCTATACGTTGGCGTTGCTCAAAATCGTCTTGCTGTTGTTTTTGTTCCAACAACGCATCCAATACTTTGCTAACTTCCGCAAAACGATGATCTGTTTTACCTTCTAATTTTTTAAGGGCTGTTGCCAGCGCTTCGTAGTTTAGCGCATGCTGACGCATAGCGACAAAGGCCTCTATAATTAATACACTCATTTCGGTTGCTTTTTCGCTGCGCAAAACATTGGCCAATTGCAACACTCCATATTCTGTAAAGACTTGTGGCAAACTTCCACCCAACACTTTTCGCGATGGTATCGCATTTTGCGATAGTAAAACGTCCACTTCCTGTTCGTTGAGCACAAAACGAAAGTGCTTGGGAAATCGCTTTATGTTTCGTTTAACTTGTTCACGCAAACGAATGGGTTTGACCTCAAACCATTGGGCTAGGTCTCGATCCAAAAGAACAGGAACCCCTCGAAAAAAATAAATCTTATGGGTGATATGTTGTAGGTTACTATTTGTCATTTCCAATTGCTCTATTATACATTCAATAGCATTGATTTAAATCCTATACGTTGGCGGTGCTCAAAATCGTCTTGCTGTTGTTTTTGTTCCAATAGCGCATCCAACACTTTACTGACTTCCGCAAAACGATGATCTGTTTTACCTTCTAATTTTTTAAGGGCTGTTGCCAGCGCTTCATAGTTTAGCGCATGCTGACGCATAGCGACAAAAGCACGCATTATGGCTATATTTACAGCGATAGCTTTTGGCGAACGTAACAGTCCGCTCAACATGGCTACACCTTCTTGTGTAAAGGCAAAAGGTGTTGCACCACCCAGCACTCCTTTATTAGGTATCACATTTTGTGATACCATGTCCTCAATTTCTTTTTCGCTAAGTTCAAACATAAAATCTTTAGGGAATCGATCCATGTTTCTACGAACGGTTTGCTTGAGCACCCGTGTTTCTACCTCGTACCACAAGGCCAAATCGCTGTCCAACAACACCGCTATTCCGCGGATGATGTTTACCTTTGCTGCAATATGTTGTAAACTGTTTTTCATCATCAATTACGAATTTGGTAATTCTCTATTTATACCCAATACGCTTTCTATTTTGTTGTTCACGTTCTACATTATCTTTTTTGAGTAAATAGTTCAAGGCTTGATGAATGTCCTTAAACTTAATATTCATCTCCTTTTCCAATTGCATTATTTTTGTGGTTAGGTGAGCATAATCGGTTAAGTGCTGACGTAGCAAAACAAAGGCACGCATTATGGCGATATTTACTTCTACAGCTTTATTGCTTTTTAGTACCGAAGAAAGCATAGCGACCCCCTGTTCGGTAAACGCATAAGGCGGTGCAGGGCTAAACTTTACCCCAGTAGGGAGGTTGTCACAAATTGTGATAAGCTCTTTCCATGCCATTTTTGATAACTGAAACATAAAATCTTCGGGGAAACGTTTTAGATTTCGCCTAACCGCTTGTTTGAGTGCTCTATTTTCAACCGCATACAATGTTGCCAAATCAAAATCTAGCAGTACACGATGCCCATTGATATGGTAAATTTTAGATTGTATGTGTTGTAACCGTTTCATTATTCCTTTTTTAAAGAACCCAACACCCCAAATGCCGAACCCCATAATTGTGGCAAATGGTTGAAGTGGTGCTGGGTATTTAAAGTCCACCTACCCCCTAGGCGGACTATTTGTTTTATAACTTTATACGCAACTCCCCAGTGTCGGTTTTATACACATCGCCCGTGGCCAAACCAGCTGCCGTAGCGGCCGCTTCATCGGTGTGGGTAGGTAAGCCCGTAAAGTTGATATCTGTTGCTTTTATAGTACCGTTGATCTCCAACTTCTCTGTGGGGACAGCTACGCCAATCCCTACATCGCCGTTGCCGGTAACCACCATAGAGGTTTGTTGTGCGGTGCCTCGTGTCCAGAACCTAATGGCTGGATTGGCGAGATTTGCCGCGGAACCGGCTACAAGATCCAATACACCTTTATTGGCCGTAGCCGTGTTACCGTGTAGGTCTATACTTGCGCCTTGGCTGTCATTACGAGTATCTGAACTACCAGCCGTAAGACGTAAACGCCCATGGTTAGTACCTTGAATACCCACTACAGAACCTGCTCCAGCACCTGTAAAGTCCCCTGCATTCTTGAGCAATAATGTTTTCCCTTCTTGTCTCACAGCTAGGTGTGCGTCATTATCATATGCTCTAAACACCGCGTCATGAATATGAGTTCCAAGACTTCCTGTTTCTTCAATTCTAAGAACACCATTTACTACTTTAAGTATTACATGTCTCCCTTGGCTGTAATTAGCCGATACCTTATAGGGATCAGCAGCGGTTCCTGCTCCGCTTGCAACCCAGTTAACTCCTTCTTCAAAAAGAACCGTAAACCCACTTGCACTATTGTATGCAAACTTAGCCGCATGAAATTTATCAATATTATATGCCATTCGGTGACCAAATCTACCATCTAAGGTAAATCTTGCTGGTAAGCTGTTTAGTAAGTCTCTACCCCCATGAATATGAGTATAATTTGGTATTCTTCTTCTCGTATTGTCACTAAGTACATTTCCGTTGCTCTGGGCGTACACAGAATGTCCTGAACCAGCGTCAGGCTCATTGATTTTATCATCCATCCAACCGCTTCTGATTAAACCATCCCCTCCACGGATACTGGCAAGCATTTTTTCAGCGCTGTTTTCAAAAATAAAGCCGTCAGCATTATTATTACCGACTCTAAAACGTATGGCATAGCTGCTAAAATTTCCTCCTCCTACGGCAGTACCACTACTCATAGATCGTCCTGCGCCTGGGCGGGACATATAGATCCCCCAACTGGGATCGTTCCAAGTCCACATACGGATTCCTCGTGCGGGGTGTCCAGCGTCAGGTGTAACGGTATTGTTTACATCGTCGTCACTTCCACCCATTACCGTAAAGAATCCTGCCCAGTTGTTTTTAAAAGAGCCGTTAACGTCTAAGTTATATTCAGGAATAACTCTTTGGTTAATTCCTACACGGCCATCGGCACGGATGGTCATAGGCGTACGGTCTACGTGGTTGGTGTTGCCCAAGCCCATGGTAATATCCAAACGCGTACGTGCAGAAATGATGGAATCATAAGTACCCAATCGGAATTCTACGTTTTGGCTGTATTTACTTCCAGAAGTCCCATCGCGCTGCATACGGAATGTAGGGCTAACATTGTTTGCGGCCGTACCATCTAGGGCGCTGGTGTTTTTAACATGTAAAAAAGTGCTTGGATATTGCTCACTTACCCCAACACGTCCACCAGTTACGGTCATGCCATGTAGGGTTGGGCTGGCATCGGCAGCATCGGTACCGGCATCCCAAGTATAAAAATCAATGGTATTGTGTACATCGCTAGAGCCGTGGTGTCTGGAACGGATGGCGTTTTTATAGTTAACACTCCCAGCGTATGAAAACAGCAGTTGGTCGTTGGTAAAATTGTTATGTGCTCCACCATTTCTAAATAGTCCAGTACCGTTTACATCAAAGCGTTGTGTGGGGTCGGTAACGTTTAGTCCCACCTGTCCCATATGGTAAATGTCTTCGGTATTTTCGGTAGCACCGGCATCGTCGTCATCGCCAAACCAAGGTTCGTTGGCGGCTGCCAAATCGGTAGCGTCTAGTTTAAGGATGTCACCAGCCGTGTTGCGCATCATTACGCTATCTGCGGCTGTACCATCAGGTACATCGGTAATACGTGCTTGTCCTTGTACATGTAGTTTTTTGGCAGGGGCATTGGTTCCAATCCCTACATTACCTGCATTTTCAAGGTGCATAATGTTGTCGGTGGTATTGGATTTAATTTCCAAATCACGTCCTTCTTGGAATTCGAATTCATATTGGTTGTCGGTGGTTGGGTCAAAACTGCCTATACTACCGTCCCCAGACATAATAATCTTGGTGGGATCCAATACGCCTTGAATATCTACATCACCAGCAAAGGTGGCTACTTTTCCAGTAGACAATGTATTTGTGCCTACACCAATGTTGCCCATCACATACATATCTTCGGTATTATCGGTGGCGGCGGCATCGTCGTCTGTACCAAACCAAGGTTCGTTAAGCGCGGTTTGGTCAATAAAAGACCCACCATCTGCACCAGTAGACAATAAGTTACCTGTGTCGGTACTTGTTACTTCTGCTGTAGCTGTTGCACCGTCTTCATCGGTATAGGTAATCACGCCAGTCGCATCGTCTTGTACCATTGAAGTGGTGGTTTCATTGGCGGCAATGGCTGCTTGGTCAATAAAAGAACCACCATCTGCACCTGTAGACAATAAGTTGCCTGTATCGGTACTTGTTACTTCTGCAGTAGACGTTGCACCGTCTTCATCGGTATAGGTAATCACGCCTGTAGCGTCATCTTGAACTGAAGATGTTGTGGTTTCATTGGCGGCCAAAGTGGCTTGGTTTATAAAAGACCCACCATCGGCACCAGTAGACAATAAGTTGCCTGTATCGGTACTTGTTACTTCTGCTGTAGCCGTGTTGCCGTCTTCGTCTGTATAGGTAATCACGCCTGTAGCGTCATCTTGAACAGAAGAGGTTACCGTTTCATTAGCTGCAATAGCGGCTTGATCAATAAATGATCCACCGTCTGCACCTGTGGACAATAAGTTACCTGTATCGGTAGACGTTACTTCTGCTGTGGTGACGGTACCATCTTCACTGGTGTATGTAATCACGCCAGTCGCATCGTTTTGTACCGAAGTGGTGTTGGTTTCGGCATTTTCAATTAGGGTGTTTAGGTCTAATGTATTTGCCGTACCATCTTCATCGGTATAGGTCAATGTGCCTGCCGTAGCGTCTTGTGCTAAGGTTGTTAGCGTTTCATTGGCGGCAATAGCGGCTTGGTCAATAAAAGAACCACCATCTGCACCTGTAGACAATAAGTTGCCTGTATCGGTACTTGTTACTTCTGCAGT
>CBFHQL010000005.1:55269-134183 GCA_965658025.1 Flavobacteriaceae bacterium | reverse complement strand
AAGAGACTATGGGGGATTAATCTTCATTTCTAAAGGCTATACCCCAGTATAAGGCAGATTGTATACGCGTTACGCACCCGTGCGCCGGTCGTCAGCAAATTAGCAAGCTAATCCCTGTTACCCCTCGACTTGCATGTGTTAGGCCTGCCGCTAGCGTTCATCCTGAGCCAGGATCAAACTCTTCATCGTTAGTCTTTAAAGCTATCTCTCAAGCTTTGTTCTATATAACAACTAAAGGAAATTTAATTTCAGTACTCAAAATGGTCTATTCTCTGTCAAAATAAATCGTTTCCAATTTATCCTTAACGCTGTCAATCAATATGTTTAATGAACGTATCTAAAACAAAACTTTGCGCACTACAACGCAAAGCGGGTGCAAATATAAAACCCTTTTCCAACTCTCACAATACTTTTTAAATTAATTTTTGAAAAAATGTGAAAGTTTTTTTTTACGTACAAATGTGAATTTATAAAACGCTCATAATGAGTTGTTTATGTTACTTTTGTGCCAGAAAAATAATTTGAATTAAAAAAGAACTTATACCTTAAGCTATTGTTTAAGAATAGATATAAACCTATATTTGCCCTCCATATAGTTATTTTATGATACATATTACTTTACCCGATGGAAGTATTCGCTCGTATGAGGAGCGATTGACGGTTATGGATGTTGCTAAAGACATCAGTGAGGGGTTTGCACGAAATGTTATTTCGGCGGCCTTCAATGATCAAGTGGTAGAAACGTCCACCATTTTGGATACCGACGGTCGGCTTGTACTCTACACATGGCGAGATGATGAGGGGAAACAAGCATTTTGGCATTCTTCTGCACACGTCCTTGCTCAAGCATTGGAGGCGCTGTATCCTGGTGTAAAGTTATCTATAGGGCCAGCTATTGATAATGGGTTTTATTATGATGTAGATTTGGGTGAAGGTTCGCTATCAGATAAAGACTTTAAATCCATTGAAGATAAAATGCTCGAAATTGCACGAGGAAAACACGATTTTAAAATGAAATCTGTATCCAAAGCCGATGCTTTGAGTAAGTATAAAGAAGAAGCGAACGAGTATAAGGTAGAATTGATTGAAAATCTTACCGATGGTGATATTACGTTTTGTGATCATGATACCTTTTCAGATTTGTGTCGTGGAGGACATATCCCCAATACAGGCATCATTAAAGCGGTAAAAATACTCAGTGTTGCTGGTGCGTATTGGCGAGGCGATGAAAACAACAAACAACTGACACGTGTTTATGGCACCTCTTTCCCAAAACAAAAAGAGCTCAAGGAATATCTGGAATTACTCGAAGAAGCTAAAAAGCGCGACCACAGAAAACTTGGAAAGCAACTCGAACTGTTTACATTTTCAAAGAGGGTTGGACAAGGACTTCCACTTTGGCTACCCAATGGTGCAGCTTTGCGCTCTCGTCTTGAAGATTTCTTAAAAAAAGCACAAATCAAAGCGGGGTACGAAATGGTGGTCACGCCACATATTGGTCAAAAAGAATTGTATGTCACTTCGGGACATTATGAAAAATATGGGGAAGACAGTTTTCAAGCCATAAAAACACCTAAAGCCGAAGAAGAGTTTTTATTAAAACCTATGAACTGTCCACATCATTGTGAGATTTACAACGCCAAGCCATTCAGTTATAAAGAGTTACCTAAACGCTATGCCGAATTTGGTACTGTATATCGATATGAGCAAAGTGGCGAATTGCACGGATTAACAAGAGTCCGTGGATTTACGCAAGACGATGCACATATTTTTTGTACACCAGATCAATTGGATGAAGAATTTAAGAATGTTATTGATTTGGTGTTGTATGTTTTTGGTTCTTTAGGATTTGAGAACTTTACCGCTCAAGTTTCTGTTCGCGATTTGGAAACGCCTGAAAAATATATAGGATCCGTAGAGAATTGGGAAAAAGCAGAACAAGCCATCATCAATGCCGCAAAAGATAAAGGATTAGATTATGTGATTGAATCTGGTGAAGCGGCTTTTTATGGTCCAAAACTGGATTTTATGGTCAAAGACGCTTTGGGCAGAAGTTGGCAATTGGGAACAATTCAGGTCGATTATAACCTTCCTGAGCGGTTTGATTTGACTTATAAAGGTGCTGATAATGAATCACATAGACCTATTATGATTCACCGTGCACCTTTTGGAAGTATGGAACGTTTTGTGGCGATTTTGTTGGAACATACTGGTGGAAATTTCCCACTTTGGCTCATGCCAGAACAAGCAGTAATCCTTACCATCAGTGAGAAATATGAGAAATACGCCGAAAAAGTTTTAAATTTGTTAGAAAATAACGAAATTCGCGCCCTCATTGACAATAGAAATGAAACTATGGGTAAGAAAATTCGGGATGCCGAAATGAAAAAAATACCTTACATGATCATTGTCGGTGAACAAGAAGAACAAACATCAACACTCTCTGTCCGCCAGCATGGTGGTGAAGATTTAGGAACAATAAATGTTTCCGAATTTTCAAAAATCATAGAGGATGAAATAAATAAAACATTAAAACAATTTTAAGTTTAACTAAAACAAAAAGTCATAGCAATACGTAGAAGAAGAAGCCGAGGCCCAATGCGGGTCATCAAAGAAGACAAACACCGCATCAACAGAAAAATTACTGCTGAAGAATTGCGTTTGGTTGGCGACAATGTAGAAGTTGGAGTATATAAACTTTCAGCTGCACTAGCCATTGCCAACGAGCAAGGATTGGATCTTGTCGAAATCTCACCAAAAGCTGTTCCTCCTGTATGTAAAGTTATGGATTACAAGAAGTTTCTTTATGAACAAAAGAAACGTGAAAAAGCGCTAAAATCTAAAGCCGCAAAAGTAGTGGTGAAAGAGATACGCTTTGGACCAAATACAGATGACCACGATTATAACTTCAAGAAAAAACACGCAGAGAAGTTTTTGAAAGAAGGAGCAAAATTGAAGGCATTTGTGTTTTTTAAAGGACGTTCTATCATATTTAAAGAACAAGGTCAAATTCTATTGTTGCGTTTGGCGCAAGACCTAGAGGAGCTTGGAAAAGTAGAACAAATGCCAAAATTGGAAGGTAAACGTATGATTATGTTTATCGCTCCGATTAAGAAATAAAAATAAAGCGAATAACTAAATAAAAAGCAGAACATGCCAAAAATGAAAACAAAATCTAGTGCCAAAAAACGCTTCAAGCTTACTGGCTCTGGGAAAATCAAAAGAAAGCATGCGTTTAAAAGCCACATCTTGACAAAGAAGTCTAAAAAACGTAAGCTCGCCCTCACCCACAGTACTTTGGTACACGAAAGTGACGAGGCCAACATCAAACAACAATTACGCTTAAAGTAAGGGTAATTTAGGTAACATTAATTTTTAACCATGGAGTTTGGCCAATAAAAGATTCTGAAATAAGTTCAGAACGCCAACTACAAAAAAAAGAAACATTATGCCAAGATCAGTAAATTCAGTGGCCAAAAGAGCCCGCAGAAAAAAAGTCCTAAAACAAGCCAAAGGCTATTTTGGGCGCCGCAAAAATGTGTGGACTGTTGCAAAAAATGCAGTAGATAAAGCCATGCTTTATGCGTATAGAGATCGTAGAAACAAGAAAAGAACCTTCCGTGCCCTTTGGATCATGCGTATCAACGCAGGTGCACGACTACACGGAATGTCGTACTCTCAATTTATGGGGAAACTTAAAGCTAATAACATTGACCTCAACCGTAAGGTTTTGGCCGATTTAGCCATGAATGACCCTAAAGCTTTTGAAGCTATTATTCAAAAAATAAAATAAGGCAACTGCCTAATTAACAACCTTTTATTCGCTAAAAAACCCGCTCTTTCGAGCGGGTTTTTTATTTAACTATTGTTGATTTGATTCATTTTGACCAACATGACGGTTTTCATCAATTGCCCGCGTTCTTTGGCTTTTAAGGCAATTTCACCTTCATAAAAACGATCAATTGTGGCTTCCCAAAGTTCTACCCAGCGATCAAAATGTGTTTCTGTTAGAGATTCCTTGGCATTTAAGGCTATATGTTTCATCATGGGGTTGCCTTTGTAGGCAGCAGTCCCCAAAAGTGCAAATTCCCAAAACTTATACATTTTTGGCAAATGGTCGTCCCAATCCACATGGGCAACATCATTAAAAATATACCCAATACAATCGTCATTTCTTACTTTTTTATAAAAACTATCGACCAGAAGTTTAACATCGGTAGGGGTAGAAATATCTTTTTTCATAGGTTGTCATAAATTTAGGTTTTTCTTTTTTTCTTTTTGGCCGCAGGAAACAAAACATTATTCAAAATGAGTCGGTATCCGGGGGAGGTCGGATGAAGTTCTAGCTCTGTTTTGGGATCCCCTACTCTATGGGTATAATCCTCAGGGTCATGTCCTCCATAAAAGGTAAAAAATCCTTTGCCTTTTATGCCATGAATATACCGCGCTTCATTATTGAGTTTATTTTCACCGAGTATTAATACATTAGATTTTATTTGTGCGCTTCCATAAGAAGTGGTTTGCCCCATAAATCCTTTCACTAAAGCGGTATGATTTTGATTGAGCATTGTGGGAATTGGATCCCATTTGGCTGAATAATCCATCAAGGTGAAGTAGTCCGATTCTTTTGGGATTTTACGGACATTGGTTTGGTCTATAGAGGAAAATTCATAGACGTTAGGATCGCGCTCTAGGATAAATTCTTTAAACGCAAAAGTGTTTGAAAAATCGAGTTGCGCTTGATAATTAGGCGTCGTCCCGTCGCCGTCGAACATGGGTTCGCAAATATCTAATTCTTCCGCTGCCAAAGCAATGTCAAAACTGTCTGTTGCACTGCACATGGCAAACATAAATCCGCCACCCAAAACATATGCTTTTATTTTTTGAGCCACAGCCAATTTCGCTTCAGATACTTTGGCAAAACCTAGTTCACGCGCAAGTGCCTCTGCATTATTTTGTTGCTCAATATACCAAGCCGCATTGCGGTACGCTCTGTAAAATTTTCCATATTGCCCTGTAAAATCTTCATGATGCAAGTGCAACCAATCGTACAAAAGCAATGCATCGTTAAGCACTTCAGTGTCGTACACAACATCGTAAGGGATTTCCGCATAAGTCAGGACTAATGTTACCGCATCGTCCCAAGGTTGTTTTCCACTGGGTGAATAAACGGCAATTTTGGGGGCTTTTTCCAATACAATTGCATCCATATTTTTGCTTGGACTACTGATTTCTTGAAGAATTTGGGCGGTTTTGGAATCGCTAATCAATTCATAAGAAACGCCACGAATGAGGCATTCTCTTTCTGTACGTTCTGAACTGGGTACAAGAAATGCTCCACCACGATAGTTCAACAACCATTGAACATTTTGTTTTTGTTCCAGCAACCAATATGTAATACCGTAAGCTTTTAGGTGATTTTCTTGAGTTTTGGCATCCATTGGAATAAGAATATAACTCGCAAATGACTTTGTAAAAAGACAAAAGAAAAATACTAAAAAAATGAATTTACGCTGCATGGATTATCCCATATTTTAGATTAATATGGCGTATCGTCGTCTGGCGGACCAAATGCGTCATTCGGGTCTATTTGGATTGAATTATCGTCAGAAAACGTATCATCGTTGGCAGCAGCGTTCATTTTGGAATGGAACTCAGCATCAAAAGGCGAATCAAAATTATCCAAATTATCAAATTTACCAAGGTGCCCAATAAACTTCAACCTTATACTATCTAATCCTCCGTTTCTGTGCTTGGCTATAATGAATTCGGCCTGTCCCTCACAAGGCGTATGCTCCTCGTCGTCCCATTCTTCGATTTTGTAATATTCTGGTCTATAGATGAATGACACAATATCTGCATCTTGCTCAATCGCACCAGATTCCCTCAAATCAGAAAGTAGAGGACGTTTGCTTCCACCACGTGTTTCGACAGCCCTTGAAAGCTGAGAAAGTGCGATAACGGGGACGCTCAATTCTTTCGCAAGTGCTTTAAGGTTTCTAGAAATCATAGAAATTTCTTGCTCTCTGTTTCCTGTTTTTTGACTTCCACCAGCAGTCATCAACTGTAAATAATCGACAATAATAAGTTTGATACCGTTTTGCGAAGCCAATCGTCTCGCTTTTGCCCGTAAATCAAAAATGGATAATGATGGGGTATCGTCAATGTACAAAGGTGCTTTTTCGAGTGATTTTACTTTTACATTAAGTTGTTCCCATTCGTGTTTTTCAAGTTTTCCAGTTCTTAATTTTTCTGAACTAAGACCAGTTTCTGAAGAAATTAATCGTGTAATAAGTTGTACAGAAGACATTTCGAGTGAAAAGAACGCTACTGGTATGTTTTGATTCACAGCAATGTTACGCGCCATGGAGAGTGTTAGGGCTGTTTTTCCCATACCTGGACGAGCTGCAACAATAATTAAGTCACTTTCTTGCCATCCCGATGTAAGTTGATCCACTTTGTCAAAACCAGAGGGTATTCCACTCAATCCTTCTTTGTTGGAAATTTCTTCAATTTTTCGCTTGGCTTGAAACACCAAATCTTGGGCTGTTTCTGTAGATTTCTTTATGTTGCCTTGTGTGACATCATAAAGTTTGGATTCAGCTTTGTCAAGAAGATCAAAGACGTCTTTTGTTTCGTCAAAAGAGTCTTCTATGATTTCATTTGAAATTTTAATCAAGCTACGCTGAATAAATTTTTGCAAAATAATACGCGCATGAAACTCAATATGTGCCGATGATGATACTTTTTGCGTGAGTCCAATAAGGTAAAAATCGCCTCCTACAATATCTAATTTCTGATTTTTTCTGAGTTGAGATGAAACCGTCAAAAGATCAATCGGTTGACTGCTTTCAAAAAGCTGAAGTATAGCTTCAAAAATGTGCTGATGTGCTTCTTTGTAGAAAGATTCAACACTTAAAATGTCAATAACTTCGTCTACCCCTTTTTTATCAATCATCATGGCACCCAAGACCACTTCCTCAAGGTCAATGGCTTGTGGTGGAATTTTACCTTGTTCTAAACTGATAATTTTGGATTGATCCGTAGAATAATTTTTAAAAGATTGTGGTTGTTTCATAGTCACGAATGTACATAAAAATTGCCAGTAGCGTCCCGCTTTTTATGGACGATTACTCAACAAAATAAATGTTAACAAGTTGAATTTATTGTTGATAGCCCTGAAAAATGATTTTCTAGAGCAATTGAATTTTTATGACAGAACTAAATTAGTCTTTAAAAACCCCCATTTGCGCATATTTGTCCATACGCTGTTCGACCAATGCTTTTGGTGAAAGGGATTTTAATTCTTCAAAAGATTTTAAAATTGCCGTTTCTGTGGCTATATATGCTTTTTCAGGGTCTTTGTGTGCTCCACCAAGTGGTTCTTTAACGATTTGATCGACTAATTTCATGCGCTTCATGTCTTTGGCGGTAAGCTTTAAAGCTTCGGCGGCTTGCTCTTTGTATTCCCAACTTCTCCAAAGGATTGAAGAACATGATTCTGGTGAAATCACAGAGTACCAAGTATTCTCGAGCATAAGAACTTTATCGCCAACCCCTATACCTAGTGCACCTCCACTAGCACCTTCGCCAATGATGACCACAATAATGGGGACTTTCAGACGAGTCATTTCCAAAATGTTTCGTGCAATGGCTTCGCCTTGTCCGCGTTCCTCAGCTTCGAGACCAGGATAAGCACCCGGAGTGTCGATAAGCGTGACCACTGGAATTCCAAATTTTTCTGCAGATTTCATCAAGCGCAGCGCTTTTCTATAGCCCTCAGGATTGGCCATACCAAAATTTCTATACTGTCGTGTTTTGGTATTGAATCCTTTTTGTTGGCCAATGAACATAAAACTTTGATCTCCTATTTTTCCCAAACCACCAATCATGGCTTTGTCGTCTTTAAAATTACGATCTCCATGCAACTCCAAAAACGAACCTTTGGTTAGCGCATTGATATAATCTAAAGTATAAGGTCTATTGGGATGACGAGATAGTTGTACGCGTTGCCATGGCGTTAAGTTTTTATAAATTTCCTTCTTAGTAGATTCCAGTTTCTTTTGAATTTGATGACAAGTTTCAGTGACATCAACTTCGCTTTCTTCACCAATAACTTGGCATTTTTGAAGTTGATCTTCCAATTCTTTTATAGGTAATTCAAATTCTAAATATTCCATAAGAAATTGCTTTTGGTTAGCTAGACCACAAATATATGAACTTTATGTTTTAGTCATCAATCTAGATTAGATTTTTGTTGCTTTTTTTGCTTGAAAAGTGCATTTAAAGCTAAAGTACAAATGATGAGTGAAGCCCCAACATAAAAAGAAGTACTCATGGTTTCAGATTCTGGAAAAAGAATCAATGCAAGGACAATACCATAAATGGGTTCCAAATTGTAGGTCAATACTACTGAATAAGGGGTTATGTATTTCATCACATGTACAGAGGCAATGAAAGCGTAAGCTGTACAAATGGAAGCCAAAATGAACAAATAGCCCCAATCTGAAGTCGATAAACTGAAGAATTCTTGATCAAATCCATCAGACGAAAAACAAAGAAATATGGAAATAAATACTACTCCACTCACAAATTCATAAAATGAAATGGTACTGGCATCATAACGTGCAACAAACTTCCCATTAAGTACTGCAAAAAGCGATGAAAACAAAGCCGATGAAATCCCTAAAATAATCCCTAAAAAATGGTGTAACTCTGTTTGCATGATAAGGAAAATTCC
Source organism: Flavobacteriaceae bacterium (assembly GCA_965658025.1). Classification (GTDB taxonomy): domain Bacteria; phylum Bacteroidota; class Bacteroidia; order Flavobacteriales; family Flavobacteriaceae; genus UBA3537. The sequence goes on along the minus strand of CBFHQL010000005.1, from coordinate 125,443 downwards.
TAGGATAACTAGTATTCCAAAAAAGAGTTCGTAAGTGATGATTTTTCTTTTGTAAAAAATGGGTTCGATTAAAGAAGCAAAAAATGCACCTGTAGAAAACATGGCCAAAGCTATAGAGATATTGGATGCTTTAATAGAAGCGAAAAAAGTAATCCAATGCAGTGCAATAATAATTCCTGCAAAGGAAAACTGAAACAGTATTTTAGGAGTTACCGATAAGTTTATACCTTTTAATTTTATAAAAATAAACATCAGTACAGCTGCAATAACCATCCGATACCAAACTAGTGGTATGGCTTGAAGAGAAATCAATTCGCCTAAAATTGCTGTGAATCCAGCAATAAATACCAAAAAATGTAGGTGAATCTGATTTTTAAATTTAGCGCTTGGCATTGTACAAAAGATAAATGGCGAGCACACCAAAAATAAAATTAGGGAACCATACGGCAATCAATGGAGAGAAATCAGACTGCTCGGCCATAACGCCAAATACTTTATCAAAAAACACATAAATCATGGCGATGACGATTCCAAAAGCTAAATTGACCCCCATACCGCCTCTGCGTTTTATTGAAGAAACAGCTACAGCTATAATCGTCAAAATAAATACTGCAACTGGTAAACTCCATTTTTTGTATTGTACAACTCTGTATCTATTTATGTTAGACGAGCCACGAGCTTCTTCTCGATCTATAAAATCTGAGAGTTCGTTTATGGTTAATGTTTCTGCAACATACATTGGGGGGGTCAAATCTTGAAGATCAAATCCTAAAAGTGTATCCAAACGACGTCGAAAAACTAAGGTATCGTCATCTACGCCTATTCGGCGTAGATTGTAGTTGGACAAACGATAAATACTGTCTTTTTCAATGTAGCGAATAGCAGTAGCGTGAATTTTATATTCCAGTCTATTACCATCAAAATGTTCTAAAGTAAAATTGTTGCCACGCATGGATTTAGTGTCAAAATTGCTTACATAGATGTATTCGTTTTCATTGATTTGTTGATGGATGTATTGGGTTTCTACAACTTTTTTGTTTTTTAGATATTTATAGGTGAATTCATTGAATCCTTTGCTGGCTACGGGCGCCCAATACATACCCAACAGAAGCGCCAATGTTGCAATTATGGTCGCCCCTATAAAGTAGGGTCTTAAAAATCTTAAAAAAGAAATTCCAGAACTCAAAAAAGCAACAATTTCAGTGTTATTGGCCAATTTTGAGGTGAACCATATGACCGATAAAAATAAAAATAAGGGGAAAAGCAAATTTGCAAAATAGATGGTAAAATCTACATAATATGCGACAACTTCTTCAAAAGGAACTTTGTTTTCTAGAATTTTGTCTATTTTTTCCGCCAGGTTAACAGTAATCCCAATAGGAATAAAGAGCAACAACATCAAAAAGAATGTGAGCAAATAACGCTTTAGGATGTACCAGTCAAAAATTTTCATAAGCTATAGACGCTTGTCCATTTGGGCTACCATCATGGTTTTCCAGGATTCAAAATCTCCTGCTAAAATACGCTTTCTGGCCTCACGAACCAACCATAAATAAAATCCAAGATTGTGAATGGTTGCAATTTGTTTACCCAACAATTCATTCACGCTAAACAAATGTTTTAAATAAGCTTTGGAATATTCTGTATCAACCCAAGTAATAGCCATTTCGTCAATTGGAGAAAAATCGTCGGCCCATTTTTTGTTTTTAATATTAATTGTTCCATGGGCAGTAAATAGCATCCCATTTCGTGCATTTCTAGTGGGCATAACACAATCAAACATATCAATACCAAGAGCAATATTTTCCAATATATTTATTGGTGTTCCTACACCCATGAGGTAACGAGGCTTATCTTCGGGAAGAACCGCACATACCACTTCGGTCATGGCATACATTTCTTCGGCGGGTTCGCCTACAGACAATCCCCCAATCGCATTTCCAACAGCATCTGTACTGGCAATATATTCGGCTGATTGTTTTCGTAAATCTTTATATGTACTTCCTTGAACTATGGGAAAAAAGGCCTGACTATATCCATATTTATAGGGCAGTTTATCGAGATGGTTCATGCAACGATCAAGCCATCTATGCGTCATATGCATGGAGCGTTTGGCGTAGTTATAATCACAAGGATATGGTGTACATTCATCAAAAGCCATGATGATATCGGCACCAATACTGCGCTGAATTTCCATAACGTTTTCTGGTGTAAAAACATGATAACTGCCATCAATATGACTTCTAAACTTAACCCCCTCTTCTTTAATTTTTCTATTAGCCGACAATGAATACACTTGATACCCTCCTGAATCTGTAAGGATGTTTCGATCCCAATTCATAAACTTGTGTAAACCACCAGCTTTTTCTAAAATTTCAATTTGTGGACGAAGATAGAGGTGGTAGGTATTACCCAAAATGATATCAGGATTGATGTCATTTTTGAGTTCTCTTTGATGCACTCCTTTGACGGTACCAACAGTACCAACAGGCATAAAAATTGGGGTTTCAATAACCCCATGATCTGTAGTCAAAGTAGCAGCTCTTGCCTTTGTATTTTGGTCTTTTTTTAATAAATTAAATTTCAAATTTTTGGCGTTGAATAACGTTATTTTTTGGAACGTTTTGGTTGGTAACTCATTAAAAAATCGCCTTTTGGTGCACCATCATCAAAAGAACTTCCTTTGAGCAGAAAACGTGTTTTGGATCGTGCATCTTCATTAGACCAATTTTCATATTCTATTCTGTAAATCGCCGAAAAAAGTGGTGCTCTACCCTCACCATGGTGGCAATGAATTAAAACAGGGTAATTATCTAGATTGTCCATAATTGACAAGAACTTATCGAGAGTAGCTTGCGTTGGCACCTGATCTGTTCCTAAATTGATATACTGAACGCCATCAATACTTTCAACCGCATTTTTTTCGGCTAATAATTCGGTTGGAATTTCTGGATTGTTAATTAGATCTTCAGTTCCTGGAAAGCGTAAATCGATTATACTTTTCAAGTTATACTCCTTAACATAGTCCGCAATTTGGTCTGGTGGAATAACACCTGATTTATATACTTTATTTTTAGAAATTTCTTCAAAATTGTGATTGATATGTTTATCATAAACAAATTTTCCTGTGCCAAGAATTAGAACAATTACAATGCTGTAAATTAATTTTCTTTTCATTATTTCAGTTTTTTATCAATGATTCGGTCAAAATAATCCTTTATTAATGCCTTACAATTTTTCTCTATTAGAGTCATTTCTTGGTTTTTGTCATTAATTAAGTTCTTGCTCAGAGATAAATCGTCTTTATCGTAGAATCCTAAGGCTTTTTCACCATCAAATATACAAATATAATTTCCTTTGCTGTAGCGATAATAGACGCCATCGTGATTTAATACAAAAGGAGCTGTTTGTGCAGTATCATCTACTAAACTTCTTCCCCAACTCCGGAAAGGTTTATCATATCCAATCATTTGAAGAATGGTTGGATATATATCAATTTGTTGAGCCAAATCTGTATTTTCTCCAACATATTTTCCTTTGGGGTCATAAAACATAATTGGTACAGCATAACGGTTGATATCCTTTCTGTACTCATCATAAAAAACCTGATTACAATGATCGGCAGTGATTACAAAAATGGTGTTTTCGAACCAAGGTTCTTTTTTGGCAGCTTCAAAAAACTGTTGAAAAGCGAAATCTGTATATCTAACGCATTTGTGCATTGGTATATGCTCTTCTGGAAATTTCTCTTTGTACTTATCAGGGATCACATAGGGCTCATGAGAAGAGACCGTAAAAATTGTAGCAAAAAATGGCGAATGTTTTTCATCCAATGTTGTTTTCATAAATTTAAAAAATGGTTCGTCCCAAATTCCCCATGAACCATCAAATTGAGTGTCATCATTAAATTCTGTTTTACCATAATAATGATCAAATTCTAAAATATTGGAAAACCCTAAAAACCCCATCGAACCATTGGGAGCGCCATGAAAAAAAGAGGTGTCATAACCCATAGTATTTAGAGTAGAAACCAAAGATTCTACAGGTTGTTTAGCATATGGAGACGAAGTGTAGGCATCAACAAATGATGGAATACCTGCCAGTACAGATGACATTCCATGTATTGATTTTCGACCATTGGTAAAAGCATTTGAAAAAATAAGACTATGATTTGCAAGGGAGTCTAAAAAAGGGGTGAAACTTTTATAATTGGGTATGTTTTTGTGTGTGTTAAATGCCCCCATATACTCACGACCATAACTTTCTGTGATAAAGAGAACTACATTTGGTTTTGAGTTAGTTTTTGGTAAGTATGACTTAATCGGTTGTACTAGCGCATCAATCTCAGCTTTTGAAATATTATAGTTTAATTTCTTAAAATTATTTTTCCCAAACGTTCTAATGATTGCAAAAGGCGTGTTTAGAATAACATCGGCGTGTTGAATTTTTTTAACATATCTATTAGCATCAACCAAATTGATCGGGCGCGTACTTTTTTTTAAATCTCCTCCTCTAATTCCTGCAACCATAAATGTCACCATAAGCAACAACGAAGCAATGGATGTTGAAACATAAAAAGCAATATGTTTTTTGTATGGCTTTGGTTTAAGTTTGATTTTATTGTATAAATAAATCCAAAAGAAACTTAAAACAATGAACAGCATAAATATATGCCAATAACTGATTGCAAAACGCAGAAACATTTTCATAATGTGTTCTTCGTTTTTTACGACGGCCCACTCAGAAATAGTGGTTCTATTGTAAATAAATTTGTAGTATCCGAAATCAATAAAATTGGTAGCGTATCCTATTAAATTGAAAATAAAGTAAACGTAAAATAACACCTTTTGATAAAATAGCGAGGAGTTGATTCCAAGCGGAAACATAGAGAGTAATACAAATAGAGCGTTCAAATAGAAAATTGCTGCTGTATCAAAAATAAGCCCATGATAACAAAGCGAAAAAAATTCGGAAAGTGAACTAATATCTAGAACTGAAAAATTGTAAAACACGAACAAAGATCGTGCGATAAAATAAAAAAAATAAACAAGCAACAGCCTGAACAGAATTACTTTATATTCATTCAATCTAAAAAAGCTCATAGGTGCTAACATATAATTGGGAGTAAAAATACAAAATCTAATTCTGATGATAATTGCTATCCACAATGTTTAATAAGTTGTTAGTTATTTGTCGGAAATAATAAGTAAAAGGGCATTGTCTAATAAAAATTAAATTTAAATTTGAAGGTCTAATTTTAACAAACTTTACATGTCAATTACACCACTAAACGACCTTACAACACAAGTCCGGCGCGACATTTTACGAATGGTTCACAAAGTCAACTCTGGACACCCCGGAGGTTCACTCGGATGTGCCGAATTTTTGGTTGCTCTTTATACAGAAATCATGAACAGAAAAGATGGTTTTGACATGGATGGTCATGGAGAAGATTTATTTTTTCTGTCCAACGGACATATTTCACCAGTCATTTATAGTGTACTCGCACGAAGTGGCTATTTTCCTGTAGAGGAACTAAACACCTTCAGACTTTTAGACTCCAGATTACAGGGACACCCAACAACACATGAGGGTCTTCCAGGAATTCGCATTGCATCGGGATCTTTGGGGCAAGGCATGTCGGTCGCTATTGGTGCTGCTCACGCAAAAAAACTAAACAATGATACGAATCTTGTGTACAGTCTTCACGGAGATGGTGAACTTCAAGAAGGTCAAAATTGGGAAGCCATAATGTACGCCTCAGCTAAAAAAGTCGATAATATTATTGCAACCGTAGACCTCAACGGAAAACAAATTGATGGGCCAACTGATGAGGTTTTGAAAATGGGGAGTTTAAAAGCAAAATTTGATGCTTTTGATTGGACCGTAATTGAAATCAAAAAGGGTAATGATTTGGAAGCCATTTTGGAGGGAATGGCCAAGGCCAAATCTGCTACAGGAAAAGGCAGGCCAGTATGTGTATTGCTGGAAACCATGATGGGTAATGGTGTAGATTTTATGATGCACACCCACGCATGGCATGGAAAAGCCCCTAACGACGAACAATTGGCCTCGGCCTTGGAACAAAACCCTGAAACACTGGGCGATTACTAATATTCAAAACCAAAAAAAATGAAAACATACACATACAACGAAAAAAAAGATACAAGAAGTGGTTTTGGAGCTGGACTCGCCGAACTTGGAAGAACAAACCCAAATGTTGTTGCGCTTTGCGCAGATCTTATTGGATCACTCAAAATGGATGCATTTAAAAATGAAAATCCAGAACGCTTTTTTCAAGTTGGTATTGCAGAGGCGAACATGATGGGAATAGCCGCTGGGCTTACCATTGGAGGTAAAATTCCTTTTACAGGAACTTTTGCTAACTTTTCAACTGGTCGCGTTTATGATCAAATTCGACAATCAATCGCGTATTCTGGAAAAAATGTAAAAATTTGTGCATCTCATGCTGGTCTTACTTTGGGTGAAGATGGTGCTACACACCAAATTCTTGAAGACATTGGATTGATGAAAATGCTGCCAGGAATGGTCGTCATCAACCCTTGTGACTACAATCAAACCAAAGCAGCTACTCTAGCCATTGCAGAACACAACGGCCCTGTATATTTGCGTTTTGGGCGCCCCTCTGTTCCTATTTTTACGCCTGAAAATCAAACTTTTGAAATCGGAAAAGCAATCCAATTACAAGAAGGTAGCGACGTGACAATTGCTGCCACTGGACATTTGGTTTGGGAAGCTCTTGAAGCAGCAAAAGAACTTCATGCTCAGGGAATTAATGCAGATGTCCTTAATTTTCACACCATAAAACCTTTGGACGAAAAAGCACTTTTAGCATCTGTTGCAAAAACAGGATGTATCGTTACTACTGAGGAACACAACCACTTGGGTGGTTTGGGTGAAAGTATTGCACGTGTTCTTGGACAAAACGCACCAGCACCTCAAGAATTTGTTGCTACCAATGATACCTTTGGAGAGTCTGGTACACCAGCACAGTTGATGAAAAAATATGGCCTTGACGCGTCAGCGATTGTAGCCAAAGCAAAGAAAGTGATTGCACGAAAATAAGAGCATTTAAAACACAAAAACCCGCAATTTGCGGGTTTTTTTATTTCTTATACTTCAGTTTCGGTTAGTTTAAGGTTTGGGCATCTGTAGCGTCCAAATAATTTGGAATACCATTACCGTTGGTATCCTCTAAGGTAATCAGTTTTACTGAGAAACTACCATCATTTTCTTGCTCAATGGGCAAGAAAAATTGATTCGAGGCCAAGGGTTCCTCGGCTTGCATTTGCGCTTGTAAGGCAGCACTAGTGCTGTCTGTAAATGTGGTGTATGTGACTTCTCTAAATGTTTTGAATCCATCGCCATCATCATCATTATCGGAAAAGTCATTGAACCGATCGTTATCTGTATTATCGTCAAAAACATCTAAGTTTCCATTTTCATCCTCCATATAACTAGGGATAAAATCATTGTCGTGGTCCATAACTTTATGCTGAAACAATTCAAACTTAAAGGTAAGGCAAGAATAGGCGGAAATTCCTGAAACTGCATTGTTAAAATAGCCGAGTCCAGAGGGTAAAAACATAACCCCTATGCCATAATTCTCAAAAGTTACAGTACCGTCATTGTTGGTGGTAAATGTACTCGCTGTTTTAAATTGTGGCAACACACGGTTCCATCCCGTAATGGAAAATACCAAATCCAAATCGATTGGATTAACAGAACTATCAAATTCATTTCCATTTGTTGTAGTTCCCTCGTAATTTACACGAACTTGATCAGTGAAATGAGGGTTTTCTCCTAATCCTTCCTCAATACTTAAAATGTAATATGTGTACGAAACATCTTGGTAGGTTGTTGTTTTTGGCTCAACAGCATCAGACAACATGGTCGTATTTGGCGGTTGTGTTTCCCCTTCTTCCAATTTTGTAATTACGATATCATCAAGCGTTGGGTAGGTTGCCAAAGCACTCAGTGCTCCAGAATTGTAATAATGGGTATCAAAATAATTTTGAAGTGTATCCATATCACTGGCTTGCTGTTCCGCGCGATCTCGTGGTGGAATTGAAGTTGTTTCTTCTTCATCTTCACTACAGTTAAAAGCGAACAGTGCAAGAAAAAAAATAAAGAGGATATGAAGCTTATTTCTCATAATATCATATTTGGAGCTGCAAGATACAATATTATGTTATTTTTGTATAATAGAAAACGGAGTTTTAAAAAAAATATGAGAATCGATAAGTTTTTGTGGTGTTTGCGCTATTTCAAAACAAGAACTATGGCTTCCAATGCCACCAAAAAAGGGCATATACGTGTGAATGATGCTGTGGTTAAACCCAGCAGAGAAGTTTATCCTACCGATAAAATTAGTGTGCGGATTAATCAAGTGAATTATCAACTCAACGTGCTTGATATCCCCAAAAGTCGCGTAGGTGCAAAATTGGTAGACCTCTACAGACAAGACACTACGCCAAAATCTGAATTTGAAGCGCAAGAGCTTTTGAAACACGCCAAAGATCATTACCGAAAAAAAGGTGAAGGACGTCCCACAAAAAAAGAACGCAGAGATATTGAGGACTACTTAGATTTTGAGGACAATTAACCAACTAAGTTGAAATGTCTTTTTTATATTTGAAAAAAAGAAGTTTATGGCACTGACACAGAACTGCATTTTGAACAACCAAGAGATAAATCATAAAATTAGACGTATCGCGTACCAAATTTATGAAGCAAATGTTGATCAAAAAGAAGTAATCTTGGCGGGAATTCAATCCAATGGGTATATTCTTGCAGAAAAAATAAAGCAAAATCTTGAAGAAATCTCAGAGATTAAAGCTCAGTTGTGTGCGGTGAACATCAACAAAAAAAAGCCAACTGAACAAATTAGTACTTCGTTGGATGCTGAGGAATACGCCAATAAATCTTTGATTCTTGTTGATGATGTTTTGCACTCGGGTACAACATTAATTTATGGGGTCAAACATTTTTTGGATAGCCCTTTGTCGCAATTCAAAACTGCAGTACTTGTCAATAGAAATCACAAAAAATATCCTGTAAAGGCCGACTTCAAAGGCATTTCGCTGTCCACTTCACTAAATGAGCATGTAGATGTTATTTTTGATGGTAAACACTCAAAGGTTGTACTCATCTAAATCATTGCGGATTTCCTGCACCACTTGTTCAGCAGAAAGGTCATCAACATTCAACGTTAATTTTGCTTGATTATAAAATCTTGAACGTTCAAACAAATGTTTGGCTATAAATTCTGGAAGTTCATCATCTTTTATCTGGGCAATTAGAGGGCGTTTAGATTTTTCTTTTACCAATCGGTTTGTGAGTGTTTTTACAGAAGATTTTAGATAAATAACACAAACCGTAGGATGTAGATTCAAAAACTCCATAGTGTTGCCATAGCATGGTGTTCCACCCCCCAGGGACAATACCAAATTGGTGTGCGTACGACAAATGTTCTGTACTGCTTTGGCTTCAATTTTTCGGAATTCTATATGGCCACTTCTCTCGAACAATTGAGAAATAGACAACTGTTCTTGTTGTTCTATAAAGGCGTCCAAATCCAAGAAATCGTAATCAAGTTCTGCAGCAAGTTTTTTCCCTACAGTCGATTTTCCAGAACCCATATATCCTAATAAAACAACGATCATGATGGTGTGTTTTTGATTTTATATGCACAATTAGACATATTACAAAAAAACGAAAAAATATTGACAAAAAAAGATTGTAATATTAATTAAACCCATTATCTTTGCAGCCGCATAAAGCAAGTCCAACCGACTTGGTAGCTCAGTTGGTAGAGCATCTCCCTTTTAAGGAGAGGGTCCTGGGTTCGAGCCCCAGCCAAGTCACAAAAAAGTTAAGCATGGTCTTAACTTTTTTTTTCTGCAAAGATTTTTGCGCACGTGGCGGAATTGGTAGACGCGCTAGCTTGAGGGGCTAGTGGGAATTATTCCCGTGGAAGTTCGAGTCTTCTCGTGCGCACTTTTTTAAAAACCATTCCATTTTTCATTATTTTTTTAGTATTTTAGTAGAACCAAATCTATAAAATAATGAACACTACTGAAAATGTCTTTAGCATTAAAGACCTCGAAAACCTCTCTGGAGTCAAAGCACACACCATACGCATTTGGGAAAAACGATATAACCTTCTCAAACCTAAGCGTACCGAAACCAACATCAGACATTACGATCTTCACAATCTTCAAAAACTACTCAATATCAGTTTTTTGAATAACAATGGGTTCAAGATTTCAAAAATTGCAAAATTAGACGAGTCTGAATTAGCTCCCAAAACAAGGGAGTTGGCCTTTATGGGCAAAAATGACAGTCAGGCCATTGTGGCCTTCAAATTGTCAATGCTGAATTTTGACCAAACACTATTTTATAATACATACAACAGCTTGTTGGAGGAAAAGAATTTTAGGTCTATTTTTTACGAGATTTTTATTCCACTACTTTGTGATTTGGGGATACTCTGGCAAACAAACACCATATCTTCAGCTCATGAACATTTTTTGACGGTACACATCAAACAAAAAATTCTGGTACACATAGAACGTTTGCAAAGTACAGATCCGCAACCAAGTACCAAAACAGTTGTTCTTTTTCTTCCTGAACATGAAGTCCATGATTTAGGGCTTTTATTCATTAATTATGAAATTTTAAGCCTGGGGTATCACACCATATTTTTGGGTGAAAATATTCCTATGGATAACCTAAAATATATCAACAAACTTTATGACGATATTATTTATGTATCCTATTTTACAATAAAACCTAATGATAGCGAAATTCATGATTATTTGGATACCTTCTCAGAACGCTTTTTGAAGAATAAGGAAAATAGTCTAAAACTCATAGGGCACAAAACAAAAACTATTAATCGAAAAAACATCTCTAAACACATCACATTGTACGATAAAATCGAGGATTTAGTTAAAGATATGTAAAAAACACTCTGGAAGTACAGCTCTGTATAGTCTTTTCATTACTTTTATAGACAAATGAAGAAAACTATACACATCATAGGTTCGGGATTTTCGTCCTTGGCAGCATCTTGTTACCTTGCTCAAGCAGGGTATGAAGTAACCATTTTTGAAAAAAATAAAACCATTGGCGGCCGAGCAAGGCAACTAAAAAAAGAAGGGTTTACCTTCGATATTGGTCCAACATGGTATTGGATGCCTGATGTTTTTGAACGCTTTTTTGCAGATTTCAAAAAGCATCCTTCTACCTATTATACCCTCGAAAAGTTAGATCCAGCATACAGTGTGTATTTTGGCAAAAAAGATTTCATTACCATTGAAAATAGTTTAGACAAAATTTGTAACGCATTTGACAAAGAAGAACCAGGGAGTTCAAAAAAGCTCATGGAATTCATCGCTGGCGCAAAAAGCAACTACGATATTGCTATTAAAGATTTGGTGTATAATCCTGGTGTTTCGCCTTTGGAGTTGGTGACACCCAAAACAGTGCTAAAACTCAATCAATTTTTGAGCACCATCAAACGGGATGTCAGAAAACGATTTAAAAACAATCGTCTTGCGCAAATTTTAGAATTTCCTGTTTTATTTTTAGGGGCTAAACCAAGCGATACACCTTCATTTTATAGTTTTATGAACTATGCAGATTTTGGACTTGGCACATTTCATCCAAAAAAAGGAATGTATCAGGTTATTTTAGCCATGGAGTCTTTAGCAAAAGAACTTGGTGTTAGAATTAAAACTGAAGCTAATGTAACCTCAATTTTGGTCGAAAATGGTACAGCAAATGGTATTGTGGTTAATGGCAAAAACGAAAAATGTGATCTTGTTTTGAGTGGTGCAGATTACCACCACACCGAGACCCTTTTGGAGGAAAAACACCGTCAGTATTCAGAAAAATATTGGGACAAAAAAACATTTGCACCATCTTCTCTACTGTTTTATGTTGGTTTTGATAAAAAATTGAAAAACGTAAACCACCACACATTATTTTTTGATGTAGATTTTGATGTGCATGCTGAAGCAATTTATGATGATCCTGCTTGGCCAGAAAAACCGCTTTTTTATGCAAGTTTCCCTAGTATTACCGACGATTCTTGTGCGCCCAAAGGCAAAGAAGCTGGTATTTTCCTTATACCATTAGCACCGGGATTAGAAGACACTCAAGAACTTCGGGATGCCTATTTTGAAAAAATTATTCAAAGATTTGAAACACTCACAGAGCAAGATGTTAAAAATAATATTATCTTTAAAGAGTCATTTTGTGTGAATGACTTTATAAAAGACTATAATTCATACAAAGGAAACGCCTATGGAATGGCCAATACGCTCTTGCAAACTGCGTTTCTCAGACCAAAATTAAAAAGTAAAAAAGTTAAACACTTATATTTTACGGGGCAGCTTACCGTCCCTGGACCTGGAGTCCCGCCCTCGCTAATCTCTGGAAAACTTACTGCCGAACTTATTCAAAAAGTCTTGTGATTGACTTGTTTTGTAATGGTATTAAAAGTTTAAGTTTATGAAATCTATTTTCGACACTGTATCAAAAGACTGTAGTAAAATTGTTACTAAAACCTACAGCACTTCATTTTCGATGGCTACAAAAATGTTGGCCAATTCGATTCGCCAAGACATCTATAATATTTATGGATTTGTCCGTCTGGCTGATGAAATTGTTGACTCTTTTCATGACTATCCAAAAAAAGATTTATTCGCAAAGTTTGAAACAGATTTGGAGATAGCACTCCAAAATAAAATCAGTCTTAATCCAATTTTAAATGCCTTTCAACATACATATTACAAGTACAACATTGATAGAGCGCTTGTTGATGCATTCATGAATTCAATGCGTTTGGATTTGCACAAGTCGACATACAAAACAGAAGAAGAATTTAAAAACTATATTTATGGCTCTGCCGATGTCGTTGGGTTGATGTGTCTAAAAGTGTTTGTCAATGGCGATCAAAAAAAATATGCTTCGCTGAAGAAACCAGCAATGGCATTGGGTTCTGCTTTTCAAAAGGTAAACTTTTTGAGAGATTTAAAAGCAGACCATGATGAGCTGAACAGAACTTATTTTCCAAATACAGACCTCAATAACCTCGATGAAATTGCTAAACAACACATTATCGACGATATAGAAAATGACTTTGCCGAAGGGCTGAATGGAATAAAATTATTGCCCATTGAAGCTAAATTTGGCGTTTTTATGGCCTATCGTTATTACAGTCAATTGCTTAAAAAACTTAAAAAAACGCCTGCTTTAGAAATCAAAAATACACGAATTCGCGTACCTAATTACAAAAAAGTAGAACTACTCACGCGTAGTTATGTTAAATATCATCTGAATCTATTATAAACCTAAATATTATGAACACACTTTTATGGATAGCTGTTTTCTTAGCCACATTTAGCACTATGGAATTTATGGCGTGGTTTACACACAAATACATTATGCATGGCTTTTTGTGGAGTTTACATAAAGACCACCACCACAAAGACCACGACAGTTGGTTTGAACGAAACGATGCATTCTTTATTTTCTATGCAGTAGTGAGTATGACTTGCTTTTATTTTTGGAGTTACGAAAGCTTTTGGGCTGGACTTCCTATCGGATTGGGTATTATGGCTTATGGGGCTACCTATTTTGTAGTGCATGACATATTTATTCATCAACGCTTCAAAATGTTCCGAAAAGCCAACAACTGGTATGCAAAAGGCGTTAGACGTGCACACAAAATTCACCACAAACACCTCGGTAAAAAAGATGGTGAATGCTTCGGAATGTTAGTGGTTCCTTTTAAATATTTTAAAAAATAAATTGTGAATTCACTTTACTTGTGGTTAAATATTGGATCGATTTCTGTTCCTTTTTTGTACAGTTTTCATCCTAAATTAAAACTCCACAAACAATTTCATTGGCTATTCCTCTCGATGATACTAACAATGGTGGTATTTATTCCTTGGGATGTCGTTTTTACAAGACATGAAATCTGGGGATTCAATCCAGATTATTTTCTTAATACAGAACTATTAAGTCTACCTCTTGAAGAATGGCTTTTTTTTATTTGTATTCCCTTCGCCTGTGTATTTACACACTATGCCCTACTACTCTATTTCCCTAAAATGAAACTTGGAGAAAACAGTTCAAAAACAATTGCTGTTGGCTTGATGCTCATACTGGCATTACTATTAATTTTCAACTATGACAAATGGTATACACTCGTGAATTTTAGTTTAGCAATTCCACTGACATTCGTTGTTTTAAAATATAATCCAAAACTACTACAACACTTTTTTCTAACTTTTTTGATCATGTTGATTCCCTTTTTTATTGTCAATGGCGTCCTTACGGGAAGTTGGATTGAAAGTCAAGTAGTATGGTACAACAATGCCGAAAATTTGGGATTACGTATGGGAACCATCCCCGTAGAAGACAGTATTTATGCCTATTCTATGATTTTAATGAACTTGTTCTTTTTTGAATACTTCACCCAAAAATCTAAGCATTAAAGAAGATATATCAGAATAGTTATTTTTTTTATAAATTTGAAGTAAAGAAACGCTCCAAACGTTCTACAACCATGAAATAATCTCGCATACTAGTTCAGAGATTTCAGATATGTTTTTATAAAACGGTTGGGGCATAAAGCCCTTAACAAATGAAAAAAATACGGATACTGAGTTGTATGGTTTTGATCGCTTTTTTTGGTTCATGCAAACCCGATGAACCCGCAGAAAGAGAGTTATTAATCGCTAAATACAAAGTGACATTTGATTTCAAATGGAATGCACAAGATTTCCCAACAGATTATCCCTCAAGTGCACATTTTTCAAAACTCATTGGATGGAGTCACAAGCCCTCAAGTGAATTTTTCAAAGTAGGCAGTATCGCTTCGGAAGGCATCAAAAACATGGCCGAAATTGGAGCTACAACTGCGTTATCGGATGAATTTAACACCAAAATAGAAGCTGGAGAAGGACTAAAAAGTGTTGTGGGGAACGGATTAGGAAGTGGTGTTGGAGTACTCAGCGTCACCCTTGATGTAAATGATAAATTCTCTTCAATCACCCTCGCCACTATGCTTGCCCCTAGCCCGGATTGGTATATCGCCATAATCAATCAAAACCTACTGGAAAATGGAGAATTTGTTGATGAAAAAACAGTTGATGCGCTAACGTACGATGCGGGAACAGACAGTGGGGTAACTTTCACTTCAAGCAATGAACCAACAGATCCTAAAGTACCGATATCAGTTATCAATACGCCACCTATTGGTAATGGAAAAACGATTGCCACAGTAAAATTCGAAAAACTTTAGCTGTTTAAGCGTTTTGTTTCTTAATCAAATTAAGTGCAGACCCTTCTTTGAACCATTCTATCTGTGAGTCGTTATAGGTGTGATTGACTGAAATCACATCAGAACTACCATCCGAATGAACGATTTCAATTGTAAGTGGCTTACCAGGTGCAAATTGGTCTAAATCTAAGAAATTGAACGTATCATCTTCTTGAATAAGATCATAATCTGCTTCATTGGCAAATGTGAGCCCTAACATGCCTTGCTTTTTCAAGTTGGTTTCGTGGATACGCGCAAAAGATTTTACAATTACAGCCGCAACACCCAAGTGACGGGGTTCCATAGCTGCATGTTCTCTTGACGATCCTTCACCATAATTATGATCACCTACCACAACCGTATAAATACCTGCGTCTTTATAGGCGCGTTGTGTTTTAGGAACTGCATCATAATCACCATTCAATTGATTTTTCACAAAATTAGTTTTCATATTAAATGCATTCACAGCACCAATGAGGCAGTTGTTGGAAATATTATCCAAATGACCTCTATAACGTAACCATGGACCAGCCATAGAAATATGATCTGTAGTACACTTTCCATGGGCTTTGATGAGTAGTTTGGCACCTTTAATTGAATTTCCAATTGGAACAAATGGTGTTAATAATTCCAAACGTTCCGAATCTTCAGCAACAACCACTTCAACACCACTTCCATCTTCAACAGGGGCAAGATAGCCCGCATCTTCAACAGCAAATCCTTTTTCAGGAAGTTCGAATCCTGTGGGTTCATCGAGTTTTACAACGTCTCCTTGTTCATTTATCAAGGTATCAGTCAAAGGATTAAAATCCAACCGACCAGAAATAGCAATCGCTGCGACAAGTTCTGGCGAAGCAACAAAAGCATGTGTGTTTGGGTTTCCATCGGCACGCTTTGCAAAGTTTCTGTTGAACGAATGTACAATACTGTTTTTGGGTGCATTTTTTGGGTCTTCATAACGAGCCCATTGTCCAATACATGGACCACATGCATTGGTAAATATTTTTGCATCTAATTTTTCAAACACGTTGAGTATCCCATCACGATCGGCGGTATAACGCACTTGCTCGGAACCTGGATTAATACCAAATTCTGCTTTAGTTTTTAACCCCTTATCTAAGGCTTGTTGAGCAATGGATGCTGCTCGAGATAAGTCTTCATAAGAAGAGTTTGTACACGAACCAATCAATCCCCACTCTACTTTTAGTGGCCAGTCATTTTGTTTTGCCTTTTCAGTCATGCTACCTACTGGAGTGGCTAAATCTGGTGTAAATGGCCCATTGAGGTGTGGCAGGAGTTCAGATAAATTAATTTCTATTAATTCATCAAAATATTGCTTAGGGTTGGCATAAACTTCAGGGTCAGCCGTCAAATAGTCTTTAACTTCATTGGCGGCATCGGCTACGTCATTTCGATCTGTCGCGCGTAAGTAGCGTTCCATTGATGCATCGTAACCAAATGTTGAAGTGGTTGCACCAATCTCGGCACCCATATTACAAATAGTTCCTTTTCCAGTACAAGACATGGATTCTGCACCTGGGCCAAAATATTCAACAATCGCACCTGTTCCTCCTTTAGCAGTTAAAATCCCTGCAACTTTTAGGATGACGTCTTTTGGTGCCGTCCATCCAGAAAGTTTCCCTGTAAGTTTGACTCCAATTAATTTAGGAAATTTTAATTCCCATGGCATTCCTGCCATAACGTCTACTGCATCAGCACCACCAACGCCAATAGCAACCATTCCTAGGCCGCCCGCGTTTACGGTGTGAGAATCTGTTCCTATCATCATTCCACCTGGAAATGCGTAGTTTTCTAAAACAACTTGATGAATGATCCCTGCTCCTGGTTTCCAAAATCCAATGCCATATTTGTTGGATACTGATTCTAAAAAGTTAAACACCTCATTACTGTTGTTTAATGCGGATTGCAAATCTTTTGTAGCGCCTACTTTGGCTTGAATAAGGTGATCGCAGTGTACGGTAGTAGGTACAGCAACTTTTTTCTTACCGGCTTGCATAAATTGCAACAATGCCATTTGAGCAGTTGCATCTTGACACGCAATGCGGTCTGGCGCAAAATCTACATAGTCTTTTCCTCGCTCAAATGCTTTCTCAAGTTTTGAATCCCAAAGGTGGTTGTATAATATTTTTTCTGAGAGGGTTAGTGGGCGTCCAACGACCGCTCGAGCATGGTCAACTTTTGTTGACATTTGTTGGTAAACTTTTTTTATGATGTCGATATCGAAAGCCATAATGCGATGAATTTTAAAATCGGGGTTAAATGTACAAATTTATGCGTAATCTAAGTGCAATAAAAATCCAAATTATATTGAAAATTTTAGAATAAACTTTCAATAATTTGTTCTACACTGATTCCCTCTGCAGCAGCCTTATAATTCTTTATAATTCTGTGGCGCAAAACACTTACAGCGACAGCTTGAACATCTTCTGTGTCGGGTGTATATTTGCCCTTTAAAACGGCATGCGTTTTGGCAGCCAAAATTAAATTTTGTGATGCTCTTGGACCAGCACCCCATTCAACATATTGCTGAACCATATCAGCGGTATGTGTATCGTTTGGTCTAGATTTGGAAATCAACTTGACAGCATATTCAACTACATTGTCGGCCACAGGGGTTTTCCTTATGAGTTGTTGAAATTCTACAACATGATTGGCGTCAAAAATAACATCTAATGTTGCTTTTTTGTCCGAAGTTGTTTGTTTTACAACCTCAACTTCTTCATCAAATGAAGGATACTGAAGGTTAATCGCAAACATAAAACGGTCTAGCTGAGCTTCAGGTAAAGGATAAGTTCCTTCTTGTTCTATTGGATTTTGTGTTGCTAAAACAAAATAGGGTTGATCTAATTTGTAATGTTGCCCTGCTACGGTTACTGAACGTTCTTGCATGGCTTCTAAGAGTGCCGCTTGAGTTTTTGGTGGTGTTCTGTTAATCTCATCAGCAAGGATAATGTTGGAGAAAATAGGCCCTTTGATAAACTGAAACTTGCGTTCGTTGTTCAGTATTTCGCTTCCTAAAATATCACTAGGCATTAAATCTGGGGTAAATTGAATGCGCTTAAAGTCTAATCCAAGAGTTTTTGCAATTGTATCAATCATGAGGGTTTTGGCCAAACCCGGGACACCAATTAAAAGAACGTGTCCTCCAGAAAAAATTGATATTAAAATATGTTCGATAACTACATCTTGACCTATAATTACTTTAGCAATTTCTTTTTTGAGTTGCTCAAATTTTTTAACGTAGTTGTTTATTGCAGTGACGTCCGACATTGTTTGATATTAATTTTTAAACCAATTGCTGTTAAAATCACACGTTCTCAAATTACCGTTTATTTTGATGTACGTATCCATGATTTTTTCTTCTTGCCATTCGGAAATTGCATTGAGTTGCTTTTCTTGTAATGCGAGTGCTTTAATTTTTAAATAATCTTTAGCGAAATCTGCTACGTGCTCATCGGTACGCTGCGTTACCGTAAGGATTTTAAATTTTATGGGATGCGTACGATCTCCGTCTTTGTAGACAGGGCTAACTTCGCCGTCATTAATGTTTTGAATCTGTGCATACAATTCTGGATCCATTTTGGTAAGCTCGAAATTATAATCTTGAGTTTCTGGATTACGTAGCTGACCTCCATCGTATTTAGTTTCTTTTTCGTCACTTGCTTCCTTGGCGGCGTCAGCAAAAGAAATATCTCCATCGACAATGCTTTGACGAACTTTTTCCAATTTTTCTTTGGCAGCCAAAATGGCGTCATCGGTAAGTTTTGGACGTAACAAAATATGACGAACATCGTATTCTTGGCCTCTAATTTTTTCAAGATAAATGATATGGTAGCCAAAATCAGTCTTAAACGGCTCAGAGATATCTCCCTCCGCCAATGAAAATGCAACTTCTCGAAATTCTTTTGCCATTCTTGGTTGTTTTCTGTTTAAGGTGTACTTACCTCCTGTTCTCTTCGAACCTGGATCTTCGGTATACAATACTGCTTTTGTTGTAAAACTAGCCCCGTTGTCGATAACATCTGCTTTAAATTCTCTAAGTCTTTTAACAACTTTATCTATTTCTTCTTGGGTTGTTTCAGGGATGACAACAATTTGAGCAACACGAAGCTCTGTACCGAACAATGGACGTTCGTCTTCTGGAATTTTATTAAAAAATTGGCGTACTTCTTCTGGAGTAACTTCGATTTCATCTATGATCTGTTGTTGCATCATGGAAGCCATTTTTCCATTTTTATTGAGCTCGTACATTTCATCTCTAAGTTCTTGCTCGGACGACTTGTTGTAATAGGCAATCAATTTTTCCATCGAACCTATTTGCTGTGCAAAACCTTCTAGTTGTTGGTCTACATAAGATCGTATTTCGGCGTCGTTGACTTCAATGCTATCCAAAATAGCATGATGCATATATAATTTATCTTCGAGAAGTTTCCCAAAAAGTTGACAACGCGTAATTTCTTTTGTGGATACACCACTGGCTTCAAGTTGTGCAAATTGTTTATCTATATCAGAGTCTAATACTACAAAATCACCTACGACTGCCGCAACACCATCAACTTTGATGAGTTGTGTAGAATCGACCTGTATTTTCTTGACTTCTTCTTTTTTGTCTTCAATAATTTCTTGTGCAGCCAATTGGTCACAGACCAACAAAGTTATGCATATAATTATGGACAGGGACTTATTCATAAATTTCAAATTTTTTATTTTTAATGGCATCATTTACAATTTCATTTCTTAGTTGGTCAACAAGTTTGAGCTTACGTTTGTTAATGATAATTTGACGTAAGGTTGGCAACACATATTCTAAGGGGGCTTGCATGCCTGGGCCTAGCACATCATTTATTTGTATCAAATATAACTCTAAAGAATCGTTGAGCTGAATAAAATTTGATTTTTTTAGTAATAGCTTATTAAATCCCTTTTGTAGAGGTTTGATTTTTGAAATCACTTGATCAGATTTAATCCAAATTGAATCATTTAAAAAGAATGAATTGAATTGAATCGAAATGGTATCCAAAATCGCTTGATCCTCTAAGTTGTAACGCTTAAAACGACGTTTGATTTCTTGAGCATTTGAGATGTTAGATTTGATGTTGATGTAGCGAAGTTTTAGTAATTCTTCTTTCAAAACAAATAATTCTTTATTTTGAATGTAGGTTGCGGCCAACTCCTCTTGGGTAATGATTGTATCCAAATTGCGCTTTACCAAAGCTTCCATATACGCTGAAGTGTACAAATCTGCTTTGTATTGTTGTACAAGTACCTCAAAATCAGCTTGTTGCTTTTCCTCTATATTTAATGTGGCGCCATCAATAAGAAGTTGCTGCGTTGCCCAGTTTCTAACCATTGTTCGAATTTGGATCAGACTATCATCCGAATTAAGGTCTTCAAATTCTGAAAAATCAATATCTTCAGCCATTAAAAAGGTGTCATTTACTCTTGCTAGTGGCGTACCTTCACCACTTGATTTTGATAAATCACAAGCAGTACATACAAGCGCAAATAATATCAGTAAAACTGCTTTTGTTTGCATTAATTAGGATGTTTAGACTTTAGCGCATCAAGTGCGTTTTTGTTTATCGAAATGTCATATTTCGTACGTAAAGTTTCAATCCAACGCTTTTCCAATTCCGTTTGGTAACTGGAAATCACAGCACCTTTGGAGTCTTCAAAAGACTGCTCTTTTTGAGAGGATTGTGCGGAAATATTAAGAACCACATAGCTGTCGTCTATTGGAAAAACAGAAGAAATACCTTCGCTGAACTTAACTTTTTTAGGCAACAAAGGATCATCTATTTCAAATGAACCTGTAGACAAAATAATTTGTTGACGTTTGGCATTAAGAACAGTTTTAATGTCATCGTTTGTTCGCCCATCTACCCACATTTTTATGGTTTTTTTAAGTGCACTTTTCTTTTTGGATCGCGCTATTGTTCCTGTAATTTTTGCAGGAGTAAAAAACTTTGCTTGGTTGCTTTCATAATGATTCAATAGACCGATAGAGTCGTTTTTTGCTCCATCCCAAATTTTTTCCTGCATAATATCAAAAAGCAATAACCCTTCCTCATATTCTTTAAGGATTTGAGCATATTCTAAATTTTCTAAAGGAAGTCGGTCTTTTTTATATTGTATTAATTGTTCTCCTAAAAAGGTATTATAGTTTCTCAATACTAATTCCGGTGAGGTATTATTGTTTGATGAACTTAGATTTTTATTTAAAAACTCCAAAAAATCATCATGAGTAATTGTACGGTTTTGGATTTTCACAAATTGACCTTGCGGCTCTACTCCATCCTTTAACATCCAATCGTTCTGTTCTTCAACTTTGACAAATAAAGATAAAACCTCATCTCGATTTGGCGCATCAACCTGGTATTGCTTTTTTAGAAGTTCAATCATTTTTTTCTTGATTAGTGAAGACCTACTGTCGCGCTTTACTTTCTGTTCTAAATCGAATTTAATGTCTTCAAAATCTTTTACAGGAATTATTGAAATCAATTTTATGATGTGCCAACCATACTTGGTTCGAATTGGATTCGAAATTGTACCGTCTTCCAAACCAAAGGCAGTATCTACAAAAATCTCGGAGTTAATTTCACTAGACGAAAAAGGTTTCAAATTCCCTCCATTTACAGCAGAGCTTTTGTCGTCGGAAAATTGCTTTGCCAAATTCTCGAAAGACTCACCCTGTAGCAGCAAACGATGCAATTCGTTGATGCGTTGTTCTGGTGTTTGCAAACTATCTTTGGAATTGTGCGCAATCATGATGTGCGCTGCCTTGGCTTTACCTCTTGAAGGTCTTTTGTTGAGGACTTTGACTATATGGTAACCAAACTGTGTTTTGAACGGTTGAGAAACATCACCTACGTTAGTATTAAAGGCAGTATTTTCAAAATCATAAACCATTTTGAACGCCGAAAAATAACCTAAATCCTCAACAAAAATATTTTTGCCATCGTGAAGTTCTTTTTGAAGTAAATCAAAATCCTCATTTAAAAACCGACTGCGCAAAACTTTTAATTTTTCTAATGCGGCAAGTGTGTCTTGATCAGCGCTTGTACGCACCAAAATATGTTGTGCTTTTACTTCTTGAATCGTACGATTGTACGCCTCCTGAATTAGCTCTTCTGTAGCGTCTTTATCTGTTAAATATTTTTGTGCTAATTGTTTCTTGTAACCCTCGTATTCTTTCTTATAACTCTGCTTTTGATCATATTTTAAAGCTCTGGCCTCCATAAGTTTGAGCTTGTAATTTAGGAATAGTTCCAAATAATCGTCAATATCCTTTTGACTATCGTCTTGAACTAAATTGATGTTTTTGTTATAAACATCAAAGAATTCATCAACAGTAATTTCTTCATTATTGATGGTAATTAGGATTTCAGAATTTGTGGGTTTTTGTTGGCCAAAGTTTGACCAAAAACACAATAAACTCATGGCAAAAATAAATGTACGCATACTTTGTATTTTAAAAAGGATTTAAAAGTAAAAAAATCGTTTAATCTACACAAGATTATCGCGAATAGTTGGGTGCTTCTTTCGTAATCATCACATTATGTGGGTGACTTTCACTAATTCCAGAAGATGTAATTTTGACAAACTTACCCTTATCCTTCAGGGTTTGAATGTCTTTTGCACCACAATAGCCCATGCCAGCACGAATACCACCAACAAACTGATGGATGCTTTCATAAAGGTCACCTTTGTATGGTACACGACCAACAATGCCTTCGGGGACTAATTTTTTGATATCATCTTCGACATCTTGGAAATAACGGTCTTTACTACCTTCTTTCATGGCCTCTACAGAGCCCATACCTCTGTAGGATTTAAATTTTCGTCCTTCATAGATGATGGTCTCGCCTGGAGATTCTTTTGTTCCGGCAAGCAAGGATCCAAGCATGACACAGTCGGCACCTGCAGCAAGTGCTTTGGGAATATCACCTGTATAGCGAATTCCCCCATCAGCAATCACAGGAACATCTGAATCCTTGAGTGCAGCCGCTACTTCTAGTACTGCAGAAAATTGTGGGAATCCTACACCCGCAACAACCCTAGTTGTGCATATTGAACCTGGTCCAATTCCGACTTTTACAGCATCGGCACCCGCTTCAACCAAATATTTGGCAGCATCAGCCGTGGCGATATTGCCTACTACAACGTCGAGGTTAGGAAATTCCGATTTAATGGATTTAAGTACAGACACAACTCCTTTGGTATGTCCATGTGCTGTATCTATTATGATAGCATCTACTCCAGATTTAACCAATGCACTAGTGCGATCCACAGCATCGTGAGTAACTCCTATTGCAGCGGCTACACGCAAACGACCGTATTGGTCTTTATTTGATATTGGTTTTTGTGATAATTTTGTAATGTCCCTAAATGTAATTAAACCTATGAGTTTGAAATCTTTATCGACAACAGGAAGTTTTTCAATTTTATTGTTTTGTAGAATAACTTCGGCTTCTTGTAGTGATGTTCCTTCTGATGTTGTAACTAAATTTTCAAAAGTCATTACTTCCGTAATTGGACGTTTGTTGTTCTTTTCAAATCGCAAATCTCGATTTGTTACAATTCCCTTTAATAAGCCTTGATCGTCAACAATAGGTATCCCGCCTATGCTATGTTCTTTCATACTTTGTTTGGCATCGCTTACTAGGGCATCTAAATCTAGCGTTACTGGATCTATAATCATTCCACTTTCTGCGCGCTTTACTTTACGCACTTCAATGGCTTGTTGACTAATGGTCATGTTTTTGTGCAAAACACCAATACCGCCTTCTCGAGCAATGGCAATAGCCATGGCGCTTTCGGTAACGGTATCCATTGCTGCAGAAACAATAGGGACGTTTAAACTAATGTTACGCGTAAATTTAGTCTTGATGCTGACTTCTCTTGGTAAAACTTCAGAATAAGCAGGAATCAGTAGTACGTCATCGTAAGTAAGACCTTCTCCAACAATTTTTAAAAGATGTGATTGCATTGCAATTGGGTTTAATTGCATGCAAATTTAAGGCTTTTTTTAGTATATCTGACTATAATACATGATATAATATCAGATACAAACAATTATTGTTAATATTATTTATAATTAATCTAAATAAATTTTGTCAAACAAAAAACGGGTTGTATCTTTGCATCGGAAAACTAATTTTATTTTTAACCAGTCTAAATAAGTATTATTTTGAATCTTAAAAGTCTACTCCTAGCACTTCTATTTTTGGGTAATTTAAATGCTCAAGAATTAAACAAAAAAAAATCGGATTCCATACAAAAATTGGAGCAAGTTTTCATCAGTACAAAAGTTATTTTTGGTAGTAAATACGAAGCTGAAAATCGATCTGGATCATCTTATTATGTTTCACCAAAAGAATTGGAGAAATTTAGTTATACAGACATCAACAGAGTATTGAGAACTGTGCCTGGAGTAACAATTTATGAAGAGGATGGGTATGGATTACGTCCCAATATCAGCTTGAGAGGAACATCTCCAGAACGTAGTGCTAAAATTTCTATCATGGAAGACGGCGTACTTATTGCGCCCGCCCCTTACAGTGCACCTGCTGCATATTATTTCCCTTCTATTGCAAGAATGCAAGCTGTTGAAATTCTAAAAGGAAGTAGTCAAGTACAGTATGGCCCGTTTACAACGGGTGGTGCAATTAATTTTGTTAGTACTCAAATTCCAAATGAATTTAAAGGGAGCTTAAAAACCAGCTATGGTAGTTTCGATACACATAATACGCATGTAAAAATTGGCGATAAAAAAGAGCTATTTGGATATACATTAGAATACTTGAACAACAATTCAAATGGTTTCAAAGATTTATTAAACGGTCAAAATACTGGTTTTGATAAAAATGATGTTGTTGCCAAATTTAGAATCAACAGTAAAGAAACAGCAAATTACAGCCAGTCACTGACTTTTAAATTTCAATATTCTGATGAAGTTTCTAATGAAACCTATTTAGGGTTGACCGTGACGGATTTTGCTAAAAGCCCATTTGCACGCTATGCAGCATCGCAAAAGGATAAAATGACAAACAAACACCAACAGTTCATGGCAACGCATGAAATAGAATTTTCTGATGTACTTAAAGTATCGACTAGTGGATATTACAACGGATTTTCTAGAAATTGGTATAAATTAAACGACGTGGTTTTTGGTGGTGATAAAGTCAAAATTGCCTCTATTCTGAATCAACCTGAAAACTACATCAATTATTTGGACATCATCAAAGGAAATTCAAACGCTGATGCGGATGCATTGTTGGTCAAAGCAAATAATAGAGCATACGTCTCTAAAGGGATTCAAACGAAATTAGATTTTCATTGGAATGGAGCTCAAGTTTTACATGATTTGGAGATTGGACTTCGCTATCATTATGACGAGGAAGACCGTTTTCAGTGGAAAGATGGGTACAATATTGTAGGCGGACAAATGAATTTGACTACATCAGGTGCACCAGGATCTGATGCCAACAGAATTAGCAGCGCAAAAGCATTTGCAGGTTCAGTGCTGTATAAATTAAAATATAAAAACTTAACACTAACACCAGGTTTTAGATATGAAGATATTACATTGAGTCGTGACAATTTTGGCACATCCGACCCCAACAGAACTGGGTCAGATATTTCTTCTAGAGAAAACAACGTTTCAATCTTTATTCCTGGCATTGGAATGCACTACAAATTCAATAATCTAACTTCAATTTTTGCGGGGATTCACAAAGGGTTTTCACCTCCAGGAAATACAGTTGGACAAAAAGCTGAAGAAAGCATCAACTATGAAATTGGTACACGCTTTAACTTCAAAGGTCTAAGAAGTGAAGTTGTAGCTTTCTATAACGATTATAGCAATCTTCTGGGTAGTGATTTAGCAGCCAGTGGAGGTACTGGTTCTTTAGATCAATTTAATGCTGGGGAAGTCCGTGTGAAAGGGGTTGAACTCCTTTTAAATTATGACTTATTAGAAAACAATTCTAAATTCTCTATGCCTATAACATTTGGCTATACGTATACTGATGCTACTTTTCTAAACAACTTTGGAAGTGACGAAGACTTGTGGGGTACAGTTGAGTCTGGAGATGAATTGCCTTACATTGCAAAACATCAATTCAACACTTCGATGTCTTTAGAGCATGACAAATTTGAACTGCACTTGAACGGACGTCAAAACGGTGCTTTTAGGACTTTTGCTGGCAACGAAACTATCAATGCTTCAAATGGTGTGACCTCTAACTTTATTGTTGATTTTTCTGGAAAATACTACATCAAAAACAATTTGAGTATTACAGGAATGGTGCTTAATGCATTAGACAATACCTATGCCGTTTCAAAAGTACCAGCAGGCCTTAGGCCAGGCCACCCTTTTGGAATTTATGGTGGAATTGAATTTCGCTTTTAGTGGTATTTAGAAAACAACTTTGACGCCTCATTGTGCGCGCTTTCATAAGCAAGCACATTGAGGTTTGTTTCTACTTTTTGTGTCGTACAATAAGATATTAATTTTTCTGTGGGCATATTGCCAGTCAGTTCATCTTTGGCCATTGGACAGCCGCCAAATCCTTGAATTGCACCATCAAAACGCAAACAACCGGCCTTGAAAGCAGCATCAACTTTTTCGTGCCAAACTGCAGGATGTGTATGCAGATGTGCTCCAAACTCTACATTAGGGTAGGCAGGGATAAGATTTGAGAATAAATACGAAATGTTTTCGCCTGTAGATGAACCAATGGTATCGCTGAGAGATAAAATTTTGACACCCATTTTATGCAACCGTTCGGTCCACTCCCCTACGATTTCAACATTCCAAGGGTCACCATAAGGGTTTCCAAAAGCCATGGACAAATAAACTACAAGCCCTTTGTTGTGACGTTGAGCAATATCTAAAATCTCTTTTAAGACCTCAACGGATTCTGTAATGGTTTTGTGCGTATTACGCATTTGGAAGTTTTCGGAAATAGAAAACGGAAAACCTAAATAATCAATTTCTTTAAAAGCCGAAGCTGCTTTGGCCCCTCGCACATTGGCAATAATGGCCAGAAGCTTACTAGAGGTATGCGTTAAATCCAACTGAGACAAAACCGCTGCAGTATCTTGCATTTGGGGGATGGCCTTCGGCGATACAAAACTTCCAAAATCAATGGTATCAAAACCAACACGCAAAAGAGACTGAATATACTGCACTTTCTTTACAGTTGGTATATATGTCTTTATACCTTGCATGGCATCTCTTGGACATTCAATTATTTTTACACGCTTTGGCATGGTAGTGCTTTAGAGCATAAAAATAATGTTTATTTAATTAATAGTCTGGACATCCAAAGCAGTTATCTTTATTTAGGAAATCGGAGCTTATCGATAATTAGTAAACTCCAAAAAATTGGATTGATTACCGCACCATAAATTTTGAATAAAATGTTCGGCCAGAATATATAACGTTTACAAAATACACACCCGAAGAAAAGTGTGAAACATCTATAGTTTTTGAACCACTATTTTGCACAATTTTTTGCCCAAATTGGTTGTAAACAAACACCTCAAAATCAACTCCATCTATCCCACTAATGCTAACAGAACGATTGGTCAAGGTTGGCGAAACAGATATGAAAACCTCATCTGCAGTTTGTACAGAAAGTGTTTCCCATGCATCATTGGCCGCAGGTCCATTCCATATGAGTGTAGCCAAATAGGGGTTATCTATAAATGGGTTTCGATTTCCTTGATAGGAATAAATCACATCATTTCTAGTTAGTTCAAACGGCGAAACTGGATCTTCTTCATTCCATTCCAAAAAGACATCAGGCATATCTCCATTAGGAGAATAATCAGCACTTCCTGTTGCAGAGTTCATGGCTTCGCATTGAACTGGGTAGCGCAAATACATATACATAATGATACGTGCTACATCGCCTTTCCATTCATCACCCGGATAAAAATAACCGTCATTTGTAACTTTGGATTCCACACCCGAATCGTCAACAAACAAGCGATTGCTACGCTGTGTGTTTTTCTGAGCATCTGCAGCACGGAGGTTGTGCACATCAGTTCCTGGGCCAGGAAACTCTATCTCTAAACTTGGGTTTGCTAGTGACTTTGCAAACACATGCTCTCGATTCCATAAACCGCCTGTACCTGTACATCCAGAAAAATTACATTTATCACCAACACCTCTTGAACGATCTGAAATAAACAAACCATCGTTGTCATTGTATCCATACATGAGAAGAACATTGTCTGAGGTTGAATTTTCTAAATCACTAATACTCATAACATCCCATGTGTCCGTACTAGACGATGTATATGGTATAAGTGTAGTGTGGGTGTCAGAAATAAGCTGAGAAAGTTGAACTTTTAAATTGTTTCCAGATTGAGAAAAATCAATGGATGAATAATAGGGTGGAATTTGTGCCGTTACTAAACCTGAACAAAATACACATACAAAAAATAGGGTGTTGAAAGGGAACTTAAGCATCAATAAAGTTAAAATGGTTTGGATTGCGAAAATACAAAATAAATAAGTGCAGTTGAACGAAAAACTCTATTTTTGCGGGAACAAAAATTTACACAAATGACATTACTCTTGATGGCGGCCGGCAGTGGAAGTCGATACGGAAAACTGAAGCAATTTGATGATCTTGGTCCAGCAGGCGAATTTTTGATGGAGTTTAGCATTTTTGATGCTTTAAAAAATGGCTTCAATCACATTGTTGTGATTACCAAACAAGAAAATCAAGAATTTCTACAAAAACATCTTTCAGAGCGTATCGGTAGCCAAGTAGAACTAGATGTACTTGTTCAAAAAATTGAGGATATACCAAATGGAATAGATGTTCCACACGAAAGAAAAAAACCGTGGGGAACGGCTCATGCTGTATGGACTGCAAGAAATGTCATAAAAACACCATTTGTCATTATCAATGCTGATGATTATTACGGTGAAAAAGCTTTTGAAAGTGCTGCAGACTTCATCAAAACGCAGAAAAATTTATCCACATTTGCACTGGTTGCATACCGCCTAGAAGACACACTTTCTGACTTTGGCTCAGTATCTAGAGGCGTATGCACTATAGAAAACAACAAGTTAAAATCCATAAAAGAACGTACAAAAATTGTAAAGAAAGATGAACAAATAATTGATGAAGAATCTGGTGTAGAATTGGATGCAGATGCTTCAGTATCAATGAATTTTTGGATTTGTAACCCCCTTATTTTTGATTATACAAAAGAATATTTTTCTCAATTTTTGGCAGATAAAAACAATCACGAAAACAAAGAAATTTACCTCCCTTTTGTGGCACAAGAAATGATGGAAAATGGGCACGTTTCTGTAGATGTAATGACCACAAAAAGCCAATGGTTTGGCGTTACCTATTACGATGACAAAAAAGTGGCCGTTGATACATTACTACAACTTACAAAAGATGGAATATACCCTTCACCACTGTGGCAAAAACCCTAGTATTCGATAGACAATCCTTTGAATTTCCACTGAGAAAATCCACCTTCTAAATCATAGATTTTTTCAAACCCTTTTTCAGCAAGTTTGGAAGCACATTTGGCACTTCTGCCTCCAGACTTACAATATACAATTATAGGTTTAGATTTGTCAAGAGATTCAATTTGTTTGTCAAAATTTTCATCCAAAAAATCTATATTTAGTGCATTAGGTACATGCCCCTCATTGTACTCTGAAGGCGTACGAACATCGACCAATTGAATGTCTTCCAAGTTCAATAATTCTTCCATTTCCTCAGAAGTGATAAGTTGTAAATTTTGTGTCTTTGTTTGCTGCTTACAATTGTAAAAAAAACAAGCACAAACCAAAGTCGTTAGTAAAAAAAAATTCTTCATGATAATTTATATTTAGTGTTCAACATCACCTGTCCATTCACTAAATCCTCCCTCTAAATTGTAGGTGTGTTCAAATCCCATTTGTTGCATCACAGCACAAGCTTGAGCGCTTCGCGATCCTGCTCTACAATACACAAAATAGTGGTCATTTTTGTCTAGCTTTTCTAATTCGGATATAAATCCTTGACCTTTGTAAATATCAATGTTAAAAGCATTAGGTATGATACCTTCTTCAATTTCAGCATCTGTACGGACGTCCAGTATTTTTGCTCCAGGTGTTTTTGAAAGCTCATTTACCCATTCTTCTTGCGTTAAGTTTTTCATTTTTGGTTTAAAGTTATATTATGATAAGACGTTATAATAGTCAAATTGTTACATTTAAATTTTAATTGAACAACCAATGGCACGTGTTTTTGTGACGGGTATAGGTTTTTTTGCCAATAAAGCATTTACGGCATCTTCAACATATTTTTTATCAACTGCATCAGCATCTTTGTAATTGTCGTCAATTGCACCAATGTAGCGTACTATATTAGCATCTTTAGTTTTTTCTAAAATATATACATGTGGTGTTTTGGTCGCACCATATTGCGGGAAAATAGTTTGCTCACGATCAATGAGGTAAGGAAACGTAAATCCTTTTTCTTTGGCGCGCTGTTTCATAGCATTTAAAGAATCTCCAGGTTTGATTTCAATATTATTGGGCATAATGGCAACAACAGGATATCCTTTAGAGGCATACTTTTTGTTGAGCGCCTCAATGCGATCTTCGTAGGCAACAGCATAAGGACAGGTGTTGCATGTGAATACAACAATAAATCCTTTGGCCTCTTCAAAATCTGAAAGTGACACAAAAGTCCGGTCTATATTTTCAAGTTTGAAATCAGTTGCAGTTGCGCCAATATCGTAGCCGCTTTGGGCTGAAAGCACTGTGGTTGTAAAAAAAGTGGCTAGAAAAAATAAATTTATTTTTTTCATGATTTAGAGTTTTAGTTTATAAATTTTTTAACCTCAGTCATCAATTGATCATAAGTAAATGACTGGGGATAAAATTGACGTTTTTTCTTATTGTAAATTAGAGTGACAGGAATAGCTCCATCCCATTTTGAATCAATTTTTGGAATCCAAGAATTCATGTCTACATCATCTAAAACGATGACTTTTGATTTTAATTGTTTTTCTTTTAAAAAGGGTTTTAATTTTGTCTCATATTGGCTTGGAAAGTCCAAACTTATGAGGATGACCTCTACCTCGTCTGCATATTTGTCTTGAATTTGCTCAAAGTAAGGCAATTCTTTCACACAAGGCGCACACCAAGTAGCCCAAAAATTAACCACATGAGTTTTAGAATCATTAGAATACAAAAACTGTTCAACTCCTTGAAAATCATACACTTCCAATTTGTCTTGTTTTGGTTCACAACTAAAAACAAGTAGGAGTAAAACAGTAATTTTGAGGAATTTCATACCAATAAAACTTTAACAAAAATTTATTGACTAAATTACAATTTTTGAAATTAAATTTAGAACTTTGTGAGGCAATTAAAAAATTACAACCTTATGAAACCAATTAAATTATTAGTTATAGCATTTGTAGCACTTACACTTTTTGCATTCAATGCAGAAACAATCAAACCTATTAATGTTGAAGAAAGTATTGTGAAATGGACTGGGTATAAAGTCACAGGACAACACGAAGGAACAATCTCTTTGGATAGCGGAGCACTTATTTTTGAAGGCAACAAACTTACAGGAGGTAAATTTGTAATGGATATGACGACCATCAATACCACAGATATTGAAGGAGACTACAAAGCAAAACTTGACGGACATTTGAAAAGCGATGACTTTTTTGGAGTTAAAAAACACAAAGCAGCGCTTTTAAATTTTACATCAGTAAAGCAAAATGGAAATAAATACTTCATAAAAGGAGATTTAACCATTAAAGGCATTACAAATGAAGTTACTTTTACAATGGAACTGTTTAAAGATTCTGCAGTGACTGAGTTGAAAATTGACCGCACAAAATTTGATGTAAAGTATGGCTCAGCGAGCTTTTTTGACGGATTAAAAGACCGTGCTATATACGATGAATTTGACCTCAATGTTAAATTAAAATTTTAAATATTTAAAAAAATATTTGTACTATAAAAAAAGGTGCTTATATTTGGCCAAAATATGAATAATACAAAACAAAATACTTGGTGGTGGGCAACTCGATTTCAACAGTCGTGAGCACCCCTCGTATATAAATATATCTAGGCTTGTCATCACGACAGGCCTTTTTTTTTTAAATGAAAACATATAAACTACATACACACTACAAAAAAATATTGGCAGATACGCTTTCGCCTGTTAGTATTTACTTGAAAATTAGAGATAAATTTCCCAACAGTATGCTGCTGGAAAGTAGCGACTACCATGGAAACGACAATAGTTTTTCGTACATCTGTTGCAACCCCATAGCATCAATCAAAATACAAGGCAACACGCTGACAAAAATATATCCTGACCACACAAAAGAAAGTGCGACTATAGAAAACAGCGAAGTAACCAATGAAATTCATCAGTTCACAAAACAATTTGAAACCCAAACCAATGATGAATTTAAATTTATAAATAATGGGCTTTTTGGGTATACGGCTTATGATGCAGTAAAATATTTTGAAACCATTGAGCTATCAGCCAAAGAAAACTCTATAGCAATACCTGAATTACAATATGCTGTATATCAGAACATTATAGCGATAAATCATTTCAAAAACGAAGCATATATTTTTGCACATTGCTATGAGAATGAAAATAACATTGACGAATTGCACCACATCATCAGCATGGATCGATTTGCAGTATATGGCTTTGAAACTACCAATGCCATTGAATCCAATTTAACCGATGATGAGTTTAAAAATCATGTGGAGATTGCCAAAAAACACTGCCAAAGAGGCGATGTATTTCAGTTGGTTTTATCGCGTAAATTTCAACAAAAATTTAAAGGAGACGACTTTAATGTATATCGTGCTTTACGCAGTATAAATCCTTCGCCCTACTTGTTTTACTTTGACTATGGATCATTTAAAATTTTTGGAAGTTCTCCTGAAGCTCAACTTGTCGTAAAAAATAAAAACGCTGAAATTCATCCCATAGCAGGAACCTTTGCTCGATCTGGAGATGATATGAAAGACTCCGCATTGGCACAAGAATTAGTGGACGATGAAAAAGAAAATAGTGAACATGTCATGCTTGTCGATTTGGCCCGAAACGACCTTAGCCGTCATTGCTCAGAGGTTAACGTAGAAAACTATCGTGAAATTCAATTTTTTTCACACGTGATTCACTTGGTTAGTAAAGTTGTGGGTACGGTTCGAGATCAAACACCTACCATGCAAATTGTAGCCGATACTTTTCCTGCTGGAACACTTTCAGGAGCGCCAAAGTATAAAGCGATGGAGCTGATAGAAACCTATGAAAAAAACAGTCGAGGATTCTATGGAGGCGCGATTGGGTTTATGGATTTTAAAGGCAATTATAACCACGCCATTATGATCCGAACTTTTTTGAGCAAAAATCAACAATTGCACTGGCAAGCAGGTGCAGGAATCGTATCAAAATCGAATTCCGAAAATGAATTACAAGAAGTTTATAACAAGCTAGGCGCCCTTACAAAAGCCATCAAACGGGCAGAAAAAATTTAACATGAAAGATATTTTAGTCATAGACAATTACGACAGTTTTACTTATAATTTGGTACACTATTTAGAAGATTTGGAATGCAGGGTTGAAGTTGTTCGCAACGATCGGCTCGAGTTAGACGATGTTGTCCCTTTTGACAAAATTGTACTCTCTCCAGGCCCTGGTATCCCTGATGAAGCTGGACTTCTTAAACCCATAATCAAAACCTATGCGCCAACAAAAAGCATATTGGGTGTTTGTCTTGGAATGCAAGCCATTGGCGAGGTTTTTGGCGCTGAACTACACAACTTAGATACCGTGTATCACGGCGTTCAAACCAAAGTTAAAATCACCTCAGAAGATGAAATTTTGTTCAAAAACACAGGGCCAGTCATTGACGTTGGTCGTTATCATTCTTGGGTTGTAAAAGGTCAACTTCCAGACTGTCTTGAAATAACGTCCGTTGATGAAAACAATCAAATAATGGCACTCAGACACAGAGATTTTGATGTCAAAGGAGTGCAGTTTCATCCAGAGTCTGTATTGACTCCAGATGGAAAAACTATGTTAAAAAATTGGATTAATTCATAAAGAAATGAAAGTACTCTTAAATCGACTCATAAACCACGAAAGCATTAGTGCTGAAGAAGCAAAACAAATTCTGATCAGTATTTCTAAAGGAGATTATAATCAGACGCAAATCGCTTCTTTTCTAACGGTATATATGATGCGTAGCATTACTGTAGAGGAACTACAGGGCTTTAGAGATGCCCTGTTGGAACTGTGTATTGCTGTAGATCTGAAAAGCTATAATCCTATTGATTTGTGCGGAACAGGTGGTGACGGTAAAGATACATTCAATATTTCTACACTTTCATCTTTTGTAACCGCTGGTGCCGGTGTTGCTGTAGCCAAACACGGAAACTATGGCGTGTCTTCGGCCTGTGGTTCTTCCAATGTTTTGGAAGCTTTGGGGGTCACTTTTTCAAATGACCAAGACCACCTAAAAAAAGCCATAGAAACCGCAAATATTTGTGTGCTTCACGCCCCATTGTTTCATCCTGCAATGAAAAATGTAGCACCCATAAGAAAAGCATTGGGCATCAAAACGTTTTTTAATATGTTGGGGCCTATGGTCAATCCATCCTTTCCAAAACATCAAATGGTAGGCGTATTCAATTTAGAATTGTTAAGATTATACAACTACCTCTATCAGCAAACTGATAAAAACTACAGCATTGTTCATGATTTGGGGGGATACGACGAACTCTCATTAACCAATTCTGCAAAAATTGTTTCCAACCAATCGGAATTGTTATTTACTCCAAGCGATTTGGATGTGCAGTCCATTGCACCAACAACAATATTTGGAGGCAACACTGTTCAAGAAGCTACTAAAATTTTCGATTCCATCATCTCTGGAAAAGGAACCGAAGCACAAAATAATGTGGTCTGTGCCAATGCTGGATTGGCTATTGCTACCGCAAAACAAATCACCCACAAAGAAGGATTTGAACATGCTCAAGAAAGTTTACTGAGTGGCAAAGCCAAAACATGTCTGACAAAATTAACCGCACTATAACATGACGATTCTAGAAAAAATCATAAAAGATAAACGTCAGGAGGTAGCGCTAAGAAAAGCACTCATTCCTGTAAACCAACTGCAACAGTCTGTTCTTTTTGATCGTTCAAAAAATTCTTTAAAATCACGCTTAAAGAGCAGTACAACAGGCATCATTGCGGAACATAAACGTCGATCACCATCCAAAGCCATCATCAACCAAAATTTGAATGTTCAAGACGTCGCAAAGGGATATCAAGATGCTGGAGTTTGCGGCATGTCTGTACTTACAGATATGAAATATTTTGGGGGAAGTCTCGACGATTTACTCACTGCACGAGCCAGCTGTGCTTTACCGCTTTTACGTAAAGAATTTATCATAGATCCCTATCAAATAATTGAAGCCAATGCGTATGGTGCAGATGTAATTTTATTGATTGCAGCGGTGCTCAGCAGAACGGAAATCCAAACCCTTTCTGAATTTGCGCAACAGCTCGATTTAGAAGTGCTTCTCGAAGTCCACAATGAAGAAGAATTACACAAATCTATTATGCCTTCGTTGGACATGATTGGCGTAAACAATAGAAATTTAAAAACATTTGAGGTCGATCTAAAGCACAGCACAGCATTAAGCGCACTAATCCCCGACGAATTTGTAAAAGTTTCAGAAAGTGGCATCAGCTCAACAGAAGCTATTAAAGCACTACAACCCTTTGGATTCAAAGGATTTTTGATTGGTGAAAATTTCATGAAAACGAATAACCCAGGTGAAAGTGCAACAGAATTTATAAAAACCCTAGAAGCATGAAACTGAAAATATGTGGCATGAAATATCAAGACAATATTTTGGATGTGGCAGCACTAAAGCCAGATTACATGGGTTTTATATTTTATGAAAAATCTCCTCGCTATGTTTTAGAACCCATTCCAGAAGTGCCAAAAACCATAAAAAAAGTAGGGGTTTTTGTTAATGAATCAATCGAAAATATAAAAAACAACATCGAAAAACATGTTTTAGATGCTGTTCAACTGCATGGTCAAGAACCACCAGAATTTTGTAAACAACTTAAAAATGAAGCTTTAGAAATCATCAAAGTGTTTTCAATAAAAAATGAATTTGATTTTAATCAACTTACCCCCTATGAACCGTATGTAGATTATTTTCTCTTTGATACAAAAGGTCCAAATCCTGGTGGAAACGGATTTTGTTTTGATTGGAGCGTGTTGGAAAATTACACTGCAGACAAACCTTATTTTTTGAGTGGTGGTATTGGATTGGAACAGATAGAATCTTTGAACACGTTCAAAAAAAGTACCGCAGCCAAGCAGTGTTATGCAATAGACATCAACAGTAAATTTGAACTAAAACCAGGACTTAAAGACGATATTAAACTAAAAAACTTTATTCAACAATTATGAGTTATCACGTAAATGAAAAAGGGTATTATGGTCAATTTGGTGGTGCATTTATTCCAGAAATGCTTTACCCAAATATTGAAGAATTACGTCAAAAATATTTAAGTATTATGGCGGAGCCAGACTTTAAAGCTGAATTTGACCAGTTATTAAAAGATTATGTTGGACGACCAACACCACTGTATTTTGCGCAGCGATTTTCAGAAAAATACAACACCAAAATCTATTTTAAAAGAGAAGATTTGTGCCATACTGGAGCCCACAAAGTCAACAATACCATTGGTCAAATTTTGATGGCCAAACGTTTAGGCAAATCTCGAATTATTGCCGAAACTGGCGCTGGACAACATGGCGTAGCCACAGCCACAGTTTGTGCCTTGGCAGGTATTCAATGTATTGTTTATATGGGTGAAATAGACATTGCTCGTCAAGCGCCAAATGTAGCGCGAATGAAAATGCTTGGTGCCGAAGTTCGTCCTGCAACTTCTGGTAGTCGCACCCTAAAAGATGCCACCAATGAAGCCATTCGTGACTGGATCAACAATCCTGAGGATACGCACTACATCATTGGAAGTGCAGTGGGGCCACACCCCTATCCTGATATGGTATCACGATTTCAATCTGTAGTTTCAGAAGAAATTAAATGGCAATTGAACGAAGCAGAAGGTACTCAAAATCCAGATTATGTGGTGGCCTGTGTGGGTGGTGGTAGCAATGCTGCTGGGGCCTATTATCATTTTTTGGACGATGAACGTGTGGGGCTCATCGCTGTAGAAGCCGCTGGAAAAGGCGTTGATACAGGCGAAAGTGCTGCAACCTCTATTCTCGGCAAAGAAGGTATTATTCACGGAAGTAAAACCCTTTTGATGCAAACCAAAGATGGCCAAATTACAGAACCTTATTCCATTTCTGCGGGATTGGACTACCCTGGTGTTGGCCCTATGCACGCACATTTGCACACCACCAAAAGGGCAGAATTCATCCCAATTACTGACGATGATGCCATGACTGCTGGGTTAATGCTTTCGCAATTGGAAGGGATCATCCCTGCTATTGAAACCGCACATGCCTTTGCGATTTTTGAACACAGAACATTCAAACCAGATGATGTGGTGGTCGTATGTCTTTCGGGACGTGGCGATAAAGACCTCAACACTTATATTGATTATTTTAAATTATAATCCAAAATGAACAGAATTCAAACCAAACTAAACGAAGACAAAAAACTGCTTTCCATCTATTTTTCTGCAGGATTTCCTGCATTAAATGACACGGTAGACATTATAAAAAATCTGGAGAAAAGTGGCGTCGATATGATCGAAATAGGACTGCCCTTTAGTGACCCCCTTGCCGATGGGCCAACCATTCAGGAAAGTTCTACAAAAGCGCTAAAAAACGGTATGCATACGGCCTTGCTTTTCGAACAACTTAAAGACATCCGAAAAGAAGTGACCATCCCTTTGATCCTTATGGGGTATTTTAATCCCATGTTGCAATATGGTGTAGAAGCGTTTTGTGAAAAATGTCATGAAGTAGGTATTGATGGATTTATCATTCCAGATTTACCCGCACAAGTGTATCACGAAGAATACAAATCTATTTTTGATCGCTATGGGCTACTCAATATTTTCTTGATTACGCCACAAACTTCAGATGAACGTATTCGTTATATGGATTCTATTTCGGAGGGCTTTATCTACATGGTAAGCAGTGCCAGTACAACTGGAGCGCAAAGTGGATTTGGAGCAGTTCAACAAAACTATTTTAAGCGTGTTGCAGATTTAAACTTAAAAAATCCACAGATTGTTGGGTTTGGCATTTCAAACCACGAAACATTTA
Source organism: Flavobacteriaceae bacterium (assembly GCA_965658025.1). Lineage (GTDB taxonomy): Bacteria > Bacteroidota > Bacteroidia > Flavobacteriales > Flavobacteriaceae > UBA3537. Next base: position 86,712 of record CBFHQL010000005.1, on the reverse strand, counting down.
CTCAAGCGACTACACATGCCAAAGGAGCGATTATTGGTAGTGCGTTTATCAAGCATATTGAGGCCAATGGTGTGGATAAAATTAATGAATTTGTTGCGGGTATTTTGGGGTAATTTGATTAGTTTTGGTTAAGCCAAATCTAATAAACGATGAATTTAAATGCATTAAAACTATTTGTACTCTGTCTATTTCTATCTTGTAAAACGACAACTCCACTTCGTCCGACAGTAAGTGTTAATCCTCAAGACATCATAAAATCTCCATTAAAACTAAACGTCAATTCCATGGGGGTTTGGTACGCTCACGAAGGGGAATTGGGTCATGTACAACTTCTAAATCAAGATGGAAAAGAGATTGCTTTGGGTATTTTGACTACATCTGAAAATTGGATGAAATCTGGGCCGGTGCAATTTGAAACAACTTTGGTGTTTGACGCCAAAAAATCCGAAAAAGGAACTTTAATTATTCACAACAATCCAGGCGACGGAGACGGCGATGAAGCTGGAGTAAACCATGCCTTTGAAATTCCCATACGCTTTAAACCCTAACGCGTAAAAACCAGTTTGTTTTCGGTAGATAAATTGGCATCATAACCATAACGTTCTGCATCAAATGTTTTTAGATCTTCTACAGTTTGTGCATTGGTTTCAACAATATGACGGGTCATCAAACCGCGTGCTAATTTGGAAAAAATAGCAATGGTTTTGTATTGACCGTTTTTAAATTCTTTAAAATCAACATGAACCAATGGGGCTTTAAGCACTTTTGTATCAATGGCTTTAAAGTATTCTTGACTGGCAAGATTGACTAAAAGTTCGTTTTCTTGCATTTCCTCATTGAGGGCAGTAGTCACTTTTTGACGCCAAAATTCATAAAGGTTCTTGTGCTTTCCCACAGGAAATTTTGTACCCATTTCTAATCTGTAAGGTTGAATTAAATCCATAGGTTTTAGTAATCCATATAACCCTGAAATAATTCGAACTGTATGTTGTAAAACATCAAGCTTTTCTTCCGAAATGGTATAAGCATCCAAGCCACGATACACATCGCCACTAAACGCATATATGGCCTGACGTGCATTGTCTGAATTAAAAGGCAGTGACCAATTTTGGTTGCGTTCATAGTTAAGCGCTCCAAGTTTGGGTGAAATATGCATCAGCTCCGAAAGGGCTTTTACCGATTTCTTTTTTAATAATCCATTCAAATGTTTGGCTTCACTCAAAAAGCAACTTTCTGAACTAAAGCCAGTTGGCAATTCACTTTCATAATTGAGCGACTTAGCGGGTGAGATAACGAGTTTCATAGCACAAAATGTTTGTATTCCAAAAATACCAACAAATTTTAGAAGATAAAAAAGTTTGTCTTTAATCTTTTTAATACGGCTATTGACAAAATCAATAGTACACTACTGAGCGTGCTTTGAATAGCTGCGCCATTTTTCAATACACTCTGAAATATCTGAAGGTAAAGGGCAAGAAAAGGACAAAAACGCATTGGTTGTTGGATGCTCAAATCCTAATGTTTCGGCATGTAAGGCCTGACGTGGAAGAACTTTAAAACAATTATCTACAAATTGTTTGTATTTGGTAAAGGTGGTGCCTTTCAATATTTTTTCACCGCCATAGCGTTCATCATTAAAAAGCGTATGACCAATATGCTTCATGTGTACCCGAATTTGGTGCGTTCGACCTGTTTCAAGTTTGCAACGCACAAGGGTAACATAACCCAAGCGTTCCAAAACCTCAAAATGGGTAATGGCAGGTTTTCCTTTCTCGGCTTCATCGCCTTCAAAAACTGTATTTTGAAGTCTATTTTTAGGATGACGACCAATATGGCCTTCTATAGTGCCTTTGTCTTCTTCGATATTGCCCCACACCAATGCGGTATAAGAACGTTCACTGGTTTTGGCTTTAAATTGAGCCGACAAGTGGGTCATAGCATGTTCTGTTTTTGCGACAACCAAAAGCCCACTCGTGTCTTTGTCGATGCGGTGAACTAGTCCAGGACGATTGCTGGAGTTGTTGGGCAAATGCTCAAAATGAAAAAGAAGGGCATTAATCAATGTTCCAGAATAATTACCATGTCCAGGGTGTACCACCATTCCTGCAGGTTTATTCACCACCAATAAGGCATCATCTTCATAAATAATATCCAAAGGAATATCTTCTGGAACCAACAAATACTCATGTGGAGGGTGCTCAAACAATACACGAATTTGATCGTTTGGTTTTACCTTGTAATTGGATTTTACAGCAACACCATTCACAAAAATATGGCCTGATTTTGCAGCGGCTTGAATCTTGTTTCGTGTCGCATTTTCGACAAAATTCATCAAATATTTATCAATACGAAGGGGTTGTTGCCCTTTGTCTACAGTAAAAGCATGATGCTCGTGGAGCTCCTCATGTTCATCAGAATGTGTTGGAGTTTGTTCCATTAATCTGTGTTTCGAATGCCATTTCCAAGAACCAAATCAATGGTCGATGTTTTTCTAATCATATCGCCAGGATTCAGTTTTCGTCCTCTAAAACGAAGTTCTATGACCTCATCTTTTCCAAGATCATTCACATAAATCAATTCACCTATTTTAAAACCAAGTGCTTCCAAAGTAGGACGTGTTTGGCGAAGTGTATTACGAATGACATTGGGGACAAGGACATTTCTGTAGTCCGAGGGATTTAAAATGAGGTATATTTTTCTATTTTCTTTGACTTTTGAACCGGCTAATGGCTCTTGTTCGATGACTGCGCCAGAAGGGTATTTTGGATTGTAGTTGGACGAATCTTGAACTTGTGTTCTAAGGTCAAAATTATCTAGCGTGGTTTTAGCATCATTTAAAGATAAACCTACCAAATTGGGCACTTCTACAAATACGCCATGGTTGGTGTAGGATTTTAACCATTTAAGCGCCAAAAACGAAAAAACAATAATGGCTATAATAGCCAAGCCAAGTTGTTTGACTATTGACTTACTGAACAAAAACTTTAAAAAATTCATGGGTCTAATTTTAGCAAAGCTAAACATTTTTTTGGGAGAAATTGATACACCTATTTTAGATTGTAAAAGTTTATTTTTTATAAAAATCAAAATTGATGTCCTCAAAAAATGATATTTTTACACCACAAATACGATTCATGAAAAAAAACATTGCCATCATCATGGGTGGGTTTTCTAGCGAAGCCGGCATTTCGCTCAAAAGCGGACAGGTAGTTTTTCAACAGCTTCCCAATCATCTATATACGGCCTATTGCATCCATATCTCCAAAGAAAAGTGGGTGTATGTGTCGCCCAACGGAGAAGAATTTCCTATAAATATGAGTGATTTTTCGGTTAACCTTAAGGGAGAAACCATTCATTTTGACTGTGTTTTTAATGCCATTCATGGAGCGCCCGGCGAAGATGGATTTATGCAGGCCTATTTCGAGTTGTTGGAGATTCCACATACAAGTTGTGGGATGTATCAAGCGGCACTGACGTTCAACAAAAGAGATTGCCTCAATGTGCTTAAGGCCTATGATATTCCTACTGCAATTTCATACCCATTAAATAAAGGTGATAATGTCAATGCCAAAGCCATAATAAATCGTGTGGGATTGCCTTGTTTTGTCAAGGCCAACCGTGCAGGCAGTAGTTTTGGGGTCACTAAAGTGCATCAAATAGAAGACCTACAGTCGGCCATAGACATTGCTTTTGAGCATGATAATGAATTGATTATTGAGTCGTTTTTGGACGGAACGGAAGTTTCTGTGGGCGTGCTTCGCTACAAAGGCGAAGTGCTGGTTTTGCCCATCACAGAAATTGTTTCCGAAAATGATTTTTTTGATTATGAGGCCAAATATCTGGGGAAGTCGGAAGAAATTACACCCGCTCGACTTTCTAAAGTTCAAGAAGAAAACGTAAAACATATGGCTAAAAAAATATACGAAGTTCTCAATATGGATGGATTTTCGAGAAGTGAATTTATTTTTAAAGGCGATACCCCCTACTTTTTAGAAATGAATACCGTTCCTGGACTTACCGAGGAGAGTATTCTACCGCAACAAGCGGCTTGTGCAGGGATCAACTTACCAGAACTGTTTACAAATGCTATTGAAGAAGCAATGGCTAAAAATGCTTAACTTTGCCGTATGAAACATCCGTAACCAAAAATTATTAAAATAGAAAAATGATGGTATGGATGTTCCATGTGACCACAAAAAAGCAATAAAGATAAACACATGAAACGTGCAATTTTTCCAGGATCTTTTGACCCCATTACCTTAGGGCATTGCGATATTATCCACCGAGGGCTCCCACTTTTTGATGAAGTGATTATTGCTATTGGCGAAAACTCTTCCAAAACCTATATGTTTTCATTAGAAGAACGCAAATCCTTTATTGAAAAAACATTTCAAGGCCATTCAAAAATAAAAGTGATGACCTATTCGGGGTTGACAACTGATTTTTGCAAAGAAATTAACGCCGATTTTATTCTTAGAGGGCTTCGAAATCCTGCCGATTTTGAGTTCGAAAAAGCCATTGCCCATACCAACCGAAACATTGGGGATATTGAAACCGTTTTCCTACTCACTTCTGTAGAAACCTCTTTTATTTCTTCTTCTATTGTACGTGAAATCATCCACTACAATGGGGATTATAAAAAAATGGTGCCTCCTGCTGTTTACTCAAAATAATTTACAGTGAATATTCCGAAAGACCTTTGGTAAATGCTTCTGGATTTTCGGCCAAATGATAACGTGGATCATCAATCGCCTCAATAATCACATCTTTAAACAAGGGACTGGATTTGTACAATAGCACTTTACAATCTTGACTTAAATGCTTGAGTTTTATTGTTTTGCCTGCGCTATTGTATTTGTTCACCAAATTAAAAATCGCTTCAATCGCTGAATGATCACTAACTCTAGATTCTACAAAATCAACTTCTACAGCATCAGGGTCATTTTTGACATCAAATTTTTGGTTAAAAGCAGAGATGCTACCAAAGAATAATGGCCCCCAGATTTCATAAATTTTTGTTCCGTCTGGTTTAATGCGTTTTCGCGCGCGTATACGTTTTGCATTTTCCCAAGAAAATACAAGTGCACTAACAATAACACCCGATACCACAGCAATCGCTAAATCGAAAAATACGGTAACTGTGGAGACTAAAACCAAAACAAAAACATCAGCAACTGGTATTTTGTTAATGATTCTAAAACTAGACCAAGCAAAAGTACCAATGACCACCATAAACATTACCCCAACAAGGGCAGCAATGGGTACTTGTTCTATTAAATTAGAGGCAAAAAGAATAAATCCTAAGAGTGCCAGTGCGGCAACAATTCCTGAGAGTCGACCTCTACCTCCTCCTTTTATATTGATGATGGATTGGCCAATCATGGCACAACCTCCCATACCGCCAAAAAGCCCGGTAACAATATTGGCACTGCCTTGTGCAATACACTCTTTATTTGAATTTCCTCGAGTTTCTGTAAGTTCGTCAATAAGATTAAGTGTCATTAAGGATTCTATAAGACCAATTGCGGCCAAAATAATGGCGTATGGACCAATAAAACGAAGGGTTTCAAGGTTTAGAGGAACTTTATCAAAAATGGATAATTGCAATTGAGGGAGACCACCTTTTAGGCCTTCTCCTCCTCCATCTCTAATAAAACTTCCAACGGTGGCCACATCAAAGTTTCCAAAAATAACAAGCATAGAAACCACCAAAATAGCAATGAGTGCTTCAGGAAGTTTTTTGGTGAGTTTTGGCAAACCAAACATAATGGCCATGGTGAGCGCGACAAGACCAACCATAGTCCAAAGGTCTTGTCCTTGCATCCAAACGAGTCCATCTTCACTAGAAGTTTTAAACATCCCCAATTGAGAGAGGAAAATTACGATAGCCAAACCATTGACAAAACCCATCATTACGGGATGAGGTATCAGTCGAACAAATTTACCGAGCTTAAAAACACCTGCCAAAATTTGAATAAAACCCATCAAAATGACCGTAAGAAAGAGGTAATACAGCCCTAAATCTTCTGATGGAGCACCCATAGCATTGCCTTGAGCCACCAAACTGACCATGACAACAGCCAAGGCACCAGTAGCACCACTGATCATCCCTGGTCGACCACCAAAAATCGAAGTAATCAAACCAATCATAAATGCCGCATACAAACCTACTAAGGGGTCGACCCCTGCAACAAAAGCAAAAGCAACAGCTTCGGGCACAAGCGCCAAAGCTACAGTAAGCCCACTAAAAATATCATTTTTTACATTCGCAGAACGTTTACGGATAAATTCTCTCATCTTATTTCAAAATTAAGCGGCAAAAATAAGGCATTAAATAAGATTAGAAGAACGATTGAAGAATTTCTTTTAAATGAGCGCTTCAATGTTGGCGTAGATATTCTTTTTGATTTTTTTGAGTTTTTTGGGGCTAACCCATTTCACTTTAGTGATGCCTTCTTTTTCTTGTGGAAGCAGTTCACCATCAAATTCAGAATACATTTCGAACCAGTATGTTATTTTTATAAAGTATTGATTATTCCTTTTAAAAATATGATAAGTAATATCCAAAGGTTTGGTAATGCTTAATCCAGTCACGCCTGTTTCTTCTTCTACCTCACGAAGTGCGGTTTCATCAATAGTTTCTTTGTGCTCTGCTTTGCCCTTTGGTAAGTCCCATTTTCCATTACGAAAAATAAATAGAATTCGCCCTTCAGCATTCAAAACCTTTCCACCACCAGCAACTACATTTGGTAACAAGCGCAAAAACTTCTTAAGCAAAAGCTTTTCATTGTCTCCTATAAGCCGAATAGATTTGTATTTTTCTTTTTTTAAATTGTAAAGTACTTTGTGAATATCGACAGAGTCAATCAAGTAATTTTTGAAATCTTTTTCCGATTCTACGGTTGTGGTAAGAATAATGGGCTTATTGCCAACAAAAATTTTTTGCATTGTTAATTAAAAACAAATTAAACTGGAGTAAATGTAGTATTTTTTAATAATTTTGGCTCATGATTTTCAACAAAAATACCGCCAAAAAAACAGCCGAAGTATTACTTCAGATTAATGCCATAAAACTAAGCCCTAAAGATCCATTTCATTGGGCATCTGGATGGAAATCGCCTATATACTGCGACAACAGAATGGTGCTTTCATATCCTGTGATGAGAAATTACATAAAAAATGAGATGGCCAAAAACTTAGAACAAGCATTTGGAAAACCCGATGTCATTGCGGGCGTTGCTACTGGTGCAATTGGAATTGGCGCATTAGTGGCAGAAGTTCTTGGATTACCCTTTGTTTATGTACGGCCAGAGGCCAAAAAACACGGACGCAAAAATCAGATTGAAGGCCATTTGGAAAAAGGGCAAAATGTGGTGGTGATCGAAGATCTTATTAGCACTGGAAAAAGTAGTTTAGCCGCCGTTGAAGCGCTTGAAACTGCAGGTGCAACGGTAAAAGGTATGGTGGCGATATTTAGTTATGGTTTTCAAGTTTCAAAAGAAAATTTTTCTGAAAAAGGAATAAATTTATACACCCTAAGCAATTACGAAAGTCTATTGGAACAAGCCTTAGACACAGGCTTTATCAACGAAAAAGAATTAGAAATTCTTTCCAAATGGAATGCAAATCCAGCCCAGTGGGCAAAATAATTTTTTGATATGAATTTAGAATCACCAAAAATCACCATCTCCAAATCGGCTGAACACGTTTTTAACTTCCTTTCGGACATAAAAAACTTTGAGACTTTGATGCCCGAAAACATCAGCAAATTTGAAGTGTTAGAAAATGATAAATTTATTTTTGCGCTCAGCGGAATGCCTGAAATTGTTTTGCAAAAAAAGGAAGTAAATCCACCAAACCGCATCACACTTGGTGCCGCTGGAGGTAAATTGGATTTTTCACTTCAAGCCAATATTAATGCAACAGCTGAAGATCAAAGTGAAGTGCAATTGGCATTTTCGGGCGATTTTAATCCCATGATGGCGATGATGATTAAAGGGCCTATTTCAAAATTTATTGAAACCCTCGCGGTAAATATTCCTAAATCTATTTAGTATAGTAACTGAATCGATTTCAAATCAAATTCTTCAACAGAATATTCGGTCTTAACTCTAAGTTTTCCTCCTTTGGAAACACCTTGGATTATACCTGAAAAAGAAACATTTTTTGTGTCTACAAATGTGGAGGGCTTGTCTTTTCTAAACAAAAACTGCTCATACGAATTCCACAACTGCTCATGGTCATTAGTATTGAGAAAGTTCTTCAAATTTTCTAATAATTTGTACAACAACTCATCCAAATCGTAATGAATCCCTGTGATTTTTTTTAAAGATGACGCTTTAGGAAGTTGATCAAATTCAATTTGATTCACATTAAGACCAATACCAATGATGGCATGGTCAATTTTATTTTTTTTTGTCACCAATTCAATAAGAATCCCCGCAATTTTGTCTTGTCGTGACAAAATGTCGTTTGGCCATTTTATCGAAAGATTTGGAATTTGAAACGCCTCTAAGGTTTTATAAAGAGCCAACGAAACTGCAATACTTAATAAAAATTGATGTTTAATATTAATGCTAATATCTTTTTTTAACACACTGATTATCAAATTTTTATCTTTTTCTGACTGCCAATTAGTCGTTCTTTGTCCACGCCCATGTGTTTGGTATTTGGCAACAACAACAGCAAAATCTTCCAATGGTATTTCGGACACTAAGTCGCGTAAATAGCGGTTTGTGGAATCAATGGCATTGAGTTTGATGATTTGCATGAGCGAATTTATGTGTAAATTATAATATTATTAAGATAATATAACGCAATTAGACCTAAAAAAATAATAAATTTGCAAAGTAATACGAATATATGACAAAACACATTTCTGACCCAGACGAACTCATCACCCTAATTATTGCTGGTATTGAGGACGTAAAAGGCCAAAACATTAGCATATTAGATTTGAGATCCATAGAAAATTCGGTATGTGACTACTTCGTAATTTGCGATGGAAATTCCAATACACAAGTAAATGCAATTGTCAATTCGATTCAAAAAAAAGTAAGTAAAAGTGCTCATGAAAAACCCTACCAAATAGAAGGTGCAGAAAATGCGGAATGGGTTCTGATAGATTACATCAATGTAGTGGTTCATGTGTTCCAAAAACATAAAAGAGAATACTATGCCATTGAAAATCTATGGGGCGATGCAAAAATTACTGAAATAGAAACAAGCTACTAAAACATTATTTATGTCAAAAGATAAAAATCCTAAACCATTTAAATTTAACGCCTATTGGGTGTACGGAATCGCTATTGGTTTATTTATCATGTTTAATTTTTTCTCTGGTGGAATAGGCCCTACAAATGGTCAAACGACCACACCATCCAAATTTTTTAAATTCCTAAAAGATGGCGATGTTCAAAAGGTTGAAATTGTAAACAGCCGTGAAGCACTTGTCTACCTTACAGACAAAGCAGTCAAAAAAGAAATACACAGCAAAACACAAACGCAACAACTCATTCCACTAGGCACATCACCCAATTATAAGTTTGAATTTGGTGATATTCAGTTATTTCAAAAACAACTCGAAGATACCATCATCGAACGTGATTTGGACACAGAACTCAACTTTAGAACAGAAAACAATGCTTTTGGAGAAATTTTGTTATCCATCATTCCATTTGTAGTCATCATTGGCGTATGGATATTTATTATGCGCAGAATGTCTGGTGGCGGTGGCCCTGGTGGTGGCGGACAGATTTTCAATATTGGGAAATCTAAAGCAAAACTTTTTGACGAAAAATTGGAGACCAAAACTACTTTTGAAGATGTTGCTGGACTGGAAGGTGCAAAAGAAGAGGTTCAAGAGATTGTAGATTTCTTAAAAAACCCTGAGAAATACACGGCCCTAGGAGGGAAAATCCCAAAAGGCGCCTTACTTGTGGGGCCTCCAGGAACAGGAAAAACGCTTTTGGCCAAAGCGGTTGCTGGCGAAGCAAAAGCACCATTTTTCTCTTTATCAGGTTCAGATTTCGTAGAAATGTTTGTTGGTGTAGGTGCTTCGAGAGTTCGTGATTTATTTAAACAAGCTAAAGAAAAATCACCATCAATCATATTTATTGATGAAATTGATGCTATTGGACGTGCTCGTGGCAAGAGTAATTTCTCTGGATCTAATGATGAACGCGAAAACACACTCAACCAATTATTAACAGAAATGGATGGTTTTGGGTCAAATACTAATGTGATTGTTTTGGCTGCCACCAACAGAGCAGATGTTTTGGATAAAGCCCTTATGCGCGCTGGACGTTTTGATCGTCAAATTTATGTTGATTTACCTGATATCCGAGAACGAAAAGAAATTTTCGAGGTTCACCTAAAACCTTTGAAAAAAGCTAAAGATTTAGACACCGATTTTCTATCAAAACAAACGCCCGGTTTTTCTGGTGCTGATATTGCCAATGTATGCAACGAAGCAGCACTGATTGCCGCTAGAAACGACAAAAAAGCAGTAGAAAAACAAGATTTTCTTGATGCAGTGGACCGAATTATTGGTGGATTAGAAAAGAAAAATAAAATCATCACTCCTGAGGAGAAAAAGGCAGTTGCTTTTCACGAGGCCGGTCATGCGACGGTTAGTTGGATGCTAGAACACGCAGCCCCACTTGTCAAAGTGACGATTGTTCCTCGTGGCCGTTCACTTGGTGCGGCATGGTACCTGCCCGAAGAACGCCTTATTGTTCGCCCAGAACAAATGTTGGATGAAATGTGTGCAGCGCTTGGCGGCCGAGCTGCAGAGAAAGTGATTTTCAATAAAATATCAACAGGTGCCTTGAGCGACTTAGAAAAAGTGACCAAACAAGCACGGGCCATGGTAACCGTATATGGTTTGAGCGATAAAATCGGAAACTTGACGTACTACGATTCTTCGGGCCAAAATGAGTATGGGTTTACAAAACCTTACAGCGAACAGACCGCAGAACTCATCGATAAAGAGATTTCTGATATTGTAGAAGAACAGTATCAACGTGCCATTGCATTGCTCGAAAAACACAAAGATAAACTCATAGAACTCGCAGAAGTTTTACTCAAAGATGAAGTCATATTCAAAGATAATTTGGAGACAATTTTTGGTAGAAGACATTTTGATTCTAAAAAAGAAGAAAATTCTGTTTCTAATAGCGAAGGCGAAGAAGAGTAAAAAATCATGTTATTTTAAACTAAAGGGAGCTTTAATTTTTTTATCTTTGGTTCGCTGTAAACCGACATCCTTTGTTTAAAAAATGAGTGTATTTCGAAAAATATTTGGTTCTATATCAAAATCTGATAAAAAACACCCAGAGGATGAGGGTGATAGTAAGTTTTTACCCAAAAAAGACACTCCAATTGATGAATCTTTCACAATAAAATTCAACGAAAATGGAGGTAAATTTCTTTATTGTGAAACTTTAGATGAGGCCTACGTATTCCTGCATCAAATTTTAGATGAAAACAATTGGAGCGATAAAATGGCTTTAATATTGAATGCAAAACTCAAGGAAAAGTTTAAGGATTTTAATTGGGAAACCACAAGCAGTACGAAGAAAGGACATTTTTTCTTTACCACATGCGAATATCTGATTGCCAATGATGGTTCTCTACTAATTTCCTCCAATCAAATCGCCGAAAAAAAACTTAACGAATTACCCAAAAACTTTATCGTATTTGCAACAACAAGTCAAATAGTTCAAACGATAGGTGAAGGGCTTCACTGCATAAAAGCAAAAAACAAAAAAAACATCCCCACGAATATTACAACCATAAAACACTTTAAAGTTGTTGATGACGATAATTTTTTGAGCTATGGTAGTAGTTCCAAAAACTTATACCTACTACTTTTAGAAGATTTATAACACTATTTTGAAGGAACTCACTACAAGATTAATATTTGGAGCATTATTTGTCACTATTTTGGTGCTCTGTGCACAACACCAGTATGCACTCACAGCATTATTCTTTGTTTTTGGGCTAATCTGCCTAAAAGAGTTCAACCAACTCATAGAACAGCGCAACATATTATCTTATTTAATATTTTCGATCTTGTACGGAACATTTGCTTTTTGGGATGTTATAACAGTAAATATTAATGGTTTAGACGAAGTGACCCAAATTCTTCATGTGGTTAGCATTTTTGTTTTACTCTTTTTGATTCGCGATTTGTTTTCAAGTAAAAGTTTACCAAAACTTCTCACAAACCGATACATCAACACAACATTTTATATCAGTAGCGGAATTCTGTTTTTGTTGCTCATTGCCAATAATTTTGGTGCGTATAGCCCAAAAAATATCATAGGTGTTTTTGTATTGATTTGGATCAATGACAGTTTTGCATACCTAGTTGGAAAAAACTTTGGAAAGCAAAAACTATTTGAAAGTGTTTCACCTAAAAAGACTGTTGAGGGGTTTCTTGGTGGAGTATTTTTTTCAGCCATAGGAGGATATATTATTTTTGAAGTTAATCAAAATGTATTGTTTTCTAAATGGTTGATTTTGAGTGTAATCGTTAGTGTTTTTGGCACAATAGGTGACCTTATTGAGTCCAAATACAAACGTCAAGCAGAAGTCAAAGATAGCGGAACCCTTATACCAGGACATGGTGGTCTTTTAGACCGATTGGATAGTGCTATATTTGTTGCACCATTTATCTATTTATTTTTAAGAATATTAAATTATGTTTCATAAAGAAGGCCAAAAAATCATTTTTATTACACTGCTCATTGTAGGTAGTTTATTTTTAATCATTGATCTAATAGAAATCCCATGGTTGGTTAAAACACTACAAATCGGATTATTGATTTTCTTTATTCTAATTCTACAATTTTTTAGAAACCCAAAAAGACACACGCAGCACAATGATGAGCATGTAATCTCTCCAGTTGATGGAAAAGTAGTTGTTATTGAAGAGGTCGAGGAACCAGAATATTTCAAAGATAAACGCCTTCAAGTAAGTGTTTTTATGTCCCCAATCAATGTACATGTAACACGCTATCCAATAGGTGGAAAAGTGCTTTTTAGTAAGTACCATCCTGGTAAATATTTGGTTGCATGGCATCCAAAATCAAGTGAAGAAAATGAGCGCACAACTGTCGTTGTAGAAAATGCTACTTTTGGAAAAGTACTCTATCGTCAAATAGCTGGCGCACTGGCTCGAAGAATTGTAAATTATGCCAAAAAAGACCAGAATGTTGTTCAAGGAAGTGATGCTGGATTTATTAAATTTGGTTCGAGAGTAGATTTATTTTTACCTTTGAACACCAAACTTAAAGTAAAACTTAACCAAAAAGTAAAAGGTGGTGAAAGCATCATCGCAGAGCTTTAAGATGATAAAAGACGAATTAGATAAAGAATTTCGAGCTGCAGTGGAAAGCATAAGCGATCACAAAGAACCTTTTCCTGCCGATACCCTTTTGAAGTTGTATGCTTTTTATAAAAAGGCAACTAATGATTATTCGCGTCCTAGCAGCAGCAAAGCCATCATAAACGCCTTTAAAACAAATGCACTTTTTCAAGTTGAAAACATCTCTCAAGATGAAGCAAAAAAACGCTACATCGAACTCGCAAAAGAGTATTTAATGTACAGAAAGTAAATCTTAGCTTAAATTTTTTAAGCTTGTTTCGAGGGTTTCAATTTTAGCCAAAGCATCCGCTTCTTTTTTCTTTTCACTAGCAACCACTTGTTCAGGGGCATTGGAAACAAAACGTTCATTAGACAACTTCTTTTGAACAGAGTTTAAAAATCCTTTGGTATATGCCAATTCTTCCTCCAATTTGGCAACCTCAGCTTCAAGATCAATGGCCATGTCGGCAACTAAAAAATACTCATTTGAACCCACACGAAAAGAAAATGCTTTTTCTACAGCAGATGCCGTATAATTGATATTAGAAATATTACCAAGTTTGGAAATCAATCCATCAAAATTTTCAGCGCACGATGCCTTATTAATCACATAAAGCTCGACAGCAGTTTTGAATGGAATTTGCTTTTGTTTGCGTACATTTCTTATACCCGTGATAACTTCTGCCGCAAAATCAAATTCTGTTAAAAGCGATACATCAAACGACTCTTGTTTAGGCCATTTTGAAACAATCAAGGCTTCTTCTGGATTTCGAGGTTTCAAAAAGTGCCAAATTTCTTCTGTGAGAAAGGGCATAAAAGGGTGTAAAATCTTCAGATTTTGCTCCAGCAGATGCACTACACTGGCATGTGTTTTTTTGTCTATTGGTGCTCCATAGGCAGGTTTAACCATTTCGAGCAACCATGAACAAAAATCATCCCACACCAATTTATAAATTGCCATAAGGGCGTCACTTAAGCGGTATTTACCAAAGTGATCTTCGATTTCTTCAAGAACTTTTTGGAATTTTGATGTATACCAATCTATTGCAATTGATGCATATTCGGGCTGTTCAATTTCAGCAACCGCCCACCCATCAATGAGACGAAAAGCATTCCATATTTTATTACCAAACCCCTTTCCTTGCTGGCACAAAGCTTCATCGAACAACAAATCGTTACCTGCTGCAGAACTTAAAAGAAGTCCTACACGAACACCATCGGCACCAAATTGTTCAATCAGCTGCAAAGCATCAGGAGAATTTCCTAATGATTTACTCATTTTACGGCGTTGCTTGTCGCGTACCAAACCTGTCAAATAAACATTTTCAAAAGGTTTTTCAGCATTAAATTCAAACCCAGCCACAATCATTCGTGCCACCCAAAAGAACAAAATATCGGGGCCAGTGACCAAATCATTGGTCGGATAATAATAATTAATTTCTTCGTTATCAGGATTTCGGATGCCATCGAAAACTGAGATGGGCCAAAGCCATGACGAAAACCAAGTATCCAAAACATCTGAATCTTGTCTTAAATCGTGGAGTTGAAATGAAGTATTATCTGTTTTTTGTTGTGCTAATTTGAGTGCTTCTTCTTTTGACCGTGCAACAACAAAATCCTCTTTACCATCACCATAATAATAGGCAGGGATTCGTTGTCCCCAGAACAATTGACGAGAGATATTCCAGTCGCGGATATTTTCCATCCAATGGCGGTATGTGTTGTTGAATTTTTTTGGGAAAAGCTTGACTGTTTCGTCTTTGAGCACAGCATCTAAAGCAGGTTTAGCTAATTCTTCCATTTTGAGGAACCACTGATCGGAAAGGCGCGGTTCAATCACAACTTTGGTACGTTCAGAAGTCCCTACTTTGTGTATGTGTTGTTCTGTTTTTACCAAATATCCTTTGGTTTGCAATTCCTTAGAAATTTCTTTACGTACCACAAAACGATCTTTTCCTTCGTAGTGCAATCCGTAACTATTCAGTGTGGCATCGGCATTAAAAATATCGATAACTTCCAATTGATGCTTATCACCCAAAACTTTATCATTTTCGTCATGTGCAGGTGTAACTTTGAGACATCCTGTGCCAAATTCGACATCCACGTATTCATCTTCAATGATTGGAATCACTCTGTTGCACAAGGGCACAATGGCCTTTTTGCCTTTTAAATGTGTAAAACGTTCATCATTGGGATTGATGCAAATTGCCGAATCACCCAGAATTGTTTCAGGTCTCGTCGTGGCAATAGTCAGACGTTCATCGCTATTTTCAATGGCATATTCAATGTAATATAAATGTCCCTGACGTTCTTCATAAATAACTTCTTCATCTGAGAGTGTGGTTTGGGCTTTTGGATCCCAATTGACCATTCGAAACCCTCTGTAAATCAGGCCTTTGTTGTACAAATCAATAAATACTGAAATAACTGATGCACTCATGTCATCATCCAACGTAAACTTTGTACGGTTCCAGTCGCAAGAACAACCCAATTTTTTGAGCTGATTCAAAATAACACCGCCATATTCGTTGGTCCAATCCCAAGCATGGTTCATGAACTCTTCGCGCGTCAAATCATTCTTGTCTATTCCTTTTTCTTTCAGTTTGGCCACTACTTTGGCTTCTGTTGCAATGGATGCATGATCTGTTCCGGGTACCCAACACGCATTTTTACCTTGAAGTCGAGCACGTCGAATCAAAACATCTTGAATTGTGTTATTGAGCATATGTCCCATGTGCAAAACACCCGTCACATTGGGCGGTGGAATGACTATGGTATAAGGCGTTCTCTCGTCTGGTTTTGAATGAAAATATTGGTGTTTCATCCAGTAGTCATACCACTTTTGTTCTACCTTGGTTGCATCATATTTTGATGGGATACTCATATTTTTGGAACGATTTTTGTCTTAAAGTCTACAAAAGTACTCATATTTTGGGTTCTTTAAAATTAAATAAAGTATAATTATATGTGTACAATTTTTTGATTTTATGAAAAAGTCGCTAAATTTACATCTTAACTAAAACAACACTACCATGAAAAAAATATGCACACTACTGCTCCTTAGTTTTTTTGCGCTTAATGTATATGCTCAAGAAAAAGTGGCTAAAATTGAATTTGAATCTACTGTGATCGATTATGGAACTATCGAAAAAGGCGCCGATGGTGTTCGTGTCTTTAAATTCACAAATACAGGAAATGCACCGCTTATTGTTTCCAAAGTAAAGTCTAGTTGTGGCTGTACTGTTCCTAAAAAACCTGAAAAACCTATCATGCCTGGCGAAGAAGGGGAAATCCAAGTCAAATACGACACCAATAGAGTAAATCCCATTCGAAAAACCATTACGGTAACTTCTAATGCTGATACGCCCACAGTAGCACTTAAGATAAAAGGAACAGTCATAGATCCCAACAAAACAAGTTTAATGACGCCTACAAAAAAGAGTGTCGTTGAAAAAAAATAAACTGGTATTAAGACCACATAAAGCATCTTTTTTTAAGATGCTTTTTTTTTCGCTTTTTTAAAATTGTACAATTAAATTTGTACTTTGAACCACAATACGGATTGATATGCCAAAAATTTCAAACAAAGGGCAACAAATGCCATCGTCACCGATTCGAAAATTGGTGCCTTTTGCTGAACAAGCCAAATCAGAAGGGGTTCATGTCTATCATTTGAATATTGGTCAACCCGATATAAATACCCCAAAAATTGCATTAGATGCTGTAAAAAATAACACCTTAAATGTATTGGCGTACAGCCGTTCTGAAGGTTCGGAACACTACCGACAAAAACTGGCTAAGTACTACAAAAAACACCAGATTGATGTGGAAGCCAATAATATTATTGTAACTACTGGTGGTAGCGAAGCACTGCATTTTACCCTTGGAAGTATTATGGATCCCGATGATGAAGTCATTATTCCCGAACCATTTTATGCCAATTATAATGGCTTTTGCATTGCACAAGGGGTCAAAGTTGTTCCTGTTGTTTCTGATATTGATTCAAACTTTGCACTTCCTCCTATTAGTGATTTTGAAGCACTAATTACCCCGAAAACCAAGGCCATTCTTATTTGCAACCCTGGAAATCCAACAGGTTATTTGTACAGTGAAAAAGAAGTTAACCAACTCAAAGAATTGGTACAAAAACAAGATTTGTTTTTAATTGCTGATGAAGTCTATAGAGAATTTACATATGATGGTCAAAAACACCAATCAATAATGACCATTAAAGGTCTTGAAGAGCATGCCATCATGATTGATTCGGTATCAAAACGCTACAGCATGTGTGGCGCACGTATTGGATGTATGATTACAAAAAATAAAAGTGTCCTCGATACTGCATTAAAATTTGCACAAGCACGTCTGTCGCCCCCTACCTATGCGCAAATTGCAAGTGAAGCTGCATTGGATACGCCAGATACATATTTTGAAAACGTTACAAAAGAATACAGGGAACGACGCAATATTTTAATTCAAGAACTTCAAGGAATAGAAGGGGTAAAAGTTGCCAAACCAAAAGGCGCATTTTATTGTATTGCAGAACTGCCCATTGCAGATGCAGATCACTTTGCGCAATGGTTGTTAGAAAACTTTCGTGTAGATAACGCTACTACAATGATTGCTCCTGCAGCGGGGTTCTATGCAACCAAAGGATTGGGGAAAAATCAAGTGCGCATTGCTTATGTGCTCAAAAAAATGGATTTAATTGCATCTGTAGACATCCTTAAAAAAGGACTGGAAGCATACAAAAATTTGGCATGATTCAACAGCACGTTTCTTTAAAACCTTACAACACATTTGGCATTGATGTTACTGCTGAATCTTTTGTATCCGTACAAGCTTTGGACGATTTGACTAGTGTTTTAAACACAAAACCCTCAAAATTATTGATTCTTGGTGGTGGTAGCAACATACTTTTAACCAAAGATGTTGAAGGTCTTGTCCTCCATGTTGATTTGAAAGGAATAGAAATTTGCGAAAAACGAAACGAAAACACTACTGTCAAGGTGGCAGCAGGAGAAAATTGGCACAACTTTGTGCTGTGGTGCTTGGAACATAATTTGGGTGGATTGGAAAACTTATCCCTTATCCCTGGAAATGTAGGTACAGCACCCATCCAAAATATAGGAGCATATGGTGTAGAATTGAAAGACACCTTTGTGTGTTGCGAGGCGATTAACTTGAAAACACTTGAAGTTGAAACTTTTTCAAAAGCGGATTGTAATTTTGATTATCGTAATTCAATTTTTAAATCCAAAGTGAAAGGACAATACATCATTACCTCAGTAACATTTGAACTTTCTCATGCTAACCATAAGTTAAAAACTAGCTATGGAGCTATTTCGTCTGAATTAGAAAAAATGCAGATTACACATCCAACCATTCATGACGTTTCAAAAGCAGTGATTGCAATTCGTGAGTCGAAACTACCAGACCCAAAAAAATTGGGGAATAGTGGTAGTTTTTTCAAAAATCCCGTTTTAACCAAAACACAATTTGAAACTTTATTAAACCAATTCCCCAACATTCCACACTACCCTGTTGCAGATAATGAAGTAAAAATTCCAGCGGGTTGGCTTATTGAAACTGCAGGATTTAAAGGGAAAACCTTCAAAAACTATGGTGTTCACAAAAACCAAGCCCTTGTTTTGGTAAATTATGGGGGTGCCTCAGGACAAGATATCTTGGGCCTGTCACAATTAATCCAAAAAACAATACAAATCATTTTTGGTATTGCTCTGGAGGCGGAAGTGAATATATTATAAACTTCGCTTTACTCTATTAGTCACACTTTTTACTCGCTTTACATACAAGACCAGCGACTATAGCGCCAGCAATAGGTGCTAACCAAAACAACCAAAGTTGAGCAGGATAATCACCGCCAGCAAAAATGGCCTGACTTGTAGATCTTGCGGGATTCACAGAAGTATTAGAAATAGGAATACTGATTAAGTGAATCAGTGTCAACCCAAACCCAATGGCTAAAGGCGCAAACTTTCGTGTTTCCTTCTTTCCTGTGCTTCCCAAAATAATGATTACAAAAAATAGGGTTAATACAAATTCTGCAATCAATACAGAAGTCATAGAATATCCACCTGGTGACAAAGTACCATAGCCATTGGAAGCAAATCCACCAACGGACTTAAAACCTTCTTGTCCTGAAAGAATCAAAAAAAGAGTTGAAGCCGCAGTAATAGCACCAAGTAATTGTGCAACAATATACCCCAAAAGATGTTTCGCTTCAAAGCGGTCTGCAGCCCAAAGTCCAAACGAAACTGCTGGATTAAAATGAGCCCCCGAAACATGACCAACAGCATAAGCCATTGTAAGAACGGTTAAACCAAAAGCGATCGCAACGCCGACAAATCCAATTCCTAAATCTGGATAAGCTGCTGAAAATACAGCGCTTCCACACCCGCCGAAAACGAGCCAAAATGTTCCAAAAAATTCTGCATAAAGTTTTTTCATAATGTAAATTATTTATAGTTCCCTATGACTATAGACACACATTTTTGCAAAAAGTCACATTTTTTTAGTAAAATTTTTATTTTTTTTTAATTGTATCTTTGCACAAAGCTATTATTACATCATGGAACTACTTATAATCACGCTCATACTTTTGGGGCTCGGAATTGCAGGAATATCAATAAAATTGTGGGCCAAAAAAGATGGTAAATTTGCTGGAACCTGTGCCAGTCAAAATCCAATGCTCAATAAAGACGGAGAAGCTTGTGGATTTTGTGGCAAAACTCCAGACCAGTTTGGTGACTGTGATAACAGCACTAAAAAATAGTCCCAAATCATGCTCTTGACCGTTTTATTTTATGTGTTTATGGCGGTAATTTTAATAGAAATTATCTACTTCGCTCTGGTAATTTATAGTTTCCGCAACAGATCAAATCAATCCAAAAAATCTGATTTAGCTATATCACTTCTTTTGTACACTAAAAACAATGAGAAATTGCTCAAAAAACAATTACCTGTGTTTTTAAAACAAAAACATAAAAATTATGAAATTGTTTTAATCAACCACGCATCAACAGACGCTTCATTGGAGATCATGGAGAACTTTCAAAAGAAAAATCCTACAATAAAGATAATTGACGTTAAAAATAACGAAACCTTCTGGGCCAGTAAAAAGTATGCGCTTACACTAGGAATCAAAGCAGCAAAACACGAACAATTGGTGATGAGTTCTATCGATTACGAACCTCAATCGACATCATGGCTTCAATACATGGCTGGGGCTTCAATGCAAAAACCTTTGGTAATTGGTTTTAAGAATTTTAATCAAACGAAACGTAATTTTTTCTACCGCTTTTTTGATTTCATGCATATTATCAAAAATTATACGTTCGGCAAAATAGGGCTACACATCAATGGAAGTTCTGCCAATGTAAGTTACTCCAAAACACTATTTTTCAGCACCAACGGCTTTGTGCGCCACATGAATATCCCTTTTGGAGAAACACGTTTATTTGCCAATGAAGTTGCCAAAAAATCGAATACAACATTTTGTTTACATCCAGATGCTGAAGTAGCTCATGTTCAAAAACCAAGTTTCAAATCCTGGTTCCGTGAACAAAGAAAAAATGAATTGATTTTAAGACGTTGCAAAATTGTCGCGCAATTATCCAACGGTTTATTGTTTTTTTGCCGACTAGCATTTTATGCGTTGGGTAGTATCTTGTTGATTTTTAGTGCACCAAAAATTCAATTTGCATCCGCAGTTTTGATTTCAGTACGCTTTCTAATTCAATATATAAGTTTTGGTAGCGTTGCCAAAAAGCTAAATGCATTGAAGCTTATCATAGCATTACCGCTATTTGAACTTTGGCATCTTGCGACACAATTTATTATCTTTATCTCGAGTTTAAAATCAAAACAACTGCATTGGAACTGAACGAAGCCATCATAAAAGCCAAAGAAAATAACCAAATGGCCTTCAATTTTTTATTGGAAACCTTTTGGAATGATGTGTTTGGGTTTATGATCAAACGTACTCAAAATGAGAATGATGCAGAAGACATTACCATCGAAACGTTTTTCAAAGCTTTTGATAAAATCAATTCTTTTGATTCTAAATTCAAATTCAAAACGTGGCTTATTACCATTGCCAAAAATACCCATTTGGACAGTGTAAGAAAACAAAAAAATGCGCTTACCAATCAAACTACAGAAGAAGATGAAAAGCGTGTATATTGGATTCGAGATGAAGCACCGTCGGCAGAAGATAAACTTATCACCGAACAAAATTTAGCAGAACTCCTGAAAGATATCAAAAAACTGAAACCGCACCATCAAGAGATTATTCAACTGCGGTACTTTCAAGAGCAATCTTATCTAGAAATTGCAAACACGATTGGTGTTCCTATCAATAACGTCAAAGTAAAACTTCTTCGTGCAAAAAAGCTTTTGGCCTGTATTATTCGTGCAAAAAATGATTAAATTTTTACAGAAATTAGGACCTGGACTGTTGTTTGCTGGTGCTGCTATTGGAGTGTCTCATTTGGTTCAATCAACAAAAGCAGGTGCCAATTTTGGTTTTGGATTGTTGTGGGCTCTTCTTCTAATTAACCTCATCAAATATCCCTTTTTTCAATTTGGACCACGCTATGCCGCTGCAACTGGCGAGAGTCTACTCAATGGTTATAAAAAACTCGGTAAAGGAGTGCTTAAAGTTTATGCTCTACTAACAGTTGCCACCATGTTTACTATTCAAACCGCAGTGACTATCGTTACGGCTGGTATTGCCTCATCACTTTTAGGTGATAGTATCAGCATAGAAATTTGGACGGTTATTATTTTGGCGATTTGTTTTGGCATTCTTTTGATTGGAAAATATGCGCTTTTAGACAAAATGATGAAAATCATCATTATTATTTTGAGCATCACCACGCTATTGGCTGTGGCTACTGCTTTTCGGAAGAGGCATCAAATTGGATGCAAATTTTACCAAAAACAGACGCAGAAATTATTTTTCTTATCGCTTTTATGGGATGGATGCCTGCACCTTTGGACGTTTCCATTTGGCACTCCCTTTGGGCTATTCAAAAAAAGAAAGAAATCAAAATATTCAATGCAAAAACAGCTTTATTAGATTTTAATATTGGCTATTTAGGAACCATCGTTTTGGGCATTGGGTTTTTGATGCTTGGTGGATTAGTCATGCATGGCACAGGCCAAACTTTTAGTAACAATGGAGGTGAATTTTCCTTACAACTTATTGAAATGTACACCAAAAATCTTGGGGATTGGTCCTATATCATCATTGGCGTAGCGGCGCTCACGACCATGTTCAGCACCACGCTCACCACCCTCGATGCCTCACCGCGCGCGATGAACAAAACCCTCGAATTGATTTTAAACAAACCCCTAAAAAATGGTTATACATCATGGTTGATTTTATTGATAATGGGAACTATTGCTATTTTCTTTTTCTTTTTGTCCGAAATGGGAAGTTTAATCAAAATAGCCACCATCTTATCGTTTGTCACCGCACCATTTTATGCCCTAATGAACTATCTTCTTATCTGCAGCAAGCACACCCCAAAATCTTGGCAACCGTCAAAAACAATGCATGTTCTAAGTATTCTTGGGATTCTTTTTTTAGTTGGATTTAACATTTGGTATCTCAGTATTTTGTGATTTTTTTGTGGAATACTTTGTATCTTTGTGGCTCAAATCAAATTCATGTCAGCAGACACACTTACAAAACCTCAAGAACGACAAGCAAAACCAAAATGGTTACGTGTGAAATTGCCTACAGGTAAAAAATACACCGAACTTCGAGGACTTGTTGATAAATACAAACTCAATACCATTTGTACATCTGGAAGTTGTCCAAATATGGGTGAATGTTGGGGTGAAGGCACAGCTACATTCATGATTCTTGGCAATATTTGTACCCGCTCTTGCGGATTTTGTGGCGTTAAAACAGGCCGTCCAGAGTCTGTAGATTGGGACGAACCTGAAAAAGTAGCACGATCCATCAAAATTATGGGCATCAAACACGCTGTACTCACAAGTGTAGACCGCGATGATTTGAAAGATATGGGCAGTATCATGTGGGCCGAAACTGTAAAAGCTGTTCGCCGTATGAATCCAAACACCACACTAGAAACACTTATTCCTGATTTTCAAGGCGTTAAAAAGCATATTGACCGTATTATAGACGTAGCGCCAGAAGTGGTCTCACACAATATGGAAACCGTCCGAAGACTCACAAGAGCCGTCCGTATTCAAGCCAAATACGATCAAAGCTTAGAGGTTTTGAATTACCTAAAAAAGCAAGGGCAACGCCGAACCAAAACAGGCATTATGCTTGGACTTGGGGAAACACGCGAAGAAGTGATTGAAACCTTACACGATTTAAAAAACGTAAACGTCGATGTAGTTACTATTGGTCAATATCTTCAACCCAGTAAAAAGCATCTACCCGTGAAGGAATTCATCACCCCCGACCAATTCAAAGAATACGAAGAAATTGGCTTAGATTTAGGGTTTCGTCATGTAGAAAGTAGTGCACTGGTACGCTCATCCTACAAAGCACAAAAACATATTAATTAAATGATTCGCGTTGGCATCAACGGATTTGGACGCATCGGCAGACGTGTCTTTCGATTGCTTCTCGAGCAAAACGATATTCAAGTGGTTGCTGTTAATGATTTGGCTGATACAAAAACGCTTGCACACCTCCTAAAATACGACAGTATTCATGGAAAACTCGATGTACAGCTTTCGAACAATGAAACGCATCTTGTTGTCAATGACCGTTCAATTGCATGTGCACACCAAAACCACCCCAAATCAATTGATTGGGCCAAATACAAGGTTGATGTCGTGGTCGAAGCTACAGGGAAATTTAAAACAAAAGATGTCCTACAACACCACATCAACAACGGTGCTCAAAAGGTGATATTAAGCGTACCTCCAATCGAGAGTGATATAAAAACCATTGTTTTGGGTGTAAATGAGCATACAATATCCAAAGAAGATCATATAGTATCCAATGCGTCTTGTACCACGAATAACGCAGCGCCAATGTTGGCCATCATTAATGACCTCTGTGGTATCGATCAGGCCTACATTACTACGGTGCATTCGTATACCACCGATCAGAGTTTACACGACCAACCGCACCAAGATTTACGTCGTGCTCGTGCGGCAGGACAGTCCATTGTGCCCACCACAACAGGAGCCGCTAAGGCCCTTACTAAAATTTTTCCTGAGCTTGCACATACCATTGGAGGTTGTGGGATTCGTGTTCCCGTCATTAATGGTTCTTTGACCGATATCACTTTTAATGTTCAAAAGGAAACTACAGTTGAGGCCATTAACCATGCTTTTAAAACTGCGGCCGAAAACAAATTTAAAGGGATTTTGGAATACACCGAAGATCCTATAGTTTCCATAGATGTCATTGGGAATACATATTCCTGTATTTTTGATGCACAAATGACTTCTGTTTTGGGAAAAATGGTCAAAATCATTGGGTGGTACGACAATGAAACAGGATATTCTTCACGAATTATTGACCTGATTCGAAGGTTAAATTAAAACAAGTCTATAAACTCCTTTACCGAGTGTTCAAAGCGGTCTTGCTTGTCCATTTTTGTAGTGATGGGTAAATAATACAACGCATCATGATTCAGTGTTTTTAACCTAGAAAAATCCTTTTCCGTTGTTAAAACCATGGATTTAGAACTAATTTTATTTAATTCTTGCGTTGAAAACTCATGGTGATCAGGAAATTCAAGATGTTCAAATTTATGACCTAAACTTCGTAAATACTGTACCAAGGGTTTAGCATTGGCAATTCCGGTAACTAAGGTATATTGCTTTTGCTCTAGGGTTTGAAGCGGTTTTTTTTCAGTCGAAGAATACATAGCATCCTCGTAAACAATGGAACTAAAAAATAACTGCTGCTTTGCACTTAGCGCTAAGCATTTTCTAAGGCGTTCTTTTTCTTGTTCTGTAAGGGTAGCAGGGCATTTGGTAACCACCACAATTTGTGCACGCTGAGCCCCTGAACGTGATTCACGAAGATTTCCAGAGGGCAAAACAACATCATCACAATACAAATGATCATAAGCGGTCAATAAAATGGATAATCCCGCTGTAACCTTTCGGTGCTGAAAAGCATCATCGAGTAAAATAAGTTCTGGCGGAGTATCTAAGGCTAATAAGGTTTCTATTCCACGCTGGCGATTGGCATCAACAGCAACAGTAATTTTTGGGAATTTTTGTGCAATTTGATAGGGCTCATCGCCTAAGATTTGTGCTGTTGAGGAAGCATCAGCCCGTACAAACCCTTTGGATTGACGACCATAGCCACGACTTAAAACCGCTACTTTATAGTTGTGTTGAAGGCGTTTGATTAAAAGCTCAATCATCGGAGTTTTACCAGTTCCACCAACCGATAAATTCCCAACACAAATGATGGGTAAAGCATAAGATTTTGATTTTAAAACGCCTAAATCGTAGCCCTTGTTGCGCAAAAAAACAACAGTGTAGTACAACGCATTGAAGGGAAATAATATTTTTCTTAAAAGCTTCATCACAACGAAAGTAATTATTTTATCTTTGAAGTTAAACAAAATCTTATGATAGTTCAAGACGTCATCAAGCAACTCGAAGACCTTGCACCTTTGGCCTATGCCGAAGAATTTGATAATGTTGGTCTTTTGGTCGGCGACAATCAAGCGGAAGTTACAGGTATTTTGGTCACTTTGGATACCCTCACCGAAGTCGTAGATGAAGCTATTACAGAAAACTGCAACCTCATTGTGAGTTTTCATCCCATCATTTTTAAGGGCTTAAAATCCATTACAGGAAACTCATATGTGGAACGTGTGGTCCAAAAGGCCATCAAAAACGACATTGCCATTTTTGCCCTACATACGGCTTTGGATAATGCTTTTGAAGGGGTAAATGCAGAACTCTGCAAGAGATTAGGATTAAAAAATAAATCCATTTTGATACCCCAATCGGGAACCATCAAAAAACTGACCACTTTTGTACCAAAACAAGATGCTGAAACTGTACGAACAGCACTTTTTGAAGCTGGAGGAGGTGCCCTCGGGAAATATGAAAATTGCAGTTTTAATAGCGACGGATTAGGTACTTTTCAAGGCAATGACGAGGCCAATCCTGCTGTTGGAAAACCAAACGAATTTCAAAGTGTAGAAGAAACACGAATAGACATCGTTTATGCAAAACATTTGGAATCCAAAATTTTAAAAGCTTTGTTTCAAGCGCACCCTTACGAAGAAGTGGCCCATGAACTATCAACTTTAAACAACAAAAACCAACACATTGGTATGGGTATGATCGGTGAACTCGACACTGCTGTAAGTGAACATAATTTTCTTGATTTGGTAAAACAAACAATGAAATGTGAAATGATAAAACACTCCAAACTACTCAAGAAACCCATACAAAAAGTTGCGGTTTTGGGCGGATCAGGTAGTTTTGCCATCGCAGCGGCAAAAGCTGCTGGTGCCGATGCTTTTGTAACTTCTGACCTTAAATACCACGATTTTTTCAGTGCTGAACATCAAATTTTATTGATGGATATTGGCCATTATGAAAGTGAACAGTACACAAAAAACCTTTTAGTGACCTATCTTAAGAAAAAAATTCCTAATTTTGCAGTCCTTTTATCAAAGATCAATACAAACCCGGTAAAGTATACATAAACATGGCTAAGAAAAAAGAGCTAACTGTTGAAGAACGATTGAGAGCATTGTACGATTTGCAACTTATCGATTCTAGAGTGGACGAAATTCGTAATGTGCGCGGAGAACTTCCTTTGGAAGTACGCGATTTGGAAGACGAAGTGGAAGGTTTCAAACTGAGACTTCAGAAATTAGAAGACAGTCTTACGGACATCGACAATCAAATCAAGGGAAAGAAAAACTTAATTGAAGAGGCCAAAGCACTCATCAAAAAATACAACGAACAACAAAAAAATGTGCGTAACAACAGAGAATTTAATTCTCTAGCCAAAGAAGTTGAGTTCCAAGAATTGGAAATACAATTGGCCGAAAAGCACATTAAAGAGTTTAAGGCGCAAATTGAACAAAAAAAGGAAGTAATTGAAGGCACCAAAGAGCGTTTGGCAGAACGTGAAGAACACCTTAAGCACAAAAAAGGCGATTTGGATGCTATTCTTGCGGAAACCGAAAAAGAAGAAAAAGTTCTTCTTGAAAAATCCGAAGAATACAAAACTAAAATTGAAGAGCGTTTGGCCAAGGCCTACACCAAAATTCGCACCAATGTAAAAAATGGTTTAGCAGTTGTGCCCATCGAAAGAGGCGCTTCTGGGGGCTCGTATTTTACGATTCCACCACAAGTGCAAGTGGAAATTGCTTCGCGCAAAAAAATCATTACCGACGAGCACAGTGGCCGTATTTTGGTAGATGCCGAACTCGCT
This sequence comes from Flavobacteriaceae bacterium, assembly GCA_965658025.1. Taxonomy (GTDB): domain Bacteria; phylum Bacteroidota; class Bacteroidia; order Flavobacteriales; family Flavobacteriaceae; genus UBA3537. The sequence goes on along the minus strand of CBFHQL010000005.1, from coordinate 58,900 downwards.
GAAGAACAAAAAGTAAAAATGGAAAAGTTATTTTCTACTATGTAATAAATAACCCTACGCATACCAAAAACCCTCACCAAACGTGAGGGTTTTTTTTGTGCTGTATTTCTTTTGTATTAAAAAAATTTATACATTTGAAGTGAATAGCACCCAAATCTATTCTTCAAAACCATGAATGACCTAAATCATATACATACTATTTATCGAATTCAGACCAAAGTAAAAACAAGCTTTGCTCCTGAACATACCGAGAATTTAAAAAAATCTCTTGCAAATATCAAAAGTCCTTTAGCTACTATTATTGATTGTCAAAGAATTGATAATGAACACATTACGAAAATAAAAACATGAAAATATATAAAAGAAATAAACGCTGTCCTTGAGCCAGTCGAAAGGGTGCGTATATATACAAGTTGTGTGTAATGCTACGCAAGCAATCCTATCAACCACATAGGGCAAAGCATTAACCAATACATAAATCTTTCTTCTAAACTTACTGCTAAGTTTTTCTTGCCTATCTTTTTGCAATCATTCCTCCATATCAAATAGAGTGGTGTAAAGAGAAAAATCTGCAACAAAAAACATATTAACATTTGATTCATTTCAATTTAGTTTATCATTAATAATCGCACTACACACAACACCACCTATACACCATTGAAACGGTGCATAGCCAAACCGTTGCCTACAATATGAAAAAAACCGTCAGAATCCTTTTTTACTTATTGATTTTTCAAAGTTTTGTATCGTGTGAAAGCAAGTACTCGGAATCTGAATTGAAAGCCAACTTTTCGACTGAACAACAATCGGATTTGAACGAAATCAGACAGTTCTTTTTGAATCAAGTTTGTGAATCTGACTTTAAGTTATGTTACGAACAAACAAATCACGATTCTTTGCAGGCCTCTGGAATTGGATTTTGGACAAAAATAGACTTTAAAGAACAGCAAAAACTATATGAAAGAATTTCAAAATCTACATTTAATGAGATTTGGATGATTTGTAAATCTGTCAATTATAAAACCAAAGAAGAGAAAAAAAGTATTTGCGCAAACGCAATTGGAAAGTACCAAAATTATCTTTCTGACCTTGGTAAAAACAACCCAAGAATTGCAAAGTATGCGGAAAGAATAGAAGCATCTGGCGATTTTGGTGGTTTAGATATTAGCTATTGGAATGTATTAACAGATAAAAAACATTTTGATTTAAATGACCCGAATATCCAATTGATTTTGGCAATACATTATTTATCAATGAATGACCAACAAAAAAGGGATGAAAATTGGAACGAAAAATAAATACTGTAGGCAACAACGGCTATAGTTCATTACGGCTGAAATTCCTAATCGGAATTCATTGCAATTTGCTATCTTTCGGTTATGGCGGAAAATCATAGCTGATTTTCCGCAACGAGCCATACACCAAACCGTTGACAATAATTTGGAAGTGATGCGTTTTTGGTGTATATTTGAATCAAATAATAAAAATATGTCTAGACAAAGTATATCATTTACAAAGCCGAATGACGAGTGGCTAAAAACCCAAGTAAACAATAAAGAATATTCAAGCAAAAGTGAGTTAGTAAACGACTTGATTAGACAAGCCCGAAAACAACAAATTCAAATTGACTGGATTAGAGCTAAGCTGGAAAAAGCCGAAAATAGTGGATTTACGAATGATAGTAAAGAAAGTATTTTAGCGCAATCAAAGTCTTTGCTCAATGGCTAAATATAAATTATCCAACGAAGCAAAAAATGACTTGATTCGAATTCACCATTATGGCGTTGAAACGTTTGGAATAACCCAAGCGGATCACTATTTCGAATCGTTTTTTGAATATTTTGACATTATTGCAAAACGTCCTTTTTCCTTTGAATCTGTAGATTATATAAAAAAAGGATATAGACGGTGTGTATGTGGAGTTGATAGTATTTACTACAGAATCAATCAAAATATTGTGGAAATAATGGCTATTGTCGGAAGACAAGATTTGAATGAAAAATTATAACTGATAAAAACTATTACCAACAATTAAAACAGTCAATAAATAAGATTTTTAACCAAAATTTCACAAAATACCATTGGTGGATGCTTAATTTTACAACAAAATACATGCACCATGAAAAATATCTTTTTAGTCCTTCCCCTACTCTTTTGCAGCAGCGTAAGTTGTCAAAACAACAACACCCAAAACGCCAAACAGCAAGCCGTCATCAATGCCAAGCCCATTGAAGTTCCCTTAGAAAATGGCATCGCTAAGGCCTATTTTGCCAGTGGTTGTTTTTGGTGTGTCGAGGCCGTTTATGAAAGTGTACACGGCGTACAAGAAGCCATTAGTGGTTATGCGGGTGGGTTTACCGACAACCCCACCTACGCACTCAGCAACACTGGCCGTACCGGCCATGCCGAAGCTGTGGAAGTTCTTTATGACCCCTCCGTTGTTTCGTTTGCTGCACTTGTAGATGTGTATTTTGGTTCTCAAAATGTGGCGCAAGTCAATGGGCAAGGTCCAGACAAAGGCTCACAATACCGCTCCATTATTTTCTACCAAAATGAAGAACAAAAAGCGATTATACAACAAAAGAAAGCCGCCATCGCCAAAGCGCAAAAGGTGACTGTTGCCGCAGAGGTTTATCCGTTTCAAAAATTTTGGAAAGCCGAAGCGTACCATCAAAATTATGAACGTTTACACCCCAATAATCCTTATGTGCGCAACGTTTCTATTCCTAGACTAAGACGTTTTCAAGCTAAATTTCCTCATCTTTTAAAAGCAAATCATTAAAATCCAAATCCTTAGTGAATTTTATTATCGGCGAAAAATGGCTACATTTGAGTACACTCAAAACAGACAAATTTGTTTTCATTTGAACCACATCTTGAATTTGCGTTAAACTTAGACCGTAACGATCCGCTCGCTAAGTACAGAACCGCATTCCACATCCCTAAAGATGAACATGGAAACGACTGGTTGTATTTTACGGGAAATTCTCTGGGGCTACAGCCCAAATCCACCAAAGCTGCCATTGAGCAAGAGTTAGAAGATTGGGCCAATTTGGGTGTCGAAGGCCACTTTGAAGCCAAAAATCCGTGGATGCCCTACCACGAATACCTAACGGAATGTATGGCCAAAATTGTGGGGGCAAAACCTCTGGAAGTTGTGGTTATGAACACCCTGTCCGCTAACCTTCATTTGTTGATGGTTTCCTTCTTTAATCCCACAAAAAAAAGACATAAAATCCTTATTGAAAGTGACGCTTTCCCCTCCGATCGCTATGCCGTTCAAACCCAATTGGCGTTTCATGGATATGACCCCAATGAAGATCTTATTGAGTGGACGCCTCGTACAGGTGAAAAATTATTGCACATTGAAGATTTAGAACAAATTCTTGAAACGCAAGGTGAGGAAATTGCACTCTTACTTATTGGTGGGGTTAATTATTATACAGGGCAATATTTAGACCTCAAAAAAATTGCAAATCTCGGTCATACCAAAGGGTGCAAAGTAGGGATTGACTTGGCGCATGGTGCAGGAAATATTGAACCCAAATTACACGAATCGGGAGTAGATTTTGCCGCATGGTGTACCTATAAATATTTGAATTCAGGCCCTGGAAGTTTAGGGGCAATATTT
>CBFHQL010000005.1:35886-55170 GCA_965658025.1 Flavobacteriaceae bacterium | reverse complement strand
ATTCATGAACGTTATGCACACGACAAAAATTTGAAGCGTTTTGCCGGATGGTGGAGCCAAAATAAAGCCACGCGTTTTGATATGCGCCAACCCTTGGACATCACTCCAGGCGCTGAGGGGTGGCAACTCAGCAACCCCCCAATACTTTCTATGGCAGCCATCAAATCATCCTTAGATTTATTTAACGAGGTAGGGATGAATGCTTTGCGCCAAAAATCAATTCAACTTACCAGCTACTTAGAATACCTCATCAATGGATTAAACCATCAAGACATCAAAATCATCACGCCAAGAGATCCTCACCAACGTGGGTGTCAATTGTCGATTCAAGTGAAAAATGCAGATAAAAATCTTCACAAAAAACTAACTGATCAACATGTGATTACCGATTGGAGAGAGCCGGACGTGATTCGTTGTGCACCTGTGCCTTTTTATAATTCTTATGAAGATGTATTCCGAATGGTTGAAATCTTAAAAACCCTACTGCCATGAAACAAAAAGAACATATTTTAATTATTGGTGCTGGTTTGTGTGGGTCGCTACTCGCATTACGCCTTGGTCAGCGGGGCTACAAAGTGCATGTAATGGAATTCCGCCCAGACCTTCGAAAAGTAGACCTCAGCGCAGGACGTTCGATAAATTTGGCCTTTTCAAATCGAGGACTAAAAGCCATGAAAATGGTGGGTTTAGAAGATAAAGTCAAAACGCTTTGTATTCCTATGCATGGCCGAATGTTGCATGACAAAAAAGGAGCAACGAAACTCTCAAAATACAGCGGACGAGAAGGGGAATACATCAATTCCATCTCGAGAGAATTACTTACCGCTTTACTTATTGATGAAGCTGAAGCATTGGAAAATGTAACCATTACATTTGACCATAAATGCACAGGTGTTGATTTTGAAAATAATGTCGCAAAGTTTACAAACACAAGCAATGGAAATCAGCTTGAATATTCAGCAGACCTTATTTTTGGCACGGATGGTGCGGGCTCAGCACTCCGAAAAAGTTATTTTTCAGAGCGTAAATTTTTATTCAGTTTTTCGCAAAATTACCTCACACACGGCTACAAAGAATTGACTATTCCACCCACAAAAGATGGTGGTTTTAGAACTTTTAAAAATGCCCTACACATTTGGCCAAGAGGCGAATACATGATTATCGCCCTGCCAAATTTAGATGGTAGTTTTACGGTGACTTTATTTTTGGCCTACGACGGAGGGACTTATAATTTCAACAATTTAACAACTGAAGAAAAAGTACTTGAATTTTTTAGCAAAGAGTTCCCCGATGCCATGGAGTTGATGCCTAATTTGGCAAGAGAATTTTTTGAAAATCCTACTGCGCCGTTAGGTACAATTAAATGTTACCCATGGCAATACAAAGGTAAAAATATGCTTTTGGGGGATGCAGCACATGCAATTGTTCCTTTTTATGGCCAAGGCATGAATGCCTCTTTTGAAGATGTCGTTGAATTGGATTCATTTTTGGAAGAACACAACGGAAACTGGGAAGACACTTTTGATGGCTTTCAACAAAAAAGAAAAGTAGACACCGATGGTATTGCCGATTTGGCTATCGATAATTTTCATGAAATGAAAGACCATGTCGCCAACCCTCTTTTTCAGAAAAAACGGGCATTAGAGATGGCTTTAGAAACAGAATTGCCTAAAGATTATTTTTCAAAATATTCATTGGTGACCTTTTGCGAACACATTGGATATCATGAAGCCATGACTCGTGGTCGAGCACAAGATAAAGCCATTTTGAATATGATTGATGACGATGAAATTGATCAACAAATGCCCATTGATGAACTTCATGAAAAGATAAAAAAAGAAACCAATTCCATTTTGGAAGATGATAAAGTTGCAAAAACTTTACATCATTAAATACAACGTTGATTATGAGTAAAACTGTCACACCACGAGGCGCCTATCCACACACCAAACGTGTGGGTGATTTTATTTTTGTGTCGGGAACAAGTTCAAGACGAGCCGATAATTCCATTGCTGGCGCTGAAATTATAGACGCTATGGGTACCAAAAAATTGGACGTTGGTGTTCAAACACGAGAAGTACTTCAAAATATTGATAAAAACTTGGCCAAAGAAGGCGCATCATTAGCCGATGTGGTTGATGTCACCTCATTTTTGGTGAACATGAACGATTTTGCAGATTATAACAAGGCCTATGCCGAGTTTTTTAACGTTGAAAATGGGCCAACACGCACTACGGTAGCGGTACACCAACTCCCCCATCCCGATTTGGTGATAGAAATAAAAGTTGTAGCGTACAAAAAACAGAGCTAATGATCATCAAAAATTACATCAACGGCACCTATTGTTCACCATCAAATGATGCGTGGCTAGATGTAATTGACCCCAGTATTGGTGAAGTTTATGGGAAACTTCCAAACTCTGACAGTTTTGATGTACAACAAGCCGTTGAAGCCGCAGAAAAAGCATTCCCAGAGTGGTCCAAAACTAGCGTAGAAAAACGAAGTGCCATTTTATCCAAAATTGCAGATTTAATTGAAAAACACTTAGAGGTATTGGCCAAGGCCGAAAGTATGGACAACGGTAAGCCAATCACGTTGGCCAGAACGGTCGATATTCCTAGAGCAGCAAGTAATTTTAGATTTTTCAGCCAAGCTATTACTCAATTTTATAGTGAAAGTCATGAACAAATTGCGCAAAAGTCAATCAATTTTACACTGCGTCAACCCATTGGCGTTGTGGGGTGTATTTCGCCATGGAATTTACCCCTCTATTTATTCACTTGGAAAATTGCACCTGCGTTGGCCACTGGAAATTGTGTGGTCGCCAAACCCAGTGAAGTAACACCTTACACCGCATTTTTGTTGGGTGATCTTTGCAGCAAAGCAGGACTTCCTAACGGGGTTTTAAACATTGTTCATGGATTGGGTTCAACCACAGGGCAAGCGATTGTAGCACACCCCAATATCAAAGCTATTTCTTTTACAGGAGGCACCAAAACCGGTGCACATATTGCGCGTACAGCTGCACCCCTATTTAAAAAATTATCGCTAGAACTCGGTGGAAAAAACCCAAATATCATTTTTGCTGATTGTGACTATGATAAAATGCTGATGACAACCATAAAATCTGCTTTTGCAAACCAAGGGCAAATTTGTCTTTGCGGAAGTCGAATTTTTGTTGAAGCAACCCTATATGAGCAATTCAAAAATGATTTTATCAAAAAAGTAAAAGAATTAAAAGTTGACTTACCTTCGGAAAAAAATAGTGATTTAGGGGCATTGGTTTCAAAACCTCACTTGGAAAAAGTTTTAAGTTTCATCGAAACAGCAAAGCAAGAAAAAATGAATATTTTGTGTGGTGGCCAAAGGGTTTCTATAGAAAACGCCAAAAACGGTTATTATATGGAACCCACCGTCATTGAAGTTCCTCACAACGATTGTGTATTGAATCAAGAAGAAATTTTTGGTCCTGTGGTTACCCTCATGCCTTTTGAAAATGACGAAGAGGCACTGGCGCTTGCCAATGCTACTCCATATGGTCTTTCCGCTACGGTTTGGACCAATAATCTGAAACGTAGCTTGTATTTTTCAGCACATTTACAAACGGGTATAGTTTGGGTAAACACATGGATGCAGCGCGATTTACGCACCCCGTTTGGTGGTCAAAAAAATTCTGGAGTAGGCCGCGAAGGCGGTTTTGAAGTATTACGTTTTTTTACAGAAGCTAAAAATGTATGTATTAATTATGAATAAGGTTTTATGGAATTAAATTTAAAAAATAAATCCGCATTAGTTTGCGGCAGCACACAAGGGATTGGACGTGCAACAGCGATGGCACTAGCTCACGAAGGTGCGCGAATTACGCTCATTGCACGAAATGAACAAAAGCTGAAACAAGTCCTGTCTGAGCTACCAAAAACAGCGCATCATGATTATATTGTCGCTGATTTTTCTGATCCAAATGAATTAAAATCCAATGTGGAACGTTATTTATCCTCAAATTCAGGATTTCATATTCTTGTGAACAATACTGGTGGACCTCGAAGTGGCGCCATTATAGAAGCTACTTTAGAGCAATTTGAATTGGCCTTTACACAGCATTTAAAATGTAATCATGTACTATCGCAATTGCTTACCCCTTTTATGAAGTCGGAACAATACGGCCGTATCATCAATGTGATTTCCACATCAGTAAAAGAACCCATTGAGGGACTTGGTGTTAGCAATACCATTCGTAATGCTGTGGGTAATTGGAGTAAAACCCTTTCTTTTGAATTGGGCGCATTTGGAATAACGGTAAATAATGTATTGCCCGGCTTTACAGAAACAGAACGCCTAAATGAAATCATTGACGTCAAAGCCAAAAAGGCACAAGTTTCATTTGAGGAAATGGAAGCTATTATGAAAACGTACACACCCGCAAAACGCTTTGCAAAACCAGAAGAAACAGCCAATACGATCGTGTTTTTGGCCAGTGAAGCGGCGAGTTATATCAATGGGGTTAATATTCCTGTTGACGGTGGACGAACAAAATCTTTGTAACTTTATACGCATAAAATAAATATATAAACATGAGCAAAATCGTATCTCCACTCAATTTTAAAGCTTGGATTGAAGAAAACCGAGCCCTACTCAAGCCCCCTGTTGGCAATAAATGTGTTTGGCAAGATGGCGAATTTATTGTGATGGTTGTTGGCGGCCCAAACAACAGAAAAGACTATCATTACAACGAAACACCAGAATTTTTCTATCAAGTTGAGGGTGATATTGTGTTGAAGATTATAGATAACGGTGTTGCAAAGGATGTCCACATCAAAGAAGGAGATATCTATTTACTGCCTGCCAAAGTGCCCCATTCGCCACAACGCGGAGCCAATACAGTGGGGTTAGTAATTGAATATCCAAGAGCTGAAGGTGTAGAGGACGCTTTGGAATGGTACTGCGAATCTTGCAATCATCAATTGTACAGAGAACCCTTTACACTAAAAAATATAGAGACCGACATGCCAGCCATTTTTGACCGTTATTACTCTGATGAAGAAAAATGCACTTGTGACAAATGTGGAGCCATAATGCAAGCACCAAATAATTTATAATCCACAAACATGAAACGTAAACTGCGCATCAACGGCCACTCTCACCTTCTTCCCTATCCTGAAGAAATTCCTCAGTTTATGAAGGAAAAAGAAATTTTTTGGGTGGACGATGAGCGTAAATATATGCTTCAAAAAGGATGGAGTCGTCCAGTAACTCATTCTAGTTTCTTTCTTAATGAAAAATTAGAATGGATGGAAGAAAATAAAATTGATCATGCCGTTGTTCTCAATCTTTCACAGTTGTACGGCAATGGATTACGTTTGGAAATGATGAAAAAGGCCTTGCGTTTTCAGAATGATTTTAATGCAAAAATCCAGCAAAACCACGCCTCCAAATTCACTTGCGGATTTGTGATTCATCCTGGATTTATTCAAGGGGCGCTTTGGGAAATTGAGCGTTGTGTAGAAGAATTAGGGCTGAATGTTTTGTGTTTGCCAACACACTTTATGGATAGTATTGGTCAGTGGCGTAGCGTTTTTGATAAAGAAAATGATGCGATTTTTGAATTGGCAAACCACTACAATTTAGCTATAGAAATTCATCCTTACGATGGAGATAAAATGATTAAACTCGAAAATTCATCTTGGCGATTTCATCTGATTTGGATGTTGGCTCAATGTGGTGATGCCTATCATTTTTACACCCTTAATGGCATGCAAGAACGTTTTCCAAACATCAGAACATGTTTTGCTCACGGAGGGCAAATGGCTCAAATGAATCTTGGTCGTCGTATTCAAGGATTTGATGGTCGTCCCGACTTGTTTGATGGCAAAACACACCCAAGAAAAGCTGTAGGACACCCAAATATTTATTTTGACACCCTTGTTCATGATACCGATTCTTTTGATTTGATGCTAAAACGCCAAGGCAGCAATCAAATCATTATGGGTCTAGACGATCCTTATCCGTTGGGTGAGATGGAAAGCGAAGCACAATCGTCATATCCGGGGAAATTATTGGATTTGGCCAAAGAGCGGGACATAATTGATCAAAACCAATATGACGATATTTGGGAAGACAATGTATTGCGCTGGTTGTTTGGAAATGATACAGAAAAAATTAACACTTTAACCCAAAAAATTTTAGGATAATGCACTTCATTCCAGAAGCGTTAGATCATTATGCTGTTCAACACTCCGAAGATGAGCCAAAACTCCTTCAAGCACTGACGCGAGAAACGTACCAAAAAGTATTGCAACCAAGAATGCTTAGTGGGCATTATCAAGGGCGCTTGCTGAGTATTATTTCTAAACTGATTCGCCCAAAAACAATACTGGAATTGGGAACGTTCACGGGGTACTCAGCATTATGTTTGGCAGAAGGTCTGCAAAAAGGCGGCGAGCTTCATACCATTGACATCAATGAAGAATTGGTCGCATTTCAGAGGCGCTATTTTGATCAATCTGAATATGGCCAACAGATTCATCAACATCTTGGCCCTGCTCTCGAAATTATTCCAAAATTGAAGCTCACTTTTGATTTAGTATTTATGGATGCTGACAAACCCAATTATATCAATTATTTTCATCAAATTATAGATAAATTGAACCCTGGTGGAGTTATTCTTTCGGATAATGTACTGTGGAGTGGTAAGGTCATCGAACCCTTAGATGAAAATGATCTTTCAACAAAAATTGTATTGGATTACAATCGTCTTTTAAAAGAAGATGAGCGCTTGGAAACTGTTCTTTTACCCATTCGCGACGGGCTCACTGTAAGCATTAAAAAATAAGATTATAACTTTCGACGGACCGAACCAGTCAAATCTTCTATATCGCTTTTCACTTTGTTGATTTCATCAGAAACATCTTTGGTAAGGTTTGAATCTATCCCCTGTTTTTCGGCACTACGCTGAATTTCTCCTTTAATATCATTAGTCGCATTTTTTAGTGTGCGCATCCCCTTTCCCATACCTTTTGCAATGTCTGGGATTTTATCGGCACCAAAAACCATAATCACAATAAAAAGAATGAATACAATTTCGGTACTGCTAATAAAAAGAGGGAAATGATGAATCATACTGCAAATATAGAAAGTATTCCTCTAATTATCAGCTAAATTATTGGCCTTAAATTCGATTAACTTTTCTTGCAAATACTGAAGAATTTCTACATCACTTCTGTTGGTGCAACGCATTTGGAAATCATCGTCATCTGAACAAAAGAAATAAAATTCTGCGTGTAGCTCTTCTGCGAGATCTTCTTGTTTAAAAAGTTCTGGGCCCACAACTTCTTTGACGTACGTCAAAATATTCTTTTCCTTTTCGAACTTTGCAACGCGTTTGAGTTTTTTGGTACGTCCAGTAACTTTATTCAAAAATTTATTAAAATTGAACATGACATATGGAAAGCCCAAATACACCATTTTGCCGTAATCAGCTTCATAAACTCGGCTTTCTGCTTGTGTTTTTCTAACTCCAGTATAACCAGGAATTCCTACATCATAAAAATCCAAAGGACGCTCTGCATCAGAGTTTGCAATATCAGATTTTAAATCTCCAGTCAAAATTTTTCCTACCGTAACCTCATCAAGTTCTGTAACAGAGTCCTCCAAGGTCACTTCAATAAAGTTGTTTTCAATCATTTTTGCAGTAATGACCACAAATTTGGGCATATATTGAATGGATGAAAAATATAAAGAGTCGGACAATTTTCCTTTTATGGTAAACTCCCCTTTTTGATTTGTAGTGGCATAGCGATATGCCGTCTTATTGATAACATGAACACCTTCCACATTGCCATCAGCTTTGATAATTCCTGAAAGTTCACGCGTCTGTGCGTGAATTATTGTTGAAAAAAACAGCAACAATATAGAAATTCTGGAGGAATAAAAAATCAAAATGGTTCGTTTTATTTTGTATAAATTTACAAAAGAAATAAAGGTTATGCCAATAAAATCATATAAATGAAAAAACTCATTATTGCGAGCACTTCTACTATTCATGGAAGTGGTTACTTAGAATATCTTTTAGAAGAATTAAAGCTTTTTTTTCAATCAACAGAAACCATTGTGTTTATTCCTTATGCACGTCCTAGTGGTTTGAGTCATGATGCTTATACAGAAATTGCGCAAAAAGCGTTTCAAAATATTGGTAAAACAATCATTGGACTTCACCAATTTGATGATCCCATTCAAGCCCTAAAAGATGCAAAAGGAATTTTTGTAGGTGGTGGAAATAGCTTTGTTTTGGTGGATCAGTTGCATCGAAAAAACATCATGAATACACTAAAATCTGTTGTCAATGCTGGCACACCCTATTTGGGCACAAGTGCAGGGAGTAACATTTGTGGTCTTTCTATGGGTACCTCCAACGATATGCCCATTGTACATCCGCCAAGTTTCGAAACGTTGGGTGTAATTCCGTTTAATATCAACCCACACTATTTGGATCCTCTACCCGACAGCAAACACATGGGCGAAACAAGAGCAACACGCATCAAAGAATTTCATTTTTTCAACACTCAAGCGGTTGTAGGCCTACGCGAAGGCAGTTTTTTAGAAGTGAATGGAGATCAAATTATATTGAAAGGGCCACTAAATGCACGTGTTTTTGAACACCATAAAGCACCATACGAAATAAGTTCTGGAACAAATTTGAGTGATTTACGTTGAACGCTAAAGGGATTTCAAAAAGTGAAATCCTAATTTCTTATACCCTTGTTTTTGGTAAAACTTATGTGATAAAATATTTTCCACATAGGCGTTAAGTTCTATGGTTTCATAGCCCTTATCTTTTACATAGTTTTCAATCCAGACCATCAATTGACTACCAAGACCTTGATTCCTGTATGCGTCTTCGATACAAACATGATCGACTTCAACACTTCGACCGGAATAATGTCGCGTACAAAACCACATACCAGCAACTCCAATTAGCTGCTGATGGTCAAAGACCCCTACACACTCATAGTTTTGAGTTGTCATTTCCTGTAGACGCTGCAAAAGAACTGCATCTGAAATAGACTCTTTTGCCATTTTTTTTACTAATGGTAATATTGAACCTATTTTATGGCTTGGAATAATTATAAATTCCATCTTACGATTATTTAAATTCAAAAATATCATAATTTTTTGTGACTTTTTTAAAAAAGTTGTGTCCTATCTTATAGAGATTAATTAATTATTTACATCAAATGTTAAGAACAGGAAGAAAAATTAGGTTAATGATTGGTGCAGGACTTGTACTTTTTGCGGTTGTCAAATATTGTGTTCGTTCAGAAATCAATCCTTACACCAATGAAAAACAACATATTGGACTCAGCGAGTCGGAAGAAATTATCTTGGGGTTGAATGCAGCACCTCAGATGGCACAACAACATGGCGGATTATATCCAGACCAACAATATCAAGCAGCTGTTGATCGTGTTGGACACAAACTTGTAAACAGCAGTATAGCAAAAGAGAGTAACTATAAATTTGAGTTTCATTTGTTGGCCGATGAACGAACCATAAATGCTTTTGCCCTTCCAGGGGGACAAATTTTTATCACCTATGCTCTATTTTCAAAACTTGAAAACATCGATCAATTGGCAGGTGTTCTTGGTCATGAAATTGGGCATGTTTTAGGGCGTCACTCTGCTGAAAGAATTGCAAAAGACGGACTAACGCAAGGCATATTGAGTGGTGTAGCGGTTGGTGTCGATTCATCTGCAGCGCAAAGTGCGGCGGCAGTTGCACAACTTATTAACATGAAATATGGTCGAGACGATGAACTTCAAAGCGATGAACTTGGTGTACAGTTCATGATTCAAGCAGGGTATAACCCTCACGCATTAATTGGTGTTATGAGAATATTGAAATCTGCTGCTGGACCAAACCGAACCCCAGAATTTCAAAGTACACACCCTAATCCAGAAAATAGAGTTGAAAAAATAAAACAAGCGATAAAAAAATATCAATAGTTAGGCACTAAAGTTACACCAAACACTCTGTTTAAAATTTAAAAACTTTTTATCTTTGTGGCTTAACCAACACAAATGAATAAAAAAGTAATTTTAATGATTTTGGACGGCTGGGGAACTTCACCAGATCCAAAAGTATCCGCTATTGACCACGCCAATACACCATTTATTGACGCATTGTACGACAACTACGCACACGCAAGCTTGAGAACCGATGGATTACATGTGGGTTTACCAGAAGGACAAATGGGCAACAGCGAGGTAGGACATATGAATCTTGGTGCCGGACGAATTGTTTATCAAGATCTGGCAAAAATCAATTTGGCAGTAACCAATAAAACTCTAGGTTCAGAAGCTGTTTTGAAAGAAGCTATAGCTTATGCAAAAGCAAACGACAAGCCCATTCATTTACTCGGTCTATTGAGTGACGGAGGTGTACATTCGCATATCAATCATCTTTTTGGACTTTTGGATACATTAGAAGAACACCAGATTGAAAAAGTATTTATTCATGCATTTACAGACGGTAGAGATGTAGACCCAAAATCAGGATTTGGCTTTGTTACAGAACTTGAATCACGACTAGAGGACTCCCCTGTACAACTGGCAACAGTCACAGGACGTTACTACGCCATGGATAGAGACAAACGCTGGGAACGAACAAAATTGGCTTACGATGCCCTTGTGCATGGTCAAGGAGAATATTCAGAACATTTAACCTCCAATATCAATAAAAGTTATGACGATGATATAACGGATGAATTTTTAAAACCCATCATTGCCACAAATGAAAATAATGAACCCATTGCCAAAATTAAAGATGGTGATGTGGTGCTATTTTTTAATTTTAGAACAGATCGAGGGCGGCAATTGACCGAAGCATTGAGTCAAAAAGATTTTCATGAATACAATATGCATGCACTGGATTTGAAGTATGTCACCATGACCAATTATGATGATAATTTCAAAAATATTGATGTCATTTTCAATAAAGAAAACTTAGAGAAAACGTTGGGCGAAGTGCTAGAGGCGCATGGAAAAACACAGCTACGCATTGCCGAAACAGAAAAATATCCACACGTTACATTTTTCTTTTCAGGGGGGAGAGAAACCCCTTTCAATGGAGAAACACGCATACTGAAAAACTCACCCAAAGTACCCACTTATGATCTTAAACCAGAAATGAGTGCATACGAACTCCGCGATGCTTTAATCCCCGTATTGAAAGAAGAAAAAACAGATTTTGTTTGTTTGAATTTTGCCAACGGAGACATGGTTGGTCATACTGGAGTAATGGAAGCCGCCATAAAGGCCTGCGAAGCGGTTGATGAATGTGTAAAAGACGTCGTAAATTGTGCGTTAAAGCACAACTACACCACCCTATTGATTGCCGATCATGGCAACTGTGAAACCATGATCAATCCAGATGGTTCTCCGCACACAGCCCATACCACAAATCCTGTTCCTATTATTTTGATTGATAAAGATTTGAAGCAAATAGAAGATGGGGTTTTAGGGGATATGGCGCCCACAATTCTGAAGCTCATAGGCGTAAACCCACCGTCAGAAATGACTCAAAAATCATTGGTTTAAAACTGCGGGAATTTTAGAATCAAACTAAAGTTTTTAAGTATCTTTGTGCTTTCAAATGAAGATGCTAAATTTAAAAACTGCCGAAGAAATTGAACTCATTCGTGAGAGTGCTCTTATAGTATCCAAAACACTTGGGATGCTTGCCACAGAGGTTCAACCTGGAATAACAACTTTACACCTCGATGCATTGGCAGAAACGTTCATCAGAGATCATGGGGCCGAACCTGGTTTTTTGGGGCTTTACGATTTTCCAAACACACTTTGCATGAGCCCAAATGAACAAGTTGTTCATGGTATTCCAAACGACACGCCACTAAAAGAAGGTGATATCATTTCTATTGACTGCGGGGCCCTAAAAAATGGATTTTACGGCGATCATGCCTACACCTTTGCTGTGGGTGAAATTTCATCAGAAACCCAAAAACTTTTGGAAGTAACCAAAGCATCGCTTTATGAAGGAATCAAAGCATTCAAAAAAAATAATCGCGTTGGCGATGTAGGGTTTGCTATTCAAAATTACTGCGAAGCTTTTGGATATGGTGTGGTAAGAGAACTCGTTGGTCATGGGCTAGGACGTGTAATGCACGAAGAACCTGAAATGCCAAATTATGGAAGACGGGGACGTGGCAAAAAATTTGTGGATGGTATGGTTGTTGCCATCGAACCCATGATTAATATGGGTACACACCGCATCAAACAGCACAGCGATGGATGGACCATCACAACAAAAGACAACTTGCCAAGCGCACATTTTGAACACAACATTGCACTAGTGGACGGAAAACCAGAATTGTTATCAACATTTGCATATATCAATGAGGCACTTGGGATAGAAACCAATGAAGAAAAAGAATTTAGAGTAAAGCCATTAGAAAACGATACCCTATGAAACCCATTCAACACATAGAACAAGAGCTCACGGATTTGAGAACACAACTCAATAAGCATCCATTGTACAAAACTCTTGAAACCATAGACGATGTAAAAAAGTTTATGGAAATTCATGTTTTTGCAGTATGGGATTTTATGTCTTTACTTAAAGCGCTTCAGAATTTATTGACCAATAACTGTGTGCCTTGGACGCCAAAAGGATATGGGGAAGCAGCACGATTTATTAATGAAATTGTGATGGGTGAAGAAAGTGATGTCAATGAACTTGGCGAAGCCAAAAGCCATTTCGAAATGTATATTGATGCGATGAATCAAATTCAAGCAGACACTTCGAAAATAAATGCATTTATCGGCTCAATAAAACAAGGAGATTCCATTGAAACTGCATTAAACACACATCAGCTGGATGATAAAATATGTGTATTTATCAATTTCACATTTGACGTGATCAAAAGTGGAAAAGAACATTGTATTGCTTCGGCTTTTACCTTCGGAAGGGAAGATGTGATTCCAGATATGTTTTTGGAAATTATTCAACAATCTAAAACCAGCAAAGACGATAATCGTTACAGTAAATTGCTGTATTACTTGAACCGTCATATAGAAATTGATGGTGATGAACATGGTCCAATTTCACTTAAAATGGTGGAAACACTTTGTGGAAATGATACCCAAAAATGGAATGAGGTACTTGAAGTAGCAAAACAAGCATTGAATCACCGCTTAGTTCTTTGGGATCACATCCATGAAAGTATTCTACTCAAGAAAAAAATTGCGGTTACCCATTAACGTTTAAAATCCATTAAACGATTTAAACTCAAGTTCTTTATTTTCATTTTCAAAAATAATATGAACTTTAAGTTCAGGGTGATTTTTTAAAAATTTTGATATCTCCTTAATACCCATAGTTTGAAGGGCTGTAGCATAGGCATCAGCAATCATACAATTTTTGGCGATGACAGAAACACTCAGGATATTGGTCCGGCTTGGATACCCCGTTTTTGTATCAATGATATGGGTATAGCGCCGCCCATGTTCATCTATTTTATATTTTCTATAGGTGCCTGAAGTTGCCATGGCTTCGTTGTTTAGAACGACTGTGTCTAAAAAAGGAATAGCACTATCGGTGTTGGGGTTTTGAATACCAATATTCCATGGCGTGTTTTTGGTGGAGTTTAAACCATAGCAAACTATTTCTCCACCAATTTCGACCAAAAAATTAGCAACCTTTTTGCTCTTCAAAAATTGGCCTATCCTATCGACTGCATATCCCTTTGCGATAGCATTAAAATCTATTCTTGTGGCCTTTGGTTTTGTAATGTCAAACCCTTCAATTGAAACCTGATCGAGTCCAACAGACTGCATTAACGACTTAATTTTTAGACTATCCAATTGTTCAATTTTTCCCTCTGGGCCAAAATCCCATGCATTGACTACAGCGCCAATGGTGGGGTCAAAACGTCCATCAGTTTGTCTATAAACTACCTTTGATGCCTCAAAAACAGTTTTGAACTGCGTATCAATTTTTGTCGTTCTGTTTCGATTTACTTCGGATATAATCGAATTTGGTATATACGTAGACATTGAGCGGTTGATGTCATCAAAAATCTGATCGAATTCATCCTGTAAATTTTCTGTACTGTCATAAATTATGGTGTATGTTGTACCGAAAACAGCACCAGAATTTCGCTGTTGTGAAGTATTATCTTGACAAGAAATAAACAGTAATAAAACAAGAAAAGTCAGATTTTTCATTTTGGTTTGATTAGTTCATGTTAGATTCGATGACCTGAATACCATTGTATTCAATTAAGTATTCTTCATTGAGGTATATTGGCAAATTTTCGCCATTAGGATTTCCAACAGCTACACCAGCATAAAGTACTTTTGCTTCTTTTTCAAAAGCGTGTTTCTTAAATGTTTCCATCCAAACTACATCGTAATTATTTGGATTTTCTGGCAGTTTGACTACGCGGACAATCACAAAAAAATATTGATTGTTCTTATCAATACACACAAATTGTGGGTGTTTTTTCAATTTACTATTGATGGCCACAAATTCGAATCCTCTAGACTCCAAATCCTTACCTACATGGTTCATCCCCAAATTGTGTAGTTCTTGTTTTGTGAGTGGCTTTGACATGGTGTAAAAATACAAAAAGCCCAACAGACATGTTGAGCTTTTTTAGTTAATAGAACGATAAATTTTTATCCTCCAAAATCGTCAAATCGGATGTGTTCATCTGGAATTCCAAAATCTTCACCCATTTTTTGGACGGCTTTATTCATTAGTGGTGGCCCACAGAAATAAAGTTCAATATCCTCTGGAGATTCATGATGATTCAAATAATTATCGATGACACAATTGTGAATAAATCCAACAAAACCATCTCCTGGTGCATCTATATTTTCTTTGACTTTCCAGTTATCTTCCTCTAATGGTTCAGAAAGTGCAAGATAAAATTTGAAATTAGGAAATTCGTTTTCTAGTTGCTTGAAGTGATCTAGATAGAATAATTCTCTCTTAGATCGACCACCATACCAATAGGTTACTTTGCGCCCCGTTTTCAAAGTTTTAAATAAGTGATAAAGGTGCGAACGCATTGGCGCCATTCCTGCACCACCACCAACGTAAAGCATTTCTGACTCACTTTCATTGATGAAAAATTCGCCGTAAGGACCAGAAATGGTTACTTTATCGCCCGGCTTTTGTGCAAAAATATAAGATGAAGCTACACCTGGATTTACATCCATCCATGCATTTTTTGATCGGTCCCATGGCGGTGTTGCTATACGTACATTTAGCATAATCTCGCGGCCCTCGGCTGGGTATGAAGCCATAGAATAGGCACGTTCTACGGTTTCTGTATTTTTCATTGTTAGAGGCCATAGTCCAAACTTGTCCCACTCTGCTTGGAATTTTTTTGGATCGTCGTGTTCTTCAGGATGCGCTGTGATATCGATGTCTTTGTAGTTGATTTCACATGCTGGTATTTCAATTTGAATATATCCACCAGCTTTGTAGCCCATATCTTCTGGAATTTCAACCACAAATTCTTTGATAAACGAGGCAACATTGTAGTTTCTAACAACAGTAGCTTCCCATTTTTTTATCCCAAAAACTTCTTCTGGAATAGAGATTTCCATGTCCTGTTTTACTTTTACTTGGCAGGACAAGCGCGCACCACTTTGCAGTTCTTTTCTCGAGAAATGAGGTGTTTCGGTAGGCAATGCTTCTCCACCACCTGATAATACGTGGCATTCACACTGAATACAGGTTCCTCCTCCTCCACATGCAGAGGGCAAAAATATTTTTTGGTTTCCTAAAGTAGATAACAAGGTTCCCCCTGAAGAGACCTCAATTTCTCGTTCACCATTAATCAAGATTTTGACTGGTCCTGAGGGTGATAATTTTTGTTTTACAAACAACAATATACTAATAAGAAGTAAGGAAATTACTAGGAATGCTACGACGGTAGCAATGACAGTTCCAGTTGTTCCAGCAGCTAAAATAATCATGTTAATTTTCTGATTTAGTAATGGTTACAATTTCTTTTTCTTGTTCTAAGACTGGCTCTACGCTTTCTATTTTGACCGTTTCTTTGGCTTCTGTGGGCGCTTCATCTCCTCCGGTAAGCATACCTCCAAAACTAAGGAATCCTATACCCATGAGGCCAGTCACAATAAATGTAATTCCGAGACCTCTTAATGGTCCAGGTATATTTGAATATCTAATTTTTTCTCTAATTGAAGCAATAGCTAATATGGCTAAAAACCAACCGATTCCAGACGAAACACCATAGTTTACAGCTAATCCAAAAGTTTCGATTTCACGAGATTGCATAAACAAAGAACCCCCTAAGATGGCACAGTTAACAGCGATAAGTGGTAAAAATATGCCTAGAGAGTTGTACAAAGATGGTGAAAATTTCTCTACAATAATTTCAACCAATTGTACCATAGTTGCAATGGTTGCAATAAACATGATAAAAGAGAGAAATCCTAAATCGTAATCTGCAAAATCCTCACCTAACCAAGACAATGCGCCTGGTTGTAATAAATATTGATCTAATAACCAGTTTAGAGGGACTGTTATGGCAAGTACAAAAATCACAGCAGCACCCAATCCTACAGCAGTTGCTACCTTTTTGGACACCGCTAAATATGAGCACATCCCCAAAAACACGGCAAACACCATATTATCAATAAAAATGGATTTAAAAAATAATTCGATGTGTTCTATCATTGTTTTTTGTTTAAGTTCTTTTGTAAAATATTTTAATCTTCAATTAGTGCTTTATTTCTACTACGTTGTACCCAAATGATAAGCCCTACAATAATAAGCGCCATTGGAGGCATGAGCATAAATCCATTGTTTTCGTAGCCCGTAGCGTAAAGTCCTGTTTTTTCAATTGGATCTCCGAGTACAGGGATTCCAAATAAAGTTCCAGAACCCAAAAGTTCTCTAAAGAATCCGACAATTAAAAGGATAACGGCATATCCAAAAGCATTACCGATTCCGTCCAAAAATGCTTTCCATGGTCCGTTACCCAATGCAAACGCCTCGAATCGTCCCATAATGATACAGTTTGTAATAATCAACCCTACAAATACGGATAGGGTTTTGCTTAGTTCGTAGGCAAATGCTTTGAGAACTTGATCTACAATAATAACTAATGAAGCGACTACAATAAGTTGAACAATAATTCTAATTTTAGAAGGAATAATGTTTCTAATGAGTGATATTACAACATTTCCAATACCCAAAACGAAGAGTACTGCGATCCCCATCACTAAAGATGCTTTTAGCTCTGCTGTAATTGCGAGCGCAGAACAAATTCCTAAGACTTGTATTGTGATTGGGTTGTTATCTGCTAAGGGGTCAGTAATTAACTTAGCATCTTTTTTTGAAAGTAGTCCCATATTAATTCAATTGATTTTTTAGGTTTTTAAAATAGGGCAAGTACAATTTTAAATCCGACTTGATCATTGCTGAAACACCGTCACCAGTAATTGTGGCTCCAGCGAGTGCATCAACTTCATAATCGTCTTTAATTAGATTTTTAGGATCATTATTCCCTTTTGCTACTGTGATTCCTTTGAATTCTCCAGATTCAGTGAGCAGTTTTTCACCATAAAAATCGTCCATAAAATAACGTTGCTTGATATTGGCACCAAGGCCTGGAGTTTCTCCTTTGTGGTCAAAATATGCACCTTGAATCACCATATTTTCGTCCATTGCTATATAGCCCCAAATCGCATCCCAAAGTCCTTTCCCACGAATGGGTGCAATGTAAAACGTTTGTCCTTCTTTTTCTCCCACAAAAAGTGGTAACGCTCTAGTCTGACCATTCTTTGCTTTGGCTTGCTCTTTTTTGACATCAATGAGGTATGCTTCGTTGTTTTCTACAGCATTACCGCTAGCGTCTACAACCAGTTGTTTCGAAATGTATTTCGAGAATTCTTCGGCTACTTTATCTGTACTTACAAATACTATATCACTGGCACCGTTTTCATTGACCCCCATGGCATACAGTATGTTTTGTTGCTTTTCCATGCGCTCATTTTCTTTGATATTAGGCTTCAAAGAAGATGCAGTAAAAGCCAAAAGCGATCCTACAATAACGACCATGCCTATGGCGAATAGTATGGTATATTTATTTGATTCTGTGTTGGTACTCATAATATTATGCCGTTTTAACTTTTAGACGTTTCATTCTTTTCTTTACATTTCCTTGAACCACGTAGTGATCAATTGTTGGTGCAAAAACATTCATCAACAATATAGCCAAGAAAACACCTTCTGGATATGCTGGGTTGAATACGCGAATCATAATCGAAATAAACCCAATTAGGAATCCGTAAATCCATTTACCCTTATTGGTTTGTGCAGCAGTTACAGGATCTGTGGCCATATATACCGCACCAAAAAGGATACTTCCTATAATAAGGTGTTGCCAAAAAGGAACACTCATCAATCCGTAAAATTTACTTGAAGTTGTTATGATACCTGCATCGACTACACCATTAAAAATAAGTCCCATGGCAAGGGCACCTATAATGGTACTCAACATAATGCGCCAACTACCCACTTTTGTAAAGATGAGGAAAAGGGCACCAAAAATGATTAATAATTTTGAAGTCTCTCCAATTGAACCCGGAATTAAACCATAGAACATATCAGCATAATTGTAGACCACGTCTTGACTTTGGGCATAACTTCCCAAAATAGTTTCACCAGAAATAGCATCTGCAGTTCCAGCGCGCTCTACGGCACCATGTACCCAAACCTTATCACCACTCATCCATGTAGGATAGGCAAAAAATAAGAATGCTCGAATGGTAAGTGCTGGATTCAAAATATTCATTCCAGTTCCACCAAAAACTTCTTTTCCAATGACTACTCCAAAAGCAACCGCTACTGCTAACATCCACAAAGGAAGGTCTACTGGTACGATAAGTGGTACAAGCATCCCTGTTACCAAATACCCCTCTTCAACTTCATGCCCTTTGATGACCGCAAAAATAAATTCAATAAGTAAGCCTACACCATATGAAACTACAACAAGTGGCAACACTTTCCATATTCCAACGACTAAATTATCCCAAGTCCAGAATGTTGATCCTAAAAACCCTTCGGCTGCTTCAATAGTACCCAAAGCAAGATGGTGTTGGTAGCCTGCATTAAACATACCAAAAATAAGGCAAGGCACCATAGCCATGATGACTGTATTCATGGTACGCTTCAAATCATCGGCTGCTTTAATGTGTGTACCGCCGTGAGTGGTTTCATTTGGTAAAT
>CBFHQL010000005.1:0-35788 GCA_965658025.1 Flavobacteriaceae bacterium | reverse complement strand
TGAATGGCATTAAAAGCAGGTGCCATTTTGGTTCCTTTATATTTTTCTTTAAGATTGTGTAAGTTTGATTTTAAACCCATTTAATTAGTGTTATTCATTTTACTTTGAAAGTGGATTGCTATCCAATTTCTTTAATCATTAAATCTAATCCTTCTCTTATTATTTTCTGATGTGGTTGCTTGGAAACACAAACAAACTCGGTAAGCGCAAAATCTTCTGGCGCTACTTCGTACATTCCTAAAGCTTCCATTTCATCAAGATCTTTGTACATGCACGCTTTTAGGATTTGCATTGGATAAATATCCAAAGGGAAAACTTCTTCATAAGATCCTGTTATTACAAAAGCCCTGTGTTCTCCGTTTGTATTTGTATTCAAATCAAATTTTTTGTTTGGTGTTAACCAAGAAAATGTGAGTGCGCGTGAGGTAGAAACCTTATTGAACACTGGTTTGTTCCAACCAAAAAATTCGTAATCATCGCCCTCAGGAATAACCGAAATAATATCGCTGTAGTAATCCAAATATCCATCAGGTTTTATTTCTTTTCCAGTAAGTACGTTCCCGGAAATGATTCGTGCATGTGCATCTTTTTGTATGCCTCTATCGTAAATCATTGTCGCAACTTCACTTCCTATACGCGTAACCAAATAGCGAGGTTGCTCTATTTGAGAACCTACCATAGCCACAACTCGCTCGGCATTGAATTTACCCGTTAGCAACAATTCTCCAATAATCACCAAGTCTTGAGGAGCTACTGTCCAAACAACTTCGCCTTTGTTGATAGGGTCAATTTTATTGATCAAAGTGCCCACATTCCCAGAGGGGTGTGGTCCAGAAACTCTGTGTGTTTTGATGTCTTCTAAATTGGTAAAAGGAGAGTGTGCATCTTTTGATACGCCAACATGTACCTTGCCGTCTGTAAGTTTCGATAAAGCTGTAACTGCTGCTTGTAATTCTGCTTCCTTTCCTTTGAGCGTATAGTTGTAATCCGCTGCAAGTGGTGCAGTTGCACGTGCCGAAACAAAAATAGATTTTGGAGTACGGCTAGGATCTGCAATTATTGCATAAGGGCGTTGCTTGATAAACGGCCAACAACCAGAAGCAAGTAACAATGTTTTGATTTCATCTGCTTTTGCAC
This sequence comes from Flavobacteriaceae bacterium, assembly GCA_965658025.1. Classification (GTDB taxonomy): domain Bacteria; phylum Bacteroidota; class Bacteroidia; order Flavobacteriales; family Flavobacteriaceae; genus UBA3537. Next base: position 34,651 of record CBFHQL010000005.1, on the reverse strand, counting down.
TTCCAAGCTCAAATTTTTTGTGTTCGTTAAAGCTTAAATCTTTGTCTGCTTTGATTTTAATCTCCAAAATACGACGTTTTTCACCGCGAGAAATCTCAATTATTTCTCCAGAAACAGGAGAAACAAACTTGATATCTTCATTGGATTTATCAAAAAATACAGCTTCTCCAGCTTTTATTTTTTGACCTACTTTAACTAATAATTTTGGTGTTACACCGTGGAAGTCTTCAGGTCGAATCGTGTAAAAATTGCTTTTAATAGCGTTGGTTTTATTCAGCGCAGCTCCTCCTACTAATTTGATATCCAGACCTTTTTTTATTCGAATGTCGTTTGACATATGTTTTTATATTGAAATTTGTATCTAAAAATCGAGCAAATTTACAAATTAAAAGTGCATTTGTCACAACATTTAAATGGATTTTTTTTGTTAAAATTGGGTTTTTAAAAAAGCGCTAATTTTTACTTATATTTACCTTTTAAATTTTGTGTATGCTCAAATCATATTGTTCCATTTTTCTTAATGTTATTTTTCTCTTTTTGACGGGTGTTTCATTTGGACAAGTAGAAGAAGTTGATCCACCAAATGACATAAAAACCATCACGTTTGGAAGTCAAAAAGAAAGCAGTATGCTGCCCATCATTAATTTGAATGAACGCATCTATTTAGAATTTGATGTTCTAAATAATTTAGAAGAAGACTTTTATTATGTCATCGAACATTTCGATTATGACTGGACCCCCTCGCGTTTGATGAAATCTGAGTATCTCGATGGCATGGACAACCTTAGAATATTCAATTACGAAAATTCGTTCAATACATATCAAATTTATTCGCATTATAGACTGCAAATCCCAAACCCACAAACCCGACTAAAAGTTTCTGGAAACTACCTCATCAAGATTTTTGATGAAAATGATGATTTGGTTTTCAGTAGAAAATTTATGCTCATGGAACAACAAGTGGGTGTTGGTGTTCAAATCAAAAGATCTAGAAATGTTGCATTGATAAACGAAACTCAATCTGTTGATTTTAGTATAAAGTCGAACAGTCTCAACTTAAACAATCCTACCCAAACCATAAAAACGGTTGTGGTACAAAACAACAACCTAAAAACTGCTATTTACGATTTAAAACCTCAATATATTTTGGGCAACGAATTGGTGTACAGATATAATGAGGCCTCTTTATTTTGGGGTGGTAATGAATATCTGTTCTTTGAAAATAAAGACGTAAGAAGTGCAAATTTAGGTGTGCAATTCATTGATTTACAGGACCTTTATCACAGTTATCTATACACAGACATAGACAGAAGCACACGAAAATACACTTTTAATCCTGACATCAATGGAGGTTTCAAAATTACTGTTTTGGATCGTGATGATCCAAGTATTGAAGCCGATTATACATATGTGCATTTTTCACTTGTAACAAATGAGTTTTTGGACGCATCCGTTCATGTCTATGGCGGCTACAACAACTTTAGTATAAATGAGGAAAACAAAATGACTTTTAATCCTCAAAGAGGTGTTTATGAACTTCAAATGCTCATGAAACAAGGATTTTATAATTACAAATATGTAGTTGTAGACCAAAACAATACGCTCAGCGAAGGTAGTATCAGTGGAGATTTTGATGAAACAGAAAACAATTATAAAGTGCTTGTTTATTATAGAGATTTGGGTGCGCGTTACGACAAAATCATAGGTCTTGGCGAAGCCAATTCTGTTCAAATCACAAATTAAAACAACCCCAAAATATGGTACAGCAAATCACAAATGGTATAAAAATTTCAGTTCAAACACACTTTGAAGGTACTTTTTACAAAGAAGAGGTCATTCATTTTGCTTTTGGCTACGAGGTAACTATAACAAACGAACGTCAAAACGCAGTACAATTGCTTTCGCGTGTGTGGAACATCAGCGATGCACTAAATTCTAAAGAAAGCGTAGAAGGTAAGGGCGTGATTGGAGAACAACCCATTATTCATCCAAATGAAACCTACAAATACAGTTCGGGCTGTATCCTAAAATCGCCTTTTGGAGCAATGAAAGGATTGTATACAATGGTAGACCTTTTGGATAATACTGTATTCAAAGCAAAAATACCAACCTTCAAACTCAGCACTGAATTTGCACAAAATTAATCTGAAATAATACCCAAAATTCAGTCATAAATTGTAATTTTACTATCAAATTTCATTACAAAACGATACTTATGGGAAAAGGATTTTTTAAGGTTCCTGTTGCAAAAAACGAAGCTGTTTTATCATATGCACCTGGTTCCATTGAACGCAAAAACGTTATAAATGCCTACAAATCTATGTACAATTCAAAAGTTGAAGTACCTCTATATATTAATGGAGAATACATCAAGTCTGGAGTGACGCAAACCATGAGTCCTCCACACGACCATCAACATATCGTAGGTACTTATCATACCGCAAATCAAAGTCATGTAGAACAAGCGATTTCTACAGCGCTAGAAGCTCGAAAAACTTGGGCCGAACTTCCATGGGAGCAGCGTGCAGGGATTTTTCTTCGAGCTGCTGAACTCATTGCTGGGCCATACAGAGCAAAAATCAATGCAGCCACAATGATGGCACAGTCCAAAACAGTACATCAAGCCGAAATTGACGCCGCTTGTGAGTTTATCGATTTTTTAAGGTTTAATGTGCAATTTATGACGGAAATTTATGGTGATCAACCGCAAAGCACAAGCGATGCGTGGAACCGCATAGAGTATCGTCCTTTAGAAGGATTTACGTATGCTGTGACTCCATTCAATTTTACAGCCATCGCTGGAAACCTTCCAGCGTGTATGGCACTAATGGGCAACGTAGTTGTTTGGAAGCCAAGCGATAGTCAAGTCTATTCTGCCAAAGTGATTATGGACGTTTTTAATGAAGCTGGAGTACCTCCGGGGGTCATCAATGTCATCTTTGGAGACCCTGTGATGATTACCAACTCCGTACTTTCAAGTTCAGATTTTTCAGGGCTTCACTTTACGGGGTCTACCTTTGTGTTTAAAGAATTATGGAAACACATTGGAAACAACATTCACAAATACAAAACCTATCCTAGAATTGTTGGTGAAACAGGAGGGAAAGATTTTATTGTAGCACACAAATCGGCCAATCCGAAACAAGTCGCCACAGGTATTGTACGAGGAGCTTTTGAGTTTCAAGGACAAAAATGTAGTGCCGCCTCACGTGCCTATATACCGGAAAGTCTATGGGCAGATGTGAAATCATTTCTATTGGAAGATATAGACTCCATCAAAATGGGTTCACCAGAAGATTTATCAAATTTTATGACTGCTGTCATTCATGAAGGGTCTTTTGATAAAATTGCAAAATATATTGACGCCGCAAAAAATAATTCTGATGCCGAAATTATTGCAGGTGGTGGTTACGACAAAAGCAAAGGTTATTTTATAGAACCCACCGTTATTTTGACGACCAATCCACAGTATGAAACCATGTGCACAGAACTTTTTGGTCCTGTCATTACAATATATGTTTATGAAGATAAAGACTATGTTAAAACATTAAAATTGGTCGATGAAACAAGTGCATATGCGCTCACTGGTGCTATTTTTTCAACCGATCGCTATGCCGCTAATCAAGCCACGAAAGCTTTGGTAAATGCCGCTGGTAATTTTTATATTAATGATAAACCTACAGGTGCTGTTGTTGGTCAACAACCTTTTGGTGGTGCCAGAGCGTCTGGAACCAATGACAAAGCGGGCTCCGCTCAAAATCTACTACGCTGGGTATCTCCACGGATGATAAAAGAAACTTTTATCTCCCCAAAGGATTACAGATATCCTTTTTTGGATTAAAAAACTTTACTACAAAAAAACCACTCCGAAAAGAGTGGTTTTTTTTTTATAATAATAAACATTTCTATAATTCTTCAAAGGTTTGGGTGTCCCCAAAATCGGCTCCTCTAACATTGATTACTGCATTGGTACTTCCATTAATTACAACGGCAACAACTGACATTTTTTCAATATTTGTGACATTTGAAGGAACTGATATATTAAAATTCTCTTCATAAACATTATCTGCAGAATACTCCGACGATGGAATTTGATTTCCTAACAAATTAGTCAAAGAAGCTCTTAAAACATGGTTATGTTCAAAATTGTTGATAACAGCCGAACCTCCGTAATAACTTGTATAATTGGTTTGATTGAAGTACAGATTATCTTCCAACACATAGACAACAAGTTTTGCACTGGAGGCAGAAAACGCTCCACCAAATTTAACGCTAACATCAATATCCATTGTATTGCCATTCAAACTAGGATTAAGCGCTAAACCAACATCCGACTGACCAGTAGTTAAATCCAAAACTTGTGAAATATAATTGGGCTCAGGAGAATTCCATTCTGTTGTACGGTTGAGCATTCCTGTTGGGTATCCTTGAAGACCAATTAAATCCTCTAAAGCACCAGCCGGAAAATTATAAGGATCATAGGAATTATTACCAGGGTCTGTACTTCCTCTGTGAATTGCAACCACATACGCATCTGTTGTTTGTTGCTCTACAAGTTCAATAGCATGAGAAATACGTGGGCAATAGCCACACCATGTTCCTGTATAATCTTCAATTAAAACATTTTGTTCAAATTTTGTTGGTGCAGGTAAAACAGTTATTTCATAAACTTCAGATGTTAGTCCATCAAAACTGGCTGTAAATCCGATTACACCTTCATAAGAAGTTGTGTACACGTTGTTGGGTAAATCATTGCCTCCAACCACGCTGATGGTCGCTTGATTCGTAAGGTTTGTCCCATTATTTCCCGTCACACTGAAAGCCACATCATCGCCAAGAAAATAGGATGTTGAATCTGAAGCCAATACGATGCTTGAAAGTGGAATATTAACATTGATGGTAAGGTTATTGCTCGTTATGTTCTCATAAACCGCTTTAACAATGTAAGTGCCCTCCTCCTGAAAAGTAAAATTGTTTTCAGAAATGGGAATATCATCTACATAAAATGTGGCCTCATTTGTGATATCATTCCCTGAGTTTGTAGTTGCATAAAAGGTTACTGTGTCCCCTGCCTCAATTATTGATAGATTAGAATTTATAGTAATTGAGCTTAAAGAAGAACCATTTGTGTTTCCTGTTGAATCATCGCTTCCACAAGAAGTGAAGCAACAAAAGGCAAACAATAAAAAAAGTGGTAATTTTAGAAAAAATTTCATGATAATTATTTTTTATTTGTTGAGATGTCGAAAATAGTTATTATTTTACAGAAATATAATTAGTTTAACTATTTTTAATAAATAATGAACAAAATAATTGCTTATGCACTGCTAATTGTGGGCTCTTTTTCTTTTGCCCAGGAACTTCCATCGCTAACACTCAAAGATCTTGATGGAAACAATACCGACCTAAACACACTTGTTGAGGGTGAAAATGTATTTGTATTCAGTTTTTGGGCTACATGGTGTGTGCCCTGCATTAATGAATTGGATGCCATCAGTGAAGTTTATGAAGATTGGCAAGACGAAACCAAAGTAAAACTTATTGCAATTGCTACAGACGATACAAGAACCAAAAAAAGAATTCGCCCTATGGTCAATGGAAAGGGTTGGGAGTATCTTGTATTGTATGACGATAATCAAGATTTGAAGCGTGCACTAAACATTACAACACTTCCACATACTCTGGTGTTGAAAAACCAAAAAATTATTCAACGGCGAACAGGTTACAATCCCGGTGTAGAAGACGAACTCTATGAAATCATTAAAGACCACTCTAACTAACCTTAATACAATTCCTTTGAAACAAATAACATTATTCATTGTTTTCTTTCATTTTTCATCGTCAGGCTATGGACAAATCATTGACGGACTTAGTATCGGATTTGAAAGCAATTCTGCATGGTATAATGATGATAAAAAAACTGGCGACTTTACAGACGACGCAAACAACGATCAAGACAAACACTTTAGGGCTAACAACTATCTTAAAATAGATTATAATTTTCTTTCAAAGTTCACGGCCTCAGTTCAAATCGAATCTTACGAACCATTTGCACTAATCAATTATTCTACAAATTTCAAAGGGACAAACTTAGGCACCTATTCATTGCACTATAAAACCTCCAATATAGATGCGACCATTGGACATTTTTATGAACAATTTGGAAGTGGTTTAATATTACGAAATTGGGAGGACCGCCAACTCGGAATAAATAATGCTTTATTTGGTGGTAAGGTATCTTATCGTCTGATGGATATTGTGAACTTGACTGCTCTTTATGGTAATCATCGGGTGGGTTTTGAGACCTCAGATGGAACTATTTTTGGATTCAATTCCGAATTTGAATTAGATTCTGCTTTCAAATGGGACGAAACAGCTCTTAATATTGGATTCAGCTACGTGGGACGTGAAGACAAAATTGATTTAGAAAATCCAAATTTTGAACCTATAACTAATGCCTTTTCTGGAAGAGTTGACTTCAGCTACAGAAATTTCTATTCCAGTGTGGAATATGTGACCAAAAGTGAAGATGCCATTGTTCAGGTTAATCAAGTTTCAAATGATTTTATAAAACCAGGAAATGGTTTTTTGTTCAACACAGGCTATTCAAAAAAAGGATTTGGTTTGGATGCCACCTTTAGGCGTTTAGAAAACATGAGTTTTTACTCGAATAGAAAAAAATCAGGAAATGTATTTTTCGAAAATATCATCAATTATACGCCTGGACTTACCAAACAACACGACTATCTCTTGACCAATATATTTGTGTACCAAGCACAATCGGCGGTATCCTTTTTAGATCCTGAATTACTAAAAGTAGGAGAAATCGGAGGGCAATTAGACTTGTTTTATAACATAAAAAAAGAGACATTATTAGGAGGTAAATACGGAACAAAGATGGCTTTGAATGCGTCGTACTGGGCGGGATTGAAAGGCACTTTTGACTATGCTAATCAAGATTACGAAACTGATATATTTGGGTTTGGTGAAAAATATTTTTCAGATATAAGTTTAGAAATCAGAAAAAAATGGAACCCAAAATGGCGTTCAATAGTTTACTATGTAAACCAATATTATAACAAAAAAGAAATTGAAGGAAATTTTGGTGCAAAGCCCATTGTCACGAACATTGGAGTTATTGAATCTACACACAAACTAGGTAATGGCAAATCCATTAGAATAGAAGCCCAAAGATTATGGTCCGACACACAAGACCATGATTGGATTGGAGGTACGTTTGAGTTTAACTTGAATTCTAAATTTTCTTTTTATATCAATGACATCTACAACAATGGAGATGATTCATCTACAGCAAAAACTCATTACTATAACGCAGGAGGAAGCTACACCAAAGGAGCTACACGAGTTGGCTTGAACTACGGGAGACAGCGTGCAGGGCTCGTTTGTGTTGGAGGGGTGTGCCGATTTGTTCCAGAAGCTACTGGACTGACAGCAACTGTAACTATGGCTTTTTAATTAAGACTAGCGTCTAAACTTAAGTGGAAGATGAACAACTTTTTTTGTTTCAAAAAAATCTTCCTCAAAAAAAGCAGCAATATCATAAACCGTTTTCGTCTTATACGATGAAAGTTCTTCTGAAAGATCTCCACCTTTAAGGCACAAAATACCATTTGAAAGCGAGTGGTTTTGTTCTTTTTTGATTTTGTTTTTTACCCATTTCACAAAATTGGGCATTGTAGTTACAGCACGACTCACCACAAAATCAAATCGTCCTTCTACTGCCTCTGCACGCAGATGACTAGCAGTCACATTTTTTAACTTTAATGTTTGTGTAACTGCAGATACTACGTTTACTTTTTTTTGAATGCTATCGACCAAATGGAACTTTGTCTGAGGAAATAAAATTGCCAAAGGTATACCTGGAAATCCACCGCCTGTACCCACATCTAAAATTTGTGTATTGGGTTTGAATTTTTGAACTTTTGCAATTGCTAAAGAATGTAAAACATGCTTCAAATACAGCGCCTGTATGTCCTTACGAGAAATGACATTTATTTTTGAATTCCAATCCTCATACACCCCTTGTAATGCTTCAAATTGTTGTTTTTGAACATCCGATAATTCTGGGAAATACTTTTGGATTAAATCCATAAAAAAATAAATTTGAACAAAAATAGTTATAAATCTCTTAAATATTTAAAAGTCATGTTTTGAAATTGAATTATTAACTATATTTGAATTTAATTTTAAAAAATCTACTTAAATGAAAAAGCCAGTATTGAAGTTCTCCAGAAAAGATCCCAAAAATTTCTTCAGAACCCTCAACTCAAGAGTTAATTTATACTTCAAGGAAAACAACATCAAACGTACAGGAAACTGGCAATTGTGGTTAAAAACAATTGTAATGTTCAGTATATTTTTGGTGCCTTATTTTCTAATCCTTACCATAGATATTTCAGGTTGGTTGCAAATCCTATTTACAATTGTAATGGGTGTTGGAATGGCTGGTGTGGGGATGAATGTAATGCATGATGGAAATCATGGGTCTTTTTCAAATAAATCTTGGATCAACAACCTCATGGGAAGTAGTATTTATATTCTTGCCGGAAACGTGTACAATTGGAAAGTACAACACAACGTTCTTCATCATACCTACACCAATGTTCATGGTCATGATGAAGATTTAGATGCTGGACGCATTCTTAGATTTACAAAACATGCCGAATGGAAATGGTACCACAAGTTCCAACACTACTACTCTGTTCTTCTTTATGGACTTTTGACAATAAATTGGGCCATAACAACCGATTTTTTACAAATGAAACGCTATATGAAACGTAAATTGGCTTATGGTAAACTGCCAAATCCATTTGTAAATTGGGGAACTTTGGTCATTTCAAAGCTAATATATCTAACGATGTGGATTGTTTTACCGATGCTTATTCTGGATTTAGCATGGTGGAAAATTCTGATTGGTTTTTTTGTAATGCACTATACTGCCGGCCTTATTCTTAGCGTTGTTTTTCAGTTGGCACATGTCATGGAAGATGCTGAAATGCCTGTACCAGAGACTGATGGAAGTTTGAAAAACACTTGGGCTATACATCAACTCAAAACGACGGTCAATTTTTCTCCAAAAAACAGACTTATCAATTGGTTTACAGGAGGCTTGAATCATCAAGTAGAACACCACATTTTCCCAAATATCTCACACATACATTATGGTAAAATTGCAGAAATCGTCAAGAAAACTGCCCAAGAATTTAACCTGCCCTACAACGAGTACAAAACCACAAGAAAAGCAATTATTGCACATTTCAGTTACTTAAGATTGATGGGCATGAATCCAAAATTACTAGCATAAAACACTTTAAATGAACCAATTACTTTCAGAAAGAATCTTGAACATGGCCACCTCGGCAACCCTTGCGATGGCCGCCAAAGCACGCGAACTAAAAGGCGAGGGAAAAGACATCATAGGGCTTAGTTTGGGAGAACCAGACTTCAACACACCCGAATTTATAAAGGATGCAGCAAAACAAGCCATTGATGATAATTTCAATTCCTACACCCCCGTTGATGGATATGCAGAACTAAAGCAAGCCATCATCACAAAATTTAAACGCGACAACAATCTGACCTACACGCCCAACCAAATTGTTGTATCTACAGGAGCAAAACAATGTCTTGCCAACGTTGCTTTGGTATTACTTAATAAAGGAGACGAAGTTATCCTTCCTTGCCCATATTGGGTGAGCTATGCCGACATTGTAAAATTATCTGAAGGTACTCCTGTGGAAGTCAAAACTTCTATTGATACTGATTTCAAGATGACCCCAGCGCAACTCGAAGCCGCAATAACTCCAAAAACAAAAATGATTTGGTTCAGTTCCCCTTGTAATCCAAGTGGATCTTTGTACAGTAAAGAAGAATTGAGAGCACTTGCCGACGTACTTCAAAAGCACCCACAAATTTATGTGGTTTCTGATGAAATATACGAACACATCAATTTCGGAAGTGGACATGCTAGTATGGCTGAATTTGAAGATATGTACGACAGAACCATTACGGTCAATGGCGTATCCAAAGCATTTGCAATGACGGGCTGGCGTATTGGTTTCCTAGGGGCTCCAGAAAAAATTGCTCGTGCGTGTAACAAAATGCAAGGTCAAATCACCAGTGGCGCAAACTGTATAGCGCAACGCGCTGTGATTACAGCTTTAGAAGCATCACCATCAAAAGTACAATACATGATTGATGAATTTAAAGTGCGTCGTGATCTTATTTTAGACTTACTCAAAGATATTGACGGATTTTCTTGCAATACTCCAGAAGGTGCTTTTTATGTATTCCCCGATGTTTCGGCATTGTTTGGAAAAACATTTAAAGGGAAACAAATAAATAATGCCACAGAACTATCACTTTTTCTGTTAGAAGAAGCTTTAGTTGCTACAGTTACGGGTGAAGCTTTTGGAAATCCAAACTGCATTAGAATATCTTATGCAGCATCTCAAGATCAAATTATTGAAGCAGTCGAACGGATAAAAAATGCATTGAGTAGCTAAATTCTCACTACAATTTTTTCCAGAAAAAAGGAGTCAGCAAAATTAGAACCGTAAAGAGTTCTAAACGTCCGATAAGCATAAGAAAAGCTCCCCACCATTTGCCTATTTGTGGCATTTTACTAAAGTTTTCTGCTGGACCAAAATCGCCTAGTGCTGGACCAACATTTCCTAAGCTTGAAGCGGCTACACCTACGGCAGACTCAAAATCTAAGCCAATAAACGCAAAGCCAAGTGCTCCAATAATAAATGACAGCATATAAAGCATAAAAAAGCCCAAAACATTGAACACAATCTCACCTGAAACGGCTTTAGAATTGTAACGGACTGGTAGTACGGCATTAGGATGAAGAAACCTTTTAAACTCTAAAAATCCATTACGGATAAGGACTAGGTGACGCACAACTTTTACTCCTCCAGATGTACTCCCTGAAGACCCTCCAAGAAACATTAATCCAAAGAAAAATACAACCAAAAAATGAGGCCAAATAGCAAAATCGGCACTCACAAAACCTGTGGTAGTAACAATAGCAACCACTTGAAACAGCGCATGGCGAATACTGGCTTCAACCTCTCCAAACACCATGGGATAGTTAGGTGATGAAACATCATAAAAAACCGAATGCACATAAATTATAACCGCAGTAATCGTAGTAAAAATTAATATAAACTTGGCATAAAGTTTAAATTCTTCATCTTTAAATATTCTTAAAAACTTACCTTTAAATCCAAAGTAACTCAACACAAAGTTTGTTCCCGCCAAAAACATAAAAAACACTACAATATATTGAATCATTGGTGAATCGTTCCAATAGGCCAAACTTGCATTTTTAGTTGAAAACCCTCCTGTGGAAAGCGTACTCATGGAATGGTTTAAAGCATCAAAGAAAGACATCCCAGCGAGCGACAAAAAAAGTGTTTCTGCGGCAGTATAACCGACATAAATAAGCCACAATCTTTTTGCGGTATCCGTAATTCTGGGATGAAGTTTATCGTTGCCCGGGCCAGGTGCTTCAGCAGCAAAAAGCTGCATCCCTCCAATGCCCAACAAAGGTAAAATCGCTACAGCCAAAACAATAATCCCCATACCGCCAATCCAATGTGTTAAACTTCGCCAAAACAAAACCCCTTGGGGCAGAGCTTCAATATCATTCAAAATGGTTGAACCCGTTGTTGTGTAACCCGAAATGGTTTCAAAAAAAGCATTGGTAAAATTTGTAATTGAACCTGTTAAAAGGTAAGGTATTGTACCCGAAAGTGCCATAACAATCCAACCAAAAGTTACCACAATATACCCCTGACGCTTGGTCATTTCTTTGGAATGATTTTTTGTAAAAAGCATCACCAAAAGTCCAACGCTTAAAACCGATAATCCTGAAACAAACAATTGATGCGTAACGCTATCTTTATAGAAAAAACTCAACAAAGAAGCAAGCAACATAAATCCACCATTGAAAAGAAGTAAAAGACCAAAAAAGTGGATAATGATTTTATGTTTTTGTTTCATATTGAATGGTTAGAAGAAGAGGCTTTCTACTTTTTTTATGGCTTCTGGCAAACAGCAAACCACTACTCTATCGCCTGGCTCGATTTTGAAGTCGCCCAATGCAATAATTCCAGATTCATTTCTGATGACTCCACCAATAATTGCGGCTCTGGGAAAATCAATCGCTTTAATGTATTGATCACAAATTTTTGAAGTTGGTTTTACGACGAATTCCAATAATTCGGCTTCCATATTTGTGAGCTTGGTCATGGCCACAACTTCTCCTTTGCGAACATATCTAAAAATACTGTTGGCAGCGAGTAATTTTTTATTGATGAGTGTATCCACCCCAATCGAATGTGACAATGCAAAATAGTCCATATTTTCGACCAAAGCAATGGTCTTTTTTACCCCTTTCGACTTTGCGACTAAGCAGGACATTATGTTGGTTTCTGAATTTTCGGTTACGGCGATAAAAGCATCCATAGCACTAAAATTTTCTTCTTCCAACAACTCTACATTTCTTCCATCACCGTTTATGACTAACGCTTCTGGAAGCTGATCGGCCAACTCTGCAGCACGTTCTTTAGATTGTTCTACAATTTTGATATTGAAATCACTATTGGACAAATCATTTGCAGTGATTGTACCAATTTGCCCACCACCCAAAATCATAATATCTTTTATTGGTGTTTTTCGTCTTCCAGTGAGTTTACACAGTTCTTCATCACCACCCTTCGAAGTCATAAAAACCACACGATCACCTTCTTTAAAAACGGTATCCCCTCTTGGAATAATCGTAAGATGCGAACCAAAGCGTTGAATAGCAATAGGGATAAAATGAATATCCGACAAAAGTTGAGCTGCAATTTTTACTGGCTTATCAACAATCGATGCATCAGCAGAAAGTGTTAAACCCAACATGGTTAGCGCACCGTCTTCAAAAGCATAAGTATCATTAAAAACAGATTGTTTAAGCAACAATTCTATTTCTGAAGCCGCCAAAGATGCAGGAGAAATAAGCTCATCTATACCCAATGCTTCAAAACCAATTTCATCTTTATAAGCGATAAACTCTGTGTTGGAAATTCTTGCAATAGTTCGCTTTGCACCCAATTGTTTGGCCAATACACAAGACGTAATATTGGATGTTTGAGAGGACGTTACAGATACAAATAAATCGGCATTAGTAATATTAGATTCTTTCAAAACTGAAACAGAAGTAATATCGCCCTTGACAACCTTAATATCCAAGTGCGTTTCTGCATAAACTAGGCGTTCTTTGTCTAAATCAATTAGCGTAATTTCCTGAGATTCATAGGACAAAAGCTTTGCCAAGTGAAATCCGACTTCTCCAGCGCCGGCAATAATAATTTTCATTAATTATTAGTTAAAAAGCGATGCAAATATACGTTATTTTTAGGGATTTGTCTATGAATTGTATTTCTTTGCAAGGCGAAAACTATACATTTCATTTTGTTTACATGTCCAAAAAGATAACCCCGTACAAAAACAGCTCACTTTCCAAAAAGGAACAAATTGCCAAAATGTTCGATACTATTTCAAATGAATACGATGGATTGAATCGTGTGATTTCATTTGGTATTGATATAAAATGGCGCAAAAAAGTGGTTCAAATTGTTGCTGATAAAAATCCAGAATCTATTTTGGATATTGCTACTGGAACTGGAGATTTGGCTATCAATTTGACGCAAACCAATGCAAAAAAAATTATTGGATTGGATATTAGCGAAGGTATGCTAGATGTAGGACGCAGAAAAATCACAGCCAAAAAGCTAGACAATACCATTGATATGGTTGTAGGCGATTCTGAAAATTTGCCTTTCGACGATAATAGTTTTGATGCCATAACAGTTGCTTTTGGTGTTCGAAATTTTGAACACCTCGAAGTTGGTTTGGCTGAAATTCTGAGGGTTCTAAAACCAAATGGCGTTTTTGTAGTTTTGGAAACTTCTGTGCCAACGAAATTTCCGTTCCGACAAGGCTACTTTTTGTATACTAAAATATTACTCCCAATCATAGGAAAATTATTCTCTAAAGATAAAGATGCCTACAGTTATTTGAGTTCATCGGCGGCAAAATTCCCTTACGGAAAAGCGTTCAACAATATTTTAAAGAAAACTGGGTTTATATCTACAAGATCGTTGCCACAAACATTCGGAGTCGCAACAATTTATACCGCATCGAAACAATGAAAATAAAACACCTAATCTCTTTTGTTTTTTTGTGCATCTTCGTATTTCATTCCGAAGCACAACTGTTTACAAAAGAACGTTTGTTGAATAATGAAAATTTCGATAAAGCACCTTTATCTTACGGATATTTCTTGGGGTTTAACAATTATGACTTCAACATAGACTACAAATCCAACGTAAAGGATATCCAGGTTTTGAAATCTGTGGGATTCAATGTCGGTTTGATAGGCAACGTAAGAATCAATGATTATTTTGATGTGCGTTTAGAACCAGGGCTTGTGATGTCCAATAGAAGACTAAGCTATAGTGATACTTATTTTGACGGATTGGTATTTGAGGAAAAAGACCTTGAACGCGAATTGCGTTCTACATACATTCATATTCCATTACTCATAAAAATTTCCACAAAACGCATCAATAACATCAAACCTTTTATAGTTGGAGGTATTTCAACAGCCATCAATTTGTCCAGTAATGAAGATAATCCTGACGACAACAGCAAAGGAAATTTTAGAATGACCAAAAATAATTTGTTTTATGAACTTGGTCTGGGGATTGACATCTATTTTACTTGGTTCAAATTCACGCCTTCACTTCGAGGAATCTTTTCACTGAAAGATGAGCATGTTCCAGATTTTGACCCTAATAGTCCTTGGACAAAGAATATCGAACAGATGCAAACACGGGGCTTTTTCTTGAATTTTACATTTCAATAGACTGCCGTCTCCATTCACTCAAAATAATAGAAGCAGCATTGGCTACATTCAAACTTTCTGTTTTTTTGAATGGCCCAAATCTTGGAATAGTCAGTTTAGTATCGAGAAAAGAGTTTAGATTTTCTGAAATTCCATTAGCTTCATTGCCCAACACCAACACTCCAGAATTTGGAAGACTTGTTGCATAAATAGATGTCCCTTCCATAAAAGTTCCCATAGCATTTGCACTTAAAGAAAGAAGTGGCTCCAACGCTGAGTAAGTGATGTTTACACGAGTGTGCGAACCCATTGCAGATTGTACAACTTTGGGATTATAACAATCGACTGTTGCTGGGCTACACACCAAATCTCGAACACCAAACCAATCGCAAAGCCGAATAATTGTACCTAAATTTCCAGGATTGTTCAAATCATCAAGAGCTAAAATCAAACTTGAATCGTCCACTGGCTTTGGTGCCGGAATACGAAAAATAGCCAAAACTTTGTTAGGGGTTTTTAGTGTACTGATTGATGATAATTCATTTTCGGAAATATGTACAAAAGCATTTGAGTATTGCGCATAACTCAAATCTGTAGAGAAAACTTCAACCAATTCATAATCTGCATCCAAAAATTCTTGGGTAACCTTAATACCTTCTGTTACAAACATTTGCTCTTGGGTGCGAAATTTTTTTTTGTGTAATCTGAGGATTCGTTTGGATTGGTTTTTAGTTAACATCTAAAAAATGTACATTTGATTTAAATTCATTTTAGAGTATAAATCTAAATTTTATTTACGTCTTGTTGAAGGATTCGCTAAAAAAAATATTTTTTATTTGTTTTATTGCCTACATCTGCACCGCATGTAACGCTGTCAAAAGAGTTGGAGAAAAGGAGCATTTGTTGGTAGAAAATTCCTTTGTGGTGAATGGGAAAACCACAAAATCTGAAGCATTATCTAAACTTTCATTTCAAAAAACGAACAGTAGAATTCTTGGCATTCCTGTTCGTCTTCATATTTACAATTTTGCACGTCCAAATAAAGACTCCATTTTTGAATCATGGCTCAACAAACGTCCAAAACGAAGAGAACGACTGATCAAAAAGTTTTCAAAAAAACAACTTAATCAAATAAAAAAATCATCGCTTGGATTCAATAGCTGGTTAAAAAATACTGGCGAAGCACCAAGTATTTTGGATAGCATAAAAATAAAAAAAACAAAACTCAATCTTGAACGTTATTACTTTTCAAAAGGATGGTTTGATAGAGAAATTGATTTTGTTGTTGATACTTTAGGAAACAAACGAGCAACGTTGTCGTACAACATCACTACGGGGAAACCCTATGAGATTCGAGCGGTTGAAACTAAGATTGAAAGTCCTGTTTTGGATACATTATACGAAAGCGCCAAAGCAAAATCATTATTAAAAAAAGGCGAACAGTTTGATATCGTAAATTTTAAAAATGAACGAAACAGACTGACTACAAAATTTAGAAATTCGGGAGTATACCACTTCTCACAAGATTATATAAGCTTCAAAAATGACACGATTGGAACCGACCATAATGTAGACGTCAAAATTAATATCCCTAACAGAGCAATAAGAAGTCAAGACAGTACAACGCGCGAACCTTTCAATGTGTATCGAATAAAGGAAGTTAATATTTTTACTGATGCGTCATTTCAAAACAGAAATGCGGCTACCCCAACCAAAACTGCGACTTACGACAATTTCAATTTTTACAATTATGGTGAATTAAAATATAGACCAAAAGCTATAACAAATGCAGTATTAATAAACAAAGGAGACTTGTACAGCGACTTGGATAGAACACGTACCTATAGTTATTTGAGTCAGCTCAACTCGTTTAAATATCCAAACATTGAGTACGTAGAAAATAAAAATGACACCACACTTACAGCAAATATTTATCTTAATCCAAGAAAAAAATATGGTTTAGGATTTGATTTTAATGTGTCGCAAAGTAACATCCAAAAAATTGGATTATCGTTCAGTACAGGAGTTTTAATTCGTAACATTTTTAGGGGTGCCGAAACCTTAGAAATATCCGCTTTAGGGGCAATAGGTGCTTCAAAAGATGGTGCCAAATCTGATGATCAATTCTTTGACATTAATGAGCTTGGTGCAGATATAAAACTCAATATCCCAAGATTGTTTTTTCCTTTCAACACTGAAAAAATCATCCCCAAATTCATGTCACCCACAACACAATTGAGTACTGGTTTTACAAGTCAAAAAAATATTGGTTTAGACAAACGAACACTAAATGGACGTTTAAGCTACAACTGGCTTCCATCAAAAAACACGACCAATACCCTAGATCTTCTCAATCTTCAATACGTTAGAAATCTAAACCCTGGAAACTATTTTAGTGTATATCAAAATTCTTTCGATCGTCTAGAAAGTATTGCGCTTAACAGCTATCCGACTCCTGCTGAATTTTTAATCTCAAATCCTGATGGATCAAATACGCTTGACATTACCAAAGCTGACGATTTTATTGGGACAGTAAGCTCCGATACGAATTTTCAAAATACCAACCCCAATGATTATCAAACGGTTAGAAATATACGAGAACGTAAAAATCGATTAATTCAAAACAACCTTATTCTTGCTAGTAATTTCAATCTAATTAAAGACACTAGAGAAAATAATTTTGACACTGATTTTTCGATTTTTCGTCTGAAACTTGAGCTTGCAGGAAACCTTCTCAATGGTGCTGCAGATTTGTTGGATCTAAAGAAAAATGAGAATGGTGAATTTGAAGTCAATGATGTTGCCTTTTCGCAATACACAAAAACAGAAATAGATTACATTAAACTTTGGGATTTAGGCCGTAGCAATGTACTCGCATTTAGGGGCTTTATGGGTATAGCACTCCCTTTGGGGAATTCTAAGACTATTCCTTTTTCGAAAAGTTTTTTTGCTGGTGGATCGAATGACAACCGTGCGTGGACGGCCTACAACTTAGGGCCAGGGCGCTCGGACAACAATAACGAATTCAATGAAGCAAACCTAAAAATTGCATTTAGTCTGGAGCATCGTTACAATTTGTTTGGCAACCTTAATGGTGCATTTTTTGTTGATGCTGGAAATATTTGGAATGTTCTTGACGATGTCGAAGATCCAAAAGCAATTTTTGATAGCTTCAGTTCTTTAAATGACATTGCTTTAGGTGCTGGATTTGGATTGCGCTACGACTTCGGATTTTTTATTCTAAGACTGGATACTGGATTCAAAACATACAATCCTGCATATGAAAAAAGTAAACGCTGGTTTCGCGATTTCAACTTCAGTAATGCGGTGTACAATTTTGGTATCAATTATCCTTTTTAAGGATAAATTTATCTCAAACGTTTTCGTACAAATTTGATGATAAGTCGTGTTAAAATTTTAACATATGGCAATTTATTTTAGTATTTTTGGCAAAATTTAAAAACCATCAAAAATGAGTCACTCAATAAAACCTGGCGTAGCCACTGGACGTGAAGTTCAAAAGATTTTTAAACACGCAAAAGAAAAAGGATTTGCACTACCTGCAGTAAATGTAATTGGATCAAATACCATCAATAGCGTTCTTGAAACCGCAAAAGCGCTTAACGCACCGGTAATTATTCAGTTTTCTAATGGTGGTGGACAATTTAATGCTGGAAAAGGACTTTCAAACGAAGACCAAAAAGCAGCAATAGCAGGATCTATTGCAGGGGCAAAACATGTTCATGAAATGGCAGAGGCCTATGGAGTTCCTGTCATTCTTCATACCGATCACTGCGCCAAAAAATTATTACCCTGGATTGATGGTTTATTGGATGCCTCGGAAAAACATTTTGAGCAAACCGGAAAATCTCTATACAGCTCTCACATGATAGACCTTTCTGAAGAACCACTCGAAGAAAACATTGAAATCTGTAAAGAATATTTAAAGAGAATGTCCAAAATGGGCATGACGCTCGAAATTGAATTGGGGATTACAGGTGGTGAAGAAGATGGTGTAGACAATAGCGATGTAGACGTTTCTAAATTATACACACAACCCGAAGAAGTGGCTTATGCATATGAAGAGCTTAGTAAAGTGAGCGATCAATTTACCATCGCAGCAGCTTTTGGTAATGTTCACGGTGTATACAAGCCAGGAAATGTAAAACTCACTCCAAAAATTCTAAAAAATTCTCAAGAATACATTACCGAAAAATATGGTGTATCAGAAAATCATATCGATTTTGTATTTCATGGAGGATCTGGATCAACTGTAGAAGAAATTCGCGAAGCAATTGGATATGGAGTCATCAAAATGAACATCGATACCGATTTGCAATATGCATTCATGACAGGTGTTCGTGACGATTTTAAGAAAAATCAAGATTATTTGGCTTCACAAATTGGAAATCCAGACGGTGAAGATGTTCCAAACAAAAAATACTACGACCCAAGACGTTGGTTGAGACAAGGGGAGCAAACTTTTAGTGAACGTCTCAAAAAAGCATTTGAGGATTTGAATAATGTAAATACATTGTAAAAAAATATCCTTAAATTTGTTTTTCATTCTAAATCAATTAGGACAAAATGGCGTGGTTTAAAAGAACAGACAAAGGTATTCAAACTCCTACGGAGGCAAAACGTGACACACCAAAAGGATTGTGGTACAAGTCGCCCACAGGAAAAATCATCGAGACCGAAGAATTAGAAAAGAACTTCTTTGTTAGTCCTGAAGATGGATACCATGTCCGTATTGGAAGTGCAGAATACTTCAATATTTTGTTTGATGACAACAAATACAAAGAACTCAACCCAAAAATCACTTCAAAAGATCCTTTAAAATTTTCAGATAAGAAAAAATACACCGATCGTTTAGAAGCCGCCTACAAAAAAACGAATCTTAAAGATGCTGTACGCACAGTAGTAGGTAAATCCAAAGGAAAAGACCTCGTTGTTGCTTGTATGGATTTTAGTTTTATTGGTGGATCTGTTGGAAGTGTTGTTGGTGAAAAAATTGCTCGTGCTGCAGATTATGCGCTAAAGAAAAAAATCCCCATCATGATCATATCCAAATCTGGAGGAGCACGAATGATGGAAGCAGGATTATCACTGATGCAATTAGCAAAAACTTCTGCAAAGCTAGCACAATTGTCCGAAGCAGGAATTCCTTACATATCTCTCTGTACAGACCCCACAACTGGTGGGACAACCGCTTCATTTGCTATGCTTGGCGACATCAACATTAGTGAACCAGGCGCATTGATTGGCTTTGCTGGACCTCGTGTGGTTCGCGATACGACTGGAAAAGAACTTCCTGAAGGCTTTCAAACCGCCGAATTTGTTCAAGAGCATGGCTTTTTAGATTTTATTACCCACCGAGAACATCTTAAAGATAAGGTGAATCAATACATCGATTTGATCTTGAATCAACCCTTAAGAGCATAATTCTTACAAAATAATTATTATATCACTCGAATTTCTTATATTTGCCCCTCGATTCTGAGCGCCAGAATCCACGCATAAAAATGATTTAAATAAATATTGGAATGTACCTAACAAAAGAAACTAAAGAGAAAATCTTTAAAAAACACGGAAAAGACGCCAAAGACACCGGTTCTGCCGAAGGTCAAATTGCTCTTTTCACACACCGAATCAATCACCTAACAGAACACCTTAAGCAAAATCGAAAAGATTTTAACACCGAGCGTTCGCTTGTAAAGCTTGTAGGAAAACGCCGTTCTCTATTAGATTATTTAATGAAAAAAGATATCTTGAGATACCGTGCTATTGTTAAAGAATTAGGATTAAGAAAATAATACTTACAAAAGAGGCCATATGGCCTCTTTTTTGATTATCCGACACTTAAAATTAGGTGTCTACATATAGAAGAAGCTAATTAAAGTTTTTCATTGGTCACACCACGCAACAACAACACAACACCAATGTTTAATTAGAATTAAAAAATATGATTCCAAAAGTATTTAAAGAGGTCATCGACCTCGGCGATGGAAGAGAAATCTCCATCGAAACAGGGAAACTCGCCAAGCAAGCCCATGGCTCTGTAGTGGTACAATCAGGCAAATGTATGTTGCTCTGTACTGTAGTTTCAAATTACAAACAAGCAGATGTAGATTTTCTACCACTCACCGTAGATTACCG
Source organism: Flavobacteriaceae bacterium (assembly GCA_965658025.1). Lineage (GTDB taxonomy): Bacteria > Bacteroidota > Bacteroidia > Flavobacteriales > Flavobacteriaceae > UBA3537. The sequence continues at coordinate 13,572 of CBFHQL010000005.1, read as the reverse complement.
TGAAAAATTTGCAGCAGCAGGACGCTATCCTGGTGGTTTCTTCAAAAGAGAAGCACGACCAAGCGATGGTGAAGTTCTCACCATGCGCCTTGTAGACCGCGTATTACGTCCATTGTTTCCAAAAGATTACCACTCAGAAACTCAAGTGATGATTCAATTGATGTCTCACGACGAAGATGTCATGCCAGATGCTATGGCTGGTTTAGCTGCATCTGCAGCCATCCAACTTTCTGATTTCCCATTTGAATGTGCCATTTCTGAGGCTAGAGTTGGGCGTATCAACGGAGAATTCATCATAAACCCTACTAGAGCACAACTCGCAGAATCTGATATCGATATGATGATTGGTGCCTCTGCAGACTCTGTAATGATGGTTGAAGGTGAAATGGATGAAATTTCTGAAGAAGAAATGACGGAAGCCATCAAGTTTGCACATGAAGCCATCAAAGTTCAATGTGCTGCTCAGGAACGATTGGCCCGAGCATTTGGTAAAAAAGAAGTTCGTGAATACGAACCAGAACGTACCGATGAAGACTTAGCACAAAAAATACACGACATGGCCTATGATAAGGTTTATGCTGTAGCCAAAGCAGGTTCTTCAAAACACGAAAGAAGTGCTGCTTTCTCTGAAATAAAAGAAGAAATTACAGCTTCTTTTTCTGAAGAAGAACAAGAAGAATATGATGGATTAATTTCAAAATATTACTACAAAGCAGAAAAAGCTGCTGTACGCGATTTGACACTCAACGAAGGGCTTCGTCTTGATGGTCGAAAAACAGATGAAATCAGACCAATTTGGTGTGAAGTAGACTATTTACCATCTACACACGGTTCGTCAATTTTTACAAGAGGAGAAACTCAAGCACTGGCTACAGTAACCCTTGGAACTTCTAGAGATGCCAATCAAATCGATATGCCATCACATGAAGGTGAAGAACGCTTTTATTTGCATTATAACTTCCCTCCTTTTTCAACTGGTGAAGCTCGTCCCATTCGAGGAACGTCTCGTCGTGAAGTTGGACATGGAAACTTGGCACAACGTGCTCTAAAAGGTATGGTTCCTGAAGATTGTCCATACACTGTTCGAGTAGTAAGTGAAGTTTTGGAAAGCAACGGATCGTCTTCTATGGCTACTGTTTGCTCTGGAACAATGGCGCTAATGGATGCTGGTGTACAATTGAAAAAACCAGTTTCTGGAATTGCAATGGGACTTATTTCCGATGCCGATTCTGGAAAATATGCGGTACTGTCTGATATTTTAGGTGATGAAGATCACCTCGGTGATATGGACTTTAAAGTCACAGGAACTGCAGATGGGATTACAGCATGTCAAATGGATATCAAAGTAAAAGGATTATCCTACGAGATTTTAGTCAATGCACTAAAACAAGCTCGTGATGGACGCCTTCATATTTTAGGAAAACTTACTGATACAATTGAAGCTCCTGCAGCAGATGTTAAGGCCCATGCACCTAAAATGGTAACCCGCATTATTCCAAATGAATTTATTGGAGCGCTTATTGGCCCAGGTGGTAAAGTGATTCAAGAACTTCAAAAAGAAACAGGAACAACCATTGTAATCAATGAAGATCCTGTAACTGAAGAAGGAATTGTTGAGATTTTAGGTACAGATCAAGATGGGATTGATGCTGTTTTAGCCAAAATAGATGCACTGATGTTTAAGCCAGAAGTTGGTAGTGTTTATGAAGTAAAAGTCATAAAAATGCTCGATTTTGGCGCTGTGGTAGAATACCTTGAAGCACCAGGAAACGAAGTGTTACTCCACGTAAGTGAATTGGCATGGGAACGTACAGAAAATGTCTCTGATGTTGTCAATATGGGTGATGTTTTTGATGTGAAATATTTTGGTATTGACTCCAGAACTCGTAAAGAAAAAGTTTCACGTAAAGCACTTCTTCCAAAACCAGAAGGTTTTGTAGAACGTCCGCCAAGAGATAGAAAACCGAACAATAGAGGTCGCGACAACCGTCGTAATGACAGAAGACCAAAAAGAGATTAGTCAAAAAAACTAATCTTTAACATATAAAAAAGCCGTTTTGAAAATAAAACGGCTTTTTTTGTAACATTTATTTCATTTTCAACGTATAACATAATGAGACCAAAATAATTTTTAAAAAATAAGCAAACATGAGACAACTCAAGATTACAAAACAAGTTACCAACAGGGAAACCGCTTCGTTGGACAAATACCTTCAAGAGATTGGAAAAGTTGACTTAATCACTGCCGATGAGGAAGTAGAGTTGGCACAACGTATCAAAGCTGGTGACCAAATTGCACTAGAAAAATTGACAAAAGCCAACCTTCGTTTTGTAGTTTCTGTTGCTAAACAATATCAAAATCAAGGACTTACACTTCCAGATTTAATCAATGAAGGAAATCTTGGTCTTATTAAAGCCGCACAACGTTTCGACGAAACACGTGGATTTAAGTTTATCTCATATGCTGTATGGTGGATTCGTCAGTCTATTCTGCAAGCACTTGCGGAGCAATCAAGAATTGTACGTTTGCCATTGAATAAGATTGGTTCAATCAATAAAATCAATAAAACCTACGCATTTTTAGAGCAATCACACGAGCGCCCACCAAGTGCTGAAGAAATTGCGAAAGAATTGGACATGACCATAAATGATGTGAAAGAATCGATGAAAAATTCTGGTCGTCATGTCTCAATGGATGCTCCACTTGTTGAAGGTGAAGACTCCAACTTGTATGATGTATTACGCTCTGGAGAATCACCAAACCCAGATAAAGAATTATTGCACGAATCTTTAAGAACAGAAATTGAACGTGCATTAGAAACCCTTACCCCACGAGAAGCCGACGTCATTCGGCTGTATTTTGGTCTTGGTAACCAGCACCCTATGACTCTGGAAGAAATTGGAGAAACTTTTGACCTAACTAGAGAACGTGTTCGCCAAATTAAAGAAAAAGCGATTCGACGGTTAAAACACACTTCAAGAAGTAAAATACTAAAAACCTATCTTGGTTAATAACAAAACCCCTGCCCATTGGCAGGGGTTTATTTTTTGTTCTATTTTTGTTATACTAAATTAAAATTATGAGTTCATCTTTAATTGCGCCCTCTATTCTTGCTGCCGATTTTGCCAACCTTCAACGCGATATCGAAATGGTCAACAACAGTGAAGCCGATTGGTTTCATATAGACATCATGGATGGTGTTTTTGTGCCCAACATTTCTTTTGGAATGCCTGTATTAAAAGCCATTACAAAACATGCAAAAAAAACAGTTGACGTTCATTTAATGATTGTAGATCCTGATCGTTATATTAAAACCTTTGCAGAGCTTGGTAGTGATATTCTCACGGTACATTATGAAGCTTGTACGCATTTGCACCGCACACTTCAAGCCATAAAATCGGAAGGAATGAAAGCGGGTGTTGCGCTCAATCCTCATACAAACGTCAATGTTTTGGAAGATACCATTCAAGATATTGATTTGGTGTGTATCATGAGTGTAAATCCTGGATTCGGTGGGCAAAGTTTTATTGAAAATACGTACAACAAAGTACAGCAGCTGAAAGCTATGATTGACAAAAAAGGCGCATCAACAAAAATTGAAATAGATGGTGGAGTAACCTCAGCAAATGCTCAAAAATTAAAAGAAGCAGGTGCCGATGTTTTGGTTGCAGGAAGCTTTGTATTCCGAAGCGAAAACCCTACAGAAACAATCAAAGAACTAAAACACCTTACGGCTTAATAATTAGTCCAAAATTCCTTTAAGATAATCGTAATAATTCCCTTTAAGGTTGGCGATACGTTGACCTAATTTTTCAGATGAAATCCATCTATTATTTAGGGCAATTTCCTCAAGGCAGGAAACTTTTTGACCAGTTCTTTTTTCTATAGCTTTAATGAATTCTGTTGCTTCAGCAAGGGCTTCATGGGTCCCTGTATCTAACCATGCAAAACCACGTTTGAGCACTTCTAATTTTAAACTTTGTTTCTGTAAATAAGCTTCATTCACGGAAGTTATTTCCAACTCTCCACGTTTAGAAGGTTTGATTTTTTTGGCGATGTCAACTACAGAATTGGGGTAAAAATACAAACCAACTACGGCATAATTAGATTTTGGTTCTTTGGGCTTTTCTTCAATGTCAATGACATTATTTTTTTCATCAAATACCGCAACACCATAACGTTGAGGATCTTTGACATAACTACCAAAAACTACCGCTTTTTGTTCATTTTTGACGGTTTCTACTGCAGAACCTAAAAGATCTTCTAGCCCAGCACCATAAAAAATATTATCTCCTAAAACCAAACACACATCATCTGAACCAATAAACGTTTCTCCAATGATAAAGGCTTGGGCTAGTCCATCTGGTGAGGGTTGTTCTGCATAAGAAAGCTGGATGCCAAAGTTGGATCCATCACCCAAAAGATGCTTAAATTTAGGTAAATCATGAGGGGTAGAAATTACCAAAATATCTTTGATTCCAGCACGCATCAATACCGATAATGGATAATATACCATTGGCTTGTCGTATATAGGTAAAAGTTGTTTACTCACACTTAACGTAAGTGGATGAAGTCTTGTACCAGAACCTCCTGCTAAAATAATTCCTTTCATTGAATGTTTATTTTATTATAATATTCTTGATATTGCCCAGTGCGTACATGATCCAACCAACTCTCGTTAGTGAGGTACCAATCTATTGTTTTGGACAATCCCTCTTCAAATGTGACAGAGGGTGTCCAGCCCAAATTATTTTGAATTTTAGAAGCATCTATAGCATAGCGTAAATCATGCCCAGGACGATCTTTTACAAATGTAATAAGGGCCTCACTAGTGCCTTGAGTACGCTCCAATTTTTGATCTACTTGTTGGCATAATTCTTTAACCAAATCAATATTTTTCCATTCATTGAATCCACCAATATTGTAGGTTTCATGATTCTCCCCTTGATGAAAAACCATATCAATTGCACGTGCATGATCGATAACATACAACCAATCACGAGTGTAATTACCGTCACCATAAACAGGCAATGGCTTGTGTTCTAAAATATTATTAATAAAAAGAGGAATCAGTTTTTCAGGAAATTGATTGGGCCCATAATTATTGGAACAATTAGAAATTACATACGGTAACCCATAAGTTTCGCCATAGGCACGGACAAAGTGATCCGAACTTGCTTTGGAAGCAGAATATGGAGAATTTGGATCGTAGGGAGTAGTTTCAAGAAAAAATCCTTCTTCACCCAAAGTACCATAAACTTCATCTGTACTTACATGATAAAAACGATGTGATGCCCAAGATGACCCCCACAAAGATTTAAATGCATTGAGCAAAATCATAGTTCCCAAAATATTGGTTTTAGCAAATGCCAAAGGGTCATGAATAGAGCGATCGACATGAGATTCGGCCGCCAAATGAATAACATCGGTAAACTTATGGTGTTCAAAAGACTGATTTATGAACTTTTCGTCAGTGATGTCTCCTTTGATAAAAGTATAGTTGGGTTTAGATTCGAGATCGGTTAAGTTTTCCAAATTCCCTGCATACGTCAATGCATCCATATTAAAAATATGATAATTGGGGTATTGATTGACAAACAATCGAACGACGTGGGCACCAATAAATCCTGCACCACCAGTGATGAGTATTTTTTTCATATGTAATAAGATTTATACCATTTAACAAAAGCATCAACACCATGTTTTAAAGTTGTCTTTGGTTTATATCCGTAATCTATTTTTAAATTTTCTACATTAGCCCAAGTTTGATGTACATCACCTGCTTGAGGTGGTTGCATCTTTCGTTGGGTTTGGACACCCATAGTTGCTTCAATATTTTCTATAAAATCTAACAACTCTACGGGTTGACTACTTCCAATATTATACAGTTTATAAAGCGCTTTATTTTTTGATGTATTTAGCAAAGTGCGCTCTACTCCATCAATAATATCATCAATGTAGGTAAAATCACGGATATGATTTCCATAGTTGAAGACATTTATTGATTTTCCTTTTAGGACTGCATCCGTAAATCGAAATAAGGCCATATCGGGACGTCCCCAAGGACCATATACTGTAAAAAAGCGTAAACCTATAGTTTCTATTCCATACAAATGGCTATAGACATGAGCCATGAGTTCATTGGATTTTTTTGTTGCGGCATAAAAACTTATAGGTTGGTCTGTGGATGCAATTTCTTGAGTAGGAATATCTTCAGAATTGCCATAAACACTAGAGCTACTAGCATAAACCAGTCTAGTGATGCTGTATTCTCGACAACATTCTAAAATGTTTAAAAACCCTTTTATATTGGTTTCAATGTAGTCGTCAGAACGTTTCTCAGATGAGCGTACGCTAACTTGTGCCGCAAGGTGACAAACGACATCAAATGTATAACTTTGAAAGATTTCATTTAGCGCTTCTGAATTTTCTATTTTTGAACGGATAAAAGTAAAGTCCGTATGCTTTAAAATACTATGCGAAGAAGTGTTCCATTGGCTAGCATTGGAAGCATCAATCCCTAAAACTTTGAGACGATCGTATTTTAAATTTACATCATAAAAATCATTAATGTTATCAATTCCAACGACAGAATGTCCTTGCTCTATAAGACTTTTACACAGGTAAAATCCTATAAATCCTGCAGCACCAGTGATTAGAATTGTTTTTGTTTTCATTTCATGTAAAAATTATTGTCCGACGCCTTTATAAGAAAACCCAATAGCTTCTAACGCTGATCGATCTAGAAGGTTGCGCCCATCAAAAATAAATGCAGGTTTACTCATGTTGTCGTATATTTTTTGCCAATCATAGGTTTTGAATTCGTCCCATTCTGTAATGATGGCCAAAGCATGTGCACCAGCAATAGCGTCATAGGGATTACTATGCGTTGTTAAATATTTTACATTTTCAGTTTCAGATCTTGAGCTCAAATGATTCAAATCTGATTGCATTTGCAATGCCGTAACTTTGGGATCATAGACCTGAATTTGAGCATGTTCTTCTATGAGTTTATCGGCAATATAAATGGCAGCCGATTCGCGTGTATCATTCGTATTTTTCTTAAAAGCCCAACCAAAAAATGCAATTTTTTTATCAGCAACAGTACCATAAAGTGCTTTCACAATTTGGTTTGCAAAGCGCGTTCTTTGGTGATTATTCATGATGATGACCTGTTCCCAATAATCTGCCGCTTGGTTCAATCCCAAAGATTTACAGATATAAACAAGATTAAGAATGTCTTTTTGAAAACAAGAACCGCCAAACCCAACAGATGCTTTAAGAAATTTAGAACCAATTCTGGAATCGGTTCCAATGGCGTTGGCGACTTCGGTAATGTTTGCGCCTGTTGCTTCACACAATTCTGTTAGCGCATTTATTGAAGATACACGTTGCGCTAAAAAAGCATTTGCAGTTAATTTTGAAAGTTCCGAAGACCACAAATTCGTTGTAATAATTTGACTTTCTGGAACCCAAGTTGCATAAATATTTTTCAGAACCTCAATGGCTTCTTGCCCTCTTTCTGTTGGTTCTCCACCAATAAGGACACGGTCTGGCGCTTCAAGGTCTTGAATTGCTGTTCCTTCTGCTAGAAATTCAGGGTTGGATAAAATTTCAAAATGAATTCCATTACCGGTATTATCCAAAATATCTTTTATGGCTTCTGCTGTTTTTACAGGAAGCGTAGATTTTTCTACAACAATTTTATCGGATTTTGAACCTTTGGCGATTTGTCGTGCGCACAGCTCTACATATTGCAAGTCTGCCGCCATACCTTTACCAGCACCATAAGTTTTGGTAGGGGTATTGACTGAAATAAAAATCATTTCTGCTTCATCAATGGCTTTATCAACTTCTGTAGAAAAAAATAGATTTCGGCCGCGAGCTTCGCCAACTACTTTGTCTAAACCGGGTTCAAAAATTGGTAACTGAGACAGATCTTTACAATTCCACGCAGCAATTCGATCTGCATTAACATCAACAACGGTGACTTTTATTTGTGGATTTTTCTGGGCAATGACAGACATTGTTGGCCCACCTACATAACCCGCTCCAATGCAACAAATTGATTTAATTTTCATTCTTTTTATCGATAATTTAATGTTCAGATGAGTAAAGCATCATAACCATACGCAAGATATATTTTTGAAAAGACTCCACAAAATTATAACCTACAAATAAGAAAAGCTTTGATTTTATGGATGATAAAAAACAAGCTTTTTTAAGCTTGCTTGGAATAAACTTTGCAAATAAATTGTGAACCTCGGCAGAATATTTTTTTTGCCACTTTTCACACCTATCAGAGTAAAATTCGACGTTATTTTAGCGTTTTTCGTTAAAAAAATGCACAAAAAGGCGCATATATTGACATATGTGGACAAAAATGTGGACAAACGTTTTGCCTTTTTTGTTTGACCATTTTAACTTAAAAAAATTAAAATAAGTCAAAATGCAAACAACTTTTAAGCTCAGAAAAGGAAAGAAAAAGAATACAATTTTATTGGATTTTAGACACGGTAGAAAAATCCGTGTTCGTTACTCAACCAGCCAAGACTTCAATTTAGGTTCTGAAAAATATTGGGATTCTAAAAAGGGTAGAATAAAATCCCCAAACGATATCAAAAATTTCCAATTTATCAATCAACAGTTAAGAGAAATTGAAAACGAAATTGAAAGAGATATAGCTTCATTAGAAAGACAAAATAAATTATCTCAATTGTCTTGTCAGAGCGCCATTAAACAGATTTTGAAGATTGAGCAACAAAATCCAGAGGAAGAAAAACACAAATCTGGTTTGGTTTTAGATTATTTTAATTGGTACTTAGAGTATTATAAGACCAACAACTCTTCATATTCAAATAAACCCTTGACATTGGGTACACTTAAGACCTATAAAAACAGTAGAAATTATTTGGTTAGATTTCTTAAAAAGAAAAACATCAAAAATTTCTGTTTTGAAGATATTGATGAGTCATTCTACAATAAATTTATTCAATTTGGATATGAAAAAGGGTATTCAAGAAACTACATAGGAACTACCATTCAAAAACTTAAAACAATTATTGGTCACGCTTATGAAAATAAAATTCATCATAACACTGAATTTAAAAGAAGATATTTTGCCAAGCTCAGAGAAGAAGTTAATCATCCCTATCTCAATGAACAAGAATTGCTTGCGATTTCAAAAGTAAAAACAAGCAGCAAGATTGAGAATGATGTTAAAGATATTTTTCTTATTGCAGCATATACAGGGCTACGCATTGGAGATTTAATTACATTTTTAAAATCTCCTAAATTATCTATTATAAACGGCAAAAAATTTATTCATCTCAGGCAAAGTAAAACAGGTGGAGAGGTTTACATTCCCATCAATTCAAAAATATTAGAAATTTTAAAACAAAGAAATAGTAGCTTCCCTCCTGCTATTCATCAAAATTATATAAATAAATACATTAAGTCTATTGCAAACAAAGCAGATATAAAACAAGAATTTGTGGTAGAAAGAACCATTAGTGGAAAAAAAATTAAAGACTCTCAGCCAAAATATAAGTTCATTTCTGCTCATACAGCTCGGCGAAGCTTTTGCACAAATGCTTATAACGCTGGTCTCCCTCCTCACCAAATTATGGTTATCTCAGGACACAAAAGCGAAAAGGTATTTTACAATTATATTAAAGCATCCATTAAAACAAAAGCTATACAAATTGCTGAGCATAATTTTTTTGATTAAAATAAAAAAATCAAACCCAAATTGAGTTTGATTTTTATGCGCCTAACGGCGCTGTTATAAAAGACGGGGCTGCTTTTAGCAACCCCTTAAAGAGTCAAGTGTCAAGATTTTTAATCCCTAACAAAACGAACTGAATAGCCGTTTCGCTCTAGACTGCTTGGTGAGGATAATTCACTCTCACTACTGCTCAACATGCGACTCATGGCACCATAGGTTGGGCTGTTCTGAGTGGAACTCCAAAAAAACGTATAAATACCCTCAGCGCCGCCTTGGTAACCCACAGGAAAGGCGTTAAAGCCGCTGCTGTTGTTTAAGCTTTGGTCATTACCTATTGCTCCAGTAATTGCTGAAGGATTCCACCCTGTTCTAGATGCCATGGATTTGGCTATTTTGTTTCCAGTGGTGGTTTGGTCGTAATTGTAACCGTTATCAATGAGATAGTATTCAAGGGTTGTCCACTCGGCATCTGAAGGAACGTGCCATCCTTCGGGAGCAAATTCTTTTCTAAGTGCTGAATTTGTTAATGAAGCTGAGTCGTAGATACCCATTACGGCATACCAGTTATATAGTTTCCCTTTTGTTGGGTCGTTATCATAATAACACCAAGCGCCTGTGGTAAGATTTCCCCACTCTGTCTCATCTGTGACTTGTGGAATTGGTGTGCCGTCTCTATATGTTACCATTTCAGCATTTTCTACCGTCCACACTTGGTTGCCATAAGTAAGAATATCATATGTGTTGCCGTCTATGTCCGTAACATAAGCAGGATTTACTGTTACCGTTACTGTAAATGGACTACCCATACAATTCGATGATGAGTATGGAACTACTGTATAAACTACATCAATTGGAGATGATGTAGTATTAGAAAATGCGTCATCAGATAAATCACTTGCAGATAAGCCTCCACCTAGACCTGCTCCACCAGCAGAAACTGTTAAGCCGTTTAAAGTGAGGCTTGTAATTTCATAGTTCAAATCAGAAACTGAACTACTTGAACCAAAATTAATACCTAAGGCTTCATCACTTAATACCTCTACAGCTTGGTTGTCTACATATGGCAAAGGATAAACAACTAAGTCTATTGTGCCTATGGAAAAACAACCTGACTGGGTATTTTCCAATCTAAAAAATATAGTTTGCTCGTCCGGTGTGGTCGTTGTTATAGTGTCCCCCAAAGCAGCAGTGTTGTTCTCAGCATCTGTTAGTGTAAGGTGGTAGCTCACCACCATACCTGTCTGAGCACCTATCACCTGCGCTGCTACTCCACTCATATCAAAAGTATTTAAACCGTCTTCTGTACCGTCATCATCACATTCCAAAAAAATTAGTGAAGCAACCTGTGGAGTTGGAATTACTTCAATTGTCAGAGATATCGAGCTTACACATTGTCCAGTATCAGGAATAAAAGTATAAGTCGTAGTACTAGTCGAGTCAAATGCAGGTGTCCATATTCCTGTTACACCATTAACATCTGTTGTGGGTAATGGATTATAATCGCCTTCACAAATAGCTGGAATTGGGTCAAATGTAGGAGTAATAGCAGGATAGACCTCCACATAAAATTCTGTTGTTTCATAGCAATTTGGAAGCCCAGTTTCCTGAATCCTAACATAAATCGTCTGGCCATAAGCCACTGTATTAGTAAATGGACTGCTCAAGGGAGCAGTATTATTGTCCGCATCAGACTGTGTGGCATGGTAGGTAACTGTAAAGGTTGATGGGTCAGTACCTAAGATTATGGTGGTCTGGCTCTCTAAATCAAAACTAACATAACCCTCACTACCGTTATCACAAAATGCTAAGTCATTAGGCTGATTGAACTGTAATTCAGAACAGACTATGGCCTCATCAACTTCTCCATCGCAGTCATTGTCGATGCCATCTTCGATTTCAGTGACTCCTGGGTTAACTTGAGCATTATTATCATCGCAATCGCCTTGGTTTTCTGAATAGCCATCGTAGTCATTATCTACATCTAATCCTGTATAAGAGTATTGCACCACATCTGAATAAGATATCCCCAGGTTACTTTCAACTCTAAGTCTTATGTAATAATTTGTATTTGTGATTAGGGAAGAACTTAAATATAATTCTTCTTGAGTTTTATACATATAATATCCCTCATCATCTGGCCATCCTAAAATTACCGTATCATTCTCATCAGGAACTAAATTTTCTTGGCTAATGTAAGCTCTGATATCATACACATCACTACCATTTGTTTCAATTAAATATCTAATTGCAGACCCATCATAAATATCAAAAATTCTAATTTCAGCTTTACAAGCACCCCAAGTAAGCTGTCCATCACAAAATCTAAGTGTTGCATTGTTTTCTGGGGCATTTATTTGAGTCCAATTTTCCCCATCCCAATAAAGCATATCTCCTACATTGTTTCCTGGTGTTAAACCTGAGCTTGTAGTATTGTTTTCAAAATAAGCCTTTGTCACCGCATCTTGAGCATCAGTAGGGTCTGCTATTCCCTTCAGCTGTAACCCATTAGCATCATTTCCTTGTGTAAGTACTTGTTCAATATTTTGGACATTATTTAGAACCTCCGTGTCAACATAAGCTTTAGTCACCGCATCCTGAGCCTCTGTTGGATCTTGTAAGTCTTTTATTTGTTGATTATTTGCAGAATTATTTTCAGCAAGTACGGTTTCTAAATTAGGTGTAGTTGTTGTGATATTGCCGCTGTTTTCTGCATAGAGTGCGTATGGTACACTTAGTAATTGTGTGGTGCCCATAGCTACATAACCACTGCCTGTATTGAGTTCTATGCCTAAGTAATAACTTCCTTGTGACCAGTCGAGTTCTGAGAAGGTGCCTGTATTGGCTGTGCCTTGGCCTATAACTAAGTTGACCTGTCCTAAATCATCTGTTGGCACATAGTGCGTTTCTGTGAATGTAGGGACTGCGGTTTGAGAACCTTGTATCACATTAAACTTAAAATATACATTGGTATTTACGATCAAGTCTCCTGAGCTGTTTCTAACCGTAGCTTGGTAGTTAAACCCCTGTGGAGCTTGGGCCTGTAGTTGTGTGAGTGATGCTATGGCCAAACATAGAATTGCGTAAAACTTTTTCATTTTTTGATGATTTTATACGTATTGGCTTGTTTTGATTCTTTTGTCGTTACTGTTATAAAGTAAGTCCCTGTTGTAAGTGTTTGAACGTTTAAAGGCTGCTGTTTTTGATGTGCTGTTTGCAGGATTTGTTTTCCACTTACATCTGAAATCCTTACTTCAAAGGATTGTTCGGTTGGGTGGGTGATGTAAATCACTTCTTTGGTAGGGTTTGGATAAACCTTGACTTGTAATTGAAGTTCAGGTGACTCTGTATTTAAAGTTGATAAATCCAAAGACGGATAATAGCCATTTCCGAGCTGTATGCTACCGTCTTCATCGGTCATAGCGCCCACCACCACTTCTCCTGCGGTATAGCTGAGTTTGTTATTTCCATTTTCAAAAGTGGCTCCTGCTGGACCAATGACTTGTTTGGAAATCGTGGGCTGAGAATAGGCTGAAAACCCTAACAGCAAAAAAGCTAATATGAAGTAACGCATTGTTAAATTGGTTTAAGTCTCAAAGATAACATAATTTATTTTTTACAAATAAATTATCGCTTAAAAGCAAACCCAGTAAACAACCCAAACACCCCAGCAGCGATGCTTGTGAGCTGATTATCACTTGAAGTTCTTCTAAATTTATTATTACTTTTCTCCAACAGGTTCTGTCGCATCTGCTAAAATTAAATTAGTTTAAAACTTAATGCTTAATTTTAGCAGATGCGACAGAACCTGGTTTATGATTTTAAGAGGGAATTTAACAAAGGTTAG